>NZ_JBCIUO010000010.1:0-62477 GCF_039031195.1 Romboutsia sp. MSSM.1001216sp_RTP31141st1_G3_RTP31141_220114 | reverse complement strand
ATATCTGGCTTGGTTTGTTTTCGATTCTTTTAAGAATCAGTTATATAAATTAACCTACTGTTTAATTTTCAAAGTTCTTATTTTGCCCTTTTCTTAAGGACATATATAAATATATCATCTTATAATTAAATCGTCAATACTTTTTTTATATTTTTTTATTTTAATAAAAAACTAGGTTATATCTAATAAATTACTTATTTGATATAACCTAGTTTTTACTTTTTTTCAATTTTTATTCTCATTATCACTAAAGTATTTTTGGATACCTACGTATATTGACCAAGCTATTTTTTCTTGATATTTTTCATCAGCTAATAAGTTAGCTTCTTTTTCATTAGATAAAAATCCACATTCTATTAAAACTGATGGTATTGCATTTTCTTTTAATAAATATAAGTCATCTTTAGGTTTAATTTCTCTGTTATTAGTTTTATCAACTACTCTCTTTAATTCTTCTTGTATATATTTAGATAGCTTTTTAGAGTCATCTTTTCCACCTGGATAAAATGTCTGGGCCCCATAATATTTAGAAGCACCTTTTCCACTTAATGCATTCATATGTATAGATACAAACATATCTGCATCAGATTCGTTTATTACCTTTTTTCGATTCTTTAAATTTTCATTATATTTTTGTCTAATTGTCTTGCCTTTAGCTTCTTCATACAAGCTAACATCTTCTTCTCTAGTTAATATAACAAGACCCCCACTAGATTCTAATAATTCTCTTAATTTAAGTGTAATAGATAAATTCACATCTTTTTCAGTTATACTTTTATCTTCATTCAAGGCTCCTGGATCTATCCCACCATGACCAGCATCTAGTATTATGGTTTTTTTGGTTACTGGCATATACTCCATAGACTCTTGCGATACACTTTGAATTTCAAACGAAAATACCACTACTAGTATTATAGATATAACACAAAATATTATATGTTTTATGTACTTTCTCACAATATCACCCTGTACATTTATATTAAAAAAGACTTTGGAATATTCCAAAGTCTTTGTACAAACATATAAAATAGGATATTATCTCTTTGAGAATTGTGGAGCTCTTCTTGCTGCCTTTAATCCGTATTTCTTTCTTTCCTTCATTCTAGCATCTCTAGTTAAGAATCCTTCTTTCTTTAAAGCTCCTCTTAACTCTTCATCAGCTTTTAATAAAGCTCTAGATATACCATGTCTTATAGCTCCAGCTTGTCCAGTGAATCCTCCACCTTCAACCTTTACTATAACATCGTATTTGTTTTCGTTGTTAGTTAACACTAATGGTTGCTTAACATCTCTTATTAATGTTTCATAGTTGAAGTATTCTCCAACTGGTCTTCCATTTATTACTATGTTTCCTTCACCTGCAACTAATCTAACTCTAGCAACAGAGTGCTTTCTTCTTCCTGTTCCGTAGTATTGAACGTTAGCCATGATAACTCCTCCTTTCACCCGTTAATTATTATTTAAAGTTTAAAACTTCTGGATTTTGAGCTGCATGATCATGGTTTGGTCCTGCGAATACTCTTAATCTAGTCATCATTCTGCTTCTTAATTTGTTCTTACATAACATACCACTTACTGCATGTGATACAACTTCTTCAGGCTTCTTAGCCATCATTTCTCTGTAAGTTATTTCCTTTAACCCACCTACGTATCCTGTGTGGTATCTGTACATTTTTTGATCTAATTTCTTTCCTGTTAAAACTACCTTCTCTGCGTTTACAACAACAACGAAGTCTCCTCCGTCAACGTGTGGAGTGAAAGTAACCTTGTGCTTTCCTCTTAATACTGTCGCTATTTCAGTTGCTAAACGACCTAATGTTTTTCCTTCAGCATCAACGATGTACCATTTTCTTTGTACATCAGCTGGCTTAGCTATATAACTTTTCATGTTTGTCCCTCCTTAACTTATTTTCCTATAAAAATTTTACCGTTTATGTCAAGTCCGGGGCAAGTGGACTTATTAACACACTCTAACTTATTTTAATATATGCCCCCTGGTGTGTCAAGCTAATAATCAACTTTTTTGAGAAATAATCCATGTGCTGGAGCGGTATGTCCACATTCTCCTCTATTTTTTGATTTTATTACTTCTTCAAGGTTTTTAGTTATACGACCTCTACCTATATCAACTAACGTTCCTGCTATTATTCTTACCATGTTATATAAAAATCCATTACCTTCTACTTCCATAACAATTAATCCATCTTCTTTAGTTAGTGTTATATCGTATATCGTTCTTATAGTGTCTTTAACTGAAGATCCAGAACTCATGAACCCTTTAAAATCATATTCACCAATTAGACTCTTAGCTTCTTTACACATTTTTTCGAAATCGAGATCATATTTTACATGATATGATATGTCCTTATATATAGGATTTCTATATGGACTATTGTGTATTAAATATCTATATCTCTTTTTCTTTGAACTATATCTTGAGTGAAAATCTTCATCTACCTCTATACAGTCTATTATAGATATATCTTTTGGTAACTTAGCATTTAATGCATTTGGCATTTTACTTGCAGGTATATTAGAGCTTGTTTTAAAATTGGCTACCTGACCCAAAGCATGAACTCCTGCATCAGTTCTGCCGGATCCGGTTATTTTAACTTCTTCCCTAGTTATGTCATAAATGGCTTTTTCTATTGTACCTTGTATACCTAAAGAATCAGGTTGCTTTTGCCATCCACAATAGTTTTGACCATTATACTGTATCGTAAGTTTTAAATTTCTCATAGTCTTCCTCTTTACATAAATCTAGTAGCTATAATTATAACCAAATATACAATCTGTATACCATTAGCTACATAATCTGCTTTTGTCATTATAGCTTGTTTCATTTTTGTCCTATTGTATCCACCTCTATAACATCTAGCTTCCATTGCAGCAGCAAGTTCTTCAGCTCTTCTAAATGCACTTACAAATAAAGGTACTAGTAATGGCACTAAGTTTTTAGCTCTATTTATAAGATTTTTACTTTCAAAATCTGCCCCTCTTGACATTTGAGCTTTCATTATTTTATCAGTTTCATCTAATAGAGTAGGTATAAATCTTAAAGCTATTGTCATCATCATAGCTAATTCATGTACAGGAAATCCAACCTTGTTTAATGGATTTAAAAGCCTCTCTATGCCGTCTGTTAGGTCCATAGGTGTAGTTGTTAGGGTAAGTAAAGAAGTCCCTACAACTAAGAATATAAGCCTTATAGCCATAAATATAGCTTGTTCTAAACCTTGACTTGTAATTCTTAAGAAACCAAATGACCAAATGACATCTCCTGGTAAGAAAAATACATTGATTACAAATGTAAATATTATAATCCATCTTAATGGTTTTAATCCTTTTAATATATATTTACCTGGCAATTTTGATGATTTTATAATAGCTACTAGAGCTAACAAAACAATAGCATATGGCCAGAATTTATTTATTATAAATAGAGATATCATAAAAATGAAAGTGGCTATAAGCTTAACTCTAGCATCTAGCTTGTGAATTACCGAATTTACAGGATAATACTGCCCTATAGTTATATCTTTTAACATTTCTTTTTACCTCTCATAACTCTTAATATTTCTTCCTTAGCTTCTTGTATAGTTATGATATCTTCTTTTATGTCAAATCCATTTTCTCTTAGCTTTATTGCTAACTCTAATACTTGAGGTATATCAAGACCTATTTCCTTAAGTCTTGAAGAGTTAGATTTAAACACTTCTTTAGGAGTCCCTATAAATTCTACTTTCCCTTTATTCATAACTATCAAAGTCTTTGCTAATCTAGCCATATCATCCATACTATGAGAAGATAATATTATTGTCATATTATTTTCTTTATGCAGTGTTTTTATTAAATTAAATATTTCATCCCTTCCACCTGGATCTAATCCAGCTGCAGGTTCATCTAAAATAAGTACTTCTGGTTTCATAGCTATAACTCCAGCTATTGCTACTCTTCTTTTTTGACCTCCTGATAATTCAAATGGAGATTTATCTTTAAATAATTCATAATCAAGCCCAACAGCTTCCATTGATGCTTTTACCCTACGATCAACTTCTTCAGGGTCTAAGCCTAAATTATTAGGTCCAAAAGCTATATCTTTCTCTATTGTTTCTTCAAATAATTGATATTCAGGGTATTGAAACACTACTCCTACCCTTTTTCTAACTTCTGTTAGGTTTAAGCTTGGATCTGTTATGTTAAATCCATTTATATTTATCTCTCCAGAATGAGGCTTTAATATCCCATTTAAATGCTGTATTAATGTTGATTTACCAGAACCAGTATGTCCTATTAACCCTACAAAATCTCTATCTTTAATTTCAAAAGTAACATTGTCTAACGCCTTACTAGCAAAAGGCATTCCTTCGTTATATATATGAGTTAAACCTTTTATCTCTATCGACATAATTCCATCACCATCTCATCTACAGTTAATATATCTTTTTTTATATCTATACCTTCTTTATATAACATACTAGATAATTCCGTCATATAAGGAACATCTAATCCTATACCTTTTAATGTATCTATTTGACTAAATACTTCTCTTGGAGTTCCTTCTAATATTTTTTTACCTTTTTCCATAACTATAACTCTATCAGCTTCTACTGCCTCTTCCATAAAGTGAGTTATATGTAATACGGTAATATTTTCTTCTTTGTTTAACTTTTTTATAGTTTTCATTACTTCTTTTCTTCCAGATGGGTCTAACATAGCCGTTGCTTCATCAAATATTATACATTTTGGCTTCATAGCTATTATTCCTGCTATAGCTACTCTTTGTTTTTGTCCTCCTGATAATAGGTGTGGTTGTCTATCTCTTAACTCATACATACCGACACTCTTTAACGATTCTTCAACCCTATGTTTTATTTCTATAGGATCTATCCCTAGGTTTTCTGGGCCAAAAGCAACATCTTCCTCTACTATTGTAGCAACAATTTGGTTATCTGGATTTTGAAATACCATACCTGCTGTTTGCCTTATATCCCATAATTTATCTTCTTCTTTTGTATTCATTCCATCTATAAGTATATCTCCTTCAGTGGGAACCAGTATAGCATTTAAGTTCTTAGATAATGTAGACTTTCCAGAACCATTGTGACCAATTATAGCAACAAATTCACCTTCTTTTACATCTAGTGTTAATCTGTCTATTGCTTTAAAAGTGCTATCTTCTGTAATATACTCATAAGATATATTATTCACTTTTACTATATTGTTCATTTATTTACTCCTTTTCATAAGTAATTAAAGCAACTTCGTCATATATAAATAACTAATACCTTATTAGTGTTAATAAACTCTATTTTTTGAACAAAAACCATTTTGACTAGTATTATATCATAGTTCATCGCAAAAAACACAAGTACGTTTATCTTAAAATCTACTTATATCTGCCGCTAGCATACATTTTTCTTAATTTTATAATTATATGTTCAATTATATTTTATGAACTATAAATATATCTAAACAAGGATCATATTTCAAATTATACATCATAGATTTTATCTACTATTCCCCCGTAATTTTTATCCTTTGTAAGTTTGTTTTTTGCACCTAACTTTATCTGAATATAAAAATATAGCCTTTATAAACTATAGAATCTATCATAGTTTATAAAGGCTATAAAACAAACCTACAGTGGATTAAAGATATTATTTTTGTACAAATTTATATTTAAAAAAGGATTAAGCTATAAGCTTAATCCTTCACAAGAATTATACTAATTCTATAAATGCCATTTCAGCAGCGTCCCCTCTTCTTGGACCCTTCTTTATTATTCTTGTGTATCCACCGTTTCTCTCAGCATATTTTGGAGCTATTTCAGTGAATAAGTTGTTTACTACAGTTTCATCTATAACATAAGCTAAAACTTGTCTTCTAGCATGAAGATCTCCTCTTTTAGCAAGAGTTATCATCTTTTCTGCCATTCTTCTAGTTTCCTTAGCTCTAGTAACAGTAGTTTCTATTCTTCCATTTCTTAGTAAATCAGTTACTAAGTTTCTTAACATAAGGTTTCTGTGAGCTGTCTCACGTCCTAATTTACGGTAAGTAGCCATGATATCCCTCCTTCACTAACTATTCTTCGCTTGGTTTTAGACCTAATCCAAGTTCTTCTAACTTTTGGATTACTTCTTCTAAAGATTTTTTCCCTAGATTTCTAACCTTCATCATATCGTCCTCAGACTTATTAGCTAATTCTTCAACTGTGTTTATTCCCGCTCTCTTTAAACAGTTGTAAGATCTAACTGATAAATCTAATTCTTCTATAGTCATTTCAAGAACTTTTTCTTTTTGGTCTTCTTCTTTTTCTACCATTATCTCAACATTGCTTACATGCTCTGTTAAGTCTATGAATAGATTTAAATGTTCAACTAAAACTTTAGCTGCAAGAGATATTCCCTCTTGAGGGTTTATGCTTCCATTAGTCCAAACTTCTAGTGTTAATTTGTCATAGTCTGACTTTTGACCTACTCTTGTATTTTCAACATGGTAGCTCACTTTTTCAATAGGAGTATAGATTGAATCTACAGGTAAAACTCCTATAGGCATATGCTCTGTCTTGTTTTCTTCAGCAGAAACATAACCTCTACCTTTATCTATCATTATTTCCATATTTAACTTAGCATTGTCATCTAATGTTGCTATTTTTAAATCTTTGCTTAATACTTCAACATCAGAAGGACATATTATATCAGCACCAGTTATAGTACATGGACCCTCAGCCTCTATTTTAAGAGTTCTGCTTCCTTCACCATCTATAGTAGCTGAAAGTTCTTTTAATGCTAATATTATTTCAGTAACATCTTCTTTAACACCAGCAACAGTTGAGAATTCATGAAGAACTCCATCTATTTTTATAGCATTAACTGCTACACCTGGTAAAGATGATAATAATATTCTTCTTAAAGCATTACCTACAGTTATGCCATAGCCTCTTTCAAGAGGCTCTATGACAAACTTTCCATATCTATAATCTTCGCTAAGCTCTATTATATCTACTTTTGGTTTTTCTATTTCTATCATGGACAAAACCCTCCTTTAAATTTATTAATCCACTGAGGGTAAACAAAATCTCAAAAATAAATTTTAAAATATATTTATTACTTAGAGTAAAGCTCTATTATTAAGTGCTCTGCTATTTCAAGATCTATATCTTCTCTTGATGGGTTAGCAACAACTTTAGCGCTCATTTCGTCTAAGTTAGTTTCTAACCACTTAGGAGCTATTCTTGTATTGTTTTCTACTAAAGCTTTGAATTTAGCAGATGATTTTGATCTTTCTTTAACTGTTATAACGTCACCTGGCTTAACTGTTATAGAAGCTATATCAGCCTTGTGTCCGTTTAATAAGAAGTGACCGTGTCCTACTAATTGTCTAGCTTCTTTTCTAGATGAAGCTAATCCCATTCTGTAAACAACATTGTCTAATCTTCTTTCTAATAAGCTTAATAAGTTTTCCCCTGTTATACCAGCCATTTTTTCAGCACGCTCGTATAGGTTTCTGAATTGAGTTTCTAAAACTCCGTATATTCTCTTAACTTTTTGCTTTTCTCTTAATTGTAATCCATAGTTAGAAACTTTCTTTCTTCCTTGTCCATGTTGTCCTGGAGCATAGTTTCTCTTAACTATAGCACATTTATCAGTATAACATCTGTCACCTTTAAGGAATAATTTCATTCCTTCTCTACGACATTGTCTGCATGATGCACCTGTGTATCTTGCCATGTCTTTACACCTCCTAATTTACTTGTTTATATAATTACACTCTTCTTCTCTTTGGTGGTCTACATCCATTGTGAGGGATTGGAGTAACGTCCTTTATCATAGTTACTTCTAATCCAGTAGCTTGTAATGCTCTTATAGCAGCTTCTCTTCCTGAACCTGGCCCCTTTACGAATACTTCAACAGTTTTTAAACCGTGTTCCATTGCAGCTTTAGCAGCAGTTTCAGCAGCCATTTGAGATGCGAAAGGAGTCGCTTTTCTTGATCCTTTGAATCCTAATTGTCCTGAAGATGCAGCTGATATAGCGTTCCCATGAACATCAGTTAAAGTTATTATTGTATTGTTGAAAGTAGATTGTATATGAGCTTGCCCACGTTCTATATTTTTACGCTCTTTTCTTCTTACACGTGTAACTTTCTTTTGCTTAGCCATTGTTTTCCCTCCTATCTAGTTTTTATTTATTACTTCTTCTTCTTACGAGATACAGTTTTTCTAGGACCTTTTCTAGTTCTAGCGTTAGTCTTAGTTCTTTGTCCTCTTAGTGGAAGACCTTTAGCATGTCTCATACCTCTGTAACATTTTATATCTCTTAATCTCTTTATATTTAAAGCGATTTCTCTTCTTAAGTCACCTTCAACTAAGAAATCATTATCTATTATCTTTCTTAATTCGTTAACTTGCTCTTCTGATAAGTCTTTTATTCTTACGTTAGGATCTATGTCAGCTTTAGCTAATATTTCGTTAGCAGTTGCCTTACCTATACCGTATATATAAGTTAAGCCTATTTCCGCTCTTTTTTCTCTAGGTAAATCTACCCCAGCTATTCTTGCCATTAGTTCGCACCTCCTACACTTAATTTTTTCGATTCTAAACTTGTGTTAATTCATGTTAAATCCGAAACAGATTTCAACGATTTTAAAGTTTAATTGCTAATATCACAATTAAATATTATACTACAAAATTTTACAAATTACTAGTATAATTTATTATCCTTGCTTTTGCTTGTGCTTTGGATTTTCACAGATAACCATTACTTTACCTTTTCTTTTTATAACCTTGCACTTTTCGCATATTGGTTTTACTGATGGTCTTACTTTCATTGTTAATCCCTCCTTAGACTAATATTAAAATAGTCTACTTCTTACGCCAAGTGATTCTTCCTCTTGTAAGGTCATATGGAGAAAGCTCAACATTCACCTTATCACCTTCAAGGATTCTTATGAAGTTCATTCTTAGCTTTCCAGATAAGTGACATAATACTTCATGTCCATTTTCTAATTTTACTTTAAACATAGCATTAGGTAAGTTTTCTGTAACTGTACCTTCTAGTTCTATAACATCTTTTTTGGCCATTAACTAACCAAACCTCCATTTCAATAAGTTAAATCCTTTGATCTAACTTAGTAAGTTGAGCTCTTAAAAAAGCATCTGTATTATTCTGCTTAGATATAATCATTTGTTTTGCTTCTTCGCTAATAAAGTCATATATCTTTAAGTGCTTAACTTTTTTTAGCTTAGGCTTACCAAGTTTTCTTGTCTTACCATCAGATATTAAAACATATTCATGGTCAACTACTTCTACTATAAAAAATAGTCTTCCTTGTTCTCTACCTGATAAAGCTTTTACAACTTGACCTATACTTAGCTTATTTAATAGCATTTATTCACCTACTTTATGATTAAAGTGCTGATAATATCAGCGGCTCATCTTCAGTGATTGCTATTGTATGCTCATAATGAGCTGATTTTTTGCCATCTATTGTGACAATTGTCCAGTCATCTGCTAATGTTTTAACGTGATATTTACCAGCGTTAACCATTGGCTCTACAGCTAAGACCATTCCTTCTAAAAGTCTTGGACCTTTACCTGCTGGACCATAGTTAGGTATTTGAGGATCTTCATGAAGTTCAGTTCCAACTCCATGACCAACTAAATCTCTAACTACTGAAAAACCATGTTTTTCAACGTGTGCTTGTACTGCGTGTGAGATATCAGATAATCTATATCCTAGTTTAGCAAATTTTAAACCTTCATAGAAGCTTTCTTTTGTTACTTCTATTAATTTCCTATCTTCTTCAGATATTATTCCTACCCCATGAGTTTTCGCAGAGTCTGAATGATATCCTTTATAATAGGCACCTACATCTAAACTTATAATGTCGCCTTCTTTTAAAATTCTGTTAGCATTTGGTATACCATGAACTACCTCTTCATTTATAGAAGCACATATAGATCCTGGGAAACCGCCATAACCTTTAAAAGATGGAATTGCATTATATTTTCTTATATTCTCTTCAGCTATTTTATCTAACTCTAGTGTAGATATTCCCGGAATAACAGCTGATTTCAATATCTCATGAGTTTCAGCGACAATTTTGCCCGCCTCTCTCATAAGTTCTATTTCTTTTTTTGATTTTAATGTAATCATTATTTTTCACTTCCTAAAGCGTTTACTATATCTTCAAATACCTTATCTATAGATTGTTCCCCATCTATGTTAGCTATTATACCTTGTTTGCTATAATAGTCAACTAATGGTCTAGTTTCATCTAAGTAAACTTGTATTCTCTTTGATACAGTTTCTTCTGTGTCATCTGCTCTTTGGTATAATTCACCTTGGCATACATCACATACTCCTTCAACTTTAGGAGGATTAAACTTAACATGATACGTAGCACCGCAAGATTTACATATTCTTCTTCCTACAGCTCTACCAACTAATATTTCCTTATCAACTTCGATATTAACTACCTTGTCTAAAGCTATATTAGTTTTATTTAAGAACGTATCTAAATGTTGAGCTTGAGCAACATTTCTTGGGAATCCATCTAACATAAATCCATTCTTACAGTCATCTTGAGATACTCTGTCTGTAACTAAACCTACAGTTAACTCATCTGGAACTAATAATCCTTGATCTATATATTCTTTAGCTTTCTTTCCAAGCTCTGTTCCTTCTTTTATGTTCTTTCTGAATATATCACCTGTTGATATATGAGGTATATTGTATTTTTCAACAATACCTGCTGCCTGAGTACCTTTACCAGCACCAGGAGGTCCAAGTAATATTATTCTCATACTATCATCTCCAATTTATTTTAAGAAACCTTGGTATGTTCTCATAACCAGATTTGATTCTAACTGTCTCTTAAGTTCTAATGCAACACCAACAACTATTAGTAAAGATGTACCTACTAGTGTTATTTGAAGTTTCATAAAGAACATTATTATAGCAGATACCATAACGATACAAGCTAAGAATAAAGCTCCAGCTAGAGTAAGTCTTGATAATATTCTATTTAAATAATCTATTGTAGGTTGTCCTGGTCTAATACCTGGTATAAACCCACCGTTATTTTTCATATTATTTGCTATATCTTCTGTATTAAATGATACAGTAGTATAGAAATAAGAGAAGAATACTATCAGCAGAACTTCAAGCGCTCTATAAATCCAAACTCCTGGAGATTGTACTGGATTTAAATATGTTTGCACAAAAGCTTGAGCATCTGCACCCATAAACATTGCTAAAGTTTGAGGGAATGCTAAAAGTGAACTAGCGAAAATTACTGGTATAACTCCCGATTGATTAACTTTCATAGGTATATGAGAACTTTGTCCTCCATACATCTTTCTTCCAACAACTCTTTTTGCATATTGTACTGGGATTTTTCTTGTGGCTTCTTGTATATATGTGACTGCAGTTATTGTTAAAAGTATTACTACTGCTAACAGAGCTACTGCCCATATAGCTATTTTGCCACTTTTTACTAAGTTTACAGTTGATATAACATCTACTGGTATTCTTGAGATAATACCTATAAATATTATAATAGAACTTCCATTACCTAATCCTTTTTCAGTAATTTTGTCCCCTATCCACATTAGAAGCATACTTGCTGATACTAATGTCAATATAACTGTTATAATAAAGAATGCATTATCACTTTTTAAAGCTCCTCTTACAATACCTAGCGTTATCGCTATAGCTTGAACAAAAGCTAATGCTAATGCAATGTACTTAGTATATTTATTAATCTTTTTCTTTCCTTCTTCACCAGACTTTTGAAGTTCTTCCAAACTTTCAAAACCTACAGTTAGAAGTTGTATTATGATAGATGCTGTGATATATGGTCCTACACCTAATGCAAATAGTGTAAAGTTACTAAATGCACCTCCAGTGAACAGATTATATAGGGAAAGAAGACCATTTGAGTCAACCATTCCCTTTATAATACTTGTATCAACTCCAGGAACAGGTATAGCTGCACCTATCCTAAATACTACAATCATCATCAAAGTATATAATATTTTTCTTCTTACATCTTTAAGCTTCCAAGCTTGTTTTAAGTTTGACAGCACGATATCACCCCGCCTATTCGGCTAAGAGCAGCAGATTAGATTAAACTAATTCTGCCTTTCCTCCAGCTTTTTCTATTTTTTCTTGAGCTGAAGCAGTAAACTTAGCAGCCTTAACTGTTAACGCCTTTTCTAAGTTTCCTTCACCTAAGATCTTTATGCCGTCTTTTTCTATTTTGCTTATAACTCTAGCAGCCTTTAAAACTTCAGCAGTTATTTCAGTTCCGTTTTCGAATCTGTTTAAAGCAGCTACATTAACTTCTGTATAAACTTTCTTGAATATGTTGTTGAATCCTCTCTTAGGAAGTCTTCTAGCAAGTGGCATTTGTCCACCTTCGAATCCAACTCTAACTCCACCACCTGAACGAGACCATTGTCCTTTTTGTCCACGTCCTGCAGTCTTACCTTGTCCAGTAGCAGTACCTCTACCTAATCTTTTCTTAGCTCTTACTGCACCTTCAGCAGGTTTTAACTCATGTAACTTCATGGATTGCACCTCCTTATTCGTCTTATCTATTTATTACTCAGCTATTTCAGTTACTTCTACTAAGTGACTAACCTTAGCTATCATCCCTCTTATTTGGGCATTATCTTCTTTAACAACTACTTGTTCTCTTTTTCTTAATCCTAACGCTTCTACGTTTTTCTTTTGGTTAGGAGTAGTTCCTATTATACTTCTAACTAATTTTATTTGTAATTTAGCCATTTCTTACTACCTCCTTACCCTAGAAGGTCCTCAACTTTTTTACCTCTTAATTTAGCTATATCTTCAGCTCTCTTAAGAGATTTAAGTCCTTCTATTGTAGCATTTACCATGTTTCTTGGGTTGTTAGTTCCTAAAGATTTAGCTCTAACATCTGTTAAACCAGCTAACTCAAGTACGGCTCTAGCAGGTCCCCCAGCTATAACTCCTGTACCTTGCTTAGCAGGCATTACTAATATTTTACCAGCACCGAAGTGTCCGTGAACTTCGTGAGGTATAGTTGTACCAACTATAGGTACATTTATAAGATTCTTCTTAGCATCTTCTACTGCTTTCTTTATAGCATCTGGTACTTCCATCGCTTTACCAGTACCTATACCAACGTGTCCGTTTTCATCTCCAACTACTACTAACGCTGCAAATCTGAAGTTTCTACCACCTTTTACAACTTTAGTAACACGTCTAACTTCAACAACTTTTTCTTTTAAGTCAAGTTGTCTGGCATCTATAATCTTACGACGCATGTGCATTTCCCTCCTTTGTTTCTCTTATTAGAACTTAAGTCCAGCTTCTCTAGCAGCTTCTGCTAATACTTGAACTCTTCCGTGATATAAGTATCCACCTCTGTCGAATACAACTTCAGTGATTCCTTTTTCTACAGCTTTCTTAGCCACTAATTCTCCGACCATTTTAGCTGCTTCTTTATTTCCTGTATGACTAACAGCTCCTTTAACGTCTGCGTCTAATGAAGATGCAGATACTAAAGTAACTCTGTTTGTATCATCTATTATTTGAGCGTATATGTTATTAGAACTTCTGAATACACATAATCTTGGTCTTTGAGTAGTTCCAGTTATTTTTCTACGAACTCTCTTATGTCTTTGAAGTCTGTTTGCATTTTTATCAGCTTTCTTTATCACCAGGCTCACTCCTTTCTAGCGTTTAAGTTTGGTATTTATTACTTCTTACCAGTTTTACCTTCTTTACGTCTTACTACTTCACCAGCGTATCTTATACCTTTACCTTTGTATGGCTCTGGCTTTCTCCAGTCTCTTATCTTAGCAGCGTAGTTTCCTACTAATTGCTTATCTATACCTTTAACTGTTAACTCAGTTTGGTTTGGAACTTCAACTGTTATTCCTTCTGGATCTTCCATTTCTACCGGATGAGAGAATCCTAAACTCATAACTAATTTCTTTCCTTGCTTTTGAGCTCTGTATCCAACACCTACTAATTCTAATTTCTTTTCGAAACCGTTAGTAACACCTACTACCATGTTATCTATTAAAGTTCTAGTTAACCCGTGTAGTGCTCTGTGTTGCTTGTTGTTAGTTGGTCTTTCAACAGTTATAGTATTTTCTTCTTGCTTTATAGTTAAAGCAGCATCAAATTGCTTGCTTAATGTACCTTTTGGTCCTTTTACAGTAACTAAGTTTCCTTCAGCTATAGTAACTTCAACACCTGCTGGTACAGTTATTGGTTTAACACCTATTCTTGACATAATCGCACCTCCTTACATCTTTCGTCTATATTACCAAACGTAGCAGATTACTTCTCCACCAACATTTTCTTTTCTAGCTTGCTTATCAGTTAATATTCCTTTAGAAGTAGATATTACTGATATTCCTAAACCGTTTAATACTCTTGGTATTTCGTGCTTAGAAGCGTAAACTCTCATACCAGGCTTAGATATTCTCTTTAATCCTGATATAACTCTTTCTCCTGTTTGTCCGTACTTTAATTGTATTCTTATTATTCCTTGCTTTCCATCTTCTATTACATCGTATCCTCTAACGAATCCTTCTTCTAATAGTATTCTAGCTAATTCTTTCTTTATATTAGAAGCTGGAACATCAACAGTCTCATGTTTAACTACGTTAGCATTTCTTATACGAGTAAGCATATCTGCTATTGGATCTGTCATTGTCATATTGAAACCCTCCTTCCATTTATATCAAAGTTTTACCAACTTGCTTTTCTAACACCAGGTATTTGACCCTTGTAAGCTAATTCTCTAAAGCATATACGGCATATTCCGAACTTTCTAAGTACTGAATGTGGTCTACCGCATATAGTACATCTAGTGTATTCTCTAGTAGCGTACTTTTGTTTTCTTTGTTGTTTTACAACCATCGCTTTTCTAGCCACTGGAATCCCTCCTTCTTTTCTTAGCTTAGAAAATTGCCTTTTCTAAGCTTACTTAGAAAATGGCATTCCTAATAATTTTAATAATTCACGTGCTTCTTCGTCAGTTTTCGCAGTAGTAACAAATATTATATCCATTCCTCTTACTTTGTCTACCTTATCGTATTCTATTTCAGGGAATATTAATTGTTCTTTAACACCTAAAGCGTAGTTACCTCTACCATCGAATGCGTTAGCGTTAACTCCTCTGAAGTCTCTAACTCTTGGTAAAGATACAGATACTAACTTGTCCATGAAGTAGTACATTTTGTCAGCTCTTAATGTAACTTTTGCACCTATTGGCATACCTTCTCTTAATTTGAAGTTCGCAACAGATTTTCTTGCTCTAGTTATAACTGGCTTTTGACCAGATATCATTTCCATTTCTTCTACTGCTTTTTCTAATCCTTTTGGATTTTCTCTAGCATCTCCTATACCCATGTTGATAACTATTTTCTCTAACTTAGGTATTTCCATAACATTCTTATATCCGAATTTCTCCATTAAAGCAGGAGCAACTTCTTTCATGTATTTTTCTTGTAATCTAGAAGCCATTTAAGGTCCCTCCTTTCAAGCTAAATTATATTTCTTTTCCGCTCTTTACTGATACTCTTACTTTTTTTCCATCCTTCATTTCAAATCTAACTCTTGTACCTTTTCCTGTTTCAGGATCTACTGGCATTACGTTAGATATGTGTATTGAAGCTTCTTTGTTTACTATTCCACCTTGTGGGTTTATAGCAGTTGGTTTTTGGTGCTTAGTTATTACGTTTACACCTTCAACTAATACTCTGTTAGCCTTAGGGAATACTTTAGTAACTGTACCTTTTTTACCCTTATCTTTACCTGCTATAACTACAACAGTGTCACCTTTTTTAACACGCATCATGTCCTATTGCACCTCCTTATTATAGTACTTCTGGAGCAAGAGAAACTATTTTCATAAAGTCATTATCTCTTAACTCTCTAGCAACAGGCCCGAATATACGAGTTCCTACTGGAGTTTTATCGTCTTTTATTATAACTGCAGCATTTTCGTCGAAAGATATATAACTTCCGTCTTTACGTCTCACGCCTTGCTTAGTTCTTACTATAACAGCTTTAACAACTTTACCTTTTTTTACAACTCCACCAGGTGTTGCACTTTTAACAGTAGCAACTATTACGTCGCCTATGTTACCATATCTTCTTTTACTTCCGCCTAGTACACGTATGCATAGTATTTCTTTAGCACCAGAGTTATCCGCAACTCTTAAACGTGTTTCTTGTTGTATCATATCGTAATCCCTCCTTTACCAATAAACTACTTAACTTTTTCAACAACTTCAACTAATCTGAATCTCTTATCCTTTGATAAAGGTCTAGTTTCCATTATTTTAACTTTATCTCCGATTCTACAAACATTTTGTTCATCGTGAGCTTTGAATTTTTTAGTTCTCTTAACTGGCTTGTTGTATAATGGGTGACGTACGAAGTCTTCAACAGCAACAACTATTGTTTTGTCCATTTTGTCACTTACAACACGGCCTATTCTAACTTTTCTTCTTCCTCTTTCCATGGTTAAAAAGCCTCCTTTCCAAATTAAGCTCTAGTTTCGTTTAACTTTCTTTCAGCAAGTATAGTTTTAACTCTAGCTATATCTTTCTTAACGAATTTTATTCTTGCTGTGTTTTCTAATTGACCAGTAGCTAATTGGAATCTTAAGCTAAATAATTCACTTTTGAAGTCATTTAATCTATTCATTAGCTCTTCGCTTGTTAAATCTCTTAATTCTTTAGCTTTCATCCTATTCACCACCTTTTACTTCTAAATCTTCACGCTTTACAAACTTACATTTTACAGGAAGTTTGTGCATAGCAAGTCTCATTGCTTCTCTAGCTTTTTCTTCAGAAACACCTGCTAATTCGAACATAACTCTTCCTGGCTTAACAACTGCTACCCAGTATTCTGGTGAACCTTTACCGGCACCCATACGAGTTTCAGCAGGTTTTCTTGTTACTGGTTTATGTGGGAATATTTTTATCCAAACTTTTCCCCCTCTTTTTATAGATCTAGTCATAGCGATTCTGGCAGCTTCTATTTGGTTAGAAGTTATCCAAGAAGCTTCTAAAGCAACTAGTCCGAACTCACCGTAAGTAACTTTGTTACCCTTGTGAGCTTTTCCAGCCATACTTCCTCTATGAACTCTACGACGCTTTACTCTTTTTGGCATTAACATGAGTATTTCCTCCTTCCTCGAACCTTTTTAATATTAGTTATCTTTCTTTTCAGTTCTTTGAGGTCTTGATCCTTGAGGTCTTTGTCCTTGAGGTCTTTGTCCTCTGTTGTTTCCTCTATCATTCCCTCTTCTATCGTTTCTTCTGTTATCTCTTCTATCGTTTCTCTTGTTGTTTCTTCTGTTGTCTCTTCTATCTTCTCTTGGGTTTACACCGTTTCTAGTTGGAAGAACTTCTCCGTTACATATCCAAACTTTTATACCAGTTTTCCCGTAAGTAGTGTTAGCTTCAGCGAAACCGTAATCTATATCAGCTCTTAATGTTTGAAGAGGTACATTTCCTTCACTGTATCCTTCAGTTCTAGCCATTTCAGCTCCACCTAATCTTCCTGAAGCAGAAACTTTTATACCTTTAACTCCAGACTTCATAGCTCTTTGTATAGCTTGTTTCATAGCTCTTCTGAAAGCAACCCTTCTTTCTATAGCTAATGCTATATTTTCTGCCACTAATTGAGCATCTTTATCTGGGTTTCTAACTTCAACTATGTTAACTATAACAGTCTTCTTAGTCATTTTTTCTAATTCAGCTTTTAAAGCTTCTATACCAGCACCAGCTTTTCCTATAACTACACCTGGCTTAGCAACGTGTAAGTCTATCTTAACCTTGTTTGCTGATCTTTCTATTTCTATCTTCGCAACTCCTGAAGAATATAATCTATTCTTTAAGAATTTACGTATATTATGGTCTTCTAATAATAAATTTCCGAACTCTTTTTTATCTGCGAACCATCTTGAGTCCCAATCTTTTATAACACCGACTCTTAGTCCGTGTGGATTAACCTTTTGACCCATTACTTTCCCTCCTATCTATTTATTATTTTCTTTCCTTAAGAACAACCTCTATGTGAGAAGTTCTTTTTCTTATCATTGTTGCACGTCCCATAGCTCTAGGCATGAATCTCTTCATTGTTGGTCCTTGGTTTGCAACTATTGATGCAACGTATAAATTTTCAACGTTCATCTCATGGTTATTTTCAGCGTTTGCCTTAGCAGACTTAACAACCTTAGCTATTATATCAGCTGCTCCTCTTGGAGTGAACTTTAATATTGCTAACGCTTCGTCTACATTTTTTCCTCTAACAAGGCTGCAGATTTGTCCTGCTTTTCTTGGTGATACACGTACATATTTAGCAGTAGCTTTTGCTTCCATTTGCTATTCCTCCTTCCTTAGCGAAAAATTAATTATTTTCTCTTATTAGATTTTTCGTCGTCCTTGTGTCCTTTGAAAGTTCTTGTAGGAACGAATTCTCCTAACTTGTGTCCAACCATGTCTTCTGTTATAAATACAGGTACATGTCTTCTTCCATCATGAACAGCTATAGTATGTTCTACCATTTGAGGGAATATAGTTGAACTTCTTGACCAAGTTTTTATAACTTCTTTATTTCCACTAGCGTTCATAGCCTCTATTTTCTTTAAAAGTCTCGCATGTACGAAAGGTCCTTTTTTAGTTGATCTTGACATTTAAACTCCTCCTTTCCGAGCAAAAGTAAATCTATTACTTAGTTCTTCTTGATACTATTAACTTATCAGAAGCTTTGTTTTTCTTTCTAGTTTTGTATCCAAGAGCTGGTTTACCCCATGGAGTAACTGGTGAAGGTCTACCTATTGAAGTTCTACCTTCCCCACCACCGTGTGGATGGTCACAAGGGTTCATTACAGAACCTCTAACTGTAGGTCTTATACCCATATGTCTCTTTCTACCTGCTTTACCTATAACAACGTTACCGTGTTCTATGTTACCAACTTGTCCTATAGTAGCTTTACACTCTATAGAAACGAATCTCATTTCTCCTGATGGTAATCTTAATAAAGCTTTCTTTCCTTCTTTAGCCATTAATTGAGCAGAAACTCCAGCAGATCTTACTAATTGAGCTCCTTTTCCTGGCTTTAATTCTATGTTGTGTATTACAGTACCTACTGGCATGTCCTTTAATGCTAATGCATTTCCTGGCTTTATGTCAGCTGTTGGTCCTGATAATAATGTATCTCCAACATTTATTCCAACAGGTGCTAATATATATCTCTTTTCACCATCTGCATAGTGTAATAAAGCTATGTTAGCTGTTCTGTTTGGATCGTATTCAACAGTAGCAACCTTTGCAGGTACTCCGTCTTTATTTCTTTTGAAATCTATTATTCTATATTTTCTTCTGTTTCCTCCACCTCTGTGACGAACAGTTATTTTACCGTGAGCATTTCTACCAGAGTTCTTCTTTAATGAAACTAAAAGAGATTTTTCTGGTTCATTGCAAGTTATCTCATCAGAAACTAAAACTGTCATTTGTCTTAAGGCAGGAGAAGTTGGTTTAAACTTTTTTATAGCCATCTGTTTTCCCTCCTTCGTTTACTAGGGTTAAATTACATACCTTGGAAGAATTCTATTTCTTTGCTATCAGCAGCTAATTTAACTACTGCTTTCTTGAAGCTTGCAGTTCTTCCTTCGTATCTACCCATTCTCTTAACTTTTCCATCGTAGTTTAATGTGTTAACTTTTTCAACATTAACTCCGAATATAGCTTCTACAGCTTTCTTTATTTCAGTTTTGTTTGCACTCTTAGCAACAACAAAAGTGTATTTCTTTCCAACCATCTCAGTCATACTTTGTTCAGTAACAACTGGCTTTATTATTATATCATGTGGATTAGTCATTATGCGTACACCTCCTCCACTTTTTTAACAGCGTCTGTAGTTATTATGAATGAATCATACTTTAATATATCGTAAACATTTATAGTGTTAACTGTAGCAGTTGCAACACCTTCTATGTTTCTAGCTGATCTTATTACGTTTTCGTTGTTTTCAGCAGTTACTACTAAAGCTTTCTTAGCAGCGTTTATGTTCTTTAATATAGCAGCGAATTCTTTAGTCTTAGGAGCTTCCATTGTTAAAGCATCTAATACTATCATTTCACCATTTTGAACTTTTGAAGATAAAGCAGATTTCATAGCTAATCTTCTAACTTTCTTAGGTAAAGTATATCTGTAATCTCTTGGCTTAGGTGCAAAAGCAACTCCTCCGCCAACCCATTGTACAGCTCTTATAGAACCTTGTCTAGCTCTACCTGTTCCTTTTTGTTTCCAAGGTTTTCTTCCGCCACCTCTAACTTCTGCTCTAGTTTTAGCAGATTGAGTACCTTGTCTCTTGTTTGCTAATTGATTTTTAACAACTTCATATAAAACGTGTTCGTTAACTTCTACGTTGAATATAGCATCAGCTAATTCTATTTCCCCAACGTTTTGTCCAGTTATATTTAATACATTTAATTTTGGCATTGTGCTTCCTCCTTTCTTAGGTTAGTTATTATTTAGAAGCTTTAACAGCTTCCTTTATAGTTACTACTGAACCTTTAGCTCCTGGTATAGCACCCTTAACTAATATAAGGTTCTTATCAGCATCTACTTTAACAACTTCTAAGTTTTGTATAGTAACTTTAACGCTACCCATGTGTCCAGCTAATTTTTTGTTTTTGAAAACTCTACCTGGGAAAGAACATGCTCCCATTGAACCTGGTCTTCTGTGGTATCTAGAACCGTGAGATTCAGGACCTCTAGATTGTCCATGTCTCTTTATAGGACCTTGGAATCCCTTACCTTTACTTGTTCCAGTTACATCTATTTTTTCACCTGCAGCGAATAAATCAGCCTTTATTTCTTGTCCAACTGAGTATTCTTCTGTAGATTCTACTCTGAATTCTTTTAAGTGTTTCTTTAATACATTAGCAGCAGCTAAATGACCTTTTTGAGGCTTGTTTAAAGATTTTTCTTTAGCATCTTCAAAACCAACTTGAACTGCGTTGTATCCATCTTTTTCAGTTGTTTTAACTTGAGTTACAACTACTGGTCCTGCCTCAACCACTGTTACTGGTACTACTATACCTTCTTCAGTGAATATTTGAGTCATTCCAACTTTTCTTCCTAATATTCCTTTCATATTAGCACCTCCTATAATCTTACAGCGGATTATACTATTGTATAATCATTCTAAGATAGTTACCTTATAGGATAAGTATCTTAGGTTGCTATTATAACTTTATTTCTATATCAACACCAGCTGGTAAGTCTAATCTCATTAATGAGTCAACTGTCTTAGGTGTTGGGTTAGCTATGTCTATTAATCTCTTGTGAGTTCTTATTTCGAATTGCTCTCTAGAGTCTTTGTACTTATGAACAGCTCTTAATATAGTTACTACTTGCTTTTCTGTTGGTAGTGGCACAGGTCCTGAAACTTGTGATCCAGCTTTCTTAGCAGTTTCAACTATTTTAGCAGCTGAAAAATCTAATAATTTGTGATCATATGACTTTAATCTTATTCTTATTTGTTCATTTTTAGCCATTGTATTTTCCCTCCTTTATCGCACGTTATCTTTTAGTTACGCACGACTTATGCCGATACACACTTCCGGGTGTGTTGTGTTTTTTCACTCGACAGTCGGTCGCCCTTAACTAAGATTTAGTTTATATTTTCGTATCTCTCAAGCACACTATTATATTTTAAATCATTTTTTACTATTTTTCAAGTTTTTTTTATAATTTTACAAAGTTTATTTTTTTATGTAAAACTTAGGAACAAACTCGATTTGTGTCCTTTTCCAAGGCACTCATTTAGTATATAAAATTTTGTCTCCATTGTCAAATAAATATAACTAGCATTTTATCACTTTATTTCATTTTTATTACTTATATCAAAAAAGAGGGAGCAAGCTCCCCCTTTATATATAGATTAATCACTTAAGAAAAGATTACTCTATTATAGAAGCAACAACACCTGATGCTACTGTTCTTCCACCTTCTCTTATTGCGAATCTTAATCCTTCTTCTATTGCTATTGAGTTTATTAACTCTATAGTCATTTGTATGTTATCTCCAGGCATAACCATTTCTGTACCTTCTGGTAACTTACAAGTTCCTGTTACGTCAGTTGTTCTGAAGTAGAATTGTGGTCTGTATCCATCGAAGAATGGAGTATGTCTTCCACCTTCTTCTTTTTTAAGAACGTATACTTCTGCATTGAACTTAGTGTGAGGCTTAACTGTTCCTGGCTTAGCCATAACTTGTCCTCTTTCTATTTCATTTCTTTGTACACCTCTTATTAATGCTCCTATGTTATCTCCAGCTTGTGCTTGGTCTAATAACTTTCTGAACATTTCTACTCCTGTTACTACAACTTTTCTTGGCTCGTCAGCAAGTCCTACTATTTCAACTTCGTCTTGAACCTTTAATACTCCTCTTTCAACTCTACCTGTAGCAACTGTTCCTCTACCTGTTATAGAGAATACGTCTTCTACTGGCATTAAGAAGTCTTTGTCAACGTCTCTTTCTGGAGCTGGTATATATTCGTCTATTTGCTCGAATAATTCAACTATTTTGTCTCCCCACTCTGAAGAAGAATCTTGTAATGCCATTAAAGCAGATCCTCTTACTATTGGAGTGTCATCTCCTGGGAATTCGTACTCATTTAATAAGTCTCTAACTTCCATTTCAACTAACTCTAATAATTCTTCGTCGTCTACCATATCACACTTGTTTAAGAATACTACTATGTATGGTACACCAACTTGTCTTGATAATAATATATGCTCTCTTGTTTGAGGCATTGGTCCATCAGTTGCTGAACAAACTAATATAGCACCATCCATTTGAGCTGCTCCTGTTATCATGTTCTTAACGTAGTCAGCATGTCCTGGACAGTCAACGTGTGCGTAGTGTCTGTTTGGAGTTTCGTATTCAACGTGAGCAGTTGATATTGTGATTCCTCTTTCTCTTTCTTCTGGAGCTTTATCTATGTTAGCGAAATCTACTGCTTCTCCTAATTGATATCTATCGAATAAAGTTTTTGTTATTGCAGCTGTTAATGTAGTTTTACCGTGGTCAACGTGTCCTATAGTTCCTATATTAACGTGCGGCTTATTTCTTTCAAATTTAGCTTTAGCCATTTTGAAATACCTCCCTATATATATTTTATGTAAGACGAGGTAACCTCGTCTTACTTATTATACTTATTTTTAAAAAAATTATTATTTTCCTTCAGCTATTTTCTTAGCAACTGAAGCTGGAACTTGCTCGTAGTGGTCGAATATCATTGTGTATGTTGCACGACCTTGAGTAGATGATCTTAACTCAGTAGAGTATCCAAACATTTCTGAAAGTGGAACGAATGCATTTATAACTTGTGCACCAGATCTAGCTTCCATACCTTGTATTAAACCTCTCTTAGAGTTTAATCCACCCATAACATCTCCCATGTACTCTTCTGGAGTAACAACTTCAACTTTGAAGTAAGGCTCAAGTAATACTGCATTACCTTTCTTCATAGCTTCCTTCATAGCCATAGAACCAGCCATCTTGAATGCCATTTCTGATGAATCGACTTCATGGTAAGAACCATCGTATAATTCAACAGCAACGTCAACAACTGGGTATCCAGCAACTATACCAGATTGCATTGCACCTTGTATACCTGCATCAGTTGGTCCAACATATTCCTTAGGAACAGATCCACCAACAGTTTTGTTTTCAAACTTGTAACCAGCACCTGGCTCTTGAGGATTAACTCTGATCTTAACGTGTCCGTATTGTCCTCTACCTCCTGATTGCTTAGAGTACTTGTATTCAACATCTACTGGTTGAGTTATAGTTTCTCTGTAAGCAACTTGTGGAGCACCAACGTTAGCTTCAACTTTGAATTCTCTTAATAATCTATCAACTATTATCTCTAAGTGTAATTCACCCATACCAGATATTATAGTTTGTCCTGTTTCTTCATCAGTCTTAACTCTGAAAGTTGGATCCTCTTCAGCTAATTTTTGAAGAGCTATACCCATCTTTTCTTGAGCTGCTTTAGACTTAGGCTCTATAGCAACAGATATAACTGGCTCAGGGAATTCCATAGATTCAAGTATTATTGGATTAGCTGGATCACATAAAGTATCTCCAGTAGTAGTATCTTTTAATCCTACTGCTGCAGCTATGTCTCCTGCGTATACTTCTGTTATTTCTTCTCTTGTATTAGCATGCATTTGTAGTATACGTCCTATTCTTTCTCTCTTACCTTTAGTAGAGTTTAGTACGTATGATCCACCTTGCATTATTCCAGAGTAAACTCTGAAGAATGCTAACTTACCAACGAATGGGTCAGTCATTATTTTGAATGCTAAAGCTGAGAATGGTTCTTCATCAGATGAGTGTCTTTCTGCTTCTTCACCATTTTCTAATATACCTTTTATAGCAGCTATATCAGTTGGAGCTGGTAAATAATCAACAACTGCATCTAATAATAACTGAACACCTTTGTTCTTGTAAGCAGATCCACAGAATACTGGGTTCATTTCACAAGCTATAGTAGCCTTTCTTATAGCAGTTTTTAACTCTTCTATAGTTGGCTCTTCACCTTCAAGATATTTCATCATTAGATCTTCATCAGTTTCAGCTACTGCTTCAACCATTTTTTCTCTCCACTCTTGAGCTAATTCTTTCATATCTTCTGGTATTTCAGTTATTTCTATTTCTTTTCCTAAGTCGTCTTTATAGATATGAGCTTTCATTTCTAATAAGTCAACTTCACCTTCTAACCAATCTTCTTTACCTATTGGTAATTGCATTGGTACAGCATTTGCATTTAATCTTTCTCTCATCATTGATACAACGTTAAAGAAGTCTGCACCCATGATGTCCATTTTATTTACGAATGCTATTCTAGGTACACCGTAGTTATCAGCTTGTCTCCATACGTTCTCAGATTGAGGTTCAACCCCACCTTTAGCACAGAATACAGCAACTGAACCGTCAAGAACTCTTAGAGATCTTTCAACCTCAACTGTGAAGTCGACGTGTCCTGGTGTATCTATTATGTTTATTCTATGGTCTCTCCATGCAGCAGTAGTAGCGGCAGAAGTTATTGTTATACCTCTTTCCTTCTCTTGCTCCATCCAGTCCATTTGAGAAGCTCCTTCGTGAGTTTCTCCTATTTTATGTGTTTGCCCTGTATAGAATAGGATTCTTTCTGTAGTAGTAGTTTTTCCTGCATCTATATGAGCCATGATTCCTATATTTCTAGTTCTTTCTAAAGGAAACTTTCTAGCCATGGTTCTCCTCCTTACGATATCCCTTAAAAGGTATCTTTATATCCTACTATTAGAATCTGTAGTGAGCAAATGCTTTATTAGCCTCTGCCATCTTATGAGTATCTTCTTTCTTCTTTACTGAAGCTCCTGTGTTGTTTGCAGCGTCCATTATTTCTTTCGCTAACTTTTCAACCATTCCTTTTTCTCCACGAGCTCTAGTGTAGTTTACTAACCATCTTAAACCTAAAGTTTGTCTTCTTTCTGGTCTAACTTCAACTGGAACTTGGTAGTTAGCTCCACCAACTCTTCTAGCTTTAACTTCTAAAACAGGCATTATGTTATCCATAGCTCTGTTGAATACTTCTATGGCTTCTTCTCCTGTTCTTTCAGCTACTAAAGCAAAAGCATCATATACTATTGTTTGAGCTTTTCCTTTTTTTCCATCTATCATTAAATTGTTTATTAACTTAGTAACAACTTTACTTCCATACATTGGATCAGCTAATACTTCTCTCTTTGGAACATTACCTTTTCTTGGCATTTTGCTTCCCTCCTTAATTATTTGATATTATTAAATCATAGGTACTCGACATCATAATATGCCGTGATGCCATAAATATCTATATATATTTAAAGCACCGCACTATAATCAATTGTTAATTTTTACTATTTCTTTGCAGCTTTAGGTCTCTTAGCACCGTACTTAGATCTTGCTTGCATTCTCTTATCAACACCTGCAGTATCTAATGTACCTCTTAATATGTGGTATCTAACCCCTGGAAGGTCTTTTACTCTTCCTCCTCTTATAAGAACAACACTATGCTCTTGTAAGTTGTGTCCTTCACCTGGTATATAAGCAGAAACTTCTATTCCGTTTGTTAATCTAACTCTGGCAACTTTTCTTAAAGCTGAGTTAGGTTTCTTAGGAGTTACTGTTTTAACTGAAGTACAAACTCCTCTTTTTTGTGGTGAACTTGTGTTAGTAGATTTCTTGTGTAAAGAATCGTACCCTTTTTGTAATGCTGGAGCAGTAGATTTCTTTTCTATTGCTTGTCTTCTTTTACGAACTAATTGGTTAATTGTTGGCATCATCTGCACCTCCTTTTCCAAATTTTCGATCTTAATGACCGCCAACTACATCAATATGAAAGCATATTGATTCATAGTAACTTACGTTACTCACAATTAAATGTCTATTAACTCACATTCCTGTGGTTTTAGCTCTTTGCAGTTTGGTGCTGCTAGTTCTTTAATTATATAAAGTCCAATTGAAAACTCTAAGAGCCATAAGCTCTTAGATAACTTTCAATTGCACACTTTAACATTTTATCACCAGACATAATTACTGTCAAGTTACTTTCTAGCTATTAATCGGCTAGTTCAAGCTTACTCTTCAATTTTTTCAACAGCTATGTTCTTGTATCTCTTCATACCTGTTCCTGCTGGTATTAATTTACCTATTATAACATTCTCTTTAAGACCTATTAAGTGATCTTCCTTACCTTTTATAGCTGCTTCAGTAAGAACTCTTGTTGTTTCTTGGAATGAAGCTGCAGATAAGAATGATTCTGTAGCAAGAGAAGCTTTAGTTATACCAAGTAAAGTTCTCTTAGCAACTGCTGGTCTTAAACCGTTAGCAATAGCTTCTTCATTACATTTATTGAATGTTAATACATCTTCATAACCACCTGGTAATAATTCTGTATCTCCTGGATCTTCAACCTTAACTTTAGATAGCATTTGTCTAACTATAACTTCTATATGCTTATCGTTAACGTCAACCCCTTGCATTCTATAAACTCTTTGAACTTCTTTAACTATATAGTTTTGAACTCCACTTATACCTTGTACTCTTACTATATCGTGTGGATTTATAGAACCTTGAGTTAATGGATCTCCTGCTTCAACCATTTGACCTTGCTTAACTCTTATTCTCGATCCGTAAGGTATTGCGTATACTTGAGTTTCTCCTTCTTGTGGTATTACAGCTACTTCTTTTCTCTTACCAGTTTCATCTATTTCAACTCTACCAGCAACTTCTGTTATAACTGCTAAACCTTTTGGTTTTCTGGCTTCGAATAATTCCTCAACCCTTGGAAGACCTTGAGTTATATCTCCACCGGCAACCCCACCTGTATGGAATGTACGCATTGTAAGCTGTGTTCCTGGCTCCCCGATTGATTGAGCAGCTATTATACCTACAGCTTCACCTATGTTTACTTCCTTACCTGTTGCAAGGTTTCTACCATAACACTTAGAACAAACTCCGTGGTTTGTCTTACAGTTAAGAACTGTTCTTATTTCAACTTTTTCTATTCCAGCTTCAACTATTCTATCAGCATCAGCTTCTTGTATCATAGCATCAGCTTCAACTATAACTTCACCAGTTGTAGGATTTACTATAGGAGCTATAGTATATCTTCCAACAATTCTATCGTATAGTTCTTCTATTACTTCGTTTCCATCTTTTATTGCAGTAACTTCTGTTACATCACTAGTTCCACAGTCTATTTCTCTTACTATAACATCTTGACTGACATCAACAAGTCTTCTTGTTAAGTAACCTGAATCGGCTGTACGAAGCGCTGTATCGGCAAGACCTTTTCTAGCACCATGTGATGATGTGAAGTATTCCATTACTGTTAACCCTTCACGGAAGTTAGATTTAACTGGAACTTCAACTGTTTTACCAGATGCATTGGCCATCAGACCACGCATACCAGCTAACTGTCTTATCTGGTTCTTAGAACCTCTGGCTCCAGAGTGAGCCATTATGAATATATTATTAAGTCTTTCTAGACCTGACATAAGAGCATCTGTAACTTTTTCAGTAGTCTCTGTCCAAGTTTCTATAACTCTTTCATATCTTTCTTCGTCAGATATAAGACCTCTTCTATATGCTTTTTCATATTTATCAACTTTTTCTTCTGCAGCTGCTATATGATCCTTCTTCTCTTCAGGTATCTTCATATCTGCAACGGCAACTGTTATACCACCTCTAGTAGAGAATTTAAATCCTAAAGATTTTATGTGGTCTAACATCATAGCTGTTCTAGTGTTTCCATGTCTTCTGAAACACTTATCTATTATTTTACCTAGAGATTTTTTGTCAACTAAGAAATCAACTTCTAATCCAAATGGATCTTTCTCTCTATCAACAAATCCTAAGTCTTGAGGTATATTTTCATTGAATATAAATCTACCTACTGTACTTTCAACTAAAGAACTTCTTCCATCTTCAAGTACAACTCTCATCTTTACTAATGAATGTAATTCAACCGCTTTATTCTCATAAGCAAGTAACATTTCATTGTAATCTTTAAATATTGTACCTGTTCCTTTTTCTCCACCTTGGTCTTCTATTGTTAAGTAGTAACAACCTAGAACCATATCCTGAGAAGGAGTAGTTATTGGTGTACCATCTTTAGGTGCAAGTATGTTGTTTACAGATAGCATTAAGAATCTTGCTTCTGCTTGTGCTTCTACTGATAAAGGAACGTGAACCGCCATCTGGTCACCGTCGAAGTCAGCGTTGTACGCTGTACATACTAGTGGATGTAGTTTTATTGCTTTACCTTCTACTAATACAGGTTCAAATGCTTGTATACCAAGTCTGTGTAGAGTAGGAGCACGGTTAAGTAGAACTGGATGACTCTTTATAACTTCTTCTAAAACATCCCAAACTTCTGGCTTAACTTTTTCTACTATAGTTTTTGCACTCTTTATGTTGTGTGCATAACCTTCTTTAACTAATCTATCCATAACGAATGGCTTGAATAATTCAAGGGCCATTTTCTTTGGAAGACCACATTGATAGAATTTAAGTTCTGGTCCAACAACTATAACTGAACGTCCTGAGTAGTCAACACGCTTACCAAGTAAGTTTTGACGGAAACGTCCTTGCTTACCTTTTAGCATGTCTGATAAAGACTTAAGTGGTCTATTACCAGGTCCTGTTACAGGTCTACCTCTTCTACCATTGTCGATTAAAGCATCTACAGCTTCTTGAAGCATTCTCTTTTCATTTCTAACGATTATGTCAGGAGCTCCAAGTTCTAATAATCTCTTTAATCTGTTATTTCTATTTATAACTCTTCTGTATAAATCATTTAGGTCAGAAGTTGCAAATCTTCCACCATCAAGTTGTACCATTGGTCTTAAATCTGGTGGTATTACTGGAATAGCATCTAATATCATCCACTCAGGCTTGTTTCCTGACTTTCTGAATGCTTCCACAACTTCTAATCTTCTTATAGTTCTAACTCTCTTTTGTCCAGTGCTGTCCTTAAGGTCAGCTCTTAACTCTTTGCTTTCTTGCTCTAAATCAATATTTTGTAATAATTGTTTTACAGCTTCAGCACCCATACCTACTGTAAAAGTATTGTATCCATACTTATCAACTGCAGTTCTGTATTCTTTTTCTGTTAATAATTGCTTAGCATTTAATCCAGTTTCTCCTGGATCAACTACTACGTATGAAGCAAAGTATAGTATCTTCTCTAAAGATCTAGGAGACATATCAAGTAAAAGTCCCATTCTACTTGGTATCCCTTTGAAGTACCAGATATGAGACATAGGAGCTGCTAGCTCTATATGTCCCATTCTTTCTCTTCTTACTTTAGCTTTAGTAACTTCTACTCCACATCTATCACAAACTACACCTTTGTATCTTACTCTTCTGTATTTACCACAGTGACATTCCCAGTCTTTTTGAGGTCCAAATATTCTTTCACAGAAAAGACCATCTTTTTCTGGTTTTAGTGTACGGTAGTTTATAGTTTCAGGCTTTTTTACTTCTCCTCTAGACCATTGTCTTATTTTCTCTGGAGAAGCTAGTGCTATCTTTATCGACTCAAAATTGTTTAATTCAAACAAGGAGTTCTCTCCCTTCTATTTGATATTTACATTAATAAAAATATTATACATCAAAGTCTTCTGTATCATCATAGTCTATTTCATCATAAACTATGTCTTCTTCAAATTCAATGTTATCCATATCACCATTCTCGAAATCTTCTTCTTCGATTTCTTCTATTATATGGTCATCTTCCATTTCTTTAACATTTTCTATTATATCTAATTCAAATTCACCAGTAGTTTCTTCTACATCTAGTGATTCTCTGACTTCTATTTCTTGATCTTCATCAGTTAATACCTTTACATCTAAGCATAAACTTTGAAGTTCTTTTATAAGAACCTTGAATGATTCTGGTATTCCTGGTTCAGGTATATTTTCACCTTTTACGATTGCTTCGTATGCTCTAACACGTCCTACAACGTCGTCAGATTTAACAGTAAGTATTTCTTGAAGTATATGAGCAGCTCCGTATGCTTCTAGAGCCCAAACCTCCATCTCACCGAATCTTTGTCCACCGAATTGTGCTTTACCACCTAGTGGTTGTTGAGTTACTAATGAGTATGGTCCTGTACTTCTAGCATGTAACTTATCATCAACTAAGTGATGTAGTTTTAACATGTACATGTATCCAACTGTTATTGGGTTATCGAAAGTATCACCTGTTCTACCATCATATAAAGTTATTTTTCCATCTTCTGGGTATCCAGCTTCAACTAATGCTTTTCTTATATCTGGCTCTTTTGCACCATCAAATACTGATGTAGCAACATGCCATCCTAAAGCCTTAGCAGCAAGACCTAAATGAACTTCAAGAACCTGTCCGATGTTCATACGAGATGGTATACCTTGTGGGTTAAGAACTATATCTAATGGTGTTCCGTCTGGCATGAATGGCATATCTTCTTCTGGTAAGATTCTAGATATAACCCCTTTATTACCATGACGTCCGGCCATTTTATCCCCAACAGTTATCTTTCTCTTCTTAGCTATATAACATCTAACTAATTCATTAACACCTGGAGATAAATCGTCACCATTTTCTCTAGTGAACACTTTAACATCAACTATTATACCAGATTCTCCATGAGGAACCTTAAGTGAAGTATCTCTAACTTCTCTAGCTTTTTCTCCGAATATAGCACGAAGTAATCTTTCTTCTGCAGTAAGCTCAGTTTCTCCTTTTGGAGTTACTTTACCAACTAATATATCTCCAGAATCTACTTCAGCACCTATTCTGATTATACCTCTTTCGTCTAAGTTCTTTATAGCACTTTCTCCAACGTTAGGTATATCTCTAGTTATTTCTTCAGGTCCTAACTTAGTATCTCTAGCTTCACATTCATATTCTTCTATATGAATTGTTGATAATCTATCTTCTTTAACTAATCTTTCATTTATTAAGATGGCATCTTCGTAGTTATAACCTTCCCAAGTCATGAACGCTATGAAGCAGTTTCTTCCTAATGCTACTTCTCCAAGATCTGTTGAAGGTCCGTCAGCTATAACATCACCTTTTTCTATCTTATCTCCTTTATTTATTATAGGAGTTTGATTTATACAAGTACCTTGGTTTGAACGCTTAAACTTAAGTAATTTATATCTATCTTTGTTTCCATCTTCTCTTTTAATTATTATTTCATCAGCTGTAACTCTATCAGCTATACCAGAGTTCTTAGCAACAACAACTGCTCCAGAGTCTTTAGCAGCTCTGTACTCAACCCCTGTACCTATGATTGGAGCTTCTCTTCTCACTAGAGGTACTGCTTGACGTTGCATGTTCGATCCCATCAGCGCACGGTTGGCATCGTCATTTTCTAAGAATGGTATCATTGCAGTTGCTATAGAAACAACTTGCTTTGGAGATATATCCATGTAGTCAACTCTTGATACTGGAACTAGTTCAACAGCACCATTTTTAGTTCTACATACTAATCTCTTATTTATGAATGTTCCATCTTCTTCTAATGGTTCATTAGCCTGAGCTCTTATGAATAAATCTTCTTCATCAGCTGTTAAGTAATGTATCTCATCAGTTACTCTACCATTTTCCTTATCTACTTTTCTATAAGGAGATTCTATGAAACCAAATTCATTTATCTTAGCATAAGTACCTAATGAGTTTATAAGACCGATGTTTGGTCCTTCTGGTGTCTCTATAGGACACATTCTTCCGTAGTGAGAATGATGAACGTCACGAACTTCGAACCCAGCTCTTTCTCTTGAAAGACCCCCTGGTCCTAGTGCAGATAATCTTCTCTTGTGTGTTAACTCAGATAATGGGTTAGTTTGATCCATGAACTGAGATAACTGTGAACTACCGAAGAATTCTTTTATAGCAGCAGAAACAGGTCTTATGTTAACTAGAGCTTGAGGAGTTATTGCTTCCATGTCTTGAACAGTCATTCTTTCCTTTATAACTCTTTCCATTCTAGATAAACCTATTCTAACTTGGTTTTGTAATAACTCACCAACTGATCTTATTCTTCTGTTACCTAAATGATCTATATCATCTATGTAACCTATTTCATGGAATAAGTTGAATTGGTAGTTTATAGATGCTATTATGTCATCTAATAGTATATGCTTTGGTATAAGCTCTTTTATTCTAGATTTTATAGCTTCTTTTATTTCTTCTTCGTCACTATATTCATCCATTATCTCTTTTAAAGTTGGGTAATGAACTTTTTCTTTTATATTTAAATCATCTATATTGAATTCTATATGTGATTTTATATCAACAAAGTTATTACCTATAACCTTAGCAGTCTTTTCATCATCTAGTAATAAACTAACTACGTTTATTCCAGAATTTTGAATATCCTTAGCTACTTCGTAGCTTATTTTTTCTCCAGCTTTTACAAATACTTCTCCAGTTTCTGGATTAACTATATCTTCAGCTGAAACTCTGTTCATTATTCTGTAGCATAGAGCAAGCTTTTTGTTAAACTTATATCTACCTACTTTTGCTAAGTCATATCTCTTAGCATCAAAGAATAATGCATTTAATAATGATGATGCACTTTCTACTGTTGGTGGTTCACCCGGTCTTAACTTCTTGTATATCTCAATTAAACCTTCTTCAACAGAAGTAGTATTATCTTTTTCTAATGTTGCAGCTAATCTCTCATCTTCTCCAAGAAGTTCGATTATTTCTGCATCCGTACCTATTCCTAGAGCTCTTAATAATACTGTTACTGGTTGCTTTCTAGTTCTGTCAACTCTTACAGATATTACATCATTAGAATCTGTTTCGTATTCTAACCATGCTCCTCTGTTAGGGATTACAGTAGATGATATTAACTTCTTACCTGTTTTATCTCTCTCTAAAGCATAGTAAACGCCAGGAGATCTAACTAACTGACTTACTATAACTCTCTCAGCACCATTTATTATGAAAGTTCCTTTTTCTGTCATTAAAGGGAAATCTCCCATAAATACTTCTTGCTCTTTTATTTCCCCAGTTTCCTTATTTATAAGTCTAACCTTAACTTTTAGAGGTGCACAGTATGTGGCATCTCTATCTTTACATTCTTCTATGTCATACTTAGGCTTATCGTCTAAAGAGTAATCAACAAATTCTAATATAAGATTACCTGTGTAATCTTCTATTGGAGATATGTCTTCGAAAACTTCTTTTAATCCATCTTCGATAAACCACTTATAAGAATCAACTTGTAATTCTATAAGATTTGGCACATCAGCTATTTCTTTTATCTTAGAAAAGCTCATTCTAGTTCTTTTACCTATCGTGACAGGATGTGGCATTCACTTTTCACCTCTCAATAATAAAAAATAAAACCATAGTTTATTCTAACGCATCTAATAATTTTATCATAATGTCAAGCATTTTTCAATATGTATATTATTCTATTCTTTACATTTAATTTATCCTACAAAATATGCATTATTTATTATGCGCAAAATATTAAACTAAAATTCTCATTTTTTACATATTTTTTTAGAAAACAAAAAAGGTGCCCCAAACAGGACACCTCTTAAAAGAAAACTACTTAACTTCTACTGAAGCTCCAGCAGCTTCTAATTTTTCTTTCATTTGGTCAGCTTCTTCTTTAGAAACTCCTTCTTTTAATGTCTTAGGAGCGTTGTCAACTAATTCCTTAGCTTCTTTTAATCCTAATCCAGTTATTTCTCTAACAGCTTTTATAACTCCAACTTTTGAAGAACCAGCGTTAGCTAATACTACGTCGAATTCTGTCTTTTCTTCAGCAGCTCCACCAGCAACTGCACCAGCCATCATAACTGGAGCTGAAGCAGATACACCGAATTTTTCTTCAGCAGCTTTAACTAATTCATTTAATTCTAAAACTTTCATATTTTCTATAGCTTCTAATATTTGTTCTATTGTCATTTTTAGCACCTCCGAATTATTTTCGTTAATTTTTAATTAATTATATAACCAATCCAATTTTTTCTTGGTTAATGTTTATTAAGCTTCTTGACCTTCTTGTTTCTTTATCATTGCATCTAATAAGTATGCGAAGTTTGACATTGGAGCTTTTAAGCTTCCAAGTAATTTTGCAAGAAGAACTTCTCTTGATGGTATGTTAGCGAACTCAACTATTTGAGACTCGTTGTAGAATTCTCCTTCTACTATACCCATCTTTAATTGCATTTTTGGATGAGAATCCATGAATTCTTTTAATATTCTAGCTGGAGCAACAGGGTCTTCGTATCCGAAAGCTATTGCATTAGTTCCAACTAATAATTCATCGTTGAATTGTTCTATACCAACTTCTTTAGCAGCTTTTCTAACTAAAGTGTTTTTGTATACTTTGTATTCAACACCAGCTTCTCTCATTTTCTTTCTTAGTTCAGTAACCTCTTCAACTGTTAATCCTTTGTAATCAACAACAACAGCAGCAGATGACTTTTCTAATTTTTCAACTATTTCAGCCACAACTTGTGATTTAAGTTCTATAGCTTTTCTCATCTAGATGTGCACCTCCTTCACCTGATTAGGTTTAGTATTCGCCGCAATCTCATTTAAAAAAGCTTTCGTGTCTAAAAGTAGACAACAAAAGCTTTAGTAATTTCAATTTATCTAAAACCTCGGTAGGATATTAAGCCCTTAAGCACCTACTGTCTACGGCAAATCTATTCTTTTTTATATCAACAAATGTTATATTAACATTTTTGTTTAGCCATGTCAACAGTTTTTATTATTCTGCTATTTTAGCTGGGTTTATTTTAACTCCAGGTCCCATAGTAGATGCAACTGTTATACTTCTTAAGTATTGTCCTTTAGCAGCAGCTGGCTTAGCTTTAACTATTGCTTCCATTAAAGTTGCAAAGTTTTCAGCTAACTTTTCTCCACCAAATGATACTTTTCCTACTGGAACGTGTATTATGTTAGTTTTGTCTAATCTGTACTCAACTTTACCTGCTTTTATTTCATCTATAGCTTTAGCTACATCAAATGTAACTGTTCCTGATTTAGGGTTTGGCATTAAACCTTTAGGTCCTAATACTCTACCTAATCTACCAACTACACCCATCATGTCTGGAGTAGCAACAACTATATCGAAATCAAACCAGTTTTCACCTTGTATTTTTTGAACTAATTCTTCAGCTCCTACAAAGTCAGCTCCAGCTTGTTCAGCTTCCTTAGCTTTTTCACCTTTAGCGAAAACTAAAACTTTCTTAGTTTTACCAGTTCCGTGAGGTAATACTACAGCACCTCTAACTTGTTGATCAGCGTGTCTTGAGTCAACACCTAATTTTATATGAGCTTCAACAGTCTCATCGAACTTAGCAGTAGCTATTTCACTAACTAATGCTAAAGCTTCTGTAGCATCGTAGAATTTAGCTCTGTCTACTTTGCTTAATGCTTCTACATATTTCTTTGCTTTTTTAGCCATTTTTATTTTCCTCCTTGTGGTTATATTCGGTTTTTAAACCTCCCACTTCTTAAAGAAGTGTCTAATTTATTTGAAATTAGTCTTCTACAACGATTCCCATACTTCTTGCAGTACCAGCTATCATTCTCATAGCAGATTCTACTGAAGCAGCGTTTAAGTCAGGCATCTTTAATTCAGCTATTTCTCTTATCTTAGCTGAAGATAAAGTAGCAACCTTCTTCTTGTTTGGTTCTCCTGATGCAGTATCTAAACCAGCAGCTTTCTTTAATAATACTGCAGCTGGTGGAGTTTTTGTTATGAATGAGAATGATCTATCTTGGTATACAGTTATAACAACTGGTATTATCATTCCAGCTTGATCTGCAGTCTTAGCATTGAATTCTTTTGTGAATCCCATTATGTTAACACCGTGTTGTCCTAATGCTGGACCAACTGGTGGTGCTGGAGTAGCCTTTCCTGCAGGTATTTGTAATTTTATTTGACCTATAACTTTTTTAGCCATTTTTCGTACCTCCTTATTTTTATATTTGAGTAACTATTATAATTTCTCTATACTATCTGACTCTACAACAAATAGAGTCTTCTTTCCAAATGCATCTATGCACACTTTAACTTCTTTAGTTTCTACGTCTATCGCTTCAACTGTACCTACTTGTCCAGCGAATGGCCCGTTTGAAACTTCAACAGCATCTCCTATTTCTAAGTCGATATCGCTGTTACCTATTTTAGGTTCAGTTAATTCTATGCCCATAGCTAGTACTTCATCTTCACTTAATGGTACCGGCTTAGACCCTGGTCCAACAAATCCAGTAACTCCCTTAGTATTTCTTACGACATACCAAGATTCATCAGTGATTATCATTTTTACTAGAACATAACCTGGAAATATCTTACGTTGTCTAGTTTTTTCTTTCCCTGTTTTAGTAGTTTCAACTACATCTTCAGTAGGTACAACTACTTGCTTTATGTAGTCTTCCATACCTCTAGTTTTTACAGCTTTTTCTATCGTAGCTTTAACCTTATTCTCATGTCCTGAATAAGTATGTGCAACATACCATCTTGCTTCTTGTAATTCCGACATTTTGATTCTCCTTTTCTATTTTAGTATCAGCCCTAGTGCACCAGATAATACACTATCTAAAACCCACACTAATATAGTAGATGAAATAACTACAGTTAAAACTACCCCTGTATTTTTAAGTAATTCTTTCCTACTTGGCCATGAAACTCTACTAAGTTCTTGTTTTGTTTCTTTTATATAAGATACTAAACCAGTTCTCTTTTTCTTAGTTCCTGCGCCTTGATTTGCTTGGGCAGCCATTTAATCCACTCCTTATAAAAAACTATTTTGTTTCTTTGTGAGTAGTGTGCTTCTTACAGAATCTACAGTATTTTTGTAATTCTATTCTGTCTGGGTTGTTTTTCTTGTTCTTAGTAGTGTTGTAGTTTCTTTGATTACACTCTGTACATGCTAAAGTTACTTTAACTCTCATCTGCTACACCTCCAACTTTTTTATGCAATAATAATTAATATATATATAATAATATAACACCTTAATTATTTATTGAGGTATTATTACCTTCCTGAATCATTACCTTGTATAAGTTATCACAAAATTATAGTGGTGTCAATGTTTTTGTGGTTTCTCTCTTTAAAAAAAGAGGGGGTTAAAACCCCTCTTTTATCTATAGATTAATCACCTAAGAAAAGATTACTCTATTATAGAAGCAACAACACCTGATGCTACTGTTCTTCCACCTTCTCTTATCGCGAATCTTAATCCTTCTTCTATTGCTATTGAGTTTATTAACTCTATAGTCATTTGTATGTTATCTCCAGGCATAACCATTTCTGTACCTTCTGGTAACTTACAAGTTCCTGTTACGTCAGTTGTTCTGAAGTAGAATTGTGGTCTGTATCCATCGAAGAATGGAGTATGTCTTCCACCTTCTTCTTTTTTAAGAACGTATACTTCTGCATTGAACTTAGTGTGAGGCTTAACTGTTCCTGGCTTAGCCATAACTTGTCCTCTTTCTATTTCATTTCTTTGTACACCTCTTATTAATGCTCCTATGTTATCTCCAGCTTGTGCTTGGTCTAATAACTTTCTGAACATTTCTACTCCTGTTACTACAACTTTTCTTGGCTCGTCAGCAAGTCCTACTATTTCAACTTCGTCTTGAACCTTTAATACTCCTCTTTCAACTCTACCTGTAGCAACTGTTCCTCTACCTGTTATAGAGAATACGTCTTCTACTGGCATTAAGAAGTCTTTATCAACATCTCTTTCTGGAGCTGGTATATATTCGTCTATTTGCTCGAATAATTCAACTATTTTGTCTCCCCACTCTGAAGAAGAATCTTGTAATGCCATTAAAGCAGATCCTCTTACTATTGGAGTGTCATCTCCTGGGAATTCGTACTCATTTAATAAGTCTCTAACTTCCATTTCAACTAACTCTAATAATTCTTCGTCGTCTACCATATCACACTTGTTTAAGAATACTACTATGTATGGTACACCAACTTGTCTTGATAATAATATATGCTCTCTTGTTTGAGGCATTGGTCCATCAGTTGCTGAACAAACTAATATAGCACCATCCATTTGAGCTGCTCCTGTTATCATGTTCTTAACGTAGTCAGCATGTCCTGGACAGTCAACGTGTGCGTAGTGTCTGTTTGGAGTTTCGTATTCAACGTGAGCAGTTGATATTGTGATTCCTCTTTCTCTTTCTTCTGGAGCTTTATCTATGTTAGCGAAATCTACTGCTTCTCCTAATTGATATCTATCGAATAAAGTTTTTGTTATTGCAGCTGTTAATGTAGTTTTACCGTGGTCAACGTGACCTATAGTTCCTATATTAACATGTGGTTTATTTCTTTCAAATTTAGCTTTAGCCATTTTGAAATACCTCCTGTTTTTATATTATTAGTTATAGCTTACATTAAGCTTATGATAAGTATTTTACTATTAATTATTCCTGTTTTCAAGATGTTTTTCTAATTTTCTCTTGACTCTTTGAAGAGCATTATCTATTGATTTTACATCTCTTTCAAGCTTGTCTGCTATATATTGATAAGACTTACCGTTTAAGTATAGTTCTAATACTTCTTGTTCTAGATCACTTAAAAGCTCATCCATCTTACGTTGAATGTGTTTTAGCTCCTCTTTACTTATTATAAGCTCTTCTGGATCACTAACTATGCTTGTTGTTATTATATCTAAAAGAGTTCTATCAGACTCCTCATCATATATCGGTTTATTTAATGATATGTAGGAATTTAAAGGTATATGTTTTTGCCTAGTTGCTGTTTTTATAGCAGTTATTATTTGTCTAGTTATGCATATTTCAGCAAAGCCTCTAAAAGAATTTGTTTTAGTAGCATCAAAATCTCTAACTGCTTTGTATAAACCTATCATACCTTCTTGTATTATATCTTCTTTGTCTGCCCCTATTAAAAAATATGATTTCGCTTTTGCTTTAACGAAATTTTTATATTTTTTTATAATATATTCTAATGCTATTGTATCCCCATTACTCGCTTTTAATACTATTTCGTACTCATCTTGTTGCGAATTGTCTATTAACCCATATTTTTCGTCATTAGCTACGAACATGTAAATCTCCCCCAATAAAAACATTTTCATAGCTATATTATAAGCGAATAATTTTAGTAATTTCAATGCATTCTACGAATGTTCTCAAGTTTCGACAATGTCTCTTTATCTAATCTTTCTTCTAACCAATTTCGCTGTATCTTTTTTTGGTTACTACTGTTTTTTTCCCTTATATTCGACTTAGCTTTGTCTAAGTCTAACTTTAACTCTCTGGCAGATATTCTTGTTGCTCCTTTTCCTAAAATAATTTGCTGCTCTGCATAATCATTTGTAGCAACTCTTATATCGTCATATCTTGAAAGAGTACTTATAAATTTTTCTATGTAGCTATCTGCGGTTTGATGCTCTCTAGTGTACACCACAGTTATGTATTTCCTGTCTTCTACAGTTTCTCTACTATGTTTTACATTATATGCATCAAACACTATTATAGCTTTTCTTCCTGTAAATTCAGCATATTCGATTATTATGTCTATTAATTTTTCCCTAGCACTTTCTAGACTTGTTTGAGCAATGTCCTTTAACTCATCCCATGCGTTTATTATATTGTAACCATCTATTATTAGATAACTTTTTACATTTCTTCTCAATTTATTTTACACCTGATCTTTGTTTAAATATCTCATAAAGAAGTATTCCACCTGCTACAGATGCATTTAGTGATGTAACATTACCTATCATAGGCATTTTTATAGTGAAGTCGCAGTTTTGTTTAACTAATCTAGATATACCAAAACCTTCACTTCCTATTACAAGACCTAATGCACCTGTAAGGTTTTGTTCATAGAATACTTGTCCATCCATATCAGCTGCTGCTATCCATAGACCTTCTTCTTTTAATCTTTTTATTGTATTAACTATATTAGTTACCTTACATATAGGTACATATTCTACAGCTCCTGCTGATGCTTTAGCAACTACTGGAGTAACATGAACTGATCTTCTTTTTGGTATTATAACCCCATGAGCTCCAACTGCATCTGCTGTTCTAATTATTGAACCTAAATTGTGAGGGTCTGTTATTTCATCTAGTATTATAAAAAATGGATCTTCTCCTTTTTCTTTAACGCTATCTATTAAATCATCTAATTCCCAATACTTAAGTTCACTTACTTGAGCTATTACACCTTGATGAGAGTGACTTGTACTAATTTCATCTAATTTATGCTTATCAACATATTGAACTATTATGTTCTTCTCTTTAGCCATTGCTATTATTTTTTTTATTGATCCTTCTTTTGCAGAGTTAGCTATCATTATCTTATCTATTTCTCTGCCATTTTTTATTGCTTCTATTACAGGATTTCTACCTTCTATACTTGCCAATTCTTCCACCGCCTATAAATTTTTAAACTTTTCTCTTATCTGAACTATATTACCACATGTCATGTTACCTTCTGGGCAAGGTCCTTTTACACATTTAGGTCCTATATTGTTAAATAAGATTGGAGCTACTTGCTTTAATTGTCTTAGCATTTCTATTGATAGCTCTCTTATTTCCCATTGTGCCCTCTCACAGCATCTATGATTTAAGAAATTATATAAACTTCTTGTATTCATAGTAAATACTACTTTTGTTTCACATGCATTAGGGAATACGTATCTAGCATCTTCTATTGCTTTCTTTTCAGCTTGTCTTTTAGCTTCTTTTTCATTTTTTCCATCTTTTATCATTTTATTATAATGTTTATCAAATAATATATCCACTAATTTATCATATGATTTTTGATCTTCTTCCATCGCTTGTATAAACACTTCTTTAGCTTCTTTTACTGCTTCTATCTCTGGTGGTATTATATATTCAAATTGATCTAACTTGACATACCTTTGACTTTGTTGTGAATAGCTTGCTATACGATGTCTAACTAATTGATGAGAACAAGCTCTTGATATTCCTTCAACTGCAAATGTAAATGATACATGCTCTAATGGAGATTCATGCCCTATATTTATTAACATATTTAAAAATCTATCCACCGATTCATCTGTTAGGTTCTCTTCTATTTGATCCACACCTACTGCTGAATAACATAGCTTTGCAGCCATTGATATTACCTTTTCTGGATCTGGTGTATGTGCTAATAATTTTACTTTCATCTCTAAAACCTCTTCCTTAAAATATTCATATTTTTTATTATACAATATTAAAATTATATTTTTTTATTTATTTTGTCTATCATAATAAAGTATATATACTCATATATAAAAAGGTATTGTTTTTAACAATACCTTTACATATTTTTTTCTATGATATTTATGCCTTTTTCAACTATATAGTCAAGCCTATCTTTCTCTCCACCTAAATGCAAATATCCCACTAAAGCTTCGAATCCAGTTGCACATTTATAGTCTATAATATCTGCATTTTTAGGAGAAGTATGAGATTTTTGATTTCTACCTCTTTTGTAGATTCTTAATTCATCTTCACTTAATTCCTCTTCTATTTCATGCATTACTGTAGCCTGTGCCTTAGCATTAACATACTTTATAGCTGACTTGTGAAGGTCATTGACCTTTTTATTGATGTTCTTTCTTATTAGATACTCTCTTATATATGACTCATATATTGTATCACCTATATAGGCTAATACTAATGGAGACATTGTTATTAATTCCGTTCTATTCATAATTATGCTCTCTTCCACTTAGTTCCTTGTCTAGTATCTTCTAGTATTATGCCTCTCTCTAGTAACTCTTGTCTTATCTCATCTGCTAATTTATAATCTTTGTTTTTCTTAGCATCTACTCTTTTTTGTATAAGATTTTCTATTTCTTCATCTAATATATCATCATTTTTCTTATTAACTATATTTAATACAGAAGTTAATTCATTAAATTCATCTAGACATAATTTAGCAAATTCTAAAGAAGAATTTTCATTTACGTTAGTGTTTATAAACTTAGATAATTCAAATATAGCACTTATTGCGTCTGCTGTATTTAAGTCATCTTCCATAGCATTTATAAACTTATCTCTGTAGCTATTTAATTCAGATACTAGATCCTTTTCACCTTCAGTTAAAGAACCTTCTTTTAAGTTTTCTATTGTGAATTCTAATTTTTCTTTAGCATTGTAAAGTCTTTCAAGTCCTGCTTTAGCTTGTGCTAACATTTCATCACTGAAGTTAACTGGATTTCTGTAATGCGCAGATAACATGAAGAATCTTACTATTTCTAAATCATATTTTTCAGATATCTCCCTTACTGTAAAGAAGTTTCCTAGAGATTTACTCATTTTTTCATTATTTATGTTTATATATCCATTGTGTACCCAATAATTAGAGAAAGTTTTTCCACTTCTAGCTTCACTTTGAGCTATTTCATTTTCATGGTGAGGGAATGTTAAATCTTGACCTCCAGCATGTATATCTATAGTCTCACCTAAGTATCTATTAGACATAACTGAACATTCTATATGCCATCCTGGTCTACCTTCTCCCCATGGACTTTCCCATCCTGGTTCTCCTTCTTTTTTTGCCTTCCATAGAACGAAATCCATTGGATGTCTCTTTTGACTATTAACTTCTATTCTTGCTCCAGCTTCTAAATCGTCTTGATTTTGTTTAGAAAGTTTTCCGTATCCTTCAAACTTTTTAGTGTCAAAGTATACATCTCCGTTAGATTCATAAGCATATCCTTTTTCTTCTAATTCCTTAACAAAATCTATTATTTGTTGTATGTTATCTGTTACTCTAGGATGAACATCTGCTCTTTTTATTCCTAATCCATCAGCATCAACAAAATACTCATTTATGTATTTATTAGCCACTTCTTCTGGTGTTATGTTTTCTTCATGACTTCTTTTTATTATTTTATCATCTACATCTGTAAAGTTTTGAACGTAAGTTACATCAAAACCTCTATATTCTAAATATCTTCTAAGTGTATCAAACATTATAAAAGGTCTAGCATTACCTATATGTATATAGTTGTAAACTGTAGGTCCACACACATACATTTTTACCTTTCCTTCTTCTAATGGAACAAATTCTTCTTTTGTTCTTGTTAATGTATTGTATAACTTCACTCTTATCACCTCACTGATTGTTATATTATTTCTTAAATATCTATATATTATATTATAGTTTAAATTCTTTACAATTAATAGTACTACTATTATGTCCTTATGATTTTAAAAAAATCTGATTGTAAAAAATTATAGGCTTATTCTTCTAAAAATGAAATCTTTTTTAAAGAACAAGTATTATAAGTTTCTTCACTTATAATTTTTTCTTTTTTCAACTTCTCTAGTATGTTAACATAATCTACACATAAACTTTTCAACTCTTTTTTTATATCATCTTTATTATTACTATACATAGTTACCCTCCCTGGTATAAAGTAAAACTATATTGTATTTTAAAAATAACTTTTCAAATAATTTATTTTCTTATGCTTTTTATATATTAACTTTGTTTTAAATAATCCCTTTAGTTATACCCATAAATCTTTTCATCAAAATACTACACAAATAATTTTTTACTCTTCATAGTACTAAAAATTAACATATATTTCTTTCTTTCTATTTTGTTTATTTCTCTTATTATATATAAAACTCCTAGATATGCTACATTTTTTGAATATAATATATTTAGTAAAATTTTAAAATAAATATAATTATTATTTAATGCTATTTATATAATCTATGTTGAAATTAATAAAAAAACTCACCTAACTAGGTGAGTTTTTTTCATATTATAATATGTTGTTTTTAACGTATGCTATTCTCTCTAAACAATTTTCTTTTCCTAGAACTTCCATAGTCTTTGGTAAATCTGGTCCATGCATTTGTCCTGTTAATATTACTCTAGAACCCATGAATAAGTTTTTACCTTTTATACCGTGTTCTTTTTGTATTTCTTTAAACATAGCTTTAACAAATGCTTCATCTACAACTTCTGCATTTTCTATCTTAGTTTGTAATGCATCTATTAAAGTTGGTATATGTTCTAAGTTTAAGAATTCTCTACATTCTTCAGTTTCTAATTTAACTTCATTTGAGAAGAATATATTAGCATGTTCAGTTATTTCTTTTACATATTGTAATTTTTCTTTAACAACTGATACCATTCCTTTTATAAAATCATACTTAGTAGTAGCTTCTTCTTCTGTTATAAGACCAGCTTCAACTAAGAAAGGTATAGCTAAGTCTGTTAAGTAGCTATCATCTGCTTCCTTTATATAATGTTGGTTAACCCAGTTTAGTTTTTCTGTATCAAATACTCCACCACTCTTAGATACTCTTTCTACAGAGAAAGCTTTCTCTAATTCTTCCATAGTGAATATTTCTTGGTTGTCTTCTGGAGACCAGCCAACTAATGCAACATAGTTAACTAATCCTTGTGGTAAATATCCTTTTTTCTTGAAGTCTTCAACTGCAACATCACCATGTCTCTTACTTAACTTTTTCTTTTCTTTGTTAAGTATATTTGGTAAATGTACAAATGTTGGTGCTTCCCATCCAAATGCTTCATATAAGTAAACATGCTTTGGAGTTGAAGAAACCCATTCTTCTCCTCTTATAACATGAGTTATTTTCATTAAATGGTCATCAACTACAACTGCAAAGTGATAAGTTGGGAATCCATCAGTCTTTATTAAAACTTGGTCATCTAAATCATTAGTGTTAAATTCTGTTTCACCTCTAACTAAGTCAGTGAATTTTATAACATGATTTTCAGGTAATTTTAATCTTATAACGTAAGGTTCTCCTGCTGCTATCTTAGCTTCAACTTCTTCTTTAGAAAGATCTCTACAGTGACCATCGTATCTTGGAGTTTCTCCAGCTTCTTTTTGCTTTTCTCTTACTTCGTCTAATCTTTCTTTTGTACAGAAACAGTAGTATGCTTGTCCATTATCTAATAATTGTTTTATATAATCTTTATATATATCTAATCTTTCAGATTGTATATATGGCCCATTTTCACCTACTTGAGTTATGTTTCCATTTTCATCTATCATAACACCTTCGCTATGATTAACTCCAGCCCAACTCATAGCATTAAGCATATTTTCTATTGCACCATCTACTAATCTAGTTTGGTCTGTGTCTTCTACTCTTAATATGTACTCTCCACCCATTCTCTTTGCAAATAAGTAGTTATATAAAGCAGTTCTTAAACTACCTATGTGTACAAATCCAGTTGGACTTGGAGCAAATCTTACTCTTACATTCATTTGAATAGCCTCCTCTAATAGTTGTTATGTATAAATTTATAATATCAGAATAACACATATATTGTAATGTTATTTTACCCAAATCTATGTTAAAATCGCGATATTATTATATTTTTATACCTACAAGTATACACCTATAAATCTATTTTATAAGTACTAACTTAAAAAAATTTAAATTTATCTTATTTTAAGCTCTTATTTTATATTAAAATTTTGTGGATAATATGATTTTCTACACAATTAAAATAGTATATATATCCACATATTAACCATTTTTTGTTGATAGTTTAGTGAATTATATATACTATTTATTATCTATACTATCCTAACTTAACGTTATTCTTAACAAACTCAGCTTCTATTTTAGATTTTATTTCATCTAAGCTTATTAATTCTTTATCTTGGGCATCTCTTAATTTAAATTCAACTTTACCGTCAGTTATATCTTTACCAACTGTGATTCTCATTGGTATACCTACTAATTCGCTATCCTTGAACTTAACTCCAACTCTTTCGTCCCTATCATCTAATAATACTTCTACACCCATAGATTGTAACTCATTGTATATCTTTTCAGCAGCTTCCATTTGCTCTGCTTTTTTGATATTCACTGGTACAACTACTACATGATATGGAGCTATTGATAATGGCCATATTATACCATTTTCATCATGATGTTGCTCTATTATAGCAGCAGCAGTTCTTTCTATACCTATACCATAGCATCCCATTACTATTGGCTTAGATTTTCCATCTTTATCTATATAGTTAGCTCCCATAGTTTCTGAGTACTTAGTTCCTAACTTGAATATATGACCAACTTCTACCCCTCTAGCTATTTCTAATTCAGAACCACATTTAGTACATTTATCTCCTTCAGTAACATTTCTGAAATCTCCAACTGTACCTTCGAAATCTCTTCCATAGTTAGCATTTTGTATGTGGTATTCATCTTTATTAGCACCTATAACTAAATTATTTTGTTCAGCTACTTCATTATCTATAAATACATAGTCAGCTTCAACACCTATTGGTCCAGCAAATCCTATACCTGCTTTAGTTACAGCCCTTACAACTTCTTCTCTAGCAAGTTCAAACTCTACTGCTCCACCTATAGCATTAGCAACCTTAGTTTCATTAACTTCTCTATCTCCTCTTACTACAACCACAACAGTCTTTCCATCTACTTCATATACTAAAGTCTTAGCAAATCTATTTGCTGGTAAGTTGAAGAATTTTTCTAAATCTTCTATTGTGTGAACATTTTGGGTGTGTATTTCTGTTAATTCTTTCATTTCTTCTTTATCTAAAGAAGTATTTACTGAAACAGCTTTTTCCATATTTGCTGCATAGTCACATCCACTACAGAATACTATTTCATCTTCTCCTACTTCTGATTTAACCATGAATTCTGCTGAAACAGATCCACCTATTGCTCCTGTATCTGCTTGAACTGGACTATTATCTAATCCACATCTAGCGAATATATTTGTATAAGCATCATACATATCTTGGTATGATTTATCTAATCCTGCTTCATCTATATCAAAACTATATGCATCTTTCATAGTGAAAGTTCTAGTTCTCATAACCCCAAATCTAGGTCTTCTCTCATCTCTATATTTAACTTGTATTTGATATAAGTTAAGTGGTAATTGCTTGTAAGAAGTTATTTCTTGTCTTATTAAATCTGTGAACACTTCTTCATGAGTTGGTCCAAGGCAGAAATCTCTATCATTTCTATCTTTCACTCTCATCATTTCTGCACCCATTACGTCCCATCTTCCAGACTCTTTCCATAACTCAGATGGTATTAATCCTGAACATAGTATTTCTTGGCATCCTTTTTTCTCTAACTCCTCTCTTACTATGTTTTCTATTTTTTTGAAAACTCTTATACCCATTGGTAATTGATTATATACTCCTGATGCCATCTTTCTTATCATACCAGCTCTCATCATTAATTGATGACTTGTTATTTCTGCATCAGCTGGAACTTCTCTTAATGTTGGCATAAACATTTTTGACATTTTCATAGTTATTTCCTCCTGTTTTATATTTTGAAAGTCTTAATATTAAAAAAAACCTTCCGTCTCTATACATATGTATAGAGACGGAAGGTTGAATTTCCGCGGTACCACTCTAATTAGCCATTGGCTCTCTTTAGGGGATATAACGGTCCCTACCGTAAAGGTTTGTTACCACCTTTATGCTAAAAGATTGGTTCAAAGATTATATCTTAGGAACTTTCACCAAATGTTCCCTCTCTGTGAAGACTCTAGTCTTTTACTATTTCTTTATTATAGCTTTGATTTATGTTTTTTATTTATTGTATGTTGTTATTAATAATAATATTATTGTATTCATTTATTGTTGCACATTTTAAGGAATAATTAATTATTAATTTTATTTTTCCATACTTATGAGATAATATTATATTATTTCATATTAGTTGTCAACTTTAACTAATAAACAAATACTTTGTGATGCTATACCTTGCTTTGTACCTGTAAAACCAAGTCCTTCTTCTGTTGTTGCTTTTACATTTATTCTGTCTAAGTTAGTATTTAAAGCATTAGCTATATTCTCTCTCATACTTTGAATATGTGGTGCCATTTTTGGCGCTTGCGCTATTATTGTAGCATCTATGTTACCTATAGTATATCCCTTTTCTATTATTAGATTATTTACATGTCTAAGTAATTCTATACTATCTGCTCCTTTATATCTTTCATCTGTATCAGGGAAATGCTTACCTATATCTCCTAATGCTAATGCTCCTAACATAGAATCCATTATTGCATGAACTAAAACATCTGCATCTGAATGTCCTAATAATCCTGTTTCATGTGGAACATTAACTCCACCCATTATAAGCTTTCTACCTTCAACTAATTTATGAACATCATATCCTAATCCTACTCTCATTATATAGCCTCCGTTAAATTTGATCTTTTAATATTTGTGATCCTATACTTAAATCTTCTTGTGTTGTTATCTTAATGTTATTATATGAACCTTCTATCATTTTAACCTTATATCCTATTCTCTCTACTAACATTGCATCATCTGTTCCGTAGAAATTATTTTTAAAGGCATCTTCATATGATTTTAGTAATATATCGTATTTAAATGTCTGTGGTGTATGAACTGCCCACAAAGTACTTCTATTCGGTGTATCTATTATATCTTTATTTTCATTAACCACTTTTATAGTATCTTTTACCGGTACTCCTACAACTACTGCATTATTTTCTTTGGCTTCGTCTATTGATTTTCTTATAATTTCTTTTGTTACAAATGGCCTTGCCCCATCATGTATTAATACTATCTCACAATCTTTATTTAAACTTTTAAGTCCATTATATACAGAGTCTTGTCTTTCCTTCCCACCAAAAGCAATCTTTATGTTATGTAAATTATACTTTTCTATAATTTCTTTCTTAAAGAATTCTTCTTCTTCTTTTTTTATAACTACAACAATATCTTGTATATCATCATTTTTATAAAACTTTTCTATTGTATATGCTATTATTTCTTTGTTATTAAGCTTTATAAATTGTTTATTTATCCCCATTTTCATTCTACTTCCACTACCAGCTGCTACTATAACAACGCCATTCATTTAATCACCTCTTTATATACAATTAACACTTATATATTAACTACTTTATCTAATAAATTATATCAAAAAAGCCTTCGAAAATACGAAGACTTTTAAAATTTAAACTTTAGGTTTTCCAAATATCATTCTTCCAGCTGGAGTTTGTAATACAGATGTAACTAAAACACTTATAGTTTGTCCCATGTATTTTTTACCTCCATCTACAACTATCATAGTACCATCATCTAGGTATGCTATACCTTGACTATGTTCTTTACCTTCTTTTACTACTTGAACCACCATAGCTTCTCCTGGTATTGCTACTGGCTTAACAGCATTAGCTAGTTCATTTATGTTTAATACCTCAACACCTTGAACTTGTGCTACTTTGTTTAAATTGTAATCGTTAGTTACAACCTTACCATTTAGAGTCTTAGCTAGCTTTAAAAGCTTACTGTCTACTTCAGCTATATCGTCAAAATCAGTTTTAGTAATTTCAACTTCTATTTGTAGTTCTTCTTTTATTATATTAAGTATATCTAATCCTCTTCTTCCTCTAACTCTTTTTAAGTCATCTGAAGAGTCCGCTATATGTCTTAATTCATCTAAAACGAATTCAGGTATAACTAATTTACCTTCAACGAATCCAGTTTTGCATATGTCTGCTATTCTACCATCTATTATTACACTCGTATCTAATACTTTAGGTGGTATAACCCTGTTTATTTCCTTCTTAGATCCTTTATCTTTCATAGATCCTGAAATTTTGCTTAACTTTCCTAAGTTAAATAAGTCATCTTTACTCTTTAATGCTACTCTTATACCTAAGTAGCCCATAAACCCATATGTAATAAAAGCTAAGAATCCTCCGATTATAGGTATTGTGCTCATTATACCACTTACTAAGTAAGCTATTACGAACCCAACTATAAGACCTATAGATCCTAGTAATATATCTGTTTGAGGATATTTTGATATTTCTTTATCCATAACCTTAGCAATATCCTTAAATTTATCAGTAAACCACGGCTCTATTGCATAGAATATGATTCCTACAACTATCCCAACTGAAACAGATGCAATTAAACCATATATCTCTGCACCAAATTTAAGTGCCGGAAATGCTTTCATTAAAGTTGCATATGTAGTCATACCTAGAGCAAACCCCAGTATGCTTGTTATAAATCTTATCACTTTTGGTATCAATTCTTCACCCCCGGATTAATACTTAATATTTTTTTATTATAATCTATAATACCATATTTATTCAACAACAAAGTCCTTAAATATATCTTAAATCCTTATTAATAAATTATATAAGTCTATCTAGTAATACTAATTGTTTCATTTTTATTAGTCCATTTCTTATATATGTTGCCCTTATTTCACCTATCCCCTCTACATCATCTAAATCTTCAATAGATGCATCTAGTATTTCTTGGAAATCTTCAAAGTAATTTACTAAATTTTCAATTATAGTTGATGGTAATCTATGTATCTTATTTAATACTCTATACCCTCTTGGTCTTATCTCCATATCCATATTTTCAGAGAATCCACTATAACCTAAAAGTTTAGCCATATTAGTTAAATCTACTAATTCTTCGGGAGATAATGTTTTTATTTTCTTTTTAAATAACTTTATGTCTATATCTTCTTTGCTATAATCTTTTAGTATAAGTTTTTGGTCAATTTTAGTTGTTCCAACTAATTCTTCTAACTGCATTCTGACTAGTGTTCCTTCTTGCCCAAGCTCTATAATATATTTTTCTATTATACTTGTAATTCTCATAACCATTTCCATTTTTTGAAGTACAATTGCTACATCGTATATAGTTACTAAATCATTAAATTCTAATGCATTTAGGCTTGCTACAGCTTGATCTAATACTGCTTTATATTTTTCTAAAGTCTGTAATGCTTGATTAGCTTTTGTAAATATTTTTGATATTTCTTCTAGCGCATACTTTTGATCTCCTCTGTATACAGTTATTACATTTCTTCTTTGAGATATAGCAATAACTATAGAACCAGTCTGCCTTGCAACTCTCTCTGCTGTTCTATGTCTTGTCCCTGTTTCAGATGTAGGAATAGAATAATCAGGTATTAATTGTGCATTTGCAAATAATATCTTCTTAACATCTTGACTAAGTACTATAGCCCCGTCCATTTTTGCTAATTCATATAAATATGCAGGTGAATAATCTGCATTTATATTAAATCCTCCATCTACAACCTTCATTGTATCTTCTCCATTTGATATAACTATCAAACCACCGGTCTTAGCTTTTAGTACATTTTCTAAACCTTGTCTTAATGGACTTCCAGGAGATATCATTTTTAATGCGTGTAATACATTCTTATTATTTAAGATATCTTCCATTATTATTTATTACCCCCTAGTACTATATTTATAGCTTGTCTTAAATTATCAACTGGCCATATTTCTATACCTTTAACATCTTTTACTGCATCATAATTACTTCTTGGTATAACCATTTTTGAAAATCCTAATTTTTTACACTCAGCTATTCTCTTTTCTATATAGCTAACTGCTCTTACTTCTCCTGTTAAACCTACTTCTCCTGTTACTGCTATTTTTTCATCAACTTCAATGTTTCTAAAACTTGATGCAACGGCAATTATTATACCTAAATCTATTGAAGGCTCATTTATTTTTATACCCCCTACAATATTTAAATACACATCTTGATTTTGAATTTGCAATCCTACTCTCTTTTCTAAAACAGCTAATAACATAGCAACTCTATTATAATCAACCCCTGTAGCTGTCCTTTTAGGAATACCAAAACTAGTTGGTGATACTAATGCTTGCAGTTCTAAAAGCATTGGTCTGGTCCCTTCTACTGTAGATATTATTACAGAACCAGCCACATCTTTTGGCTTTTCTGATATAAGTATCTTAGATGGATTTTCTAACTCTACCAAACCTAAATCTCTCATTTCAAAGACACCTAGTTCATTAGTCGAACCAAATCTATTCTTTACAGCTCTTACTAATCTATATGTATTATATCTTTCTCCTTCAAAATATAAAACTGTATCCACCATATGCTCTAATAATTTAGGACCTGCCAATGAACCTTCTTTTGTTACATGTCCAACTACGAAGGTTGATATACCCATTTTTTTAGAAATTTTCATGAATTTAGATGTACCTTCTTTAATTTGGCTAACAGTTCCTGGAGCTGATGATATTTCTGGGCTATAAACAGTTTGAATAGAATCTAATATGATAAGTTCTGGATTTATACTTTCTAAATGAGCTTCTATTATACTTAAATTATTCTCTGCGAATATATACAGATTATCTGAACTTATACCTAACCTTTGAGCTCTCATTTTTATTTGAGATTCAGACTCTTCTCCTGATATGTAAAGTACTCTTTTTCCTGAGTTTGCAACATTGCTTGAAACTTGTATTAGTAGTGTAGATTTACCTATCCCTGGGTCTCCTCCAACAAGAACTAATGAACCCTTTACAACACCTCCACCTAACACTCTATCCAATTCATTTATACACGTTGAAAATCTTTCTTCTTCTTTAGTTTGTATAGAATTTATACTTACTGGTCTTGATGATGATTTATCTATAATGAAAACTTCTTTTTTACTTCCTTTTTGCTCAATTTCCTCTACGAAAGTATTCCACTTTGTACATTCAGGGCATTTCCCTAACCATTTTGAAGTTTCATACCCACATTCTTGACATACATATTTTGTTTTTATTTTTGCCATATAATTCACCCTTAAATTCTTTTTGTCTATATAATTTTAGCATATCTATATAATATTATGTAGAATCTTTAAAATCCTTTATAGCTAATATACCTATATATTATACTAATATTTTTTGCTTATAAAAATAAAGGGGAATACTCTCCCCCTTATTATATATATTACTACTATTTGCACTTAAATACTATCTTATTATTTTCTACCTCTGCTATAACAACATTTCCACCTCGTATGTCTCCTTTTAGTATTACTTCTGAAAGTGGATTTTCTATCTCTTTTTGTATGGCTCTTTTTAGTGGTCTTGCACCATACTGTAAGTCTAATCCAACTTTTGATATAAATCTTATGGATTCTTCGGTCATATTTAGGTTTATGTTCATAGCTTGCAACCTCGATGCTAATTCTTTTGTCATTAATTTTACTATTTCATCTAAATCTTCCTCTGTTAGTGAATGGAATACTATTATATCATCTATTCTATTTAAAAATTCAGGTCTAAATTTTTGTTTAACTTCTTCCATTATACATTCTTTCATATTTTCATAATCACTCTTGACTTTTTCCTCTTTATTTCTATTTGTAGAGAATCCTAATATTCTTTGAGAGCTTATTTTTGTTGCCCCTACATTAGAAGTCATTATTATTATAGTATTTTTAAAGTCTACAGTTCTACCTTTGGAATCTGTTAGTCTTCCATCATCTAATATTTGCAATAAAATATTAAATACATCTATATGCGCTTTTTCTATTTCATCAAGTAAAATTACAGAGTAAGGATCTCTCCTTACTTTTTCTGTTAATTGGCCACCTTCTTCATAACCTACATATCCTGGTGGTGACCCTATTAGTCTAGATACTGCATGTTTTTCCATATACTCAGACATATCAAGTCTTATTATCTTATTTTCATCTCCAAATTGCACTTCTGCTAAGGCTTTTGATAATTCTGTCTTGCCTACTCCTGTAGGACCTAAGAATAAGAAAGATCCAATTGGTCTATTTGGATCTTTTAATCCTGCTCTTGACCTTCTTATAGCTCTCGAAATTGACTTCACTGCCTGCTCTTGACCAACCACTCTTTCATGTAATATTTTCTCTAACCTTAATAATTTGCTAGATTCAGATTCTACTATTTTATTTACAGGTATACTGGTCCATAATTCTACAACTTCTGCAATATCTTCTGGTTTAACTACTTCTGTATATTTTCCCATAGCATTCCATTGTTGTTTTACTTCTTTAAGTTCTTTCTTCAAATTTTCTTGCTGTTTTTTTATTTTATCAATTTTCTCAAAATCTTGATACATTACTGCTTTGTCTTTTTCCTTATCTATGCTTTCGATTTCTTCTTCTAATCCTAAAATTTTAATTGATGATTTGCCTATTTTTAACCTAACTCTTGATGCAGCTTCATCTATTAAATCTATAGCTTTATCTGGTAAAAATCTATCAGTTATATATCTTATAGATAAATCTACTGCTGCAACTAAAGATTCATTACTTATTTTTAATTTATGAAAATCTTCATATTTATCTCTAATACCCTCTAAGATTTTTATACTTTCTTCTCTAGATGGTTCTTTAAGCACTACTGGTTGAAATCTTCTTTCAAGAGCTGAATCCTTTTCTATATGCTTTCTATATTCATCTATTGTTGTTGCTCCTATAATTTGTAGTTCTCCTCTTGATAGTACAGGTTTAAGTATATTTGATGCATCTATTGTACTTTCTCCAGTTGCACCTGCACCTATTATTGTGTGTATTTCATCTATAAATAGAATTACATTGCCATTTTTTATAACCTCATCTATAACTTGCTTTATTCTATCCTCAAATTCACCTCTATATTTTGCACCTGCTAGCATAGAACCCATATTTAAAGTATATAAGCTTTTATTTTTTAAAGTTTCAGGCACATTTCCTTCTGATATGTTTATAGCTAATCCTTCTATTATAGAAGTTTTTCCTACGCCTGGATCTCCTATTACAACTGGATTATTTTTTGTTCTTCTACTTAATATTTGTATAACTCTCTCTATTTCAATTTTTCTACCAACTACAGGGTCTAATTTACCTTGGGAAGCTAGTTTTACAAGATTCTTACCATATTTATCTAAAAGTTTTAGAGATTCCTCTTGTACCTTAACTGTGTATTTTTCTTCTTTTTCTTGTTGTATTGAGTACTCCTCTAATCCCATCATATCAATTATTAATTGCACAATAGCTCTCTCATCAATACCTTCTAAGTTTAATATTTTCATAGCAGTACCATTGCCTTCTTGAACTATCGCTAACAAAATATGCTCTGTTCCTATATAATTAGTTCTTAACTTATTAGCAAACATGCCAGAGAGCTCTAATATTTGTTTACTCCTTGGACTTAATGTTACATCTTCTACTGGCTCATTAGCGTTGCCTTTTATTTCAATTATTTTTGATTTGATTATGCTATCTGTTAGCCCTAACTGCATTAATACTTTTCCTGCTATTCCTTCCTTTTCCTTTAATAAGCCAAATAAGATATGTTCACTACCTACCACTTTATGACCCAAACTTTGTGCACTTTCTATACCTATATCTATTGATCTCTTTGCCCTTTGAGTAAATCTGTTGAAATACAAACTTTACCCTCCTCTCTATTATAATAATTACTTAATGCTATATATATTTGATTAATTTAGTAATTAATTATAGTCAACCTTTTTAATATCATTCAGTTACTTCATAATACACATCTACTAAATGTATATTTAATCTAATTTATATGCATTTTTTTCATTATTGTTCCAAGGTTTAACTTGTACTTTCTAAAAAATTTAAGGCTCTAGATGAGCAATCTAGAGCCTTAAATTTTATTTATTATTTTCCAACTCTATTATTTTTTGAGCTAATTGAGCTGGAACTTCTTCATATGTTTCTAATTCCATCTCAAAATAACCTCTTCCCTGAGTCATGGCCCTTAAATCTATTGCATATTTAAAAGTTTCTGCTTGTGGAGCATTTGCATATATTATTTGTTTTCCTTTTTCATCAGATTCCATTCCAAGTATTTTTCCTCTTCGCTTATTTATATCCCCCATTATATCCCCCATATACTCTTCTGGAACAGTTATCTTAAACTTCATTATAGGCTCTAGTAAAACTGGCTTAGCCTCTTCCATACCCTTCTTAAATGCTATACCTGCTGCTAATTTAAATGCCATTTCTGATGAGTCTACATCATGATATGACCCATCATATAAAGTTGCTTTTATATTTGTAACTGGAAAACCTGCTAAAACTCCCTTTACCATGGAATCCTTTATACCTTTTTCTACTGCTGGGATATATTGTTTTGGTACAGATCCACCAAATATTTCTTCAGCAAACTCAAAATCTAAATTACTTCTTTCAAATTTAATTTTGACATCTCCGTATTGCCCATGACCTCCTGACTGCTTTTTATGCTTACCTTGAACTTCAGCTTTTCCTTTTATAGTTTCTCTATAAGCTACTTTTATATCTTCTAAACCAATATCTACACCAAACTTTGACTTAATCTTATTTTTTATAGTATTTATATGGAGTTCCCCTTGACCTCCTATTAATACTTGTTTTGTCTCAGGATTTCTATACCACTTAATAGTTGGGTCTTCTTCAACCACTTTATTTAATGCAGAACCTATCTTATCTTCATCTCCTTTATTTTTAGGAACCACTGCATAATATATTTGTGGCTTTGGTAAGTTTATATCTTCTAATTCGTATTCATCCTTACTTATAGATACAGTATGACCAGTTTGAAGTGAATTTACTTTTGTTACGATTATTATATCTCCACATCTAGCCTCACTTAGCTCTATAAGATCTCCATTTTTCATAGTATATATATTATATATTTTTTCTTTCTCTGATTTATTCAAATTAAATAATTCACAGTCTTTATTTATTTTACCTTGAGTTACCTTTATATAAGACATTTTTCCTATGAATGGGTCTACTATTGTTTTAAATACTTGCCCTTTAAATTTAGCCTCTATATTAGAGTACTTTGGCTGCAAATATTTTGAAACAGTTTCTAATATTTCAGTTATTCCTATATTGTTTATAGTTGAACCACATATAACAGGAATTATATCTCCTCTTTGCATACCTATAGTTATCCCTTTTTGTATATCTGCATCACTTAAATCTTCTCCACTAAAATACTTATCTAATAACTCATCATCTGTTTCTGCTATAAGCTCCATTAGCGCTTCTTTTACACTCATAGCTTCTTGCTTAAATTCTCCATCTAATCCATCCATATTTTCAAAAACATTATGTAATTTTATAAATTCTTTATTCTTATATATAGGTATAATCATTGGTACTACTTTATTGCCATACTTCTCTCTAAGCATAGCTAGTGTATCTTTATATCTAGATTTTTCATTATCAATTTTATTTATGAACATTATTTTTGGCATGTTTTCAGTTAATTCTAATGATTTTTCTGTTCCCACTTGGACGTCAGTTGTTGCATCTATAACTATTATAGCTGCATCACTTGCATTAAGAGATGATATTACTTCTCCACAGAAGTCAAAGTAACCTGGTGTGTCTAATAGATTGTATTTATAGTCATTATACTCTACTGGGGTTAATCCTATACTGTATGTCATATTCATTTTATCAGTTATTCTCGGTATTTTACTAGTTAACTTTGATGTGTATGCTATGGCTTCAATTAAGTTTGTCTTCCCGCATCCACTATGACCTAGTATTGCTATATTTCTTATATTACTACTATCGTAAATTTTCATATAAGCACCTACCTTTATAATTTATAAATTACTTTGAGTATTTCACTATAATTACATAACTAAATTTTATTTTTTGATAATAAGTATGTAAACATCTTAACTCTAGGTGGTGATATAAATATTTCCCAAGAAATAGTTAGTACTTAAGGTCTTAGTCATTAATTCTATACTTATTACCTCTTTCCTCTCTTTTACTGTAATTTCATATTTAATAATAAATTTTATTTTATATATATATATTCAATAATCTATATATAATTCCACTTATTATTTATACAATTCTAATGTAGTATATTAATAATAATTTTTCTCATATTTTACTATTGATATACATTTTATCTATTTATCGAAGTTTAATTTATTTAATTGATTATGTCTTTATACTGACAATTATTTCTTCTATTTTTCGATAAATAAAAGAACTTATGCCTTTTAAGCATAAGTTCTTTTTTAGCTTATCATATTATTACAAACTAACTTTAAAGAAGAATATCTTCATATTTTAATCTATTTAATTTATATTAGAAATTCTTAAGTATTGTTTTATATGAGTTAAGCGAATTTTTTATTTATCTTTCATAGTTATAAGTAATTGCTTATCTCTTACTAATTCCCCTTCTTCAACTTTTATTGATTTTACAATACCATCTGCTTTAGCAACTATTATAGTTTCCATTTTCATTGCTTCTATAATAATCATTGGTTGATTTTGTTTTACTTCATCATCTTCTTTAACTAAAATTTTAACTACTTTTCCAGGTATACTAGCTCCTATTTGCATAGGGTCATTCATATCAGCTTTTATTATATCTTTTATGTTCCCAGAGTAGTTATTGTCTTTTATATCTATATCCCTCATCATACCATTTAATTCAAATGATACTGTTCTATTTCCATTTTCTTTAACATCACCTATATCTACTAACTTTATAGTAAGTATTTTACCTTCTTCTATCTCTACTTCACACTCTTCACCTTTATTTAATCCATAGAAATACACATGACTATCTAGCTTTGATATATCATTATATAGTTGCAGATGTTTTAGGTAATCTTCATATACCTTTGGATATAAAGTATAACTTAATATATTTCTTATATTTGTATTCATTTTGAATCTCTTATCTAAATCAGCTTTTATACTTTCAAAATCTTCCTTTGGAATTAATTTACCAGGTCTTTCTTCTATCGGAGTGTCTCCTTTTAATACTACCCTTTGAATATCTTTTGGTATTCCTCCTTCTGGTTGACCTATCATTCCTTTACAGTAGTCTAATACAGAATCTGGAAATGATAATTTTTCACCTTCTTCTATTATGTTATTCTTATCTAATTTATTTTTTACCATAAATATAGCAAGGTCTCCTACTACTTTAGATGATGGAGTTACTTTTATAATATCTCCCAATATTTCATTTGCTTCTTTATACTTTTCTTTTACTTCATCAAATTTATTTGACAGTCCTAAGCTATCAGCTTGTGGTTTTAGATTTGTATATTGTCCTCCTGGTATCTCATATTTATATATTTCAGCAGAAGGATTTGATAAATCACTTTCAAATCTAGAATATATTTTTCTTAAATCTTTATAATAGTTTCCTATTTCTTCATATCCATATAAATTAATCTGAGTATCTCTTTCAGTATTTTTAAGTGCTTCTACAATAGCGTTTAGTGATGGTTGGCTAGTTAAACCTGCCATAGTTTCTAATGCTCCATCCACTATGTCCACCCCTGCCTCAGATGCCATAAGGCAAGTTGCAATACCATTTCCACTTGTATCATGTGTATGAAGATGTATAGGAGTATTGACATTATTTTTTAATTCTTTTATAAGAGTATATGCTGAATATGGCTTAAGTAAGCCTGCCATGTCTTTTATGCATATTATATCTGTACCTAATTCTTCTAGCTCTTTAGCCATTCTTATATAATATTCTAAATTATATTTATTCTTTGTTGGATCTAATATATCTCCTGTGTAACATATACTAGCCTCTACTATTTTTCCAGTTTCTAAAGCTGTTGATATAGATGGCTTCATATTTTCCACCCAATTTAGAGAGTCAAATATTCTAAATACATCTATTCCCTGTTCTGCTGATTGTTTTATAAATTCTTCAATTACGTTATCTGGATAATTTTTATATCCAACTCCATTTGATGCTCTAAATAACATTTGGAATAATACACTAGGTATCTCTTCTCTAAGTTTTTGTAGTCTAATCCATGGAGATTCTTTTAAAAATCTATATGCAACATCATAGGTTGCTCCTCCCCACATCTCAATAGAAAATAAATCTTTCATATACTCATTAGTTGGTTTTGCTACTTTTAATAAGTCATATGTTCTAAGTCTTGTAGCTAGTAATGATTGATGTGCATCTCTCATAGTTGTATCTGTCAGCAATAGTTTCTTTTCATTTTTAATAGATTCCATATACTTTTCTTTACCTAATCTATTAAACAGATCCCTACTTCCTTCATTAAGTATTATATCTTTATTTATCTTAGGCTGATATATTGAATCAAATGAAGGTTTATCTTCGCATTTATTTTCATTTACTACTGTATTCCCTATAAATTGAAGTAATTTTGTACCTCTATCTTTACTTTCTCTTATCTCAAATAATTCTGGATTAATATCTATAAATCTGGTGCTACATTTTCCCTCTACGAATATAGGATTATTCAATACATTTACCAAAAATCCTATATTAGTTTTAACACCTCTAACCCTAAATTCTTTGATAGATCTTATAGTTTTATTTATTGCACCTTTAAATGTTCTATCCCAAGATATAGTCTTTACAAGTAGACTATCATAGTATGGACTTATATTTGCCCCTGCAAATCCATTACCTCCATCTAGTCTAATACCAAATCCTGAACCAGTTCTATATACTTGTATTTTACCTGTATCTGGCATAAATCTATTTTTAGGGTCTTCTGTTGTTATTCTACATTGAATAGAATATCCTCTTAGTTTTACATCTTCTTGAGATTTTATATTTATCTCATCACTATCTAATCTATATCCTTGAGCAATTAATATTTGACTTTGCACTATATCAATACCGGTTACCATTTCAGTTACCGTATGTTCTACTTGGACCCTTGGGTTCATTTCTATAAAATAGTATTCTCCACTATCATCTACTAAAAATTCTAAAGTACCTGCATTTATATATCCTACATGCTTAGCTATTTTAACTGCGTCATTGCATATATTTTCTCTCAATTTATCGCCTAGAGAAAATGCTGGTGAATATTCTATTATCTTTTGATGTCTTCTTTGTACTGAACAATCTCTTTCATACAAATGTACTATATTTCCATACTTATCCCCTAATATCTGTACCTCTATATGTTTAGGATTAGCTATATACTTTTCTATGAATATCATATCTTCACCAAAAGCTTTTTTTGATTCACTACATGCTGTTTCATATTCTATACTTAAATCTGATTCGTTATAAACAACCCTCATACCTCTACCGCCACCGCCGTTAGAAGCTTTAAGCATTATTGGATATCCTATTTCTTTAGCTATTTCTTTGGCTCTTTTAATATCTTTGATTGGTTCATCTATTCCTGGTATAGTAGCTACATCCACCTCTTTTGCTATTCGTTTTGAATTTATTTTATCTCCCATCATATTCATTATATCTGCTGATGGACCTATGAATGTTATTCCATTTTTCTCACACTTCTTTACGAATTCTGGGTTTTCAGATAAGAAACCATATCCTGGATGAATTGCATCTACATTTTTCTTCTTAGCTAATTCTATAATACTATCTATATCTAAGTATGCGTCTATTGGACCTTTATCTTCTCCTATTAAATAAGATTCATCTGCTTTTGTTCTAAACAAACTATATTTATCTTCTTTACTATATATCCCCACGCTCTTTATCCCCAATTCAGAGCAGGCTCTAAATATCCTTATAGCTATTTCTCCCCTGTTAGCAACTAAGATTTTATTAAATTTTTTAAACATAATCCTAATCCCCTCCCTTTTTCTTTTAATATTAAAGATTATAAACTATGTTATTTAATGTTTAAATACGTTTACTTGAAGTCCTTAATAAATAATATAAATACATTTAAATAAATAACTTTTATCTTATATAACAAAAAATACCTAACTTTAGTTAAGGCGGTTTAGATCATATTATTAAGTATTTAAATTTTTTTATTTTTAATATAGAAATTTATTCGAATTGATGCATATTTTGAACTAATCGTTTGTTTAGATATCATTTAATATAGCAAATTTATCACATTTGCATTAAATAAATGATTTTTGAAATATTGTATGGCTTAGTATTGATTTTTATAAAGACTTATTTTTTATTATATGTTTTAAAATATAAATATTACTATTTTTTCGCATAAAAAAAAGATTACGTGGCTACGTCTTACTCTCCCAGGAGGTCGCCCCCCAAGTACCATCAGCGCTAAAGAGCTTAACT
>NZ_JBCIUO010000009.1:0-74044 GCF_039031195.1 Romboutsia sp. MSSM.1001216sp_RTP31141st1_G3_RTP31141_220114 | reverse complement strand
AGTTAAGCTCTTTAGCGCTGATGGTACTTGGGGGGCGACCCCCTGGGAGAGTAAGACGTAGCCACGTAATCTTTTTTTATGTCTAAAATTAAATAATGATTAAAATTATTTTTATGAGTATAAATAAGGTCGTTGATAGATTATAATAGTATCAACGACTTTATTTGTATTTATATACGAAAATTAATTGATAAATATAATACATATTAAATAAGTATTAATTTATTATATTGATTATTGGTTAGATCTAATCATTAGAAGGAGAACAAAATGAAAACAGAGATTATTAATCATTTAAGAGAAATCGTAGAAACTAATCTAATATCATTTCATGTGCCAGGTCATAAGTTAGGAAAAATTTATGACAAACTTGGATACTCTGATATAGTTAAAAATATATATAAAATGGACACAACTGAGATACCAGGAACTGATAATTTACATTCGCCAGAAGGAATAATAAAAAAATCGCAAGAAAGGGCTTCTAAGGCTTTCAAAAGCGATGAGACATATTATCTTGTAAATGGAAGTACATGTGGGATACAAGGGGCTATAATGGCTTTATGTAATCCTAAGGATAAGATAATTGTTAATAGAGATTGCCATCAATCTGTTATAAATTCATGTATATTAGCTGATATAGAACCTATATATATACTTTCTAAAATTGACAAAGAAACTAATATACAAGAGGGAATAGATATTGAAGAATCTAAGAAGATAATAGACAATAATTTAGATGCTAAAGCTATTTTACTTACATATCCAACTTACTATGGAAAAACTTTTGAATTAAAGGAAATATGTGATTATGCACACAAGCACAATATAGCAGTAATAGTAGATGAGGCACATGGGGCGCATTTAGGTTTAAGTGATAGATTACCAAAGACTGCCCTAGAAGAAGGTGCAGATATAGTAATTCAAAGTACTCATAAGACATTACCTTCATTTACTCAATCATCAATGATACATATAAAAGGAGATAGAGTGGATAGACAAAGATTAAGTACTATGCTTAGAATAATAGAGTCATCTAGTCCTTCTTATATTCTTATGTCTTCATTAGAATTGGCTGTAGATATATATGAAACTAAAGGTAATGAATTAATGGAAGAACTTTTAGATAATATAGAGCAATTTAAAGAAAAAAATAAAAATACAAGTTTTGATATATATAATGAGGATGACAAAACAAAGTTATTTTTATCTTCTAAAAAACTAGGAATGACGGGATATGAATTAGAAGATCTTTTAAGAGAAAAGTACAATATACAGGTAGAATTAGCCAATTATTATGGAGTACTTTTAATATGTACTATAGGAAATACTAAAGAAGATTTAGATAAATTATCCGAAGCATTAGAAGACATGTCGAATAGATATAAGAAAGATTCTTATATAGAATGTCTAGAATATCCAGTAGTAATACCAGAAAAAGCACTAAATCCTAGAGAGGCATTTTATAAAAATAAGAAAAGTGTTAAAATATATGAAAGTATTGGACAAATTTGTGCCGAATATGTAATACCGTATCCTCCAGGAGTGAGTTTGTTGTCTCCAGGAGAAGTAATTACTAAAGAAATAATAGATTATGTAATTTTATGCCATAAAAAAGGAATGAATATAAATGGAATAAAAGATTTGAATTTAGAATTTATAGAGATTATAAGTGACTAATATAAATGATTATAAATTTTAGATAGACTCAGTTTAATATGTTATGTCAGTTAATCTATTATTCTATTAATGTATCTTATACATAATTAAAAAATAAATCAAAATATATAAGACTAAATAAAGAATTACGGAGGTGATACCTGGTTAAATATTTTTTTAATCAGGATATAAATATGAAGGGAAAGTTAATAATCATAGAAAGTGGATCAGATGCAAGCGGAAAGGCCACTCAAACAAAGAAGTTATATGAAAGACTTTTAGAAGATGGATATAATGTTAGAAAGGTTGAATATCCAAACTATGATGGAGAATCATCAGCACTAGTTAAGATGTACTTAAGAGGAGATTTTGGAAGTAAGCCTTCAGATGTAGACCCGTATATAGCATCTACATTTTATGCAGCAGATAGATATGCATCGTTTAAAACAGAATGGGAAGAGTTCTACAATAATGGTGGTATAGTACTTGCAGATAGATATACAACATCTAATATGGTACATCAAGCTTCTAAAATGGCTAAAGAAGATAGAGATAAATATTTAGATTGGTTATTTGATTATGAGTTTAATCTATATAAAATTCCACAACCAGATTGTGTAGTATTTTTAGATGTTCCAATAGAGTTTAGTAAAAAACTTATGGAAAATAGAAAAAACAAAATAACTGGTGAGGATAAAAAAGATATACATGAAAGTGATTTAGATTATTTAGAGAAATCATATAACAACTCTTTATATATAGCTGATAAGTATAATTGGGAAAAAATAAACTGTGTAGAGGAAGAAAACCTTAGAAGTATAGATAGTATACATGAAGAGATATACAAGGTTGTAGAGGATAAGATAAAATCTGTGGAGAGATAAATATGTACTTTGAAGATATAATAGGACAAGAGTTTGCTAAAAAATACTTAACAAATTCTATAAACAATAACAAAATAAGCCATGCATACATGTTTGAAGGAATAGAAGGTATAGGAAAAAAGAAACTAACCGAGGAATTAGCAAAATTATTGCTAGATATAAGTGATGTTAATAATAGCCCTGACTATATAGAGATAAAGCCAGATGGAAATAGTATAAAAATAGCACAAATAAGAAAATTACAAACAGATATAATTATAAAGCCTCATAAAGATTATAAAATATATGTAATAAATGATGCACATAAAATGACAGTTGAAGGTCAAAATGCTCTTTTAAAGACGTTAGAAGAGCCACCACAGTATGCTATAATAATTCTTGTAACATCTAATAAAGAAGCTCTTTTAGACACTATAAAATCTAGATGTGAAATAATTAAATTCTTACCTATATCTCTTATAGACTTAAAAAAATACCTAATACAAAAAGGTGTAGATGAACAGAGAGCTCAATTGTTAGCTACTTTTTCTAGAGGTAGTATAGAAAAAGCATTAGAACTGTCTGAATCTAGTGAGTTTGCTCTTATGAGAGAAGAAATACAATCATATATAGAAATACTTCTTGATAAGAATATAGTTGATATATTAGATATATCGTTAGATATAGAAAAATATAGAGGAGATATATTCAATATTTTAGATATTATGATTAATTATTTTAGAGATATTATGTTTATAAAAGAAAAAATTGACAAGAACATGATAATAAATTCCGATAAAATTACTTTTTTACAAAATATGAGTAAAAAAATTAGCTATTCTCAAGTGTCTAAGATTATTGATATAATAGAAGAGACAAAGAAAAAGATAAGAAGCAATTGTAACTTTAATATAAGTATGCAAGTTATGGCTTTGAATATATATGAGGTGATTAAATGATAAAGATAGTGGGTGTTAGGTTTAAAAATGCAGGTAAAATTTATTACTTTGATCCTGTTGATTTAGAAATAGAGAAAAATATGGATGTAGTAGTTGAAACTGCAAGGGGATTAGAATATGGTTCAGTGGTAGTAGGGCCAAAGGAAATATCAGAAGAAGAGTTAGTTTCACCATTAAAACCAATCATAAGAGTAGCTACAGAAGAAGATACTAAAATATATCTTGAAAACAAAGAAAAATCTAAGGAAACTTTTGAAATATGCCAACAAAAAATTAAAAGCCATGGGTTAACTATGTATTTAATAGATTGTGAATATACATTTGATAGAAATAAGCTAATTTTCTATTTCACAGCAGAAGGCAGAATAGATTTTAGAGAGCTTGTAAAAGATTTAGCATCGATATTTAAGACTAGAATAGAATTAAGACAAATTGGGGTTAGAGATGAAGCTAAAACAATAGGTGGATTAGGACCATGTGGTAGAAGTCTTTGTTGTTCATCATGGTTAGGAGATTTCCAACCAGTATCTATAAAAATGGCAAAAGACCAAAGTTTATCATTAAACCCTACAAAAATATCAGGAATATGTGGAAGACTGTTCTGTTGCTTAAAATATGAGCATGATGTGTATGCAGAAGCGATAGATGTTATGCCATCAGTAGGAGCATTAGTTAAAGTTGAAGATGGAAAAGGACGAGTTATAGAAATAAATCCATTATTAGAACAAGTTAAAGTTGAATTTAATGATAAGACTATAAAAGTATATCTTAAAGATGATGTTAAGGTATTACAAGAGCCTAGAAAATGTGGTGGATGTCAAAATGATATAGATGAAGCTACATTAAGAGAGTTAAAGAAACTAGAAGATTAATTTTATATAACTAAGGGGGTAGGATTTTTCCTACCCTTTTAGATAGAATAAATATAATTGATAAAGAACTTAATATAGAAAATATTAATATATTTAGTAAAGTATTTGACAGTCTTAGAGTAAGACATGAAAGGAGATATATATGGAAGTACAATTAAAGGAAACAGAAAGAATAGATGACTTGCAATTGAAAGGTCTTAAATTAATACAGGATAAAACTGGATTTTGTTTTGGTATAGATGCAGTATTATTAGCTAATTTTGCAAAGGTTAAAAAAGGAGCTAAAGTAGTAGATTTAGGAACTGGAACAGGTATAATACCAACACTTATAGCAGGAAAAAGCCAAGCGAGTAAAATAATAGGTGTAGAGATACAAGAAGAAGTATATGAAATGGCTACTCGCTCTGTAAAATTAAACAATCTACAAGACAGAGTGGAAATAATAAATTCTGACATAAAAACAATAGATAAAACACTAGAAGTACATGGCTATCATGTAGTTACATCAAATCCTCCATATATGCACATGGATGGTATAAAAAACCCTAATGATAAAAAGATGATATCAAGACATGAAGTTAAATGCAACTTAGAAGATGTTATAAGAGCAGCATCAAGGCTTACAATGCCTAAAGGAAAGTTTTTCATGATACATAGACCTACAAGACTTGTAGATATAATAGAGTTAGGAAGAAAATATAGACTAGAACCTAAGCAAGTTCAATTTATTCATCCAAGAGCTAATAAGGCACCAAACCTAATACTTGTAGAGTTTGCTAAAGATGGAAGACCAGAATTGAAAATACTGGACCCATTATATGTATATGGAGAAGATGGAAACTATACAGATGAGATAAAAGCAATATATGCAAATGAAGATATAGGAGAAGAGTAAATGAGCGGAAAGTTATATGTATGTCCAACACCTATAGGTAATTTAGAAGATATGACTTATAGAACAGTAAGAATTTTAAATGAAGTAGATTTAATAGCAGCAGAAGATACAAGACATAGTATAAAGCTTTTAAATCATTTTGAAATATCTAAACCATTAACTAGTTACCATGAACATAATAAAGATTCTAAAGGAAGTTATCTTATAGATAAATTATTAAATGGAGAAAATATAGCATTAATAAGTGATGCAGGAATGCCTGGAATAAGCGACCCAGGTGAAGAAATAATAAAGCAAGCAATAGAAAATAATATAGAGATAGAAGTATTGCCAGGAGCTAGTGCATCTATTATAGCTTTAGTTGGTTCAGGGCTAGAAACTAGAAAGTTTGCTTTTGAAGGATTTTTAGATAGAGATAAGAGAGTAAGAAGGCAACAATTAGAAGAAGTCAAGGAAGAAAGAAGAACTATAATATTCTATGAATCACCACATAGATTAAAAGATACTTTAAAAGATATGCTAAAAATATTAGGAAATAGAAAAATAGCAGTAAATAGGGAGCTTACTAAAAAATATCAAGAAGTAATAAGAGAAGATATTGAAACAGTAATTGAAATATTTAATGAAAAAGAAGTAAAGGGTGAATTTGTATTAATAGTAGAAGGATTTAAAGGTGAGATAACTAAGAAAAATAGCTATGATGACCTTAATGAAAGAGAATATGTTATTGCATTACTAGAAGAAGGTAAAAATAAAAAAGAAGCTATAAAAATAGTATGTAAGGATAGAAAACTACAGAAAGATATAGTATATAAGCAAGTTTTAGACCTATAAAATAAAACTAACTTGGGGTGGCTAAAATGGAAATTAAAGATATGTTGTTAGAAAGTTTAGTGTTTGAAAATACATCAGAAAAGTTTAAAGAATTAGATAGACTTAAAAAATTAGAAAAAGTTATATTAAAATTAAATGGCATGAAGGAAGTAGGAGAATGTAAATTTCATGTAGTAAATGTCTATGAACATTCTATAAAAGCCTTAGAAGAGTTTGAAGAAATGCTCAAAGAGGGAGAATTTTTCTCAAGTCATTTAAGAAACAATATAAAAGAATATTTAAATGAAGATATGGATGGTCATATAAAAAAGATTCATCTATTAAAATTAAGTATATTCTTACATGATATAGGTAAAGCAGACAGTAAAACAGTAGATGATACAGGAAGAGTACATTTTAGAGGGCATGAGATAGTAGGAGCTAAAATTTCAAGAGAATTAGGAAAAAGCCTAAATCTTGATGAAAGAAGTATAGAATTGATTGAAAAATATGTAAGATACCATATGGTACTCTTAGCTCTATATAAGAAAAATGATATGAGTAAAGAAAATCTTACAGAGTTATTTGATATTTTAGGAAAAGACTGTATAGGAGTGTTTATATTAGGCTATTGCGATATAGTAGCAACAAGAAAACTACTAAATCCAAATGAAGATATGAATATAATAAAGGTGTATATGGAATATGCACTTACGAATTATATCTATAGATATAAGCAAAGTTCATAATATAAATATTAGTTAGCTAGAATATATATTTTTAAAGAAAAGAAGTCAATGTAAAATAGTAGTTACTTTACATTGACTTCTTTTTTGATAATATTGGATCAATTTTTATAATATAGCCTTAGCTTGTATTGGTGTTGATAGTATAACTGAAGTTTTAGTAGAGCCGATTTTCTTTATTGTATCAATAACGTTTTCAAGTTCATACATGTCTCTAACTACAACCTTTAATAGTGAGCAGTCATCTCCTGTAACATGATGACATTCAACTATTCTTGGATCTTGACGAGCTACATTAATAAACTCTTCATACTTATTGCTAGGTAAAGATATGTGTATAAAAGCTTTTATAACTCTACCTAAAGCATCAGGATTAACTATAGCTTTATAACCTTCTATTATTCCTGATTCCTCTAGCCTTTTAACTCTTTCAGAAACAGCTGGAGAAGTTAGTCCAACTATTTTACCTAAATCTTTCATTGAAATTCTACCATCTTGTTGTAGAATGTCTATAATTCTGTGATCTGTAGCATCCATTTTGAATCCCCCTTGTATTAAGATGATTTATTATAGAAATTTTTAGAATCTATCATGTTGTTTTTTAGGTCCCAAAGGTCCTTAGATAAATCTACTTTGTAAGTTTGAGGATTAGAAAATCTTCTGTACTCATCCCATAAAGTGTTTAACTCATTTTGTACATAATCTCTTATTTTCATAACAGGTTTATGCTCATACATACATTTACCATTTATAAATAAAGGCTTATGAAGCTCTTTAACTGTATAGTTATTAAAAACTTTTGATTTCCAAGTGTATACAGGATGGAATACAGTAAGAGGCTTAGATTCATCTATTTTCTCATCATGCAACATTATTAAATCTGCTTCAGCCTTGTTATCTTCATTATAAATTCTTATAACTTTTTTATATCCTGGGTTATTTATTTTTTCAGGATCTTCTGATAATTTTATCTTAGGTTCTATTTTATCGCCATTAAAAGATGCAGCTAACTTGTAAACTCCTCCCAGAGACGGAGAGTCAGCAGATGTTATCAATTTAGTTCCAACACCCCAAGAGTTTATAGCAGCACCTTCAGATTTAAGATTAGATATAGTATGCTCATCTAAGTCATTAGATGCTGTTATACTAATATCAGTAAAACCTTCTTCTTCTAATGCTTTTTTACATTCTTTAGATAAATAGTGTAAATCACCAGAATCTAATCTAATACCTAAAGGCTTGTGACCTTTTTCTCTTAAGTTTTTGAATACTTTTATAGCATTAGGAAGTCCACTATTTAATACATTATAAGTGTCTATAAGTAAAAGGCATTTATCTGGATATATGTCGGCATAAGCTTCAAATGCCTCTAATTCTGTATCAAATTTTTGAACCCAGCTATGAGCTTGAGTTCCTACTACAGGAACATCAAATAATTTACCTGCTAAAACATTAGCAGTAGCATTACATCCCCCTATCATAGCAGCTCTAGCACCATATGTACCGGCATCAGGACCTTGAGCACGTCTAAGTCCAAACTCAAACACTGGATCTCCTTGAGCAGCAAAACAAACTCTAGATGCCTTCGTTGCTATAAGTGATTGAAAATTAACAATTGTTAATAAGGCAGTTTCGATTAATTGGGCTTGATATAATGGAGCTTTTACAGTAAGTATAGGCTCATTTGGGAACATTATAGTACCTTCTTCAACTGAGTATATATCCCCTGTAAATTTGAAATCCTTCAAAAACGTTAAAAATTTATCAGAAAAAAGATTTAGGCTTTTAAGATACTTTAAATCTTCATCGGAAAAATTTATGTTTTTTATATACTCAACAAATTGATCTATACCACACACTATTGTGTAGCCCCCGTTGCAAGCATTTTTTCTAAAAAACATATCAAATACTACAACATCTTCATGGATATTTTTTTCAAAATAACCATTTATCATAGTGAGTTGATACAAATCAGTAAGAAGTGTTAAATTTCTCATTGCATTTCTCCTTAAATATATATAATTATAAAATCACTTCGTATATGGATTAGTATGAAAAGCTAGTTGATTAAAAAACCCCACATATATACTAAAACACAATATAGTGCAAGTTTCAAGTATAAAGTAGTATATATAAATCATAAAATTTATCTAGAGGGGAGGCGATTTAATGGCAAGAATATGGTTTTATATGATTGCTATAGGAATAATAGGAAGTATGGTGTTTAATAATCTAGGAGAACTAAACAAAGTAATATTAACAGAAGCATCTAAAGGAGTAGAATTTGCAATAAGTTTGGCTGGGGTAATGGCTCTTTGGATGGGGATAATGAACATAGCAAAAGATGCTGGATTGATAGAAAAAATTGGACAAAAACTAAACCCTATAATGACAAGACTTTTCCCATCCATACCAAAGGGACATAAAGCTATGTCTTATATGGTTATGAATATAGCTTTGAATATGGTAGGGGCAGGTAATGGAGCTACAGCATTTGGACTAAAGGCTATGGAAGAACTACAAACTTTAAATCCTAAAAAGGATACAGCGACAAATGATATGATAATGTTTTTAGTCATTAATATATCATCAATTCAGTTAATACCATTTACTATGCTCAAAATAAGAATGGATTTAGGTTCTCAAAATCCAAGTCAGATAATAGTAACTACACTATTTGCAACAACAGTATCAACAATAATAGCTATAATAACCTGTAAATTATTGCAAAGTAAAAGGAGGTTAAGATAGATGGAGCTATTTTCAAATATACTTGTCCCTCTAATAATACTTTATATAGTTATTTATGGAAGACACAAAAAAATAGATATATATGATAGTTTTGTAAAAGGAGCAATAGATGGTCTTAAATCAGCTTGGTCTATAACACCTTACATAATAGGGATATTCTTAGCGATAGGGATATTTAAAACTGGGAAAGGAATAGAAATGCTTGAATTTTTATTTAAGCCAATAGCAGAGCTAATGAGTATACCAAAAGAACTTATAGGATTAATAATAGTAAAACCTCTTTCAGGAAGCGGTGCACTTGGAATGTATACTGAATTAGCACAAAGAGTAGGTATAGATACTATAATAGAGAAAATGGGATCTACAATAGTTGGGGCATCTGAAACAATTTTTTACACAATGGCTATATACTATGGAAGTTTAAAAATAAAGAACACTAGACACACACTAACTTGTGCTATGATAAGTCATATTGCAGGAGTTATAGCATCTGTATTTATCTGCTATATATTATTTACAGCTTAATATTTCTATAAAATGTACAAGATGGTATAATTAAAGTGTAAAAACCAATTGACATTAATTTATTAATTATATAGAATTAGTTTTAAATAGTAACAAGATTACATAAAATGAATAAAATATATTTATTTAGTAAAATATAGAAATATATAAAGCTGAGAAGAGAAGAGTAAATAAGGACTTTTTCTACAGAGAGCTAGGTTAGGTGAAAGCTAGCGTCAAAGAAATTATTGAAGATGGCCTCGGAGCTTTTTTATCTGAATAATAGAGAGTTCTATTTTTAAGATAAAACGGTTAGACACGTTATAGTCTGCTAAGATATCTAAAGTATTATAAGATACCATATTGATATGAGTAAACATCAATAAGTTTTAACTTTTAAAGTAGTATCTATAAATTTAGATAATTAGGGTGGTACCGCGAATAATCTCGCCCCTATGTATATCATAGGAGGCGAGTTTTTTAATACAAAGAGTTTCAACTCTATATTAAAGGTTAAAAATATAAATATATACTAAAAATAAATCAGGAGGTAAGAATATGACAAAACCAACTTTCTATGTAACAACTCCTATATACTACCCAAGTGGAAACTTACATATAGGACATACTTATACAACTGTTGCAGCAGATGCAATAGCAAGATTTAAACGTTTCTGTGGATATGATGTAAAGTTCTTAACAGGAACAGATGAGCACGGAGAAAAGATACAAAAAACTGCTAAGGCAAAAGGTATGACTGAAATAGAATACTTAGATGGGATGATAGCAGATATACAAAAATTATGGAAGACTATGGATATATCATATGATGATTTCATAAGAACTACACAAGATAGACATAAGGTAATAATCCAAAAGATATTCACTAAGTTATATGAACAAGGAGATATATACAAAGGAGCTTATGAAGGTAAGTATTGTACTCCATGTGAAAGTTTCTGGACAGAATCACAATTAGTAGATGGAAATAAGTGTCCTGACTGTGGAAGAGAAACTTATGATGCTAAGGAAGAAGCTTACTTCTTCAAATTATCAAAATATGAAGATAGATTAAGAGAATTATTTGCTGACCCTAACTTCTGTTTCCCAGTATCAAGAAAAAATGAGATGGTTGCAAACTTCTTAGATAAAGGATTAGAAGATTTATGTGTAACTAGAACTACATTTGATTGGGGTATAAAAGTACCATTTGATGAAAAACACGTAATATACGTTTGGGTAGATGCTTTATGCAACTATATAACAGCTTTAGGATATATGAGTGAAAATGATTCAGAATACAAAAAATTCTGGCCAGCTAATGTTCATATAGTAGGTAAAGAAATAATGAGATTCCATACAATAATATGGCCAGCTATACTTATGGCTTTAGGTGAAGAAGTACCTACACAAGTATATGGACATGGATGGATATTATTTGATAATGATAAGATGAGTAAATCAAAAGGAAACATAGTTTACCCAGAGCAAATGATAGAAAGATACGGAGTAGATGCTCTTAAATACTTCTTATTAAGAGAATTTGCATTTGGTCAAGATGGTAACTATACTCATAGAAACTTTGTAACTAGACTTAACTCAGATTTAGCAAATGATTTAGGAAACTTAGTAAGTAGAACAGTTGCAATGGTTGAAAAATATAACGGTGGAATAATACCAATGCCAAAAGCTACTACTGAATTTGATGCTGACTTAAAAGAAACTGCTAGATTATCAGTAGAAAATTTTGAAAATGAAATGAACAAACTTCAATTTAATGAAGCATTAGAAAGTGCTTGGAAATTAATAAGAAGAACTAACAAGTATATAGATGAAACTATGCCTTGGGCTTTAGCAAAAGATGAAGCTAACAAAGATACTTTAGATACAGTATTATACAACTTATGTGAATCTATAAGAATAGTAGCTACATTAATAAATCCAATAATGAACGCTACTGCTAAAAAAATATACTGTCAATTAGGAATAACAAATGAAGAATTAACAACTTGGGAAAGTGTTAAAACATTTGGATTAATAACTGAAGGAACAAAAGTACACAAAGGTGAATCTTTATTCCCAAGATTAGATATAGAAAAGGAAGTAGAAGAATTGAACGAATTATTTGCAGAAAAGAAAGACGTAGTAGAAGAAGTAGCTCCATTAGAGCACAAAGAAAACATAACAATAGATGAATTAGATAAAGTTGAACTAAGAGTAGGTAAAGTTTTAAGCTGTGAAAAACATCCAAAAGCAGATAGACTTTTAGTATCTCAAATAAAATTAGGTTCAGAGACAAGACAAATCGTATCTGGAATAGCTAAATGGTATAAGCCAGAAGATATGGTTGGAAAAGAAGTTATAGTTGTTTGTAACTTAAAGCCAGTTAAGCTAAGAGGAGTAGAATCTCAAGGTATGATATTAGCTGCTGGAGATGATGGTGATGATTTAATAGTACCAGTAGCAACAGGTGCTAAGGATGGATGCGAAGTTCGTTAATTAGTTAGGAGAATAAAAAATGTTATTTGACTCACACGCACACTTAAATAGTGAAAGATTTGATGAAGATAGAGAAGAATTAATAGAATCTTTAAAAGAAAAAGGTGTAGATTTAGTATTAAATCCAGGAGCAGATATAGAAACATCAATAACTAGTGTAGAATTAGCTAATAAGTATGATTTTATATATGCAGCAGTTGGAGTACATCCACACGATGTTAAAGATTTAGATGAAACTGCAATAGATACTTTAAGAAAATTAGCTACTGAAAATGAAAAAGTAGTAGCTATAGGTGAAATCGGATTAGACTATTACTATGATAATTCACCTAGAGAAGAACAAAAAGAATGGTTTAAAAAACAAATAGAATTAGCTAATGAGTTAAAATTGCCTATAATAATACATGATAGAGATGCTCATGGAGATACTTTTGAAATAATAAAAAATACAAAATCTCCAGAAATAGGATGCGTGCTTCATTGTTATAGTGGGAATGTTGAATTAGCTAGAGAATATGTAAAAATGGGTTGCTATATATCAATACCAGGAACAGTGACTTTTAAAAATAATAAAAAAACTAGAGAAGTAGCAAAAGAAATACCTATAGAATATTTATTAATAGAAACTGATTCACCATATATGGCTCCAGAGCCTCATAGAGGGAAAAGAAATGACCCATCATTAGTTCAATTTGTAGCAGATAAGATTGCTCAAGAAAAAGGTATATCTTACGAGCAAGTTTGCAAAGCTACAAAAGAAAATGCTAAAAGATTATTTAATATAAAATAAAAGCCCTTGAGACTGTATAGTCTCAAGAGCTTTTTTTAATACAATTATAAAATATTTATAGATATACATTATTATTCTAGGCACTATAATTATTAAGTAAATATTGTAAAACACAATAAAAATAGAGTGTAAAAACAAAAACTATAGCACATAATGATATTATAGTTTTTGTTTTTCCTTGATAAAATTACATAAAAAACGTAAAATATAGAAATGAAGTTAAGACAGGATACAAAACAGATAAAGGTGAATTGATAATGATAAAAGAAATAATAGTTGTAGAAGGAAGAGACGATGTTACAGCAGTAAAAAGAGCTGTAGATGCAGAACTTATAACAACTGGTGGATTTGGGTTTCCTAAAGGTGTTATGGAAAGAATAAAATCTGCTCAAAAAAGACGTGGAGTAATAATATTTACAGATCCTGATTTTGCGGGTGAAAAAATAAGAAAAAAAATAGCTGCAGAAGTTCCAGGATGTAAGCATGCTTTTTTACCAAGAGAGGAAGCTAAAAAAGATGGTGACATAGGTATAGAAAATGCCACACCAAAGAGTATAATAGCAGCTCTTGAGAGAGTTAGAACAGAAAGTACAGAAAAAAGAGATGAATTTAAGCAAGTTGATTTAATAAGAAATGGACTTATAGGAAATGAAGATGCATCTAATAGAAGAGATGAATTAGGAAAGATACTTGGAATCGGATATGGAAATGCCAAGCAATTCTTAAATAGATTAAATAATTATGGGGTTACTAGAGAAGAATTTGTAAAATCACTAGAAACTTTAGATAAATAAATATAAAAGGAGAAAAATTAATGGATAGACTTTCATCACATAGAGCCACAAAAGATGTAGTTGAAAAGCACGGATTTAAATTTTCAAAGTCTTTAGGGCAAAACTTTTTAATAGATGATAATGTAATAGATAAAATATTAAGAGGGGCAAGACTTTCTGAAGGAGACTATATAATAGAAGTAGGTCCTGGTATAGGGACACTAACTCGTGAGATGGGTAAAGTAGCTCAGAAAGTTGTGGCTATAGAAATAGATAAAACATTAATACCTATATTACAGGGTGAAACATTAAAAGACTTTGATAATATAGAAGTTATAAATCAAGATATATTAAAAGTAAATGTTCAAGAATTAGTAAAAGAAAAACTAAATGGGGGACCAGTTAAATTAGTTGCAAACTTACCATACTATATAACAACTCCAATAGTTATGAAGTTCTTAGAAGAAGATATACCAGTAACGGATATAGTTGTAATGGTACAAAAGGAAGTTGCAGATAGAATGAATGCAGTACCAGGAACAAAAGATTATGGAGCTTTATCAGTAGCAGTTCAATATTATTGTGATACAGAAATAGTAGCAAAAGCACCAAGACATATGTTTATACCACAACCAAATGTTGACTCAACAGTTATAGGACTTCATGTTAGAGAAGAAATAAAATATCCAGTTGATAATGAAGAAATATTCTTCAAGACTGTTAAAGCGGCTTTTGGACAAAGAAGAAAAACATTACTTAATGCATTAGGTGGATTAGGATTCTTAAGTAAAGATGAGATAAAGGAAGTACTAAGTGCTGCTAATATAGATGAAAAAAGAAGAGGGGAAACTTTATCAATAGAAGAGTTTGCCACTTTATCAAATAAAGTAAATGAAAAAGTACCTTCAAAATAATTGAAGGTACTTTTTTTAGAATCATACTCATATACTATTAAGAGAAATTATGTTAAAAGGGGGATTAAAAGTGGCAGCTAAAAAAAAATTTAAGAGAGATTATATAATCCTTGAAGCTAAGGACACTAACTTTAGATACAAAGAACGTGTTTTACCAAAAGCATTTGCTAAAGTAGAGATAAATGATGAAAAATCAATAATTTCATTATATGTAGAAAATCTTAAATTTATGAAAGATGGATATAGGGTAGTTGCTATACAAAGCGATTATGATACCCTTGATTTAGGAAAGGTATTGCCAAGTGAGCAAGGAAAAGGTGAATTTACATTAAATTTAGACAGAGAAGATATAGATATAAAAGGTATAGCTCTTTTATATGAAAAAACTGTACCACTTATAGGATTTAAAGGTACTAAGATAGATAATTATGAGGAAATATTATTTGCAGGAGAAGAGTATGAAGATGACGAAAGATTTGAGGGATATGAAGAAATAGAGTATATAGAAGTAGATGATAATGACGAAGGGTTTGAGGAATATGAAGAAATAGGATATATAGATGTAGATAATATAGAAGAAGATGATAATGAAGAAGAGTATGAAGTGTATGAAGAAATAGAGTATATAGAAATAGATGATGATGAAGAAGAGTATGAAAGTGAAGAAGAAAGTGTATACAACTCAGATGATGGTTATTATGAAATTATAGAGGAGGATGTAAATCCTCAAACTAGAGAAAAATATGACGAATATGATAATATAGATAAAACTATAGAGAAAAATAGAAAAAGTAGTGAACCTAAAGAAAACAAGACATATCCTAATGCTTCACATCAACAAAAAACACGTCAAAAGTATGCAAAATCAAATTCTATAGACGAATACCAAAAAACAGCGGGAACACTTTTAATGCCAAGACAAATAAAAAAAGGGCTTAAACATTTTAAGGAAGTAAAACCATTTATTAAAGATGAAATAGATAATACTAGATGGTGGAAAATTGAAATAAGTCCTATAACTTTATGTGGTTATACTATGCCTTACTTAGGATATGTTAATACTCTAAATTATACAATGTATAGTGATGCAGTGATGCAATCATATAAGTATAGACATTACTTATTTGGTGTACAATATGATGAGTATAATAAGAGAAAAAATTATATATACGCAGTTCCAGGGAATAAAACAGAACAACCAGATAAAGGTCATACAGGGTTTAGAGAATATCAACCTTGTGACACAAGAAATGATAGCTTAGGATATTGGTTATGTATGATAGATTCAAGAAGTAGAAAAATAATAAAATAGAATAAATTACCTCAGATATTGATAAATTTTTGGTAATGCTCTAAAATTATAGGTAGACCAAGTATAACTGGAGGAGAATATATGATAAATAATCAAAGACTAATCAATGAATTTTTAGAGCTAGTTCAAATCGACAGTCCATCTTCAAAAGAAGGTAAAATAGCTGAAGTTTTAGTTGAAAAACTAAAAGAAATAGGTTTAGAAGTTGTGATAGATGGTGCTGGTGTAAAAGCTGGTGGAGAAACAGGAAATGTAATTGCTACATTAAAAGGAAATAGAGAGGGTAAAACATTACTTTTCACTTCACATATGGATACAGTTAGTCCTGGTATAGGAGTAAAGCCTATAATAGATGAAGCTAATGGTATAATAAAAAGTGATGGAACAACAGTACTAGGGTCTGATGATAAAGCTGGTATAGCTGCTATATTAGAAGCATTAAGAACAGTTAAGGAAAATGATATCCAACATGCGGATATACAAGTTGTATTCTCAATATGGGAAGAAGGCGGATTATATGGTGCTAAGTACTTAGATTATTCTAAAGTAAATGCAGATTATGCATTTGTTTTAGATAGTGGTGGAGCTCCAGGAGAAATAATAATTCAAGCGCCAGCACAAGATGCTATAAAGGTCAAAATAATAGGAAAACCAGCTCATGCAGGTCTTGAACCAGAAAATGGAGTAAGTTCAGTAATGGTTGCAGCAAGAGCTATAGAAAATATGAATTTATTAAGAATAGATGAAGAAACTACTGCTAATATAGGTATAATAAATGGTGGAATAGCAACAAATATAGTTATGCCAGAATTAGAAATAGCAGCAGAAGCTAGAAGCTTAAGCGAAGAAAAGTTAGATGCTCAAACAAACCATATGGTAGATGTATTTAAAAAAGCAGCTAAAGAATTTGGAGCTAAAATAGAAATAGAAACTACAAGAGCTTATGCACCATTTAATATATCTGAAGATGATGAAATAGTAGTGCTAGCTAAAAAAGCTTTTGCTAATATGAATGTAGAAGGTCACACAACATCTACAGGTGGAGGTAGTGACACTAATATATTAAATAAAAATGGAATAAAAGCAGTTAACCTAGGTATAGGTATGAAAAATGCTCATACATTAGAAGAATATATAGCTATAAAGGATATAGAAAATTCTGCTAAAATGGTAACTGAGTTAATAAAAGAAGCATAAATTAAAAATTAAAAACTAATTAGAAAATAGTATCTAAATTGCTTTTAGATACTATTTTTATGTTAAAAGATAAGAGAAAAATGTATAAAATTTAAAAAATGTACAAGTATTTGTGTAGAAGGGTGTAGTAATTTCCCTGGAAATAAGTATAATAAGTAATTATGTCTTACAAAAACTACATAAAAGTAATATAATTATCTTATGATTATATGGATAAAGGAGGCGTGAAGATGGCTAAGAAGAAAAAAATCAAAAAAAAGGTTTTAGTAGCTCTTACTGTAGTGTTATTCTTTGTATGCTATTTCTTAGGATTTACCTTGTTCAAAGATACAAAAGACAAAGAACCAGGACAACAAACGACAGAGGCATTAGAAGATGACACAAGATCATTAATAAAACAATTGAGCTCTAAAAGTAAAATATACTTATCAGATTCAAAAGTAGAAAGTGTTAGAATAGAAAAGGATTATTGGGATAATATAACTGTGTTATTTACAGAATTTACAAAAATAAGAAAGCCACAATCATACACTCCTATATACAATGGTAACTCAGATGATGGAATTAGATTTTCAACAGACTTGAATTACTTTAGGGTATACACTGTCAGCAAAGAAGAGTACTATAAAGTTCCGGTTGCTACAAAAAAAGAACTTAGTAAGCTTTTAAGTGAGAGTATATATTTGTCATTTGACTTTATAAAGCAGTATAAGAGTTGGGATACTGTAAAAATAACTTATAAAGATGAAACTAAGAAAATATTTGGCTGGAATTTTAAAGACCTAGCACTTAAAATGGTTCAAAAGAGAATGGTTGGCAAAGTTCAGCCAGAAAAGAGTAAAGAAAGAAGTAAGTACAACTTTACTATAAACATTCAAGGCGAGAACTATGATGCGAAAGTAGAAACAATGGGTAAAGATTATGTAAAAATAACACAGGGTGAAGGAAAGAATAAAATTCAAGCATATTATGAAGTCCACACTGGATTATATGATTATCTTGTAAAAGACATATTTAAATTAGAGGAATAAGTATTTTAATAAGCAAAAAGGATATACTAGCTAGTATATCCTTTTTGTTTATTAATTTTCAACTAATTCTTCAGCTACCTTGTATATAGGTCCTGCACCAGCAGTTATTACTAAATCATTAGAAGAGACATTATCACGAAGATAGTCAACTATATCTTCAAACTTACTTATATAAGCAACATCAACATGGTTTTGATATAACTTTTCAACTAAATCTTTAGAATGAATATCTCCTGGATCATTTTCTCTGGCAGCGTATATGTCAGTTATAATAACTTTATCAGCAGAATAAAATGCTTCAGCAAATTCATTTAAAAGAGACTTAGTTCTAGTGTAAGTATGAGGTTGGAATATACACCATAACTTAGACTTCTTCATCTTTTTAGCAGCAGATAAAGTAGCCTTTAATTCAGTAGGGTGATGAGCATAATCATCAATTATTAAGGCATCATTATATTTACCCTTAACCTCAAATCTTCTTCCAACACCAGAATAAGATTTTATATTTTCTCTTATAAGCTCTAATTCTATATTAGAAACATAAGCAACTAATATAGCAGCAGTAGCATTGTAGATGTTATGAAGTCCTGGAACAGAAAGTTCAAATACACCTAAATTTTTACCATTCAATTCTATCTCGAATATACCATGACCTTTTTCATTGAAGCTTATATTTTTAATTAAAGCATCATTATCTAAATTTGTACCGTATTTTATAACAGTAGCTTTTACGTCGTGTAATATATCATTTGTATTTTCGTCATCTCCATTTATTATGAAATAACCATCTTTAGGAAGTAATTTACCAAATTTATTAAAAGATGCTTTTATTTCATCTAAGCCTGAGAAGTAATCTAAATGGTCTTCCTCTATATTTAAAACTGTTGATATCTTAGGGTTAAAGTTTAGGAAACTATCAACATATTCACATGCCTCTGTTATGAAATGATCAGAGTTACCTATTTTAACATTACCACCTATACTACTTAAATTTCCACCAACTAATATAGTTGGATCTAAATCCGCATATTGGAATATAGTAGATAACATAGAAGTAGTTGAAGTTTTACCATGAGTACCAGAAATTGCTATAGAATTTTTGTACTCTCTCATTATTTGACCTAAGAAAGTAGCTCTGTTTACAACAAGTTTATTCTTTTCTCTAGCTGCAATAAGCTCAGCATTATCATCATGAACTGCCGCAGTGTAAACAACCATATCTACATCATCTGCCAAATGTTCTTTTTCATGTCCTATAAATATATTAGCGCCTTGAGATCTAAGTTTATCTAATAAGTAAGATTCGTTTGAATCTGAACCAGAAACTTTATATCCTTTATTAAGGCATATTTCAGCTAAAGCACTCATGCTTATGCCACCGATTCCAATGAAATGTATCTTCATAAGAAAACCACCTTTCTTTTAATTAAGCCCTACAATATGAACTATGTTTGTGGTATAATAGTATAATGTTCAATATTTAATGATTAATATACATATACTATATTACATATACAATATATTAAAAAATTGCTTAAAACATAACCATTATTATATCATAATAAACATGGTTATGCATTATTTAGTTTATATAGAAGAAGCTGCAATCGTAGGAGGTTAAATGCATGAAATTTAAAAGAACGGAAAGAATTGGTGCCATAGTAAAGATATTATCGGACAATCCAAATAAGATATTTACATTAGGCTATTTTACAAATAAATTTAATGCTGCTAAATCTACAATAAGTGAAGATTTAATAGTAGTAAAAAATGTCTTTGAAAAATTAGAACTAGGGAAAGTAATAACAATATCAGGAGCAGCTGGTGGAGTAAAATATATACCAAAGACATCAAAAGCAGAAAATGAAGAATTTTTAATGGAATTATGTCAAAAAATAAGTGACGAATCTAGAGTATTATCAGGAGGATTTTTATATTTAATAGACTTAATATATGATCCTACTATAGCATCAAAAATAGGTAAAATATTTGCATCAAATATAGATTATGCAGAAGCTGATTGCGTAGTGACAATGGAAACTAAAGGAATTCCAATGGCTCTTATGACAGCTAAAGCAATGAATTTACCACTTGTTATAATAAGAAAAGATATAAAAGTATCAGAAGGACCTACACTAAGTATGACTTATGTTAGTGGAAATACTTCTAAAGTGGAAAGTATGAGTTTACCAAGAAGAGCAGTTAAGCCGAATAGCAAAGTTATATTAATAGATGACTTCATGAGAGGTGGAGGTACAATCAAAGGTATGACAGATCTTATGAGTGAGTTTGGAGCGGAAGTTATAGGAACGGGAGTATTTATATCTACAATGAAGCCAGAAGACAAAATGGTAAAAGATTATATATCTTTAATTCAATTAGATGTAAATGTAGATAATATAATAGTAGAACCAAATTTAAAGACATTTAAAGATGAATATCAGAAAGAATTTGTCGAAGGGGATTGTGACATAGAAGAAATAATAGAAGATTAGGTAAAAAATAAATTTACAAAAACCATAAATTTTCAAAAAATAAAAAAGGATATTCAAATATTTAATAGAATACTAAACTATAAGTAAATATATATATAAAATTTATAAATACATTAATTTGTCAAATTCAAAAGGGGGATATAAAAGGATGAAGATAACTGACGTAAGAATAAGAAAAATAACTGACGAAGGAAAAATGAAGTGTATAGTGTCTATAACTTTTAACAACTTATTTGTTGTACATGATATAAAGGTTATAGAAGGACATAATGGTTTATTCATCGCTATGCCAAGTAGAAAAATAGGGGAAGGTAATTTTAGAGATATAGCTCATCCAATAAACGCAGAGATGAGACAATTATTAGAAGATGCAGTACTAAATGCATATCATGAAGCAGTTGCTCAATTAGAAGTTGCAGCTGAATAATTAAATAGAATTTTTTTATTGTTTATTATAAAGAGTCGAACTATTCGACTCTTTTTTATATTTAAAATTTTTGTTTAAATGTATACTTTTTTGACAAAAGGTGTTATATTAATTAGTAGTAACAAAGTATTGTATACAAACTATATTATATACATAATATAATAACATAGATAAAATAGTTATAAAGAATGGAGTGGAGAAATGAACTTTAAATCTATAATCCTTGCAGCAGGAAAAGGAACGAGAATGAAGTCTAAATTCCCAAAAGTAATTCATAAAGTATGTGGAAAAGAAATGGTTAACCACGTAATAGATGTATGTAAAAATTCAGGGGTTAACGATATAGTAGCAATATTAGGCCACGAAAGTGAAGTAGTAAAATCAAAACTACCAGAACATACAATGATAGCAATGCAAACGGAGCAATTAGGTACTGGTCATGCTGTCATGATGGCTAAAGAATACATAAATGATGAAGATATAATCGTAGTATTATGCGGAGACACACCTTTAGTAAAAGAAGAAACACTTAAAAAACTATTCGATTATCACATAGAAAATGAGTATCACACAACAGTGCTTACAACAGTAGTAGACAATCCAACGGGGTATGGAAGAATAATCAGAGATGAAAATTCAGATTTACTAAAAATAGTAGAGCAAAAAGATGCTTCAGAAGAAGAAAAGTTAGCTAAAGAGATAAACTCAGGAATATACTGCTTCAATGGAAAGAGTTTAAGAGAATCTTTAGATTTATTAGATAACAACAATGCACAAGGAGAGTACTACCTAACAGATACTATACAAATAATGAGAAATAAGGGTCTTAAAGTAGGAGCTTTCAACGGTTCTACAATAGAAGAACTAATGGGTGTAAACTCAAGAGTAGAGTTATCTAGAGCAGAACAAATAATGAGACAAAGAATAAATGAATCTCACATGGTAAATGGAGTAACAATCATAGATACTAATTCAACATATATAGAAGCTGGAGTTGAAATAGGAAATGATACAGTAATATATCCAGGAACTATATTAATGGGAAGTACAAAAATAGGTTCAAGTTGTATAATTGGAATGAATTGTAGTATAACAAATTCAGAAATTGGCGATTATACAGAGGTGAAAAATTCAACTATAGTTGATAGTGTAGTAGGAGAAAACACTACAGTAGGACCATATGCATATTTAAGACCTAAGAGTAACATAGGGAACAATGTAAAGATAGGAGACTTCGTAGAAGTTAAGAATGCTACAATAGAAGATAATTCTAAAGCATCTCACCTAGCATATATTGGAGACGCTTATGTTGGAAAAGGTGTAAACATAGGATGTGGAGTAGTATTTGTAAACTATGATGGTAAAAATAAAGCAAAATCTATAGTAAAAGATGGAGCATTCATAGGTTCTAACTCTAATCTAGTAGCACCAGTAACTGTAGAAGAAAAAGGGTATATAGCAACAGGTTCAACTATAACAGACAATGTTCCACAAGGGGCGCTTGCAGTAGCGAGACAAAGACAAGTGAACAAAGAAGGTTGGGTAGAGAAGAAAGATCAAAAGGATAAAAAATAGCAACTAAACAGCTTATTATTTTTTTAGGCAAAAGCCTAGATTTTAAATAAATTAAACAAAGTTTCAAAAATTTTGGGAGGATTTACATGAACACTAGCGGAAGCGAAATAAAAATAATAGCAGGAAATGCATCTAATGAATTAGCTAAGAAAATAGCAGATCATATAGGTGTAGAATTATGTGACTGCCAAGTAAGTACATTCAGTGATGGTGAAATAAGCGTAAACATAAATGAAACAGTAAGAGGTTGTGATGTTTTCGTAGTTCAATCAACTAATAGTCCAGTTAATGACAACTTAATGGAATTATTAATAATAATAGATGCATTAAGAAGAGCATCAGCAGGAAGAATAACTGCAGTTATACCTTACTATGGATATGCAAGACAAGACAGAAAAGCTAAGGCAAGAGATCCAATCACAGCTAAATTAGTTGCAAACTTAATAACAGCAGCAGGTGCAGACAGAGTATTAACTATGGACTTACATGCTGCACAAATACAAGGTTACTTCGATATACCACTAGATCATTTACAAGGAGGAAGCATATTAGCTGATTACTTCAACAAAAAGAATATAGAAGATTTAGTAGTAGTTTCACCTGATTTAGGAAGTGTAACAAGATCAAGAAACTTTGCTAACAATTTAAACGGAGATGTTCCAATAGCTATAATAGACAAGAGAAGACCTAAAGCTAACGTATGTGAAGTAATGAACATAATAGGTGATGTGCAAGGTAAGAATGTTATATTATTAGATGATATGATAGATACAGCGGGAACTATAACAAATGCAGCAAATGCTTTAAAAGAATTTGGTGTTAAAGATGTATATGCTTGCTGTACTCATGGAGTATTATCAGGACCAGCTATGGAAAGAATAGAAAACTCTGCAATAAAAGAATTAATAGTTTTAGATACTATACAACTTCCAGAAGAAAAGAAAATAGATAAAGTACAAATAGAAACAGTTGCTCCATTATTTGGAGATGCTATAAAGAAAATATTTGCTAACGAGTCAGTTAGTAAGTTATTCTAGTCAAATAGATAAAGGATACCTATATAGGTATCCTTTTATTTTGTCGCAATTAAAATGGATAAAAGAATATTTGATAAAGTTTAATATGGAATTTAAGGTAAAATAAGTGATTCAGGTAAAATTAAGCTAAAAAAAGATTTAGGACATTGACTATATATATTAGCTTAAATAATTTCTGAAGTAATGAGAGAAGTTGAAGATCAAGGTCAGGAGTTACTAGACCTTGTATTAACAGATACAGAAATAACGAAGTTAAAGAAGCCTTAAAAGTTTTTGAAGAATTTAATCTAAAGCTAGAGGAGATATTTCAGCTAATATCCAATTTATAGTCTATAGATCAGAAAAAGATATCCTTAGGTTAGACACAGATAACCCTCAATACTAAAAAGCCAGAAAAGTATAATCTATTTCAAGATACACTAAAATTAAAAATTTAATATACAACATTCAAATTGCATCTTAAATTTTATAAGATGCAATTTAATTATATAAGTTTACTATAGCAGTATATTTAAAAACTATAATATATGAGGAGAAAATTATGAATATATTTAATTTATTAGAAATGGCAGTAGAGTTAGGAGCATCAGATGTACATATAACAGTAGATACTCCTCCGATAGCTAGGATAAAAGGAAGCTTCGTAAAGTTAAATGAAGAAAGTTTAACTGAAAAAGACACTGAAATTATGGCCAGGGAAATAGCAGGAAATAAAAAATTTAAAATTCTAGAAGAACACGGAGAAGTGGATCTATCCGTATCTTTTAAAAGTGGGGATAGATTTAGAATAAATGCATATAAGCAAAAAGGTAAATATGCAATAGCTGTAAGGACTATAACATCTAAAATACCGTCATTTAAAACCTTAGGATTACCTGATATTATAGCTAGTTTTACAGAAAAGAGTAAAGGGTTAGTACTCGTAACGGGACCAACAGGAAGCGGTAAAAGCACAACTTTAGCTAGTTTAATAGACACAATAAACTCAACTCAAGAGAGACATATAATAACGCTAGAAGATCCTATAGAATATGTTCATCATCATAAAAAAGGAATAGTAAATCAAAGAGAAATAGGTAGCGATACAGAAAACTTTAATTCAGCACTTAGATCAGCGCTTAGACAAGACCCAGATGTTATTTTAGTGGGAGAAATGAGAGATCCTGAAACTGTTTCAATAGCTTTAACTGCTGCAGAAACAGGACATCTAGTTTTCTCAACTTTACATACAGTAGGCTCGGCTAAGACAATAGATAGAATAGTTGATATGTTCCCACCGGAACAGCAACAGCAAATTAGAACTCAATTATCAACAGTATGTGAAGGGATTATATCACAGCAATTAATAAAAACTATAGATGGAACAAATAGAGTCGCAGCATTAGAAGTTATGGTAGCCACACCAGCAATAAGAAACTTAGTAAGAGAAAATAAAACATATCAAATACAAAATATTATACAAACAAGCTCTAAGTTAGGTATGCAATCTATGGATCAAGGGTTGGTAAATTTATACAGAGAAGGAAAAATATCAAGAGATAGTGTATTAAGTAAGTGCTCTGACTACGAATACACATCTAGATTAGTTGGAGGGATTAATTATTAATCAAGCAACTAAATATAAACAGTTTAATACAAAAATATATAGATAAAATTGGAAAATATAATGAGAAAAAGTAAAATTTTTTATAGATGATATAAACTTGATACTAAAATTTAAATGTGACTCAGGATATGTAAACTATTTATAATATGATAAAAAATTAAACAAGGAGATAAATTGACAGATGGGAATGTATTATATATATTTTTTTATATTTGGAATAATATTTGGCAGCTTCTTTAACGTATGTATATACAGAATACCAAATAAACAATCAATATCAAATCCCCCATCACATTGCTACAATTGCAAAACACGACTAAGGCCATTAGATTTAGTCCCTGTACTTAGCTGGACTTTTCTAGGAGGAAAATGCAGATACTGCAAACAAAAGATACCGCTAAGATATGCATTAGTAGAACTTCTAACAGGTATATTGTTTGTATTAGTATATAAAGTATACGGACTAAACACTATAACACTATACTACTTGTTATTAGTATCACTATTAGTAATAATAACCTTCATAGATATAGATCACTATATAATACCCGATGGATTAATAATTTTCGGTAGTATAGGAGCTCTAGCTTTTAATATCCTAGGACAAGGAATCGGGTTAAAAGAAAGTTTACTAGGAGGGCTAATCTGTGGAGGAGGTACACTAGTACTAATATACCTGATAGAGCTATTAGTAAAAAAAGAAGTAATGGGTGGGGGAGACATCAAACTTTTTGGTATGGTAGGACTATTTTTAGGAATGAAATATGGACTACTAACAGTATTATTAAGTGTATATGTAGGAGCAATTTACGGAGTTTGTACTATAATATATAGCAAGATAAAAAACAAAGAATATAATTCAATGATACCTTATGGACCATTTATATCCATAGGAACATTAATTAATGTTCTATGTGGAACATATATAATAGATTGGTATATGAGTTTGTTTTTATGATTAGATAATATAAATAGGGTCAATAATTAAATTGACCCTATTACTATGTTTAGATTATGATATATATAGTATTAATTTCAATAATAACATCATATATATGCAATAAAAAAATATATAAAATATGTGATGAACTTAATCAAAATAAGCTAAATACAATAATAATTTACACATTAAATCTGTTATCAATGTCTTTAATCTACTACAAATATGGAGTAAACGCAGAGTCAATAAAGTACTTATCGCTAATACCATTTATAATAGTTATATCAATAATAGATTATCATACTACATATATATATGATATAACTGTACTTAGTGGTATAATAATTCAAGGTGGAATTTTTCTAATTACAATAAAGTATGATGTTAACACAATGAGCCATATCATTGCACTATTAATAGGACTTATTGTACCATATATATTAGCCACAACAACAAAATCATTAGGACAAGGAGACATAGGCGTATACTGCTTATGTTGTTTTGTATTAGGGCATAACTATTCAATGTATTTAATCGCCTTATCATTTATTTTAGCTTGTCCGTATTCGATATATATACTTTTGTATAAAAGTAATAAGGAGAGGAAAATACCATTTGCACCATTTATATCTTTAGCAACAATAACAATAATAATAACAAATTATGATATATTAAATTTATATTTTGGCATAATAAGTAAATAGAGGAGGACAAAATATGTACGTAGTAGTAGGGTTAGGTAATCCAGGCAAGAAATATGAAAAAACTAGACACAATGTTGGTTTTGATGTTATAGATATTCTTGCAAAGGAATATAACATATCAGTGACGAAAATAAAGCATAAGGCCTTAATAGGAGAAGGAAGAATAGGTTCTGAAAAAGTTCTATTAGTTAAGCCACAAACATACATGAATTTAAGTGGTGAAACTTTAATAGATATATATAAATACTATAAGGTAGATTTGAGCAATATAATAGTAATATATGATGATATTGACTTAGATGTGGGTAAACTAAGAATAAGGAAAAAAGGTAGTGGTGGAACTCATAATGGTATGAGATCGATCGTTAAGTGCTTAGGTTCAACAGAATTTCCAAGGGTTAGAGTTGGAGTATCTAAGCCTATGCCAGGACAAGATTTAGCAGATTTCGTTCTTTCAAGATTTAGAAAAGAAGAAGTCGATGATTTAGAAAGAGGTCTTGAAAAAGCATATCATGCTGTTGAGACTATAATAAAGGAAGATATAGATTTATCTATGAACAAATATAATGGATAGTGAGGGGGAATTAATATGAATGATGTATTTGTATACCCTTTGCAAAATTCCAAAGAATATAAAGAAGTTATAAACTCTATACAGAAAAACAAAGGCTCATTACTTATTAATGGGCTTTTACCTGTACAAAAACCTCATATAGCATATTCACTATACAAGGATTTATCTAGACAAATGATAATTATAACAAGTAGTGATTTAGAGGCTAAAAAAGTATATGATGATTTAAACTTTTATATTAAGGATAAGGTGGAGTATTTAGGTTTTCAAGATATTTACTTCTACCATTTAGATGCAAAGGATAGAAATGAAGAAGCTAGAAAACTAAAGGTGTTGCTAAAATTGGCGAAAGGTGAGGAAATAATTTTGGTAACATCTATTGAAGCTGCTTTAAAAAAATATATACCTAAAGATGTTCTTTTAGAGAATATATCAACTCATAAGATAGGTGATACTCTAAATGTAGAATCACTAAGTGAGAGATTAGTTGAGTTAGGATATGAAAGAGTTTCTAAGATAGAAGGTTTTGGTCAGTTTAGTATAAGGGGAGGAATAATAGATATATTCTCCCTAGAATACACAAATCCAATTCGTATTGAACTATTTGATGATGAAATAGAATCTATACGAACTTTTGATGTTTTTACGCAAAAATCTATTGAAAAGATACAAGAATTTTCTATAACTCCGTCTAGAGAGTTTATATACCCTAAAAATATAGATGAATCTGTGGCTAGAATGAAAAAAGATGTTAGTAAGCATACAGATGATGATGTTTTACAGAATATAGATAAGATATTCAATAAGACTTACTTTGAAGGAATAGAAAATTATATAGATTATATATATACAGATGAAAATAAGAGTATTTTTAATTATTTAAGTGAAGATGCAATAGTATTTATAAGTGATATAAGCAGACTTAAGGAAAGATGTGAAAATTATATACATACTTTCAAAGAAAATTATAAGGTAAATCTTGAAAGAGGATTGGCACTTAAAAATCAAGGGAAACTTTTATATCATTATTCAGATTTAGAATTTATTGCATCTAATAAAAAGTTTGTAATAAACACTTTACTACCAAAGCCTATAAATGATTTTAATATAAAATCAATTGTAAACTTTGAGGCTAGGGAAATACCAACTTTTAATGCTAAGGTAGATATATTAGTAGAGGAATTAAATAGATTAAAATACAATGGATATAAAATAATTTTAGCTACGAATACTCTTGATAGAGCTAAGAAATTAAATTCAGATTTATTGGATTTAGGGCTTGAATCAACTATCTCAGAAAGTAGGGATATAGAGATAAAATCGTCTCAAATAATAATAATACCAGCTCGTATAAGTAGTGGATTTGAGTATAAATCTATAAAGTATGCAGTTATAACTGATAATGAAATGATAGGTGTACATAAAAGAACATCGTCATCTAAGTCTAAAAAATCTAAAAAAGGTAAAAAAATAGAATCTTTCTTAGAGTTAAGTGTAGGAGATTATGTTGTACACGAGAATAATGGAGTTGGTAGATACACAGGAATAGAGCAAATAACTGTGAATGCCGTAAAAAAAGACTATATGAAGATAGTCTATCAAGGTGGAGACAATTTATATGTACCAATAGACCAAATGGACAAAGTTCAAAAGTATATTGGGGTAGAGGAAGAGAAGGTAAAGCTTAATAAATTAGGAACAAATGAGTGGACTAAGGCAAAAGCTAAGGTTAAAAAAGAAATAGAGGATATGACAAAAGACCTTATAGAGCTATATGCTAAACGTGAAAAAGTAAAAGGTTACAAATTCTCTGAAGACACTCCTTGGCAGCTAGAGTTTGAATCATTATTCCCACATCAAGAAACAGATGACCAACTAAAAGCCATAGAAGATACTAAAAAAGATATGGAATCAGATAAAGTTATGGATAGACTTGTTTGTGGAGACGTTGGGTATGGTAAAACTGAGGTAGCTATAAGAGCTATTTTTAAAGCTTGTATGGAGCAAAAGCAGGTTGCAGTATTAGTTCCAACGACAATACTAGCTCAACAGCATTATAATACTTTTAGGGAGCGTTTTGATAATTACCCAATAAGAGTAGAAGTATTAAGTAGATTTAAAACTCCTAAGCAACAAAAACAAATAATTGAAGATGCTAAAAAAGGTTTGGTGGATGTACTTATAGGTACTCATAGAATAGTTTCTAAGGACATAAACTTACCTAACTTAGGATTAGTTGTTATAGATGAAGAGCAGAGATTTGGAGTAAGACATAAAGAGGCTCTTAAAAAGATAAAATCAACAGTGGATGTATTAACTTTATCAGCAACACCTATACCTAGAACACTACACATGTCGCTAAGTGGAATAAGAGATATGAGTGTTATAGAAGAGCCTCCTCAAGAAAGACATCCTGTAATAACTTATGTTACAGAAGCAAAAGAAAGTGTTATACAAGATGAAATAGAGAGAGAACTAGCAAGAGGAGGTCAAGTATTCTTTGTATATAATAGAGTAGAAAGAATTGAAGAAATGGCTAGTATGATACAACGTTTAGTACCAGATGCTCAAGTAGCCGTAGCTCATGGTAGAATGACTTCTAAAGCTTTAGAAGATATAATATTAGGTTTCTTAAATAAAGATTATAATGTATTGGTTTGTACAACTATAATAGAAACTGGTATGGACATATCTAATGCTAACACTATGATAGTATATGATGCAGATAAGATGGGCCTTGCACAACTTTATCAGTTAAGAGGTAGGGTAGGAAGAAGTTCAAGACAAGGCTATGCTTATCTAATGTATGAAAAGGATAAAGTATTAAGTGAAGTAGCAGAGAAAAGACTTAAAGCTATAAGGGAGTTTACAGAATTTGGTTCTGGGTTTAAAATAGCTATGAGGGACCTTGAAATAAGAGGTGCAGGAAATATACTTGGATCTCAGCAACATGGGCATATGGCTGTAATAGGATATGATTTATACGTCAAGATGTTAAATGAAGCTATTAAAAAGGTTAAAGGTGAGGCTATTATCGAAGAAATAGATGTAGAAATAGATTTAAGTGTAAATGCTTATATACCAGATAGTTATATAAGTGATGAGTTAATGAAAATAGAAATGTATAAAAAAATTGCATCTATAGAAGATAAAGAAGATATGAAGGAAGTAGAAGAGGAATTAGAGGATCGATTCTCTGATATACCTAAGTCTGTTAAATGTTTATTAAGAATAGCATATATAAAAACATTGTGTAAAAAGCTAAAGATAGAAAAAGTTAGACAGTTAAAAGATGAAATAATACTTGCTCCAATAACAAGATACAAAACAAGTGAAAAAATAGGGTATAATATAGTGATTGAGTTGGAAGAACTATTAGAAAAGATGTGTAGTATAAAATAAAATTAAATGAGGTGTTCAAATGAAAAAACTAATGTCAGTTGCAGTAGCTATGATGGTAGGGTTATCTGTCACAGCTTGCTCAAACTCGCCTAAAGGTGATGGTACGGTAGCTACAGTTAATGGTCAAAAGATAACTGTTAGTGAATACGAAACAACTCTAGCGTTATACAAGCAATCAGTAGAGGCTATGTATGGAAAAAATGTATGGGACACAGAAGTTGAAAAAGGCGTTAAATATAGAGATAAGTTTAAAGAAAATATCTTAGACCAAATGATAAATGTAGAAGTAGTATATGAACAAGCAAAAAAAGATAATTTACTACCTACTAAAGAAGAAGTAGACAAAAAATATAATGAATTAAAGAAAAATATAGATTCAGATAAAGAGTACAAGAAAGATATGGAAAAAATAGGAGCTAATGATGAGTTCCTAAGAACTCAACAAGAACAAGATTTAGCTGTTCAAAATTATAAAGAACATTTTGATAAGACTATTAAAATATCTGATGAAGAAATGAAAAAGTATTATGAAGACCATAAAAAAGACTACTACAAAGATGAAGTTAAAGCATCACATATATTAGTTTCAACACAAGATAAAAATGGAAAGCCACTTTCTGATGAAAAGAAAAAAGAAGCTAAGAAAAAAGCAGAAGATCTACTTAAGAGAGCTAAATCAGGAGAAGAGTTCTCAGAACTTGCAAAAGAAAATTCTGACGATCCAGGTTCAGCAGCACAAGGTGGAGATTTAGGGTACTTTAGCAAAGGAATGATGGTTCCTGAATTTGAAAAAGCAGCATTTAATCTTAAGCCAGGTGAAATATCAGACATAGTAGAAAGTAGCTTTGGGTACCATATAATAAAAGTTACAGATAAAGTAAATGAACAAACTCCATATAATGATGTAAAAGATTCAATAAAAACTATATTACTTAATGAAAAATTCACTGAACAAGTAACTAAACTTACAAAAGAAGCTAAAATAGAGAAAAATAAAGATGCATTAGACAAAATAAAAATATAAATATAAAGGCTATGCAAATTATGCATAGTCTTTTTTGTATATTTTTCTTATCATTGGTAAAAATAAGCTTAAAGTAATTTATGGAGGGATAAACTAAACATGAGAGCGACAGGAATTGTTAGAAGAATAGATGATTTAGGAAGGGTTGTTATTCCTAAAGAAATAAGAAAAACTTTAAGAATAAGAGAAGGAGATCCTCTAGAAATATTCACAGCTAAAGATGGAGAAGTAATCCTAAAAAAATACTCACCAATTGGAGAGTTAAATGAATTTTCTCAAGAATACACAGAAACTTTAGGAGAAACACTTGGTTTAGGTGTTGTTGTTACAGACTTAGATTCTATAATAGCTGTTTCTAAATTACCTAAAAAAGAATATAAAGAAAAAAGTATAAGTGATGAATTAGAACAATTAATAGAAAATAGAGAAACAAAAACTAGTAAGGATACTAAGTTGATACCTTTACATAAAGATGACAGCATGGATTATAAAAAACAAATTATAATACCTATAATAAGCTCATCAGGTGACTGTATAGGATCAATAGCACTAGTAGCAAAAGAATCAGATGATATGTCAGAAGCTGAAGAAAAAATATTAAAAATAGCAGCAAACTTCTTAGGAAAGCAAGTACAGTAAAAGATATAAAGTCAAAGACCCAAATAAATTTGGGTCTTTTTTATAGGGAATATTAAATTAAATTTTTAAAATGTTGAAAAACTGTAAGTATAAGTAATATCAATTGATTTACATATATAAAAAAGTGATTTAGATTAAGATACAAAGTCGTTTGGTTCATCAATAAAGCTAATTATTTAAAGTTATAGTAATATATTGAACATACTATTGAATATATGATATATTAAAGTTTGTTATACAAAAAATATGGAGGTCGTGTTATGAGTAATAACAAGAACAAAGACTCGTTCTTAAAAGGTGCCCTTATACTTGGATTAGCAGGTATAATTGTAAAGATAATGGGGGCATTCTTCAGAATACCTCTTGGAAACCTAATTGGGGCAGAGGGGATGGGATATTATCAAGCTGCATATCCTGTTTACACTTTATTTTTAACACTAGCAACAGCAGGATTTCCAACTGCACTTGCAAAGTTAGTATCAGAAAAGAACGCAATTGGAGACCATAAGGGTGCTCATAAAATATTTAAAGTGTCATATACAGTTTTATTTATAACTGGTTTAGTGGCATTCTGTATATTCTTCTTTGGAGCAGATTACATAGTAAATGACATAATGGAAAATCCAGGTGCATACTACGCTATGATGGCTATATCACCAGCGCTTTTATTCGTACCAATGATGTCATCTTATAGAGGATATTTCCAAGGTAAAAGAGAAATGACAAAGATAGCTATATCTCAAATCCTTGAGCAGTTCTTCAGAGTTATATTAGGGTTAGGATTAGCTTACTATCTAATGAATAATTATGGTCCAAAACTAGGAGCTGCAGGGGCTATAATGGGGGCTACAATAGGTGCAGTAGCATCTATAGGTTATTTAATACTAGTTTATTTAGGACAAAGAAAACAACGTAAATATGAGAATGAAGCTAGTGCTCATTTCAAAGACGAATCAGTGTCTAGGATAATGAAAAATCTTCTAGTAGTAGCTATACCTATAACAATAGGTGCATCTGTTATGCCTTTAGTAAATATGATAGATAATGTAATAGTTATTAGAAGACTTACAGAAGCAGGATATACTCCTGGTCAAGCATTAGCGTTATTTGGGCAATTAACAGGATTAGCTATGTCTATAATCAACTTACCATCAGTTGTTACAATATCTATGAGTATGAGTTTAGTTCCATCTATATCAGAATCATATGCTGTTAACAACAAAATTAAGGCAAGAAAAGATACAAAGACAGCTATAAAAGTAACTTTACTAATAGTTTTACCAGCAGCATTTGGTATTGCATCATTAGCAGGTCCAATAATGCATTTATTATATCCTAAAGAGCCAGCATACGTAGGAACTATATTATTAGTACTTACACCATGTATAATATTCTTAGGATTAATACAAACAATGAATGGTATACTTCAAGGTATGGGTAAACCAATGGTACCTGTAATAGCTTTATTAATAGGTATGCTATTTAAGGTAGTAATAAGTTATACATTAACAGGTATATATGAAATAAATGTATTAGGTTCAGCTCTAGGTACAGTTACTGCATATCTAGTAGCAGCGCTAATCGAAATCATTTACATAAGAAAAGTGATGAAAGTAAAATTCTCACCAAGTGAATTTATTATAAAACCACTAATAACAGTTATAAGTATGTTTATAGTTGTTAAGTTAAGTTATGGATTCTTATTTGGAATATTAGGTAATACATTATCTACTGTAATCTCAATATGTATAGGTGCTGTCATCTATGGATTAGTACTTATATTTATAGGTGGAATTAAGAAAGAAGAATTATTGACTATTCCAAAAGGTGATAAACTTTATAGAATACTTAAAAAATTTAATCTTATGAAATAGAAAAACACTACTATAGAACATCATATGTTAAAATAATTATAGTTGTTGTTAAATATAGTCAAAAAATTATGCCTAATACTAATAAGAATTAGGCATAATTTCCTTAAAATTAAATAAAAAGGCAGATTCATGAACATAATATTTATGAATTAGATAGTACATATTTATAAGATAACTAACAATTGAAATAAATTAAGAGGAGTGGTATTATGGGTAAGATAAGTATTGTAGGACTTGGCCCTGGAGATTATTCTTTAATTAGTCAGGGAGCATTAGAAGCCTTACAGTCAGCTCAAAAGATATTCTTACGAACAGAGAAACATCCAACAGTGGACAAGCTAAAAGAATCTATAAAATATACTTCTCTAGATTATTTTTATGAAAAAGAAGAAAACTTTGAAGACGTATATACAAAGATTTCAGAATTTATAATAGAAACATCTAAAGAAGGGGACTTAGTATATGCTGTCCCAGGGCATCCAAGAGTTGCAGAAAAGTCTGTAGGTATAATAGAATCTATGGCAAGAGAAAAGGGCATAGAAGTAGAAACAATTGCATCTATGAGTTTTGTAGACGCTATGTTTAATTACTTAGCAGTTGACCCTGCAGATGGATTTAAGTTGATAGATGCATTTGAGATACAAAATTCCTATATAGATACAAATACTGCAATGATAATAACTCAAATATATGATAGCTTTATAGCTTCAAATATTAAGTTACAATTAATGGAGTATTATGATTATGATCAAGAAGTATGTATAGTAAGTGGTGCAGGTGTCAAAAATCTAGAAAGTAAGAAATATGTACCTTTATTCGAGCTAGATAGAATGGAAAATAAATTCGATTATTTAACGAGTTTATATATACCAAAAAGCTCTAAAAAAGTGTATAATACAGTAAATGACTTATATCAAATAATGGAAACTTTAAGAGGTCCAGGTGGTTGTGACTGGGATAAAAAGCAGACTCATGAATCATTAAAAAAATATGTCATAGAAGAAGCGTACGAGCTTTGTCAAGCTATAGATAACGATGATATAGATGAAATGATAGAAGAGCTAGGAGATATCCTTTTACAAGTTATATTCCACTGTCAAATAGGACAAGAAGAAGGATTATTTGATTTAAAAGAAGTTGTAGCTGGTATATGCGAAAAACTTATACATAGACATCCTCATGTTTTCAAAAATGAAGATATTGATATGAATACATTTGATAAAACATGGGAAGAGTTAAAAAAAGAAGAAAAAGGTGAAGACACCGTAACAGAAGGATTAAAAAGAATACCTAAATATTTACCTGCTCTTACAAAGGCTGAAAAAATACAATATAAAGCAGCTTTAGTAGGATTCGACTGGGATAATATTGATGATGTATTAAAAAAAGTTGAGGAAGAATATAAAGAATTACTTGACGAACACAAACAAGGAAATATAAAATACATAAAGGAAGAACTAGGAGATTTATTATTCTCAATAGTAAATTTATCCAGATTTTTAGGTATAAATCCAGAAGAAGCATTAAACCTTACAAGTCAAAAATTTATAAATAGATTTGAATTTGTTGAGGAAGGCTCAAGAAAATTAAACAAAAAATTAGAAGATATGAGCCTTGAAGAAATGGACAACCTTTGGAATGAAGCAAAAGCTAATAAGTTATAATTTTTAGCTAAAAACTAGAATTTAAAAATAAGAATTCTATTATTATATAAATTTTTTAGGAGGTAAGTATCGTGAATAAAGCTGAATTAGTTGCAAAAATGGCAGAAAAGAGTGAATTAACTAAGAAGGAAGCAGAAGCAGCATTAAACGCTTTTATGAAATCAGTAGAAGAAGCATTAGTAGGTGGAGAAAAAGTTCAATTAGTAGGATTTGGAACATTCGAAACTAGAGAGAGAGCTGCTAGACAAGGAAGAAACCCAAGAAACCCAGAAGAAGTTATAGAAATACCAGCTTCTAAAGCTCCAGTATTCAAGGCTGGAAAAGGTCTTAAAGATATAATAAATGGATAATTATTAAATTAAAAAGTGTGGAATTTTATACCACACTTTTTCTATATACTAATATAAATATAATTTTTTAAGGAAGTGAACTTAGATAATGAGATTAGATAAATTTTTAAAAGTGTCTAGAATAATAAAGAGAAGAACAGTAGCTAAAGAGGCTTGTGATAAGGGGATAGTTACTATAAATGGGAAAGTTGCAAAATCTTCATCAGAAGTAAATGTAGGGGATTTATTAGAAATAACTTTTGGAGAAAAAGTTATGAAGGTAAAGATAAATGAAATAAGAGAGCATGTATTAAAAAATGATGCAAAAGAAATGTATGAAATAGTAGAATAAAAATAGGATATCCTCAGTATATTTATAGTAGTATTAATTGAAAATTTACTGGGGGGGTACTATGGAACATAATATAACCTTAAAGGATAGGAGCAATTTAATTGTTTCTGGTGTAGAGCACATCTACTCCTTTAGCGATAAAAAGGTAGAAGTTAAAACAAGCGCAGGTGAAATGGTAATAGAAGGTGAAAACTTAGATATGAGTAAGCTGAGCATAGACGAGAAAGTTATAAATGTAGATGGAACCATAAATGCTATAATTTACTCCAAGGAAAGAAAAACACAAGAAAGCTTTTTTAAGAAGGTGTTTAAGTAGATGACTCCGTTTACTCAAGATGCTAGTTATTTTTTTGCAACTATTTACGGTGGGATAGTTGTAGGCGTATTATTTGATATTTATAGAGTTATAAAATCAAATTTTAAATTTATAAAATACTGCTCTTTAGTTTTTGATGCATTATTTTGGATTTTAACTACAATAACAGTTTTTATAACCGTAAATGCAATAGAATCTTTTGAACTGAGATATTATCATTTTTTAGCCTTATTTATTGGTTTTATTTTATATTACAACACCATAAGCAAATTTGTTTTAGCAATAATGAATAAAGTATTATATATTTTAACAGCATTAATCAAAAATACCACAAAGTACATAGTCAGTATTTTGAAGAATTTGTATTACGTTATGATATACACACTACACTTTTTATTTGATATGATATTTTATATACCTAATATGATTGTACTTATAAATAGGGGAGTAAAGAGAAAAACATTAGGTAAGATAAAAATAAGAAAAAAGGTGTAGGTTAATATGAACTTAAGAAAAAAATTTTCGAGCCAGTTTATAGTATTAACATTATTTTTAGGTGTCATAATAGTAGGCATGATGAGTGGATTTATATTTCAACTAAAAAAGTATAAGGAATATAAAGAAGAAATTTATAGTCTCAATGAGCAAATAAAAGAGACTAGGCTAGAAATAAAAGAGGCTGAAAAAGCAAAGAGTAATAAGGACTTAGAGACTATGGCTAGAGAACGCTTAAATATGGTTAAGCCAGGGGAAATCATATATATTGATATAAAAGAAGGTAACTAAGTTACCTTCTTTTTAGATGATAAATATTTAAGGTATGTGAATACATGTAAATATGAGATAATTAACATATATAGTTAAAAAATTAGTTGTACCTTATTATTGAACAAAAAAGACAAAGGAGATATACCAATGAAGATAGGAGCAATTGATATTGGAACAAACTCAATGAGACTTTTAGTGGCTGATTATATAAATGGCAAGATAGAAAATAGAAAAAAATTTATAAATACTACACGAATAGGACAAGGTGTAGATAAAGAAGGATATATAAATAAAGAAGCGATAGATAGAAATATAAAAGCACTAGAAACATTCTCTGATATATGTAAAGAAGAAGGTTGTGAAAAAATATATGCAATGGGAACTTCTGCATTAAGAGACAGCAAGAATAAAAATGAATTTATAGACTTAGCCAAAGAAAAAACAGGCATAGATATAGAAATAATAAGTGGCGTAGAAGAGTCAAATTTAGGATTTAAGGGTGTGTTAGAAGGTCTAAATGAAAAAGATAATATATTAGTAATAGATATTGGTGGAGGATCAACAGAGTTTATAATTGGAAACCGAAAAGGAATAAGTTTTGCTAAAAGTGAAAATGTAGGAGCCTTAAGGATGACAGAAAAATTTTTAAAAAAAGATCCAATAGATAACAAAGAATTTGAAGATATGGAAGTTTTCATAGAAAATACATTAAAAGATACATTAGAGTATATAAAAAGTTGCAATATAAGTTATCTTGTAGGCATAGGCGGAACTATAACATCTTTATCAGCAATTAACCAGGAATTAGAAGTCTATTCTATGGAAAAAATACACAATAGTGAAATATGCAAAAAAGATATAGATATAGTTCTACAAAGTTTAAAGAATATGACACTAAATGATAAAAAAAGATTAAAAGGATTACAGCCTAAAAGAGCAGATATTATAACTGCTGGTGTAAAAATACTAGATAAAATAATGGAAAAACTAGAAAGTCAAAAAATAATTGTAAGTGAATACGATAATTTGGAAGGATTAATCTGTCAAAAATCAAAAAATATGTCTTAATGTTTTTATTATAGAGAACTCATTATGACAAAAACATTACCCCCCTCTTTGTTACAATCTCATTATAAACAAAAGAGGGGGATTTTTTTATGGAGAAGAGTTCAGTAAAATTAAAAGATAAAACTATTAAAATTAATTATAGAAAATTTAATAGATATATGGAATTAAACACAATTGTATTTATATTAATGGCATTTTTGCTAAGTAGGACTATTTTGATGGATACTATAGCACCTCTGGGATTAGCATTTTTCATATATGTATCTAAGATAGAAAAATATAGACTTCCTGCTTTTATGGCAACGTTGTTGGGAATAATTTTATCCGGAAACACTATGCCTTATATTTTGAAGTATATCCTATGCTTAATTATATATATGTCAATAAACAAGAAAATTAAAGGTGTTAATTCAACCTGGAAGATAGCTCTTTTGGGAACTTTTATTATATTACCTATATCTATTGGACAAGCTCTTTTATCTAATAGATATGTATATGATATTTTTATAGCAATTATGGAATCATCTATAGTATTTATCGGAATATATATATTTTCTTATGGTATTGATTTGCTGAGTAATTCTAATAAGAAAATAACTATGAATGTAGAAGAAATTATATCTTTAAGTATAATAGTTACTTTAAGTATTATGGGAATAGGAGATATGTATATCTTAGGGGTGTCTTTAAAAACAGTCTTGTCTACAATACTTATTCTTATGGCATCTATTATTGGAGGTGCAGCTATGGGAGCTACTTCTGGGGTTATAGTTGGAATAGCATTTATGATAAGTGATATAACTAGTGCTATATATATGGGAGTGTTCTCTGTATCGGGACTAATAAGTGGGGCTTTTAACAAATTAAACAAATATATTTGTATAATAGGGTATATATTATCTTGGTTTATGATATATGGCTATAGTCTAGGTGTTGGATTGGATATTCAACAAATGAGGGATATGTTAATAGGGTGCTTAATAGTATTATTATTACCAAAGAAAGCTTTTGATAGAATAGAAAATAGGATAAGAGTTAATGTGAACTCTAATGAAGTAGTTAATGACTATATAGATAGAATGAAAAGCTTAACTAATAATAGACTATTGAATATGAGCAAAGCTTATGATAGTATAGCAGATACTTTTGATAAGATTAGAGAAAAAGAAAAAGTTGTAGATCAAAAGGATATAGCAAGTATAATAGATATGATTTATATTGATCAGTGTAAAAACTGTGGAATGAAAAGAAGATGCTGGGACTTAAAATTTAATTATACATATACTCTTATGAATGAGATATTACAAAGCATAGAGGAAGAAGGAGAGCTTAAAATAGACAGCGTACCAGAAGATTTTGTAAAAGAGTGTATAACTCCAGAGGGAGTAATTAAAACAATAAATAATTATTATAAATTATTTTTAGTAGATTATAACTGGACAGTAAGATTTTCAGAAAGTAGAAAATTAATAGCAAACCAAATAAGAAGTATATCAAAATCTATGAAGTCTATATCCTATGATTTAGAAAATAATATTGTGCTAGACTTAGAGAAAGAAAATGATTTAAAAGATGAATTAGAAAGAAACTGCATTTCAGTAAACAAGATAAATTATATAACAAAGAGTGATGATGACTTTGAAATAGTAATAAATAAAGATAACTGCATAGATGGATGTCTATGCGATAAAAAGCTAACAAATATTATATCTGATTATATGGGAACTAGTGTATCTGCTCAAAAGGTTGGATGTAGATCTTTAGGTCAAGAATGTAAAATAACTTTTAGTAGAAGTCAAAAATATAAAGCTATAACTGAAGTGATATCAATGTCAAAAGATGGACATATATTGTGTGGGGATAATTATACACATATGGAGATAAGAGATAGTAAATATATGATGGCCATAAGCGATGGAATGGGTAAAGGTCGAAAAGCATATGAAGAATCATCTATAACTATAGATATATTAGAAAAAATGATGGATGCGAAAATTGAAGATGAAATAGTTATCAACACAATTAATAACATGTTATTATTAAAATCGTCAGATGAGATGTTCTCTACATTAGATTTAGGAATAGTTGATTTAAAAAGAGGAATACTAGAAACTATAAAGATGGGGGCATGCCCTACATATATAATGAGAGATAATAAAGATATAGATTTAATATCCTCATCATCATTACCAGTGGGGATTTTATGTGATATAAACTTAGATAGAAAGACAACAAAGGTTAAAGATGGTGATTATATAATTATGGTATCTGATGGAATATTAGATGCTGGTAAGAATAACAATATGGGTGATAACTGGTTAATATACTTCATAAAAGATATGCAAACTACCAATCCAAAAGAGATAGCTAATTTAATACTAGACAAATCTCTTGAAATGCAAGGTGAAACTATAGAGGATGATATGACAGTATTAGTTACTAAGATATATAAAAATTAACTTATCAACATATTGTTAATAATATGTTATTAAAATGTGGATAAGTTTAGAGTTGAGTAATATTAGCCTATATATATTGAAAACACAAAGTTCGACAAAGTAAAACAATAAATAAAAAAATATTTTTTTGATGCAATGAAATTGTATACAAATAAACTAAAAGTATTTATTAACAATATAAGTGAATAACCTACAAAAACTTGTTGATAAGTATTAAATAATTGTTAATAAGTATGTTAAAAGTCAAAATTAAAAAAATTCCAATAGAATAAGAATATTGGAAAAACTAAATATTTGTCGTAATATAGATTGTTAATATGTTGATAAGTATGTGGATAAAGTGTTTATGTATAAATATTTAAAATGGTAATAGTTGAATAATAAGGAACAAAAAAGCCATCCTATAAGTAAGTAGATTTTATTGAAAGGATGGCTTTTTATGAGCAATAAAATATATTATAAAGCAATTATGATTTTGTCTATATCTGTTTTTTGTATAGGAGCTATGCCAGAAATATCTTATGGTAATGATTTTTTGCATAATAAAAGTATTATAGCAATAGACAATCAAGAAGAGACTAAACAAGAAAATAAGAAACATATTGACTATAATAAGATGTGTTGGAATCTACAAGCATTATATAAAAATGATGCTGAATGGGAAAAAGATTTAAAAAAATTTACAAAAGATATAAAGGAATTAAAAAATTATACAGGTAAAATTACCAAGTCTAAGACTCATTTGGATTTTGCACTAGAAATAAAAGAAAGATTAGATATAAAATTAAATAAGCTTGGAGGATATGTAAAATTAAAAAAGGATATAAGTAAAAATTCGTATAAATACTTAGCAATGGATGAAAAATTAGATAATGTATATAGAGACTATAGAATGGTATGTTCAGGTTTAGAATTAGAGGTTCTGAAATTATCAGATAAAGAATTTAAAGAAATCTCATCTAGTAAGAAAATAAAAAGTAAATATAATAGATATTTGTCAAGCATAAGAAGTTCTAAAGATTATTATCTAGATCAAACTTCAGAAAACATACTTGCAGATGTATCGAAAATAACATCATTACCAGGATATATATATGAACTCTTTAGAAATATGGATAAAAAAACAAATTTAAATCCATCTGAGTATAGTCAAGCTTTAGAATCTTTTGATAGAAATGAAAGAAAATCAGCTTACCAAAATGAATTTGTATCTTATAATGACAATATAAATACTTTAGCAGGGCTATTAGTAGGACAAGTAAATAAGAATATATTTTATTCCACTCAAAGAGGATATGAGTCTTCTTTAGATATGTACTTAAAAAGTGATGGGGTAAACACCAAAGTATATGATAGATTAATCGAAACTGTGAGTGATAATACATCTAGCTTGCATAAATATATATCCTTAAGAAAAAAGGCTCTTAATTTAGATAAAGTATATTATTATGATATGTTTGTTCCGATAGTAGATAGTGTTGATAATAGTATAGGATATGAAAAAGCACAAGGAATTATATATTCAGCATTAGCACCTTTAGGTAAAGAATATAGTGATATAGTATATAAAGCTTTTAATGAAAGATGGATTGATGTATATTCGAAAGATGAAAAAGTAAGTGGTGCATATTGTTTATCTGTTTATGATGCTCATCCATATATATTATTAAATTATGGAAGCAATTTAAGTTCAGTATCTACATTAGCTCATGAACTTGGGCATGGAGTATACTCTTATATGAGTGCCAAAAATCAAAATTATTATAATTCAAATCCATCTATATTCACTCATGAGGTAGCATCAACAACTAATGAAGCTTTATTGTATGAAGTGTTAATAAAGAATGCTACAAATGATAAAGAAAAGGCATATTATATAACTCAATACTTAGACTTAATAAAAGATACAGTATTTATTCAGACTATGTATGCTGAGTTTGAAAAAATTATACATGAGATGATGGAAAATGGAGAAGTTTTAAATACACTAGTATTAGATGATACTTGGGGAAAATTACTTCAAAAATATTATGGTAAAGATTATGAATTAGATCAATTAGCAAAAGTAGGATGGTCTAGAATACCGCACTTCTATAATAGTTTTTATGTATATAAGTATGCTACAGGATGTAGTGCAGGTGTTGCATTTGCACAAGATATCTTAAAAAATGGTTCAGATAATTATATTAGTTTTCTAAAAAAAGGAAGTTCAGATTCCCCTACAAATCTTCTGAAAAAAGCAGGAGTAGATTTAACGAGTACACAACCTATAGAAAATACAATAAATAAATTTGATGAATTAGTTAAAGAGTTAGAAACGATTATAGTTAAATAATATAGGTTATTAGTAATATAACTATATAAAAAGTCCTATTTTTGCTAAGTAGGACTTTTTATATAGGATTGATTATTAATGGAAGGAAAGTCATATATAAGAATATAAAATGATTTTTTAAGCTATCAAAAGCATATTTAATATGATTAATACAATATGGATATAATTGAAGCAAAAAAGTAATTTTAAAAGATACTTATAAATATGGTATAATAGCAGCTAAGTATATAGAAGAGAGATTTTAAAAAATAATTTGTGGAGTACATTAACTCAATTATAGAGAGTATAATAAATAATTTATTTGAGGTGGAATAAATGGCAAAAAATCAAAAGAAAAAAAATAAAATTATAGCAATATCAGTAGTAGTAGTACTTGTTGCTACTAGCATGACGACACTATTTGGATTATTAGCAGCTATGATGTAAGAAACTAACCCTTTGGTTAGTTTTTTATTTTAAAGAAATTAAATTAGGTTCTATATAAAATATTAATTTATAAGATTTGTATTAGACATTAAAAAAATATATCTTTATATTAATTTATCATCTAATAAATTAAGTAAAATTTATTTAAAATATAACATACTAGTATGTGTAGGGTTATTATAATACACTAAATAATAAAAAGTGATACACATGTTTACTAATTAACAAATATAATATATAATTTTTCTTAGTAAAACTAACTAAGGAGATGGAGTATATTATGGATAGAAATTTAGCGCTAGAACTTGTTAGGGTAACGGAATCAGCTGCATTAGTATCTTCTAAATTCATGGGTAAAGGAGATAAAAATGGAGCAGATGGAGCAGCAGTAGAGGCTATGAGGAGAGCTTTTGAATCAATAAAAATAGATGGTGAAGTTGTTATAGGTGAAGGTGAACTAGACGAAGCACCAATGCTTTATATTGGGGAAAAAGTTGGTATGAGAACGAAGGGGAGTATGGAAGTTGATATAGCAGTAGATCCACTAGATGGGACTACATTAATAGCTAAAGGACTTCCAAATGCTATATCAGTAATAGCCATGGGAGCTAAGGGAAGTTTATTAAATGCACCAGATACTTATATGAAAAAAATAATAGTAGGGCCAAAGGCAAAAGGAAGTATAGATTTAAATAAATCTCATGAAGAAAATATAAAAAATGTTGCTAAAGCTTTAGGTAAAAAAACAACTCAAATGACTATAATAGTTCAAGATAGAGAAAGACATAATGATATAATAGAAGCTGCAAGAAAACTAGGGGCTAGAATAAAAATGTTTGGAGATGGAGATGTAGCAGCTGCTATAGCTACTTGCTTCGAAGAAACAGGAATAGATATGCTTATGGGAATAGGTGGAGGACCAGAAGGTGTAATAACTGCTGCTGCCATAAAATGTATGGGAGGAGATATGGAAGGCCAAATATATCCTTTAAGTGAACAAGAGAGAGAAAGATGTCATGAAATGGGATTTTCTGATGAGGACTTACAAAAAGTTTTAACTATTGATGACTTAGCAAAAGGAGATGAATTATTCTTTGCTGCTACAGGAATTACAGAAGGTGATTTATTAAAGGGAGTAATACAAATAGGGAACAATAGGGCTAAGACACAATCTGTAGTTATGAGAGCAAAAACTGGGACTATAAGGTTTGTTGATGCAATACATAATTTAGATAAAAATGATATATTAGTAGATTTAATGAAAAAATATAATATGGAATAGAAGTATAATAAATATAGGTTTATTGTCTGAATAAGCCTATATTTTTTTATCGAGGAAATATAAATATACATAAATAGTTTAAAGTTTTTAAAAATAGTATAATATATAGTATATAGAATAATTATTATATATAGCTATGTTTGTATGTTGACCAGTATAGAAGATAAGTGATATTATAAAAATTAATTATAAGTAAATCTTTTCTTTTTCACACCTTTAAATCCCATAGATTAAATGGAAGATATAATAAAGAGATATAGATGAGGAGGATTCTTTTGAATATAGATAACATAAAAGTATCTGAATTAGACGATAAGACTCTACTTCAGTTAAAAGAGATAGCAAAAGAAATAGGCATAAAGTCTATAAGCAAGTATAAAAAGAATGAATTAATAGATATAATAAAAGAAAGTTTAGAAAAAGACAGTGTAGAGAAAGAACAGAAAGTTAAACAAATAGAAGTTAAAGAAGAGAGAAATAGTCAACAAAGAAACGAAGAAAATAGAAATAATCGTAATACAGAAAACAGAAATCATAGAAATAATACGGAAAATAATCATAGAAATCATATAGAAAATAACAATACTAGAAATAATAAAGGATACTATACTCAAAAGGTAGTAGATGAATCTAAAATAATAGATGAATTTAATACATCAAAAGATGATGAGGTAGTAGGAGTTCTTGAAATACTTCCAGATGGGTTTGGATTCTTAAGAGGGTCAAATTACCTATCTACAGAAGGAGATGTTTATGTATCGCCTTCTCAAATAAGAAGATTTAATATGAAAACTGGAGATAAGATAAAAGGAATAACTAGACACCCTAAAACAGGAGAAAAGTTCAGGGCTCTTTTATATGTTCAAAAAATAAATGACGAGAAGCCTGAAACAGCGATACAAAGAAAGGCCTTTGAATTATTAACTCCAATATACCCAGAAGAAAGACTTACATTAGAAAGACATCAACATGATATAGCTACCAGATTAATAGATTTAATATCTCCGATAGGAAAGGGTCAAAGAGGATTAATAGTTGCACCTCCTAAAGCAGGTAAGACAAGCTTATTAAAAAATGTAGCAAATAGTATAGCTAAAAATCATCCTAATGTAGAACTTATAGTACTTCTTATAGATGAAAGACCAGAAGAAGTTACTGATATGAGAGAATCTATTAATGGAGATGTTATATACTCAACATTTGACCAAGTATCTAGCCACCATGTTAAAGTCGCTGAAATGGTATTAAATAGAGCACAAAGACTAGTTGAACATGGAAAGGATGTAGTTATATTATTAGATAGTATAACTAGACTTGCGAGAGCTTATAATTTAACAATATCTCCAACAGGAAGAACTTTATCTGGAGGACTTGATCCAGGAGCATTACATGGGCCTAAGAAATTCTTTGGTGCAGCTAGAAATATAAGACAAGGTGGTTCGTTAACTATACTTGCGACTGCTTTAGTAGAAACAGGTTCTAGAATGGATGATGTAATATTTGAAGAATTCAAAGGAACTGGAAATATGGAGCTTAACTTAGACAGAAAGTTAGCTGAAAAGAGAATATTCCCAGCTGTAGATATATACAAGTCAGGAACAAGAAGAGAAGATCTATTACTTACAGAAGAAGAGAAGTCAGCTTTATATAAATTAAGAAGAGAAATGAGTAATAATTCTGTATTAGAGGTTACAGATAAAGTTATAGAATTATTAAAAAGAACAAAGAATAATGAAGAGTTTATCAAATCGATAAAAGGAATTTAATCTAAAGAAAAACTGCTTGTACCAATAAAAAACTTATGTTATAATGGTGTAGTTGATAATGCAAAACGAAAAAATTAATATAGTTAATTTATAAAATTTGAGAAGAGGTGAATATGATGCAAAAAGATATACAACCAAAATACGAAGCTGTAGAAGTACGTTGTGCTTGTGGGAACACTTTCAAAGCTGGTTCTGTTAAGGACGAGATAAAAATAGAAATATGTTCTGAGTGCCATCCTTTCTATACTGGAAAGCAAAAGAATATAGAAGCAGGTGGAAGAATAGACAAGTTCAAGAAGAGATTCAAAATGGACTAATCTTTACAAAAATGGAGTTGGGCAGCCAACTCCTATTTTAATGTAATCTAACAATCATAGGGGGTACGAAATATGTATAGACCTGTAAATCACGGGTATATAGAGGTTGTCATAGGACCTATGTACAGTGGTAAAAGTGAAGAGCTTATAAGAAGATTGAGAAGAGCTAAAATAGCAAAACAAAATGTAGTAGTATTTAAGCCTCAAATAGATAATAGATATAGTAAAGAGGATGTTGTTTCACATAATGGAGACAGTATAAATGCAATACCTATAAGTAATGCAAGAGAGATATATAATCATATAGATAATAAGACTCAGGTGGTAGGAATTGATGAAGTTCAGTTCTTTGATGAAGAAATAGTTGAAATAGCTATGAACTTAGCAGATAAAGGTATAAGAGTTATTGCTGCTGGTCTTGATATGGACTTTAAAGGAGAGCCTTTTGGACCAACACCAAAGTTATTAGCTGTTGCAGAATTTGTTGATAAGATACAAGCTATATGTTCAGTATGTGGACAGCCAGCTAATAGATCTCAAAGATTAATAAATGGAGAACCTGCAAGATATGATGACCCTATAATACAAGTAGGGGCTGTTGAAACTTATGAAGCTAGATGCAGAAAATGTCATGTGGTTTATAAAGATAAAAAATAATTGAAAGTAAAGGGAGTTTCTTAAAATGATGTTAATCACCAAGGAATGCTCCCTTTTATAATATAAAAAGTCTATTTTAATACATACTCTTATATTATAATAAAGAAATAAGTAAAGTATAAAATAAAGAGGTGAATTAATGAAGAAGCAATCTGTAGGTGGTCAGGCTGTAATCGAAGGGGTTATGATGCAGTCTAAAGAAAAAAGAGCCGTTGCAGTGAGGAAAAGCAATGGGGAGATTGTTGTAAAGAAAAATAGAGTAAAAAGTTGGATAAAAGATAAGAATATAGATAAAATACCATTTTTAAGAGGTTCATTTGTATTAATCGAGACAATGGTAGAAGGTATTAAAAGTTTAAACTTCTCATCAGAATTTTTTTTAGATGAAGAAGAAGAGGATGCTTTTGACAGGTTTTTCAAGAGTATATTTAAAGATAAAGCTAATGATGTGATGATAGGTTTGACTATGATAATATCTATTATTTTATCAATAGGATTATTTGTACTAATTCCTACTGTAGTAGGAGGTTTGTTTTCAAAATATATACAAAGCGATTTCGTATTAAACCTAATAGAAGGCTTTGCTAGAATAGCTATTTTATTTATATACATAGTAGGAATATCTAAGAGTAAAGATATAGAAAGGGTATTTCAATATCATGGTGCCGAGCATAAATCTATATACTGCTATGAAAGTGGAGAAGAGCTTACAGTAGAAAATGCTAGAAAATTTACTAGACTACACCCGAGGTGTGGGACTAACTTTTTATTTATAGTTATGTTTACGTCTATTATACTATTCTCTTTCTTTGGATGGCCTAATCCCATATTAAGAGTGGTTATGAGAATAATATGTATTCCTGTGGTTGCTGGAATATCTTATGAAATAATAAGATTTCTTGGGAAATATAATAATAGTCTTACTAAAATTGTCGCATATCCAGGAATGTTTTTACAAAACTTTACAACTAAAGAACCTGATGATGAGCAATTAGAAGTAGCACTAACAGCATTAAAAGCTGTAATAGAAGAAAAATAAAGGTGATAATATGACAATAAGAGACATACTTATAAAGTATATGGAGGAATTAAAAGAAATAAGTGACACTCCAAGATTAGACACGGAAATTATTTTACAAAAAGTACTTGGAGATGTGGATAGAATTTATATCCATTTAAACTTAAATAAAGAATTAACTAAAGAACAATATAAAATGTTTTTAAGTTTAATATCAGAAAGGATAAATGAAAGACCGATAGCTTATATAGTAGGTAATAGAGAATTTATGGGACTTGATTTCTTTGTAAAAGAAGGTGTTTTAATACCTAGACCTGATACAGAACCTTTAGTGGAAGAAATTATTGAACTTTGTAAGGATAAAGAAGTTAATATAGTGGATATAGGAACAGGTTCAGGGGCTATAACTGTAAGTCTAGCTAAGTATATAGAAAAATCTAAAGTTGTATCTTTAGATATATCGGATATACCTTTAGAAGTGGGAAAAATAAATGCAATAAACAATGGTGTAGATGATAAGGTCGTATTTAAGAAATCAGATTTATTTTCAGCTATTGAAAATATAGAAACTAAATTTGATGTTATAGTTTCAAATCCACCATATATACCTAAAAGGGACATAGAAACACTTCATACGCAAGTTAAAGATTATGAGCCATACAATGCCTTAGAAGGTGGAGAAGATGGACTTGATTTCTATAGAGATATAACCAAACAATCAGTAAGATATATTAAAGAAAATGGAATATTGGCATATGAAGTTGGGCATGATCAAGCAGAAGATGTAAAGCGAATTATGGAAGCTAATGGATACACAAATATATATACAAAGAAGGATATACAAGGTATTGATAGAGTTGTTATAGGCTATAAACTATGATATAATGAAAAATTGATATGTTACAATAAACGAGGTGAAAAAGGATGCTAAAAAAATTAGATGTATTAGAAGATAAATACAAAGATTTAACAGAAAAAATAAGTGATCCGGAAATAATAAATGATCAAAAAACTTGGCAAAAGTACATGAAAGAACATTCTGACTTAGAGCCAATAGTAATGAAGTATAGAGAATATAAAAATGTTTTAACTAGTATAGCTGATTCAAAGGAAATACTACAAGAAGAATCAGATGAAGAGTTAAGAGACCTAGCTAAGATGGAATTATCTGAGTTAGAAGAGCAAGTAGAACCTCTAGAAGCGGAATTAAAGATATTATTATTACCAAAGGACCCTAACGATGAAAAGAACGTAATCGTTGAGATAAGAGGAGGAGCTGGTGGAGATGAAGCAGCTCTATTCGCAGGGGACCTATTCAGAATGTATTCAAGATACGCTGAAAGAAGAAGATGGAAAATGGAATTATTAAGTGCAAGTGATACTGGTGTTGGTGGATATAAAGAGGTATCATTCTTAATAAAAGGTAAGGGAGCTTACTCAAGACTTAAATATGAGTCAGGAGTTCATAGAGTTCAAAGAATACCATCTACTGAATCAGGAGGAAGAATCCATACATCTACTGCAACAGTTGCAGTTTTACCAGAAGTTGAAACAGTAGAAGTAAACATAAACCCAAATGACTTAAGAATAGATGTTTTCCGTTCTTCAGGAAATGGTGGGCAAAGTGTTAACACTACTGACTCTGCGGTAAGAATAACTCACATACCTACAGGAGAGGTAGTATCTTGTCAGGATGGTAAATCACAGTTAAAAAATAAAGAACAAGCATTAAAAATACTAGTAGCAAGACTTAATGATAAAGCTATAGCTGAGCAAAACAAAGATATAGCAGCGGAAAGAAAGAGTCAGGTTGGTACTGGAGATAGATCTGAAAGAATAAGAACTTACAACTTCCCTCAAGGAAGAGTTAGTGATCATAGAATAAACTTAACATTATATAAGTTAGATTCATTCTTAGATGGAGATATAGATGAAATGATAGATGCTTTAATAACTGTAGATCAAACTGAGAAAATGGCATCACTATAATTTGATTAAATCTAATCCTTCTATTAATCCCTATTAATTTAGGGATTTTTATATAACATGAATAAATATGTTCCTTCTTTAAGTATACATTAGTATATAAAATTTAAAGGAGGAGCATATGATACTTAAAATAACATTAATAGGACTTTTAGCAGGTGTAATAGGAACTGGTATGGGTGGTGTTATATCCGCAGTTTTCAAGAAAAATGTGGACAAATATCTTAGTTTTTTTATGGGGATATCTGGAGGCATAATGTTAGCTGTAGTAGTTTTCGATTTGATGAATGAGTCAATGGAGGAAATGGGAATAGCATATACTTCCTTATTTGTATTAATTGGTGTACTTATCACCATGTATATAAAAAATAAGCTCGATATACCTAGTGACTTAAAATCTGGATATCTTGTTTTTATTAGTATATTACTTCACAATCTACCGGAGGGGTTAGCGATTGGATCGTCTTTTATATCGGAGGAATCCTTTGGTATAACTTTAGCAATAATAATTGGAATTCACAATATTCCAGAAGGATTAGCTATGGCACTTAGTTTAGTGGGGTCTAAAATTAAAATACCAAAAGTGATTGGATTTACACTGTTAGCAGGAGTTCCTATGGGTGTGGGTAGTTTTTTAGGTGGTTGTTTTGGGATAGTATTTAATTCTTTAATGGGTATTTTTCTTTCTTTAGCTGCAGGAACTATGATATATGTAGTTTTAGAAGAAATATTTCCAAAGTCAACGACATTACATTGTATAATTGGTTTTTTAGTAGGTACAATAATTGTAAAGTGTATTTAAGCTAAAAATGAAAGTAGGCATACAAAAGATGAAAACAATAATAAGTAAAATAGATGTTAATAACATAAATGTAGAAGAATTAAAAAAACAAGCAGAATTATTAAAAGAAGGAAAGACTGTAATATTCCCGACTGAAACAGTATATGGTCTAGGAGCAAATGCTCTAGATGAAAATGCCGTAAAGAAAATATATGAAGCTAAAGGCAGACCTAGCGATAATCCACTTATAGTACATATATATGATAGAGAAGAAGTTAGAGATCTGGCTAAAGATATAAGTAATAAAGCCGAGATTGTTATGGATAAGTTTTGGCCAGGACCAATAACTATAATACTTAATAAAAAGGACATAGTTCCTAACACGACTAGTGGAGGATTAGATACGGTAGCTATAAGGATGCCGTCTCATAAAATAGCAAGAGAACTTATAAAACAATCAGGACTACCTATTGCAGCACCATCTGCTAATATATCAGGTAGACCATCTCCAACTAAAGGTAACCATGTAAAAGAAGAAATGGATGGAAGAGTTAGTGGTATTGTTTTAGGTGGAAATTGTGATTTTGGACTGGAATCTACAGTGTTAGACCTTACAGGTGAGGTACCTATGATACTTAGACCTGGAAGTATAACAAAAGAAGATCTAGAAGAAGTTTTAGGAGAAGTTTTGGTCGATCCTTCTCTATTAAAAAAAGAAGATAATAAAAAAGCAAAAGCACCTGGGATGAAGTATACACATTATTCTCCTGATGCAGACGTATACATAGTGTCAGGGAATGATAAAGATGTTATCAATAAAATAAATCAAATCATACGTGAAAACTCTGAAAATGGTATTAAATCTGGAGTGATGTGTGTAGAAAAAAATAAAGAAGTATATGAAGGAGAAGTTATTTCTTTGGGGAATACTTTAGAAGAAGTAGGAAGCAATTTATTTGATGTACTAAGAGAAATGGATAAAAGAAATGTAGATATAGTTTATTCTGAATCCTTTGAAATGACTGGTGTAGGTCAAGCTATAATGAATAGATTACTTAAATCGGCAGGATATAAAGTAATAAAAGCATAAATTTATGGCAAAAGTAGGTTAAAATATATTATAATAATATAAATTGGAGGACTAGGCAGATGAAAATAGGACTAGGTAGTGATCATGGAGGATATAATCTTAAGGAAGAAATAAAAAAGCACTTAGAAGCTAAAGGCATAGAGTGTGTAGATTTTGGACCAAAAAATGACTTAGAATCAGTGGACTATCCTATATATGGGGAGACAGTTGCCAATTCAGTAGTAAATAAAGAGATTGATTATGGAATAATTTGCTGTGGAACAGGAATAGGTATATCTTTAGCAGCTAATAAAGTTAAAGGAATTAGATGTGCTGTAGTATCTGATGTTTTCTCAGCTAAGATGTCTAAAGCTCATAATGATGCAAACATGTTATCTTTAGGCGAGAGAGTTTTAGGAAGAGGATTAGCTTTAGAAATAGTAGATGCATGGATAAATACAGAATTTGAAGGCGGTAGACACTCAAAAAGAGTTGATATGATAAAAGAAATAGAAAAAAAGCACAGCAAATAGGAGGTAGTCATAATGGGTAAAGTAATAATCACAGATCATCCATTAATACAACACAAGTTAACATTAATGAGAGATAAGAACACTGGGTCAAAGGATTTCAGACAACTTTTAACAGAAATAAGTATGTTAATGGGATATGAAATAACAAGAGACTTACAATTAGAAGAGGTGGAGATAGAAACACCAGTAGTAAAAACTGCATCTAAGGTTATAGCAGGTAAAAAGTTAGGAATAGTACCAATACTAAGAGCAGGTTTAGGTATGGTAGATGGACTTATAAGTTTAACACCAGCTGCAAAAGTTGGTCATGTAGGCTTATACAGAGATCCAGAAACATTACAACCAGTAGAATACTACTGTAAATTACCACAAGATATAGAAGAAAGAGAAATGATAGTTGTAGATCCAATGCTTGCTACGGGTGGATCTGCAGTTGCAGCTATAGATGTACTTAAAGCAAGAGGGGCTAAGTTTATAAGATTAGTTAACTTAGTTGCTGCTCCAGAAGGTATAGCAGAAGTTCAAAAATATCATCCAGATGTAGATATATATGTTGCATCAGTAGATGAAAAATTAAATGAGCATGGTTATATAGTTCCAGGTTTAGGAGATGCAGGAGACAGACTATACGGTACAAAGTAATAAGACAACATGGAAAAGGTATCTATAAAATTTATAGATGCCTTTTTAATAACGAGTAAGGAAAAGGATATCTGTTAAAGAGGTGAAGTTAAAAAAAATAACAAAACTTTAAATGAAGAAATTTCTATATTATGCTAGTCGGTTTAAATTGTTATTGAGAATCAGAATATTTAATTATTAATCTTAAAACATGCATAAATGAGTGAATAGGTAGAATAATATACAAAAACCATTAAAATTTTATAAATATATATTAAATATTATTTAAATGGGATAGAAATTGTATAGTTTGAATAATATATTTATGAAAACATTTTATTCAAGTTATATACCTATAATGGCTTAAATTGGTGCTTTCACAAAACTTCAAATGAATTCAAAAAAAATCAAATTTAATAAAAAAATGTTTAAAAATTGCTGAAAAAGTGGTAATATAGGATATATGGTTTTTTATATAAAGGGCTCAAAGTGGGTCTTATAAATCATGTACATAAGTAAATTTAATGAATATATAAGAAACTATTCATAGAGAGGTATCTAATGTATGAGTAAACACAAGATATACATGGAAATAGCTAAGATGCTTTCTTTGATAAGTCAAGTAGGGTTGATGATATTAATTCCTATATTTGGGTGTACCTTTTTAGGAAAGTTTTTTGATTCCAAATTTAATACAGAACCAATATTTATGATAGTATTTTTATTATTAGGAGTTGGTGGAGCATTTATGGGAGTTTATAAAACTTTAATAGTATACACAAAAAGGAAGTGATTATATGCATACAAAACTACAAGATGAAATAAACTACGTAACAAAGGGAGTTATAGTTTACGATCTTATAGCTATTATATTATTGTTGATAACTTCAACATTTAGCAAAGAAATGCTTTTAGGGTTGATATTTGGTACGATAATAGCTGTACTTAATTTTAGATTGTTAGCTATAACAATAGAAAAATCGGTAACTATGCCTGTTTCTAAGGCTCAAATATACTCAGCTGGTCAATATTTGCTGAGGATGACTGTGACAGGAGTAGTGCTATTTGTCTCTGTAAAAGCCCCATACATACATGTATTAGGGGTTGCAATAGGGTTATTAAGTCCTAAGTTTGTTATATTAACAAAAACATTCTTAATAGACAAACTCAAAAGAAAGGAGGCGTAAGTATGAGCCAAGCAAAATGGGTTATATTTTTCGGTAACTTTAAATTAAGTGAAACCGTAGTAACAAGTTGGTTAATACTTGCAGGGCTTGCTTTAGCTTCTTACTTAATGACAAGAAACCTAAAGAAAGTTCCAACAAGTAAATTGCAAATATTCTTAGAATTTGCTATAGGTGGGCTTGCTAAATTAGTAGAAGATACTATGGGTAAGGAAACTGTAAAAAGAATGCCAAATGTGGTTCCGTACATAGGAAGTTTATTTTTATTCTTTGCGGTTTCTAACTTAATAGGATTATTAGGATTTAGATCACCTACAACAGATTTAGATACTACATTAGCATGGTCATTAATAACATTCGTTATGATTTATTATGCAGGTGTTAAATTTAATGGTCCAGTATACTTCAAAGGATTATTAGAGCCAAACCCACTGTTATTACCACTTAACTTAATAGGAGAATTAGCGAAACCAGTTTCACTAAGTTTCCGTCCATTTGGTAATATACTTGGTGGAGCCGTTATAATGGCTTTACTATATGACTTCTTGGGATATCTATCAACATTAATCCCAGGTGTTACAATACCTTTTGGTCAGTTAATAATACCAGTACCACTGCACTTATATTTTGATATATTTGCTGGATTATTACAGTCATTTATATTCATAATGTTAACGATGGTATTCGTAGGAAGTGCAGCAACAGAATAAAAAAATATTAAATAATCAAAATTTTAAAAAATTAGAATTTCTAAGGAGGAAGTAATTATGGAAACAGCTATAATAGCAGCAGCTTCAGCTATAGGAGCAGGTATCGCAGTTGCAACAGGTATAGGAGCAGGAATAGGACAAGGATTCGCAGCAGGTAAAGGTGCAGAAGCAGTTGGAAACCAACCAGAAGCACAAGGTGATATAATAAAAACAATGTTACTTGGAGCAGCAGTAGCAGAGTCTTCAGCAATATACGGACTAGTTATAGCAATAATCCTTCTATTTGCTAATCCATTAATGTAAGGAAATTATGAATGAATATTAAGAAATTTTGTAAATAGGAGATGGGGAGAGCCATCTCCTACTTACGAATTGTGATTAGTAGGAAGGAGGATAACATATGGAATTCAAGCCACTTATAGGCATATCATATGAATTAATATTCCAGCTTATAAATACATTCCTAGTATTTGTAATATTAAAGAAACTTTTATTCAAACCAGTATTAGGAATAATCGAAGCTAGAGAAAAAGACATCAGAGAAAACTTAGCACAAGGAGAAGTTGCTAAGACAGAAGGTTTATCTTTAAAGAAAGAATATGAAGAAAAGATAATCTCAGCTAAAAACGAAGGTCAAGAAATAATAAAACAAGCTACATTAAGAGCAGAGCAAAAAGAATCTGAAATGATAGCTAATGCTAAAAATGAAGCACAAAATATAAGAGAAAAAGCTAATAAAGATATAGAACAAGAAAGACAAAAAGCTATGAATGAAATCAAAAACGATATATCTGATATAGCATTATTAGCAGCATCTAAAGTTATTGAGAAAGATATAGATAAATCTAAGCACAAGGATTTAATAGATAACTTTATAAAAGAGGTAGGCGAAGCTAAATGATGAATGTAGTCGCGAGTAGATATGCTGAAGCCTTATTTCAAGTAGGAGAAGAAACTAACACAACTGCTAGCTTAAATGAAGAATTAGTAGCAGTTGTAAACATACTAAAATCTAACGAAGATTTTTTCAATGTTTTAAAATCTCCTCTTGTAGGAAAAGGAGAAAAGAAAGACTTATTAAAGAAGGTTTTTCAAAATCAGTTGAGTGAAAATTTAAGCAATTTCTTAAAAATAATGATAGATAAAGATAGAGTTTCAGTTATAGAAGCTGTTCAAAACTCATTTAAAGCATTATTAAATGAAAAAGAAAATGTGTTAGAAGGAACTGCAATAACTGCAGTACCTATGTCTCAAGAAGAAATTAAAGAACTTGAGTTAAAACTTTCAAAAAAATACAACAAAAATGTTACTTTAGAAAACAACGTTGATGAATCTATACTAGGAGGAGTTCTAGTTAGACTTGGAAACGAAGAGATAGACGGAACTGTTAAAACTCGTTTAGCAGGAATGAAAAATATACTATCTCAAGTAATATCTTAGAATGGTGGTGAACCCATGAACTTAAGACCTGAAGAAATAAGTTCTATAATTAAAGAGCAAATAAAAAATTATGAGAATAAAGTTGAATTAACAGATACAGGTAGTGTTTTAAAAGTTGGGGACGGTATAGCTAGTGTTTACGGATTAGATAAAGCTATGGCTGGTGAATTATTAGAGTTCCCAGGAGAAGTATACGGAATGGCTCTTAACCTTGAAGAAGACATGGTTGGGGCAGTTATATTAGGTAACGACTCTGGAATAAAAGAAGGAGATATCGTTAAGAGAACTGGTAATATAGTTCAAGTTCCAGTTGGTGATGCTATGATAGGTAGAGTTGTAAACTCACTAGGGCAACCAGTTGATGGAAAAGGACCTATAAACACTAATAAATTTAGACCAGTTGAATCAGAAGCTACAGGAATAATGGCTAGAAAGTCAGTTCATGAGCCTCTACAAACAGGAATAAAAGCTATCGATGCCATGATACCAATAGGTAAAGGACAAAGAGAGCTTGTAATAGGTGATAGACAAACAGGTAAAACATCTATATGTATAGATACAATACTTAACCAAAAAGGTAAAGATGTTATATGTATATACGTTGCAATAGGACAAAAGCGTTCGACAGTTGCACAAGTTGTTAGTACATTAGAAAAAGGCGGAGCTATGGACTACACAATAGTAGTGTCTGCTACAGCATCTGAATCTGCACCACTTCAATTCTTAGCACCATATGCAGGAGTTGCTATGGGTGAAGAATTTATGTTCAACGGAAAACATGTATTAATAGTATATGATGATTTAACTAAGCACGCGGTTGCATACAGAGAAATGTCATTATTACTTAAGAGACCACCAGGACGTGAAGCTTACCCTGGGGATGTATTCTACTTACACTCAAGATTACTTGAGAGAGCAGCTAAATTATCTGATGAGTTAGGTGCAGGATCTATAACTGCATTACCTATAATAGAAACTCAAGGTGGAGACGTTTCTGCTTATATACCAACTAACGTTATATCAATAACAGACGGACAAATATACCTTGTGCCAGAATTATTCTACTCAGGAATAAGACCAGCAGTTGACCCTGGTATATCAGTATCAAGAGTTGGTGGATCTGCTCAAATAAAATCAATGAAAAAAGTTGCAGGACCATTAAAACTTCTTTACTCTCAATATAAAGAACTTGCAGCATTCTCTCAATTCGGATCAGACTTAGATGAAGATACTAAGAAGAGACTTGCTCAAGGGGAAAGAATAGTTGAGGTTCTAAAACAAGGTGAACATCAACCTATGGATGTTAAAGATCAAGTAATAGCTATATTTGCAGTTGTTAACAACTTATTAGCAGATATACCTGTAAATAATATAAAGAGATTTGAAGCAGAATTAATTGAATTCATAGATGCTAATTATCCACAAATAGGAGAAAAAATTCTTGCGAATGGAGATTTCACTCAAGAATTAACAAACGCTATAAACGATTTCAAGAAGAAATTTGTTATAGAAGCGTAATCCTTTTTAAAAAAGGAGGTAACCCAATTGGCAGGAGCTGGAATGAAAGAAATTAAAACTCGTATTGCCAGTGTTGAAAATACTAAGCAAATAACTAAAGCTATGGAATTAGTTGCTTCTTCGAAGTTTAGAAAAGCTAAGGAAAGAGCAGAAAGTTCTAAGCCATATTTTAATACTTTACAAGAAGCTGTTCAAAATATAGCTAAGAATACGAGTGGAGTTAAAAGTGAATTTCTCAAAGAAAGAGAAGTTAAAAATAAATGTTATATAGTTATAGCAGGAGATAGAGGACTTGCAGGAGGATACAACTCGAATGTATTTAAAACATTAGTTGCAGAGACTCAAGGTTCTAATAATGTTAAGGTTGTAGCTATAGGAAAAAAAGCAAAAGAGTTTGTTAGCAAAAGATCTTTTGACTTAATTGGAACAATAGATTCTGTTGAAGACGTTAAGTATGAAGATATAATCGAGATATCTAATAATATAATGGATTCTTATCAAAACGGAGATATAGATGAAGTTAAGTTAATATATACAGAGTTTGTTTCAGCATTAAGTCAAGAGCCAAGAGTAACTAGATTGTTACCAATAGCAGTAGACAAAGATAAAGAAGAGAAGAATAGTAGAGCTTCTGTTCAATACTTACCTTCTCCAGATGCTGTACTTGGTTTTATCGTACCTAAGTATGTTTCAGGAAGAATATACGGAGGTATAGCTGAAGCTTATGCTTCAGAACAAGCAGCGAGAAGAACAGCTATGGAATCAGCTACAGACAATGCTAATGAAATGATATCTAATTTAGAGTTACAATACAATAGAGCAAGACAAGCAGCAGTTACTCAGGAAATATCTGAGATAGTTGCGGGGGCTTCTTCAGCTCAATAATAAGGAGGTTAGGACATGGCAAATGTAGGTAAAATAGTTCAGGTTATCGGTCCAGTTGTTGACGTAAAGTTCGATGATGAAAAAAGCTTACCTAATCTATTAAATGCATTAGAGATAAAGCACGGAGATAAAAAAATAGTTATAGAAGTTGCACAACATGTTGGTGATGACACAGTTAGATGTATATCGATGAGTTCTACTGATGGACTTGTAAGAGGTATGGAAGTTGTTGATACAGGAGCTGCAATAAGTGTACCTGTAGGAGACGAAACTTTAGGAAGAATATTCAATGTATTAGGTGAGCCAGTTGATGGTAAGGAAGCACCAAAAAATGCTCCTAAGAGTCCTATACATAGAGAAGCTCCAGCATTTGACGAATTAAAGCCAGGTGTTGAAATACTAGAAACAGGAATAAAAGTTGTTGACTTACTAGCACCATACTTAAAAGGTGGTAAAATCGGTCTATTCGGTGGAGCCGGAGTTGGTAAGACAGTTCTTATACAAGAGCTTATAAACAATATAGCTACTCAACACGGTGGTATATCAGTATTCGCAGGTGTTGGGGAAAGAACAAGAGAAGGTAATGACCTTTACGGTGAGATGAGCGAGTCTGGAGTTATCAAAAAGACTGCTCTAGTATTCGGACAAATGAACGAGCCACCTGGAGCAAGAATGAGAGTTGCTTTAACTGGTCTTACAATGGCTGAGCACTTCAGAGATCAAGAAGGACAAGACGTTTTATTATTCGTAGATAATATATTCCGTTTCACTCAAGCAGGATCTGAGGTTTCAGCATTACTTGGACGTACTCCATCAGCAGTTGGATACCAACCAACATTAGCTACAGAGATGGGTAAATTACAAGAGAGAATAACATCTACAAATAAAGGGTCTATAACATCAGTTCAGGCTGTATACGTACCTGCCGATGACTTAACTGACCCAGCACCAGCTACAACATTCACACACTTAGATGCTAAGACAGTTTTATCTAGACAAAAAGCGTCTCTAGGTATATTCCCAGCTGTTGACCCATTAGAGTCTACATCTAGAGTACTTGACCCAGCTGTAGTTGGAAAAGAACATTATGAAGTTGCAGTAGCTGTTCAATCTATACTTCAAAAGTATAAAGAGCTTCAAGATATAATAGCTATACTTGGTATGGACGAATTATCTGATGAAGATAAGGTAACAGTACAAAGAGCTAGAAAGATAGAGAGATTCTTATCTCAACCTTTCACAGTTGCTGAGCAATTCACAGGATTTGAAGGTAAATATGTACCTGTTAAAGAAACTGTAAGAAGTTTCAAAGAAATATTAGAAGGTAAGCATGATGACTTACCAGAATCAGCATTCTTATTCGTAGGAAGTATAGAAGAGGCAGTTGCAAAAGCGAAGGAGAGTAGATAATAATGGCAAGCGAATTTGCGGTTAAAATTGTTACTCCTGATAAAATCTTCTATGAAGATAAAACAGAGATGATAATAGTTAGAACTACTGAAGGAGACAGAGGTATATTAAAAAACCATAGACCTTTAGTTGCAGGATTATCTGATGGAACTCTACGTCTAAAAAAAGAAGGTAAATTTAAAGAAGCAAAAATATCTGGGGGATTCATGCAAGTTGAAAAAGAACAAGCTGTTATTTTAACTGAATCTGCAGAGTGGTTATAAAAAAAGACTAGAGTTTAACTCTAGTCTTTTTATTTTAAAAAACATCAGTACTAATAGAAAATTCTAATTATCTATTAAAAATAATTCTACTGTAGTATTATAATAGGCATATGACAGGATTTTATAATGTCGAGTTGAATATATTTATATATATGCAACAAAATAATACTATAATAGGAACCGGAGGCATCTATGAATATATTAGATATTGGTATAGATATAGTGGAGATAGGAAGAATAAAAGAAGCTATAAATAAAAATAATAGATTTTTAGAAAAGATATTTACAGAAAATGAAATAGAATATTTTAAATCTAACAATTTTAGAGTTGAAAGTATAGCAGGGAATTTTTCAGCCAAAGAAGCTATAAGCAAGTCTTTAGGGACAGGTATAAGAAATTTTAATTTTAAAGATATAGAAATATTAAGGAATGAAATAGGAAAACCTATAGTTAAAACCTATAATAATTTGGAGAAGATATGCATAGACTATAATGTTTTAGAAATAAAAGTATCTATATCTCATTGTAAAGAATATGCGGTAGCTAATGCTATAACTATAATTAAGGAGTGATATTATGAACAATAAAATAGCTAAGGACATAATGACAACGGATGTAATAGTGGCAAATAGAGAAGAAAGTATAGTTAATGTTGCAAGGTTACTAATTAAAGAAAGAATAGGAGGGGTACCTGTAGTAGATGAAGATAATAAGGTAGTAGGTATTATTTCTGAGACAGACATAATGAAGAAAGAACAGCATGTAGAAGCTCCTCATATAATTAACTTTTTCCAAGGGTTAATATTTTTAGATGATTACAAGAAGATGGAAGAAGAGTTTAAAGAAATAGCAGCATACAAAGTAAAAGACTTAATGTCAACTGATATAGTAACTGTAAATGAAGAAGATAATTTTGATGATGTAGCTAATATTATGATAAAAAAATCAGTAAATAGAGTTCCAGTAGTAGATAAAGAACATAAATTAAAAGGAATTATATGTAGATACGATATAATTAGAGCTATGTATAATGAATAAGAATTAATATAGGAGGATTTTGTGAGAAGTAAGCTAACGCTACTAGCAGTGCTTATTATAAGTATGCTAGTTATTATTGTAGGTTGCCAAAAAAGGCAATTAACTAAAGAAGAGGCCTATGAAGAATTTCAAAAGGTAATATCTGAAATTGATTCATATACATGTAAGGCTGAAGTAGAAGTAGTTGGCAATAAGAGTTCACATAATTACGTATTTATTCATAATTATAATAAGCCAGATAATTATAAATTAGAGTTAGTATCACCAGAGCATTTAAAAGGTAAAACTATTGAATACAAATCAGATAAAATAATAGTAAAAAACCCAGGAATAAAAGATGAAATTGAACTACCTAATGTAGGTGAAAATGATCAAAATATGTTTATTGGGGATTTTATAAAAAATTACCTGCAAAGTGAAGAGGTTGATATAAAATTATCTGATGGTAGTCTTGCCTTAGAAACGTACATACCAGGTGAAGATGAATATTTTAACAAACAAATATTGTATATTAATATTAAGACTAAACAACCAGAAAAAATGGAAATAATAGATTCTAAAGGAATGATTAGATTCACTATTACTTACAAAGATTTTCAATATGAAAAGTAAGGGGGAACTAAAGAAATGAACAAAATAACAGCTCCGACATGGGCAGAGATAAATCTAGACAATATCAAATTTAACCTTGATAATATAAAAAAATCCTTAAATGAAAATACAAAAATTTGTGGTGTGCTAAAGGCTAATGCCTATGGGCACGGTTCAGTACCGATTGCAAAATTATTAGAAAAAGAAAATGTTGATTATATAGCAGTAGCTAGATTAGAAGAAGGAATAGAATTAAGACAAAATAAAATAATGCTTCCTATACTTTGTTTAGGTTATATTCCGGAAGAAGCATTAGCAACTGCTATAGACAATGATATAACTATTACTATTTACTCAGTAGAAATGGCTCAAAAACTTAATGATATCGCCAAGCATATAGGTAAACATGCTAAAATCCATATTAAAATTGACACAGGTATGTCAAGGATAGGGTTTATACCTAATTCTCAATCAATAAATGATATAAAGTCGATAAATGATTTAGAGTTTGTAGACATTGAGGGTATCTTTACACATTTTGCTACAGCAGATGAAAAAAGTAAAGAATTCACTAAGCTTCAAGTACAAAGATTTAAATATATGGTTGAAGGGTTAGAAGCTATAGATATAAACATACCTATAAAACATGTATCAAATAGTGCTGCAATTATAGATTTACAAGATTTGAATCTTAATATGGTAAGATGTGGAATAATACTATACGGTCATTATCCATCAGAAGAAGTAGATAGAGACATTATTCAATTAAAGCCTGCAATGACTTTAAAAACGAGAGTAGCTCATATAAAAGATGTGGATAAAGGTACTGGGATAAGTTATGGATTAAAGTATAGAAGTGATGAAACAGAAAAAATCGCAACTATACCTATAGGATATGCAGATGGATTTTCTAGAATACAAAAAAATCCTAAGGTGATGATTAAAGGAAATATATTTGATGTCATAGGTAGGATATGTATGGATCAGTGTATGGTCAAAATTAACAAGAATATAGACATAAAAATTGGCGATGAGGTTATAATATTTGGGGAAGAGAAATTGACAGCAGAAGATGTAGCAAAAAGCCTAGAGACTATAAACTATGAAGTGTTATGTATGGTATCAAGAAGAGTAGATAGAATCTATATGGAAAGAAATGCAATTTTACAATCAGATAGTTATTTGATAAAATAATAATGATAGTATACCCCGGGAGGCGATTTTGTGCACAAAAAAAGTAAGGAAAAGATAGTATTTACTTTACCGGATTCCCTCGTTTCTGAGGTAGACCATATCGTTGAGATGGAGAATAGTAATAGAGAAGATTTTGCAAAGGCTGCCTTTCAATTTTATATAACTCAAAAGAGAAAAATAGACATAAAAGAGTCTATGATCAAAGGTTATAAAGAAATGGGGCAAATTAATCTATCGCTGGCTGAACTAGGTATGACAAATGAAGTATCTTCTGAGGATTGTATTGAAGGGAAGATAGCCCAGGGTGAGTATTAACCTAGACATAAAGCGAGGAGATTTATACTACGCTGATTTAAGCCCTGTTGTCGGATCGGAACAAGGTGGAGTTCGTCCTGTTTTAATTATACAGAATGATATAGGAAATAAATATAGTCCAACGGTAATAATAGCTGCTATAACATCACAGATTAACAAGGCGAAATTACCAACACATATAGAAATTAGTGCGAACGAATATGGGCTTAATAAAGATTCTGTTATTCTCTTAGAACAGATACGGACTATAGACAAAAAAAGGTTAAGAGAAAAAATTGGTTGTCTAGATGATAATATGATGGTAAAAGTTGACAGTAGTCTTCAGATAAGTCTAGGACTATTTGCGTTATAAAATTATTGGTATTATTTTTAATATCAATAATTTTTTTTATTAAAAATGAAATATGATATATTAAAGATAAAAAAGTGTATCATAAATAATGTCTAATATATATTTTGATATATAAAAATCATAATTGTTAAAAATTATATATCAAAATATATAAAAAGTATACATAATATATCTAAATTAAAAAAATAAAGTAAAAAAAATCTATAAAAGTGATATAATAATATGAGATTACAAAAATATATTACATAAGTAATATTTACTTTATGAAAAACAGGGAGGTAATTACATGAGAGACCATAAGGGATTAAATGAGATTGCACGTATTATCAGAAAAGATATAGTCTCTATGATACATGAATCTAAATCTGGACATCCAGGAGGATCATTATCAGCTGTAGAAATACTAACAGCTCTTTATTTTAATGAAATGAATATAGATCCTAACAATAGCAAAATGGAAGATAGAGATAGATTTGTTTTATCTAAAGGACATGCAGCACCAGTACTTTATGCAACTTTAGCTCAAAAGGGTTACTTTGCTAGAGAAGAATTAATGAAGCTAAGAAAAATAAATAGTATGTTACAAGGTCATCCTGATATGAAGGGAATACCTGGAGTTGATATGTCAACGGGTTCATTAGGACAAGGTTTTTCAGCAGCTTGTGGTATGGCTATGGCATCTAAATTAGATAATGCACCATGGAGAGTGTATACTATACTTGGGGATGGAGAAGTTCAAGAAGGGATAGTTTGGGAAGCTGCTATGAGTGCAGCTCACTACAAACTTGATAATATGGTAGCATTCTTAGATTATAATGGTCTTCAAATAGATGGAGCAGTAGAGAAAGTTATGAACATAGGTCCTATAGTAGATAAGTTTAAAGCTTTCGGATGGAATGTAATAGAAATAGATGGACATGATTTCGATCAAATTTTTGCAGCTTTAGATATGGCTAAAGAAACAGTAGGAAAGCCAACAATGATAATTGCAAAGACTATAAAAGGTAAAGGTGTATCTTTCATGGAAAATGAAGCTGGATGGCATGGAACAGCTCCAAGTGATAGCGATTTAGAAAGAGCCTTAGAAGAATTAGGGGGTGCAGACAATGAGTAAGATAGCAACTAGAGAAGCATACGGAAAAGCATTAGTTAAATTAGGACAAATAAACGATAATGTTGTAGTATTAGATGCAGATTTATCAAAATCAACTAAGACAAATGATTTTTATAAAACATTCCCAGATAGATTCTTCAATATGGGTATAGCTGAACAAAACTTAATAGGTGCAGCTTGTGGATTTGCTGCAGCTGGTAAAATACCTTTTGCAAGTAGCTTTGCTATGTTTGCAACAGGAAGAGCTTTTGAAGTTATCAGAAACTCTGCTTGTTATCCAAAGTTAAACGTAAAAGTTTGTGCTACTCATGCTGGTATAACAGTTGGAGAAGATGGAGCAACACATCAAAGTGTAGAAGATATAGCTATAATGAGAAGTATACCTAATATGACAGTTATGGTTCCTGCTGACGGTGTAGAAGCAGAACAAATGATATTTGAAGCAGCTAAAGTTTACGGACCTATGTATGTTCGCTTAGGAAGAAGTGCAGTTCCTACAATATTTGATGAAAATTATAAATTTGAAATAGGAAAAGGTACAGTAGTTAGAGAAGGAAATGATTTAACAATAATAGCCTGTGGAATAATGGTTAACGAAGCTATAATAGCATCAGAAGTTTTAAAATCAGAAGGTATAAATGCTAGAGTTATAAATATGTCTACTATAAAGCCTATAGATAAAGAGTTAATAATAACTGCCGCTAAAGAAACTGGTGCAATAGTAACTGCTGAAGAACATAGTATATTAGGTGGTCTAGGTTCAGCAGTAAGTGAAGTTGTTACTGAAGAATGTCCAGTTGTAGTTAAAAAAGTAGGTATAAATGATACTTTCGGAGAATCAGGTACACCTGCTGAATTAGTAAAAAAATATGGATTAACATCTAACGATATAGTTAAAGCTGCTAAGGAAGCAATAGCTAAGAAATAATATAAAAAGGATATAGCGTAAGCTATATCCTTTTTAATTATCAAATTTATTTACTATAAAAGATTTTATATTTTCGTTATATTTCACTAAATACATATCATATAATAACATTCCTCAAACAATAGAAGGTAAAATCCAACTAGTTTTGTATCTTAAATAATTTAATAAATTTTAAAATATTGTATTTTAGCAATGGATATGGTCTTTTGAGATATTAAGATGTTTGTCATCACGTAGATTAATCAAGCAAATTTTTTATGAGGTTTTGGAAATATACTAATAAATAATATTCTAAGGCTCGTATAAATTTCATATATTAAAATATATGGGGGTGAAATAAATGAATATAAAATTTAATGTAAAGGGAGTTATATATGGAGTACTTCTATTAATACTAGTAATAGGTGGGTTTATAGTAATCCCAAATATGTTTATGGAAAAGTCAAATCCAGTAGATTACACTATAGTACAAAGAGAATCTATACCAGAAAAGATACTTGATATGATGGACAAATATACAGATGAAGAAAGAGCTTTAGCTGTGAAGTTAAACGAAAAGATATATGTTATTGTAACCAGAGGTAAAGATAATGAAAAGGGAATAGAGATGAATAAAATAGAAATGGTTCAAGAAAATGATAGAAGTTTAATGAAAGTAAAAATTTCATATAAAGAAAAAGAAAAATCATATCCGTATATAGTTGTAGAAACCAATTTAACTGATCTTCCTGAAAATATAGAATTAAATGTGACAGAGGAATAACAGACTACATATTATATTAATAAGAATTTAGAAAAATAAACATGTACATAAGCTAATAAAAATCGCCTTAAAATATTTTAAGGTGTTTTTTTATGTCTAAAAGATATTTTTAAATTTTAAATAAAATAATTAAATTAGATGAATTTATTAAAAAAATATTATTATTGCATATTAACTAATTATTTATCAATAAGCGGGGAAAAATAAAACTTAACATAATATGAAGAGGTGAATGATTGTTGAATATAGATAAATATAAAGTTAGAGTAGAAGACTTAAAACCGAGCTCATTGATAGAGAATCTATCATTTAGTACTACAGAAGAGATAGATTCTAAAAGAGAAATAATAGGCCAAGATAGAGCTGTGAAGGCTATTGAGTTTGGACTTAAGATGAAAAAAAGTGGATATAACATATATGTTGCAGGTACAAATGGATTGGGAAGAGTTAGTTACACTAGTGAACTTATAAAAAAGTATACCAGCAATAATAAACAAAATAATAATAGAGATTGGGTATATGTAAATAATTTTAAAAACATTAATGAACCTACAGCTTTATCTTTTAAATCAGGGGTAGGAAAAATATTTAAAGAAGATATAGAAGAAATAATTCAAAAATTAAAGTGCGAGGTACCTAAATTATTTAATTCAAAAGAATATGAATACCATAGCAGAATACTTATGAGTGAACTTGAAAATAGTATTCAAGGAATAATATCAGAGTTAAATGAATTTGCTAAGCCTAGAGGATTTAAGTTTGAAGTTACAGAAAGAGGACTTGTTAGTATCCCAATAAAAGAAGATGAAACATTAATGCAAGAACAAGAGTTAGGTCAACTAACTCCTACACAAATCAATAAATTAAGAGAAGAGGGTCTTAAGCTAAATCAAGATAGCAAGGAATATATAGATAAGATAAAAAATTGTGAAGATGATTATAAAAATAAAACTATTGATTTAGATAAAAATGTAGGAAGAAGTTTAGTTGGGTTTTATGATAAATACTTACTAGATAAGTATGGAAAAGAAGAAAAAATACAAAGATATATAAATGATTTATGCAATGATATAGTTAATAACATTGATAAATTTAAGGATAAAAATGAAGGTAATCAACAAAACCCTATGGCGCTATTTGGTATGATGGGTCAAAAAAATGATGATAAGTTTTTTAATAGATACAAAGTAAATTTATTTATAGATAATAGTGAGTGTGAAGATTGTAAGATAATAGTAGAAAGCAATCCTGCATACTATAATTTGATAGGGTGTATAGAGTATAAAAATGAGATAGGAGCTTTAACAACAAGTTTTACGGAAATAAAGCCAGGAGCCTTACATAAGGCGAATGGAGGATACTTAATCATAAATGTAAAAGATTTATTATCGAATCCTTTTTCTTGGGATTGTCTAAAGAGAAGTTTAAAAACAGGAAAGATATCAATAGAATCTCTTAATAAACAATATGGATATTTAGTAACATCTACATTAAAGCCAGAACCAATAGATTTAGATGTGAAAGTCATATTAATAGGAGACAGTCGTTATTATGGACTTTTATACTCATATGAAGAAGATTTTAGAAATCTATTTAAAGTGATGGCTGACTTTGATATAGAAATAGATAAAAATGATGAAAATATATATAAGACAATTCAGCTAATAGCTGATACTTGCAACAATGAAAAATTAAAACACTTTGAAAGAGATGCAGTTGAAAAGGTAATAGAATATAGTATTAAGTTAAGTGACAATAAAGATAAATTAACAGCAAGAGTTAGTAATATAATAGATTTAGTATATGAGTCAGAGGCTATAAGTGATGATAGTGAGTTATATGTCACTGCAAAAGATGTTCAAAATGCAATAGAACAAAAAGTATATAGAAATAATAAATATGAAGAAAAATTAAATGAGATGTTTGAAGACAAAACTCTGTTAATTGATATAGAAGGAGAGAAAGTAGGTCAAATTAATGGATTAGCTGTTATGGGTACAGGTGAATATTCATTTGGTAAGCCATCAAAAATAACAGCATCTACTTATAGGGGAAGACATGGTGTAATAAATATTGAAAGAGAAATAAAGCAAAGTGGAAGTATTCATGATAAAGGAGTTTTAATATTAAGTGGATATTTAGGAGAAAGGTATGGAAAAGAGAGACCATTATCTATAACTACATCAATAACTTTTGAACAAAACTATAGTGGTGTAGATGGAGATAGTGCATCTAGTACTGAATTGTACGCTATAATATCTAGTATAGCTGATATACCTATAAAACAAAGTATTGCAGTAACTGGTTCTGTTAGTCAAAAAGGAGAAATACAACCTATAGGCGGAGTGAATCAAAAGATTGAAGGATTTTTTGATGTATGTAAGCTAAAAGGTTTCTCTCAAAAACAAGGTGTTATGATTCCGATACAAAATGTTAAGAATTTAATACTAAAAGATGAGATAGTGGAAGCTGTAAAAGCTGGAACTTTTAGTATATATGCAATAAGTAGTATAGAAGAAGGTTTAGAGATACTTACAGGTAAGACTATAGATGAAATAGATAATTTAGTTAAGGATAAGCTTGAGAGTTTAAGACAAATAGATAAAAAAGATAGAGATGATAAAAAGGAATAAAAAATACTAAGGGTTAAAATACTAAGTTTTAACCCTTAGTATCATTTTTAAATTAATATTATCTAAAATTTATTAGGTGTAAGTATTTGGCTTTCTGTAATTATATAGTCAAGTTGAGCATCGTGATCTTCTTTAGGTACAGAATCAAAAATTTGTAAATCAAAAGCAATTCCTACTGTGATAGCATCTTCTCTTAACCTTTCTATGAATCTATCATAAAAGCCACCACCGTAACCGAGTCTATAGCAATCTTTATCATAAGCAACGGCTGGAACTATTACTACATCTATATCTTTAACCTCTACCTCTGGAGAGCATTCAGGTTTTGGTTCCCTTATTCCATAAGTACCGATTTTTACTCCATCTTTTAAATCAATTATTTGAGATGGTATTAATTTTTTTTCTTCTTTAATCGTTATAGGAGATGAGACAGTTTTACCCAAAGAAAGAAGCTTAACTATAAGTTCATCTGTTTTAACTTCATTATTAAAATCAAGATAAAGCATAATATTTTTAGCTTTTTTTATACAATCTAAAGCTAATATTTTTTGAGTTATTATTGATGAGTTTTTACATAAAGATTCATAATTTTGGTTATTTCTATCAGAAATAACTTTTTTTCTAAATTCCTTTTTCATAAAATCTACCCCTTTTACTATGGTATAATATGGATATGTATCCATTATAAATTTTAGTACATAAGTTAAAAACTAAGCAACAAAAATAGAAATGGTAATAAAAAGAATAGCTAGTCATATAATATATACTAGATTAGATAAAGGAGATGCCTAGAATGATATCAAAGAAAAGAGCTATCGTGTATGGAATAGTTTTAGTAATAGTAACAGCTTTGTTTACCTCTACTTTGCAAATAGGATTAGGTAATAAGGTTGTAGTGTCGAAAGATTTATATGAAAAATATAGTAAGTACAATAAGATGATAGGTCTAGAAGGAGCTATAAAAGAAGATTTCTATCAAAAAACAAAAGATGATAATTTGGTTAATGGAGCTATAAAAGGAATGTTTTCAGGATTAGATGATCCATATTCTCAGTATTATACAGAAGATGAGTTTAAAAGATTGAAGGAACAAACGAGTGGGTCTTTTGTTGGTATAGGTGTGATAATAAGTCCTTCTCCAGATGATGATTACTTAACAGTAGTATCTCCTATACAAGGTTCTCCGGCAGAAAAAAGTGGAATAGAAGCGGGAGACAAGATAGTAAAGGTAGATGGAAAGAATGTATTTGCTAAAAATTCAGATGAAGCAATTAGCATGATAAAAGGTAAAGAGGGGACAACTGTAGAATTAACTTTAAAAAGAGATGGCAATGAATTTGATGTTAAAGTTAAAAGAGAAGAGATTGTTTCAAAAAGCGTAGAAGGTAAGATGCTAGAAGATAAAATAGGATATTTAAGAATAACTTCTTTTAGCGAAAATACATATAAAGAATTTAAAACTGTACTAGATAAATTGAAATCAGAGGGAATGAAGGGGTTAATATTAGATGTAAGAGATAATGGTGGAGGACTATTAAATATATGCAAAGATATAGCCGATGATTTAATAGGAGAAGGAACTATAGTTTACACTAAAGACAATAAAGGAAATACAGAATACTTAAAATCAGATAAAGATAAGCTAGGATTGCCAATAGCTATTTTAACTAATGAGAATAGTGCATCAGCATCAGAAATATTAACAGGAGCTATTGTAGATAATAAAGCTGGTATCTCAATAGGAACTACAACTTTTGGTAAAGGTTTAGTACAAAGTGTAAGAGAGCTTAAAGATGGTACAGGTTTTAAATTAACCACTGCTCAATATTTTACTCCTAATGGAGATTATATAAATGGAAAAGGAATAAAACCAAATATAGAGGAAAAAAATCCTGAAAAGCAATTAGATAAAGCTATTGATTGGATGAAAAAGGAAATAAAATAGAATATATCAATAAAAACAGGCATAAAATATAAAAAGTGCCTGTTTTTTAATGAAAAATATAATTAAAATTTATAAAAAAATAGAATGTAAAAATATAACATATTATAAAGAATTAAAATATAAAATATGAATATATTTAAGAAATTTTGTATATTTTATAGAAGGGAATATTAATTAAGTATAGAATTAATATATTAAGTTTATAATTAAAATAGGAAGTGGTTATTATGAAGAAGAACAGAGGAAAAGTTGTTAACTTCAATGAATATAAAGAGCATAAAAAACAAATGGAAGTAGATAGAGTGGAATTATTAAACCTTATAAAGAAGCTAGTTACTACAAAATAGAGAGTGTGAAAACTCTCTATTTTTGTAGTTTAATATCTAATTTTAAAATTTAAAATGAAAAATAAAATTAGTTATGACATCTTTAAATCATTAATATATCCTTGAAATTGATTAAATTCATTTTCATCTGATATCTCAATAGTTTGAGAATCTTCAGAATCAAAATTCTTAAGATATATAGTGTAATTATTATCTGTACAGTTATGGTAAATACATCTGTAGCCATCCTCATATAAATCTTTGATTTTGTTGAAAGTAGACATAGAATTTGTTAGCTATAATTATATATAGCATCTCCTTTCTTAGAGTTTATACAAGTATATAAAGTTGTATTTATTTAATATTTTATGAAGTTTAAGAATTAATATTCAATATCGTGGGTAATATATATGTAAACATTAGTATATATAGTAATTTAAATGAAAAGATAAATAAAATTAGAAAAAAACAAAAAAAGTGTTGACGAAATGGATTTGAGATGGTATAGTTATACTTGTCCTTAAGAAAAGGGCAAACACAAAAGAAAAGCAACAGAAAAAAGTTGACAAAGTAAAATTACTTTGGTAAACTAAAGAAGTTGTAAAAAAGTAGCGCCGACACGGTCGCTTAAAATGAACTTTGAAAATTAAACAGTAGGTTAATTTAAATAACTAATGATTCTTTAAAGAATCGAATACAACCAAGCCAGATATTCAGATAATGATAGTCTGAGCGGGTAACAACTTTTATTTGAGAGTTTGATCCTGGCTCAGGATGAACGCTGGCGGCGTGCCTAACACATGCAAGTCGAG
>NZ_JBCIUO010000008.1:0-93025 GCF_039031195.1 Romboutsia sp. MSSM.1001216sp_RTP31141st1_G3_RTP31141_220114 | reverse complement strand
GCAAAGAGGATACACCTGTTCCCATACCGAACACAGAAGTTAAGCTCTTTAGCGCTGATGGTACTTGGGGGGCGACCCCCTGGGAGAGTAAGACGTAGCCACGTAATCTTTTTTATTTTAAGAAACTATTGAAAAATAGTTTCTTTTTTGTTTATCTATACTCAAATTATAGATAATAGGGAATACTAAATTTTATTTATATTAAGGAGGGATGAATTGGATTTAATTTTATTTAAGTTTTTGTATTTTCTATTATTCTTTGGATTATCAAGTATAGCAGGAATGCTGATTCCATTTTTACAATATAAAGGGTTTAGTCCAATAGAAACGGCTACATTAATAAGTTTTTATACTGTAAGCGGAATTTTGGGACAACTAATAGCAGGTTGTTGCTGTGATAAATTAAAAACAATTAAAAAAATATTTATATTTTCTTTATTAGGTGTAATGTTTAGTACAGCTTTAGCTATTTTTATAAATATTAAAATATTATTTTATATTAGTTTTGTAATTATGGGATTTTTTTATTATATATTGACTAGTATACCTGATAGTTGGGTAATAGAAAGTGGAGAAAATGCAAAGTCAAAATTTGGATTTTTTAGAGTTTTTGGTTCAACTGGGTGGGCATTTGGAGTATTAGCATCAGGAATTATAACAGAAAAATATGGATATCATATATTAAACATAATATATCTAATAATGTTGTCATTAACTCTAATTATAAGCATTAAGATAAAAGATACGGTTAAAGAATATAAGGGTTGTGGAAATTTAAAAGAGTTATTTAATAATAAAGAATATATACTCACTGTAATTATATTATTAATAATTTGTATCCCGTTTAGAGGATACTGTCAGTTAGTACCTTATAGAATAGAATATGTAGGGGGAAACACTGTAAACTTAGGAATATTTAATTTTATAAGCTCAATAAGTGAGATAGCTATGCTTATTTTAGCACAAAAAATTATGCATAAATTAAGTCCTGACAAATTATTATTATTATCACCATTAGGACTATTTCTTCAAATACTAATCCTAAGGTTTGGAAGTAATATAAATATTATATATATTAGTGCTGTCCTACAAGCATTTACATTACCAATAATATTAGTAGTAGGAAAAATAATAATAGACAGAATATCTCCTAGTAATTTAAAAACATCATCACAGTTAGTAGCATTTGCTATATTTAATAGTGTATCAACTATAATTGGAACTGCTAGTGTTGGATATTTTATAGAGAAGTTTTCCTTGGATAAAGCTAATTTATTTCTATTAGGGTGTAATATGCTATCTATATTAGGCGCATTATATTACGACAGAAATATTAAAGATAGGATTATATAAAATTAATAATATAAATTTATTAAAGTAGAATATTAAAGCTGCTTTATGGAAAAATAATAAATAGAAGTCATGATATTATTTACATAGAAGGAGAAAAACTATGGGAAAAATAAAGAAAACTATGGATGGAAATGCAGCAGCAGCATATGTATCATATGCTTATACTGAGGTAGCTGCAATATTTCCAATAACACCATCATCAAATATGGCAGAATCAGTGGATGATTGGTCAGCTAAAGGTTTAAAAAATATATTTAATCAAAAAGTAAATGTTGTTGAAATGCAATCTGAGGCAGGAGCAGCAGGAGTATTTCATGGATCACTACAATCAGGAGCATTAACTACTACTTATACAGCATCACAAGGATTGCTTCTTATGATACCTAATATGTATAAAGTATCAGGAGAGTTGCTTCCAGGAGTATTCCATGTAAGTGCTCGTGCCTTAGCAGCCCAAGCATTATCAATATTTGGTGATCATCAAGATGTTATGGCAGCGCGCCAAACTGGATGTGTAATGTTAGCATCAGGGTCAGTTCAAGAGGTAGCAGACTTAGCACCCGTAGCTCATTTAGCAGCAATAAAAGGAAGACTTCCTTTTATACATTTCTTTGATGGATTTAGAACATCACATGAAATACAAAAAATAGAAGTACTTGAGTACTCAGACTATGCAAACTTACTAGACAAAAAGGCATTGCAAGAATTTAGGAATAGAGCTTTATCTCCAAATCATCCTGTAGCTCGTGGTACAGCTCAAAATCCTGATATATACTTCCAAACAAGAGAAGCAAGTAATAAGTATTATGAAGAAATAGTTCCGATAGTAGAAAATTATATGAATAAAATTGGCGAATTAACAGGTAGACAATATGGATTATTTAACTACTACGGAGCAGAAGATGCAAAAGAAATATTAATAGCAATAGGTTCAGTAACTGAGGCTATTGAAGAAACTATAGATGAATTAAATGCAAAAGGCGAGAAATATGGACTGGTAAAAGTTCATTTATTTAGACCATTTAGTAAGGAACATTTATTAAAAGTAATTCCAAAGAGTGTTAACAAAATATGTGTACTAGATAGAACTAAAGAACCGGGTGCAATAGGAGAACCTCTATATCTAGATGTACGTGCTGCATATTATGGACAAGAAAATGCTCCTATGATTATAGGTGGTAGATATGGACTTGGATCAAAGGATGTAACACCAACAGATATAAAAGCTATATTTGATAACTTAGTATGTGAAAATCCAAAAGATCAATTTACAGTAGGAATAGTTGATGATGTAACTCATAAATCTTTAGAAGTTAAAGAAGAACTTAAAGTAGTAAAACAAGGAACTATAAATTGTAAGTTCTGGGGACTTGGATCAGATGGTACAGTTGGAGCAAATAAACAAGCTATAAAGATAATAGGAGATAATACAGATAAGTATGTTCAAGCATACTTTGCATATGATTCTAAAAAATCTGGTGGGGTAACTATGTCTCACTTAAGATTTGGAGATGAACCAATAAGATCTACTTATTTAATAGATAGTGCAGATTATATAGCTTGTCATAATCAATCATATGTAACTCAATATGATTTATTAAAAGGATTAAAAACAAATGGTACATTTGTATTAAATACAATATGGGATGAAAAAGAATTAGAAGAGCATTTACCAGCAAAGATGAAAAATTACTTAGCTAAAAATAATATAGACTTCTACACAGTCAATGCTACTAAAATAGCACAAGAAATTGGTCTTGGAAATAGAATAAATATGATAATGCAATCAGCATTCTTTAAATTAGCAAATATAATACCTGAAGAAGAGGCAACTAAATATTTAAAATCATCAATAAGTAATGCTTATGGTAAAAAGGGTGAAAAAGTTGTTAATATGAACTATGAAGCAGTAGAGCAAGGTAAGAGTGCTCTAGTAAAGATAAATATACCAGATTCATGGGCAAATGCAACAGATAGTGAAGAACATCATGAAAATGAGCCAGAATTTATAAGAGAAATATTAAGACCTATGAATGCCCAAGAAGGAGATTCTTTACCTGTAAGTGCATTTAATGGAATAGAAGATGGTACATTCCCAGCAGGAACCGCAGCTTATGAAAAACGTGGTATAGGAATTAATGTTCCAGAATGGATACTAGAAAACTGTATTCAATGTAATCAATGTTCATATATATGCCCTCATTCAACTATAAGACCATTCTTATTAAATGAAGAAGAAGTAAATAATGCACCTGAAGCTTTCAGAACTAAAAAAGCTGTTGGAAAAGCATTTGGTGGTTTACAATATAGAATGCAAGTAGATACTATGGACTGTACAGGTTGTGGAAACTGTGCAGATATATGCCCAGCTAAAGACAAAGCATTAGTGATGAAACCTCTAGATACTCAGATAGATGCAGAAATACCAAACTGGGATTATGCAGTATCTAAAGTATCATATAAAGGAGATCTAGTTACTGCAAATAATGTAAAAGACTCTCAATTTAGAACTCCACTTATTGAGTTCTCAGGAGCTTGTGCAGGATGTGGAGAAACTGCTTATATAAAACTTGTAACACAATTATATGGAGATAGAATGATGATAGCAAATGCTACAGGATGTTCATCAATTTGGGGTGGTTCAGCACCTTCAATTCCATACACTGTAAATCATGAAGGAAAAGGTCCTGCATGGGCTAACTCATTATTTGAAGATAATGCAGAGTTTGGATATGGTATGTATTTAGGTGTAAAACAAATTAGATTAAAGTTACGTGACTTAATGGAAGAGTTAGTGGCTAGTGAAGAATCTAATGAGTATAAAGATGTATTTGAAAATTGGATAAATACTATGAATGATGGAGAAGCATCTAAAGAGGCTAGTAAAAAGGTTATAGAAGTTATAGAAAACAAATCATTTAGTGGAAAAGCTAAAGAATTAGTAGATGAAATTAAAGCTAGAAAAGATTATTTAGTTAAAAGATCTCAATGGATAGTAGGTGGAGATGGCTGGGCATATGATATTGATTATGGTGGACTTGATCATGTACTAGCATCAGGAGAAGATGTAAATGTATTAGTGTTTGATACTGAGATATATTCAAATACAGGAGGACAAGCATCAAAGTCTACTCCATTATCAGCTATGGCTAAATTTGCTGCATCAGGTAAGAGATCTAAGAAAAAAGATTTAGGTATGATGGCTATGAGTTATGGAAATGTATATGTAGCACAAGTATCTATGGGTGCAGATAAAAATCAACTTATTAAAGCAGTAATGGAAGCTGAAAAATATGATGGGCCTTCATTAATAATAGCATATGCACCTTGTATATCTCACGGATTAAAAGAAGGTATGGGAAGAAGCGTTCATAATGAAGCAGAAGCAGTTGCTAGTGGATATTGGCATTTATATAGATACAACCCAGAACTTAAGAAAGAAAATAAAAATCCATTTAACTTAGATTCAAAAGAACCAAAAGGAAATGTAAGGGACTTTATAATGGGTCAAGTAAGATATTCTGCAATAGCTAAGCAATTCCCAGATGTAGCAGAGGAATTATTTACACAACTAGAAGAAAATATACAAGAAAGATATGAAACATATAAGAGACTAGCAGGGAAATAAATAAAGAGTGCGTACTTTTAAGTACGCACTTTTTGTATAAAAATTAAACAAAGTTTAATAATAGTAAAAAAAGTGGTATCATTATATAATAGCTTAAATTAAAAAATTTATTAGAAAAATAAATTATAATAACAAAATTTAGAAATGAGGATCTAATATGGCTAAAACAACAAAAAAAGCAGCTATTATCTTAATGATTATAATATTAACATCAAAAGTGACGGGTTTTTTAAGGGATATAGTACTAGCGAGGACATTTGGTGCAGGTCATATAACAGACGCATATCTTACAGCACTTAATATACCAGTAGTACTATTTGATGGTATAAGTGCATCTCTTGGAACAACATTTATACCAATGTTTTTTAGTATAAGAGAGAAAAAGGGAATAGACGAAGTATATAAATTTACAAGTAATGTATTAAATATAGTAACTGTAATAAGTATGATATTAATCGCGATAGGGATATTGTTTGCTCCATATATAGTCAAGATATTTGCTATGGGATTTAAAGGAGAGGTGTTAAATTTAACTATATCTTATTCTAGAATATTAATTTTTTCTATGATATTTATAGCTATAAATGGTTTAATAACATCTTTTTTAGTTGCATCAGGAGATGTTCACATATCAGGTTTAATAACGATACCATTTAATATATTTGTAATGATAGCAATAGCTTTAGGCTCAATAACAAACTCATATTTTATGGTATATGGTACTTTATTTGCATATATAGCACAGCTTTTATTTCAGATACCATTTTTATTTAAACATGGATATAAGTATAAATTTATTATAGATTTAAAGGACGAAAATATAATAAAGATATTATATCTTATATTGCCAGTATTTCTAGGTTCTTATGTTAACCAAATAAATACAGTTGTTAATAGAACTTTAGCATCTACACTAGATTCTGGGAGTATAACAGCTCTAAACTATGCAAATAAGCTAAATATGTTTGCAGTAGGTATTATAGTAATATCTTTATCTACTGTAATGTATCCAATACTATCTAAATTAGCTAGTGAAAAAAAAATAAAAGCTTTTAAATATAACGTATCAAAATCTTTAAATATAACACTGATAGCTATGATGCCTATAATGGTTATAGTAATGGGATTATCAACACCTATAGTAACTTTGTTATTTGAACATGGATCATTTAACTCAAAAGCTACTGAATTAACATCAACAGCACTACTTTATTACTCTATGGGTATAGTTGCGTATGGATTAAGAGAGATACTTTCTAAATCATTTTATTCACTACAAGATACAAAAACCCCAGTAAAAAATGCAACTGTATCCGTTATAATAAATGTAATATTATCTATTGTCCTAGTTAAATATATGGGTATAGGTGGTCTTGCTTTAGCTAGTTCTATATCTGCTATAGCAACGTCTGTGTTATTATTTATATCTCTTAGAAAAAAGATAGGAAGAATAGGTATGAAAAATACAATAATAACTTTTATAAAAGTAGCGATAGCATCAATTATTATGGGATTAATAATAAGATTTTCATACTATGAGATAGTTAACCTAGGAATGAATATTTTTGAAAAACAAAAACAACTTATAGCAATATCTTGTATAGGGTCTACATTAATTGGGTTAATTATATATATAATATTAACATTAATTTTTAATATAAGAGAATCAAAAGAAGTAGCTTATATGATTAAATCAAAGTTTAGACAAATTATTTATAAAAGATAGATTTATAAAGGAAATTCAAGATTTATGTAGAATACTAAAATTATTAGAAAATAAGGGGGATAGACATGAGAGAAGAGGTAGAAAAAGCATTAGAAAAAGTTAGACCAATTCTTCAAAGAGATGGTGGAGATGTAGAACTAATAGACGTTAATGACCAAGGAGTTGTATTAGTGAAGTTACAAGGAGCATGTAAAGGATGCCCAGGAGCAACAATGACATTAAAGGCTATTATTGAAAATTTACTTGTTAAGGAAGTTAAAGGTGTAACTCAAGTTATAGGAATATAAAAAAGAAAAGTGCATTTGGCACTTTTCTTTTTTTGCAAAGAGTATTAATTTATTAGTAAAATAGGCATCAATATATTTGGGAGATGTTTTGAAACATATATAAAGTAGAAAAATGATGTACAATATAGTATAATTTTGTAGGAATGATTTTTAAATAAGGGGAAAATGATGAAAAATAAATATATTGCAGGAATGATTTTATTTATAACTATATTAATATTAGGGGATGGATATAAAGTATATGGTTATGATGTACACTTTACCAAAATAAGCAATAAAGATGGCTTGTCTCAGTCAACAGCAGAAGTTATTATTCAAGATCAAAAAGGATACATGTGGATAGGTACTAATGATGGTCTTAATAAATATAATGGGTATGATTTTAAGATATATAGACATAATCAAAGGTCAAAAAGCAGTATAGCAAACAATTACATAGTAAGCCTTCAAGAAGATAGTAATGGAGATATATGGGTAGGAACAGCTAATGGGCTTAGTAAAATAGATATTAATACAGATAAGATAACTAACTATTTTAATGACAAAGAAAGTGGAAATTTATCTCACAATAACATAGGAGATATTCTTATGACTAAAGATGGAGATATAATAGTAGGAACATCAGATGGACTTAATCTATATAATCCTGAAGAAGATAGGTTTGAGCGAATTTTAGGAGGAAAAGAAGATTTAAGTAGCCAATATATACGTGAATTAGAAGAAGATGAGTATGGGAATATATGGATAGGAACAAAAAGTGGAGTAGATAAATTAAATACAAAGAATAAAAAAGTATATAAATATAGTATAGGCGAAGATGTAAATAAAACAATAAAAGATGACATATATGCTTTATTATATGATGATGGGTATATGTGGGTTGGAACTTTTAAAAACGGATTAAATAAAATTAATATAGAAACTAATGAGATAAAAAAATATATACATGATCAGAATAATAGCAAATCCATACCAAGTAACTTTATAAGAGAAGTGTATAAGGATAGTAATGATACATTATGGGTAGGAACAGATAGGGGACTTGCAAAAATAAATGAAGGTAAAGAATTTATTACATATAAAAATGAAAGTACCAACTATAATTCAGTATCTCAGGACAACGTTTTTGATATAATTGAAGATAAAAGTGGACTTATATGGGTTGGAACATATTCGGGCATAAGCATATTTGACCCTAAAAATAAGATAATTCATTATAAAAATAATCCTAATGACAAGAACTCATTAAGTGAAAATATAGTTCATGGTATATATGAAGATGAAGATGAATTATTATGGGTTGGTACAAACTCTAAAGGGATAAACATAATTAATAGAAAAAATGGAGATGTAAGTCATTTAAATAGAGAAAATACAAACTATACACTTAGTGATAATTCTATAAATGATATAACTGGAAAAGAAGACAAAATATATATAGGAACTAGAAGTGGTTTAAATATAATAGATAAGAATGATAATAGTATAATTGTATACGATAAATCCAATGGGCTAAAAGAAGATGATATAAGAACTGTATTTATAGACAGTAAAGATAACTTATGGGTGGGAACTCCAAATGGGATAAGTATAATAAACTTTAAGACTAATGATATAATCAATTTAGATGAAGTTCTAGAAAAGTCAGGAATAGAGTCTTTATTTGCTAAAGTTATATATGAAGATAAAAGTGGTGTATACTGGATAGGGTGTTTTATAGATAATGGTCTTATAAGTATAGATCCTAAATCAAAAGAAATAAAAAACTATAAATATGATAAAAATGATGAAAGTTCTATAAGTTCAAATACTATAAGAGATATAAATGAAGATATATATGGAGATTTATGGATAGGGACTAGTTATGGTTTAAATAAGCTAGATAAAGAAACGGGTAAATTTACTACTTATACAACCCAAGAGGGACTTTCAAATGATATCGTATATGGGATTTTAAATGATTATAAGGGAAATTTATGGTTAAGTACTAATTCGGGTTTATCAAGACTAAATATAAAGACAAAAAAATTTGAGAATTTTGGCATAACAGATGGATTACAAGGTGGAGAGTTTAATGGAAATGCTTTATATAAAAATAAGAAAGAAGAGTTAATATTTGGAGGAATAAATGGACTAAATATATTCCATCCATCTGATATAAATACTGAAAAATACACGCCTAAAGTTATGTTTGATAACTTTGAGATAAATGGCAAAAAATATAATGATATAAATAACATGGAATTTGAGCATGATGAAAATTTCATAAATATAACTTTGTTTTTACCTGATTATAGAAACACTAAGAATATACAGTATTATTATATGCTAGAAGGGACTAAAGAAGGATGGCGTAAAGTTGAATCTAATGATATAAATTATAGCAATTTAGATCCAGGAAATTACACATTAAGGGTAAAAGCAAGGAGCTATAATGGAACGATAACTAGTGAAAATCAAGTTAAGTTTAATATAAAACCCCCATTTTATAAAAGTAACTTAGCAATTTTTATATATATAATAATATTTGTATTTATAATTTATTATAATGTAAATCGAGTGAATCGCTTAGATAATATGGTAAAGAAGAGAACAGCTCAATTAAGAAAAGAGATGCAAAAAAGTAATGAGCTTTTAAATAAAGTAATAGACCTAGAAAGAAGAAAAAATAATTACTTTATAAATTTATCTCATGAACTACGAACGCCTCTTAATGTAATTTATACAACTGAACAACTTATAACAGACTTTAATAAATCTCAAGGTGGTATAGAACGAGAAAAATTATCTCAATATATGATGGTAATGGATAGAAATACCAAAAGATTATTAAGGCTAATAAATAATCTAATTGACACCACAAAGATAGAATATGGCAAATATAAATTAGACCTAAAAGAAAATGACATTGTATATGTTGTTGAAGAAGCCACATTATCATTAAAAGAGTATGTAGAAAACAATGGTATAGAGTTAATAATTGACCCAGAGGTTGAGGAAAAATATATCGTATGTGATGCTAGTGAAATTGAGAGATGTATAGTTAATTTAGTGGAAAATGCTGCTAAATTTACACCGAGGGGTGGAAAAATTATAATAACTATAAAAGAAGATAATGACAATGTAATAATTACTGTAGAAGATACAGGTATAGGTATAGATAATAAATACCATGAATCAATATTTAATAGATTTAATCAAGTTGTAGATGCAAACTCAGAAGTAAAAGGTGGAAGTGGATTGGGACTTACTATAACAAAACAGATAGTTGAACTTCACAATGGTAAGATATACTTAGAAAGTGAAATAAACAAGGGTACTAAGTTTACTATTATCTTATAAAATATAAAAAGAACGTTGTATTAATACAACGTTCTTTTTATATTTTATATCTACTAATGCATCATTCCGATAAACATTCCAATAAAGTAAGGTATAAGCCATATAGACCAAACCACTATACTAAATTTATGGAATACTTTCTTTTGGTTTTCATTATTTTTATATAATACATAAGTTGCCCAAAAAGCATGAAATAGCATAAGAACTATAGCAAGTAAACCTGTTATCCCATGTATACTCTCTGCAACAGGAGAGATAGATAAATTACCGCTAGAAGCTATACTAGTCATTGTAGTTGTACCTAATGTATCACATACAAGGCCTAACCAGAATATTATAACATGTTTTTTAGTTAAGGTATTAGCTCTTCTTTCGCTAAAAACACCTACAGTGTAAAATATAAGTGCGAATGTAATGAATGTAATAGCCATTATCAGTTTAGTACTCATAGTTGTCACTCCTTAATTTTAGATAAAATGTTTTCTAAGTTTAGTTTAAGATCATGTAAATCTTCATTATTACAATTTCTAAAAGTATTATCAAAACTTTTTTGAATCTTAGATCGAAACTCAAAAGCAAAATACTTTCCTTTATCAGTAAATTTTAGATAAGTATTTCGTTTATCAGTTTCCTTTTTAAATTTCTCCAAATATCCACTCTGTTCAAGTCTAGTAACTATACCTGAAACAGTACCTTTTGCTAAAGACATTTTTTTGCAAAAATCAGATATTGTTAAATCATCATTGTGAGCAATAAGTTTAATTACTATAATTTGTTGATAAGTCAAACTTTCTTCTTTAAAATTGTCTTCTATAGAATGCATTGTCTTAGAGTAGAGCTCTTTTAATAACAAGGTTATTTTAAAACAGTCATATTTTGAATTCAAAAAATAACCTCTATAATTTATTACCCAAAAAGTTTTTATGCAAACAATTAAAAGTTAAAAAATGAATAATTTATATATAAACTAATTTCAAAAAGATATATAGACAAAGAAAAATAACATATAATAATTAATAAAATATTTTTTTAATAAGGAGGGTTAAAGTGATAGGCGCAGTAAATACATATAGAGGAAGCCTAGTTGAGTGTAGCCATAATGTTCATATAGCTGTAGTCGATAGTAATAATAAGTTACTAAAGTATTATTCAAATCCAGAGAAAATTATATATGCAAGATCTAGTGCAAAACCAATACAGGTAATACAGGTTTTAGAGAGTGGAGCTTGTGAAAAATATAATATAAGTGATAAAGAAATAGCATTAATGTGCTCTTCTCACTCTAGTGAAGATTACCATGTAGAGGGGATAAATAGTATATTAAAAAAATCAAATCTTAGTGAAGATAATTTAAAGTGTGGAACTAAGGTACCATTTAACTTAGATGTATACAAGAATTTAATTAGGTCAGGAAAAGATATAACTAAAAAACATCACAGTTGTTCTGGAAAGCATTGTGGGATGTTGATTAGTGCTAAGGCTAATAAGGAAAATTTAGATGATTACTTAGAATTGAAACATCCGGTTCAGCAAAGAATATTAAATAATATGTCTAAGATATGTGGATGTGATAAGAAAGATATTTTAATTGGAATAGACGGATGTGGTGCTCCAACACATGCACTTAAATTAAAAAACTTAGCATATGGATTTGCACAAATGGCTAATCCAACAAATATATATGTAAAATCTGAATACATAAATAGAATAACTAAAGCTATGATTAGTTATCCCGAGATGGTAGGAGGAAGTGATAGATTTTGTACAGAATTAATGAAGGCATGCAAAGGAAGAATATTTGGGAAAATGGGATCTGAGGGTGTATATTTATTAGGAGATAAAAAAAATGGAATAGGTATAGCTGTTAAGACAGAAGATGGAAGTGATATATCCACCAACTGTGCAGTGGTAGAAACTTTAGATCAATTAGGTTTAATATCTAAAGAGGAAAAAGAAAAATTATCTAAGTTTCATAATCCAAAATTAAAAAATGCTAGAGGAAAAATTATTGGAGAAACAAAATCAGAGTTTAAACTTAGGTAATTCGTGGTAAGAATATAATATATTAAATTAATCAAAATAGAGATATATATATTTACAATAATAGGTATAATAAAAGTAAGATAAAATAAAGTATTTACAAATGTTTATATGGTAATTATAATTAAGAGATGCAAAATTTAACAACGAGGTGGCTGGACATGAAAAAGTTAGGAAACGTATTACATGGTTTAAAAGAAGAATTAACAGGATTAGCAGGGGTTATGTTAGCTTCAGAAAGAATGAATACACAAAGATGTATAGGAAAAGATTTAGATACAACTAAGACTATAATAGACCAAGATGTAGAAAAAGAAGAATTAACACAGGAAGAGTTAAATAAGTTAGGAAAAGAAATATCTACAATAGCGAAAGAAATAAAAGGGATATCAGGAGTTATGTTAACATCAGAGAGAATAAATACACAAAGATGTATAGGAAAAGATTTAGATACAACTAAAACTATAATAGATCAAAGTGTTGATAAAGAAGAGTTTACAGAAGAAGAAATAAGCAATTTAGTAGAAGAAGCTAAGAATATGGTAGATACTATGTTAGTATCAGAAAGAATAAATAGTCAAAGATGTATAGGAAAAGATTTAGATACAACTAAAACTATAATAGATCCAAAAGAAGCAAAAAAAGAAATTGACAAAGAAGAAATAGGTAAAAAAGAAATAGAAAAATTAGTACATGAATTAAAAGGTTTATTAGCAGAAATGCTAGTATCAGAAAGAATAAACAGTCAAAGATGTATAGGAAAAGACTTAGACACAACTAAAACTATAATAGATAATAATAAAAAATAATTAAAACACCTACATTAATGTAGGTGTTTTTGATAATATAAAGATGTTATAAAAATTAATTTAGGGAGAAGTATATTATGAAAAAATTTAGCATCTTTATGATAATAGTATGTTTAATAGCTATTAGTATTTTAGGGTGTACAAGTAATGAAAATAATAAAAAACAAATCAATGTTTCGGTAGCAGCAAGCTTAAAAGAAGCAATTTTAGAATTAAAAAAAGAATATGAACTTAAAAATAATAATGTTGAATTAGTCATAAATTATGGTTCATCAGGAACTCTAAAGCAACAAATTGAACAAGGAGCTCCTTGTGATTTATTTATCTCAGCAGGGAAAAAACAAGTAGATGAGTTAAATAAAAAAGGTATATTAAATAAGGAAAGTGTAAGAAATTTAGCAAAAAATAAGTTGGTTTTAGTTAGTAGCAATAATTCGAAAAGTTATAGTATAGACGATCTTATGAGTGAAAAAGTTAAACATATAGGAATAGGGCATCCTGAAAGTGTACCAGCAGGAGAATATGCATATGAAACTTTAAAAAATTTAAACTTAGAGGAAAAAGTAAAAGATAAGTTAGTTTATGCTAAAGATGTAAAAGAAGTACTAGCGTGGGCTCAAGTAGAAAATGTGGATGTAGGATTTGTATATTCAACGGATGCAGTAAACAATAATAAAATTAATATTATAAAGGAAATAGATGATAAATACCATTCACCTATAATATACCCAATGGCGATAATAAAGGATAGCAAAAATATAGAAGAAGCTAAAGATTTCCAAGAATTTTTATTTAGCAAAGAGGGACAAGATATATTAAAAAAATATGGGTATAAGGAAATATAACTATAAAATAGGGGGAATTACATATAATATGAATTTTGATTTGACACCATTAATTATATCTATAAAAACATCTCTAATTGCAACTATTATAACAAGTATAATAGGAATTTTAATAGCATATCTTATGATGAACTATAAAGGAAAATTTAGAACCTTAATCGAAATAATCTTAACCCTTCCTTTAATACTACCTCCAACAGTAGTTGGATTTTGTTTGTTACTTATATTTGGTAAAAATGGGATAGTAGGAAATATATTAATATCAATGAATAAAAATATAATATTTACTTGGTGGGCTACTGTAATCTCAGCAGTAGCAGTATCTTTACCAATTATGTACAGAAGCTTAAGGTCGTCATTTGAACAAATTGATGAAAATATAATACTATCAGCAAGGACTTTAGGTCTTAGTGAGTGGAATATATTCAAAAAAATAATATTACCGCTATCAACACCTGGTGTGATAGGAGGTATAGCATTATCATTTGCAAGAGCAATAGGTGAGTTTGGAGCTACATTGATGATAGCCGGAAATATACCTGGAAAAACACAAACAATACCAATAGCTATATTTTTTGAGGTTGAAAGTGGAAATATGGCTATGGCTAGCTTTTGGGTTATGGTAATAATACTAATGTCACTAGGTATAATGTTAATACTTAATTATTGGTCTAACAAACAATTAAAAATAGTAGGAAAGAGGAAATAATAATGTCTCTATATATTGATATAGAAAAAAGGGTTGGAGAAAAGATATTAAAAGTGAAAATAAATCAAGAATGTAAAAAACTAGTTTTTTTGGGACAGTCAGGCTCTGGTAAGAGTATGACATTAAAATGTATTGCAGGTCTTGAAACGCCAGATAAAGGTAAAATTATATTAAATAATAAGGTATTATTTGATTCGGATGAAAAAGTTAACTTACCTCCTCAGGATAGAAAAGTTGGATTTTTATTTCAAAATTATGGACTATTCCCTCATATGACTGTAAAGAAAAATATAGAGATTGGAATAAGTAATTTACGAAAAAAAGATATAGAAGAATTATCTCAAAGGTATATAAATAAATTAAAGCTTAATGGATTAGAAAATAGGTACCCTTATGAATTGTCAGGGGGACAAGCACAGAGGGTAGCATTAGCTAGGGTTTTAGTTACAGAACCGGAAGTATTGTTACTAGATGAGCCATTTTCTGCGCTAGATTACCACTTAAGAAAAAACATAGGATTAGAAATAAATGAAATATTAAATGAATACAACAAAAATTCAATAATTGTTACTCATGATATAGAAGAAGCATATAGAATGTGTGAAGACATAGTAGTGTATGAAGAGTTAGAGGCTAAGGTTAAAAGAAATAGACATGATCTATTCAATAATCCAAGCACAGTTTTAGAAGCTAAAATAACTGGATGTAAAAACATATCAAGGGTTAAGGTTTTGGAGGATAATACCATATATGCTATAGATTGGGATTTAATAATAGAGGATATAAATGCTAAAAAATTTAAGTACATAGGTATAAGAGAAAATAATATAAGCATAGATAAGGTAGAGGATTCAATAAGTAAAGAATTTGTAGTAGAAAATGTAATAGAAAACCCAGAAACGATAAGTGTCTTTTTAAGAAAAGATAAAAGTAAAAAAGCTATAGAAGTAAGATTAAAAAATAAGGATTTAAAGCTTGTAAGAGGAAATAGAGTTAGTATAAATATTAATAGAAATAAAATATATTATTTAAATTAGAGGAAAACTAGTAAATATTACAATATATTACAGAATTTATAATAAACATAGATATAAATTAAACAATGATATAATACAATTAATATATATTTATATTTAGGAGGGGGTCAATGAAACTAGTATGGTTAGTTGTAGCAATAATATTTGCTATAGCAGAAGCTATGACACCGAGCTTAACGTTAATTTGGTTTAGTTTAGCTGCTGTAATACTTATGTTTTTAAGTAGTTTTATAGAAAGTATAATAGTCCAAGTAATAATATTTGCTGTAATCTCAATAATTCTATTAATAATAGGTACTAGAAAGATAGTTAAAAAAGATAAAACATTTAAGTATAGTACAAATCTTAATGCTGTATTAAATAAAAAAGGCATGGTAACAAAAGATATAAAAGAAAATCAAATGGGATTAGTAGTAGTAGATAATGAAGAATGGAGTGCGATATCTATAGACAATAGTGAGATTTTAAAAGGTGAAGAAGTTAAAGTGATCAAGATAGAGGGAGTTAAGTTAGTTGTATGTAAACATGATGAAGTATCTATAATTAAATAAAAAGGTATATAAATTATTTAGGAGGATGTATTATGTTTGAAATGATAGGGAATTTAGTAATACCGATACTTATAATAGTAGTAGCAATTGTTATTGCTCTATCTTGTGTAAGAGTGGTAAAACAGTCTAGGGTAGGTATAATAATGAGGCTAGGCAAATTTAGAAAGGTAGCAGACACAGGTGTTCATTTCTTAGTTCCATTTTTAGATCAGATGAGTTATATAATTGATTTGAGAGAAAATGTTGTTGATTTTCCTCCTCAACCAGTTATAACAAAAGATAACGTAACTATGCAAATAGATACAGTTGTTTATTACAAAATAACAGATCCTGTAAGATATGTATTTGAAATAGCAGATGCTATTACAGCTATAGAAAACCTAACTGCTACAACTTTAAGAAACTTAATAGGTGAATTAGATTTAGATGAAACTTTAACGTCAAGAGATGTTATAAATACAAAGATGAGAGCTATATTAGACGAAGCTACTGATAAGTGGGGTATAAAAGTAAACAGGGTAGAGCTTAAAAATATAATGCCACCACAGGATATACAAGTAGCAATGGAAAAGCAAATGAGAGCTGAGAGAGAAAGAAGAGAGGCAATACTTCAAGCAGAAGGTAATAAATCAGCTTCAATACTTCAAGCAGAAGGAGAAAAACAATCAGCAATACTTAGAGCAGAAGCTAAGAAAGAAGCTATGATAAGGGAAGCTGAAGGTTTGAAAGAATCATCTATACTAAAAGCACAAGGGGAAGCAGAGGCTGTAAAAGAAATGGCTATAGCTAAGGCACAAGGAGAAGCTGAAGTTATTTTAAAGGTTCAAGAAGCAACAGCTAAAGGATTAAGAGAAGTATTATCAGCTATGAAGGAATCTGATGTGGATGAAAGAATATTAGCTTTAAAATCTATAGAAGCATTAGAAAAGGTTGCCCAAGGAAATGCAACTAAGTTAGTATTACCTTCTGATACAGTAAACTTCTTAGGAACTTTTAAAGGTATAAAAGAAGTCTTAAGTGATGGTAAAAATTAAATTTATTAATTAAGAATAAAAAAATACCGCTAGATGCATACTTGTATCAAGTGGTGTTTTTTTATTGCTTAGAAATTATTTAATTTTAGCAAATTTTATTACTTTGTATATAAAATAAATGGATTACTTAGAAAATAACATTGTCAAAAAAATAATTAAACTAATTAACAACAAAATTAAAAAATGTATTTGAAGTTTATTAACAAATTACATAAGTAGAAGATTATACATAATTCTATTAAATAATAGTATAGATATAGAATATTATGTTAGAATTACACATCACATGACTGAATTTTACTATAAGTTATTTGTTAATTATAAGACTTACTGATATATAATTATATACTATACAGGGGAAAATGAGAGAGGATTGAAAATTTATTTATGAAATATAAAGAAGTAACATGTAATAAATCTATTATAGAAAATATAAAAAAATTTAAAAGTGGTGAGTCCTATAATAGCTATAAATTTTTAGGATGCCATATTCGTGATAATATTACTTCATTTACATTGTGGGCTCCAAATGCAAAGCAAGTTTATTTAACCGGGGACTTTAATAATTGGAATCTGTATCAGTATACAATGAACAATCTAAATAATTTAGGATTTTGGCATATATCTTTAGAAAATATAAAAGAAGGTTGTTCTTATAAATACCATATAATAGGAGCTGATGGAAGTAAAAAACTAAAATCAGATCCGTATTCTAGATTCTCAGAGAAAAGGCCAAATACAGCATCTATTGTATATAAAGAAGATGATTATAAATGGAATGATAAAAATTGGAATATACAACGAAAAAAACAAAATACTAATGAAATTCCAATAAATATATATGAGGTACATTTAGGTTCATGGAAAAGAAAATGGGATGGAGAGTTTTTTGATTATAAAGAATTATATGAACTAGTAGACTATGTAAAAGATATGGGATATACCCATATAGAAATTTTACCAATAACAGAACATCCATTAGATGAATCTTGGGGATATCAAACAACAGGTTATTATAGTAGCACAAGTAGATACGGACCACCAGAAGAATTTAAAAAGTTTATAGATAGATGCCATCAAAATCAAATTGGAGTTATATTAGATTTTGCATATAGTCATTTTTGTAAAGATGATCATGGTCTATATAAATTTGATGGGTCGGCTCAATATGAGTATGAAGAACCGTTAAAAGCTGAAAATATAGGATGGGGCACTGCACATTTTGATTTGGGAAAGCCAGAAGTAAAGAGCTTTTTAATATCTAATGCATTATATTGGTTTAAAGAATTTCATATAGATGGTATAAGAGTTGATGCTGTATCAAGCATGCTATACCTAGATTATGATATAGGCCAGTGGAAGCCTAATAAATATGGTGGAAGAGAAAATTTAGAGGCAATAGAATTTATTAAAGAATTCACAAAGATTATTTATGAAAATGTAGACAATCCTTTGATAATAGCAGAAGAATCAACTGCTTGGCCTATGGTTACAGGACCTACCTATAAAGGATCACTAGGTTTTACATATAAATGGAATATGGGATGGATGAACGACACATTAAAATATATGGAAATGGACCCTATATATAGAAAATATCATCACGAGCTTATAACATTTTCTTTTATGTATGCTTTTTCAGAAAATTTTATACTTCCTCTATCTCATGATGAAGTAGTTCATGGAAAGAAATCTCTTTTAGATAAAATGCCTGGAGATGAGTGGAAAAAATTTGCAGGCTTAAGAACTCTATATGCATATTACATGATACATCCAGGAAAAAAATTATTGTTTATGGGAAATGAATTCGCTCAAGATATAGAATGGAGGTATGCATATGGGCTTGAATGGGAATTGTTAGAGCGAGATCAACACAAAAAAATTAAAGAATATGTAAAGAAACTTAATCATTTATATAAAAATGAAAAAGCTTTATATGAAATTGATAATAGTCATAAAGGATTTGATTTTATAGATCCGCATAACAATGAACAAAGCATAGTAGTACTTATGAGAAAAGGTAAAAAAGTAGAAGATTTTATTATAGCTGTAATAAATTTCACACCTATAGTGCATTACGATTATAAAGTTGGAGTACCGTATGAAGGTACATATGAAGAAGTTTTCAACTCAGATGATGTAATCTATGGAGGTTCTGGTCAAACAATGAAAGGTTCAGAACTTTTCTCAATAAATTCAAAATGGCACAACAAAGAACATCACATAAAAATAAAAGTACCACCATTAGGGGCAACCTTTATAAAAGGAAAAAATCTTAAAAAAATTAAATATGAGATGGATAAGGGGAAAAAGATATTAATCGGTGGGTTAAGTCAAGATATAAAACGTATAAATAATAGCAAGATATTAGTAAAAAAGAAAAAATTATAAATTAGGGGGAAAAGCCATTGAAAAAAGATATTTTAGCTATGATTTTAGCAGGGGGACAAGGATCAAGATTAGGAGTGTTTACAAAAAGAATTGCAAAACCTGCAGTTTCTTTTGGTGGAAAATATAGAATAATAGATTTTGTATTAAGTAATTGTACAAATTCAGGAATAGATACTGTTGGAGTTTTGACTCAATATAGACCATTAATACTAAATTCACACATAGGTATAGGTAGTCATTGGGACTTAGATAGAATAAATGGAGGAGTATATATATTGCCTCCATATATGAATGAGAAAGAAGGAAGTTGGTATAGAGGAACAGCTCATGCAATACATCAAAATATGAGCTTTATAGATGATTATAATCCAGAATATATACTTATATTATCTGGGGATCACATATATAAAATGGACTACAACAAAATGTTAAATTATCATATCGAAAAGAAATCAAAAGCCACAATAGCTGTAATAGAAGTGGGGTGGGATGAGGCATCTAGATTTGGAATAATGAATACTAAAGAAGATGGAAGTATATATGAATTTGAAGAAAAACCTAAAAATCCAAAAAGTAACTTAGCATCTATGGGTGTATATATATTTGAATGGAAGATGTTAAGAAAATACTTTATAAAATCAGAGAAAGAAAATTTAAACTATGATGATTTTGGCAAAGATTTAATACCAAAAATGTTAGAGGATAAAGTAGATATGTTTGCATATCCATTTAAAGGATATTGGAGAGATGTAGGTACTATAGAAAGTTTATGGGAAGCTAATATGGACCTTATAAGATCAAAAGAGGTATTAAATTTACAAGATCCAAAATGGAAAATATATACTAATACAATGGCAATGCCACCGCAATATATTGGTAAAAATTCTAACATAAATGAATCATTAGTAGCTGATGGGTGTGTTGTGCTAGGAGATGTTAAGAGTTCTGTATTATCCCATGGCGTTACTATAGGTGAAAATAGCAATATATCAGACTCTGTGATAATGCCAAATGTCACAATAGGAAAGAATGTTGTTATAGAAAAAGCTATGATAGGTGAAGGTGCAGTAATAAAAGATAATGTAATTATAAGAGAATGTGAAAAGATAAATGTTATTTCTGAGTATGATATTGTTGATGAAGAGCTAATTTCAGAAGGGGTGATGTAATAATGAGAAATAAATGTATGGGGATAATAAATTTAAATAAAAAGGGAGATCCAAATATAAGTAAATTAAATTATGCTAGACCAATAGCATCTACACCTATTGGTGGAAGATATAGAATTATAGATTTCACTTTATCTAATATGGTAAATTCAGGCATAACAAATATAGGTATATTTGCGAAAGAAAAATATAGGTCTTTGACAGATCACATAGATAGTGGAAAAGACTGGGATTTAAGTAGAAAGAAAGGTGGATTATCTATATTTAGTCCAGAACATACGGAACATCAAAATATGTATCCGTATAGAGATGGAGATATATATAATTTATTATGTAATATAGAGTATATTAAAAGAAGTGAAGAGGATTATGTATTAGTTTCTCCAGGTTACATGATATGTAATATCGATTATTTAGAGGTTTTAAAGTATCACAAAGAATCTAATAATTATATAACGCTTATATATAAAGAAATTGACAATGCAAGAGAAGATTTTAAAGGCAATATAACATTAACCTTAAATGATAATAATGATGTATTAAATATGGGTACTAATATAGGGGCATTTAATAAGGCTAATATATACATGGAAATGTATATTATGAAAAGATTAGATTTTATACATATAATAGAGAATCTAACAAATACAGGAGATTTCATGTATTTAGAAGATTATATATTTGATGTGGTAAAACATAAAAAAGTAGGGGGATTTAAATATGCTGGATATCTAAAATGTGTAAAATCTGTAAAATCATATTTTGAAACAAGCAAGGACTTATTAGATATAAATATAGCTAAGGAATTGCTTTATTCAGATAGAAAAATATTAACTAAGGAAAAAAATGAAGCTCCAACTATATATACTGATAGTTCTAATGTAGAAAATTCTTTTATTGCAAGTGGATGCTTAATTGAAGGAAATGTAAAAAATAGTATTATATTTAGAAAAGTTCATATAGAAAAAGGTGTTCATATAGAAAATTCTATAATAATGCAAAATTGTGTCATAGGGGAGAATAGTAAATTAGAAAATGTGATATTTGATAAAAACATAGTTTTATCAAAAGGTAGAGAATTAAAAGGTGATGAAAATTATCCTATAGTTATAGAAAAGAATATAAGTATCTAATTTAAGGGGGAAGTAGTTAGTGAAAGTTCTTTATGTTACGTCAGAATGTTGGCCATTTGCAAAAACAGGGGGATTAGGAGATGTATCCTATGCCCTTCCAAAAGCATTAAAAAAAGAAGGGGTAGATATTAGAGTAATACTACCTAAGTATTCAACTATACCTAATTATCTGAAAGAGAAATTAAAAGAGGTAGCAGTATTTAATGTAGAAGTTGGATGGAGAAATCAATACTGTGGACTTTTAGAAATGGAGCTAGATGGAATTAAATTTTATTTCATAGACAATGAATACTATTTTAAACGTGAAGGTGAAATTGCATACTTATATGGATATGATGATGATGCAGAAAGATATACTTTCTTTAGCAATGCGGTACTAGAATCTATGTCTATAATTGATTTTTACCCAGATGTAATTCATATGAACGATTGGCATACTGGAATGATACCATTAATATTAAAAGAAAAATATAGTCATTTAGAAAAATATAGAAATATCAAAACTATATATACTATCCATAATCTTCAATACCAAGGTGTATTTTCAAATAAAGTATTACCAGATGTATTAGGACTTCCACAATCCTATTTAGATAATGGGGATGTAGAATATTACGGTGGAGTTAACTTTATGAAGGCGGGAATAGTATTTAGTGATAAAGTTACTACTGTGAGTCCAACTTACTCAAGTGAAATACAAACAAAGTACTATGGATATGGCTTAGATGGATTGCTTTTATCAAATAATCACAAATTAAAAGGTATACTTAATGGAATAGATTATGACTTAAATAATCCTTCAACAGATAATGAATTATTTTTTAGATACGATATAAATAGCATAGATAATAAGGTAAAAAATAAATTAAGACTACAGGAAATATTAGGTCTTGAGGTAAATGAAGAGATACCTCTTATAGGTATAGTATCAAGATTAGTATCACAAAAAGGTTTTGATTTAATATCTTATATTATGCCTGAAATACTTAGGGAAAAACTTCAAATAGTGGTACTAGGAACAGGAGAACATCAATATCAATCTATGTTTAATTACTATGATTCAAAATATCCTAAAAAAGTTTCAGCTAGAATAATATTTAATAGCTCTCTTGCTCAACAAATATATGCAGGAAGTGATATGTTTTTAATGCCATCTTTATTTGAACCTTGTGGTATAGGTCAAATGTTAGCTATGAGATATGGAACATTACCGATAGTTAGGGAAACTGGGGGACTTAAGGATACAGTTAATCCATATAATAAATATACTGGAGAAGGAAATGGATTTAGTTTTAAAAACTATAATGCACATGAAATGCTTTTTTGTATACAAGAGGCTGTAAGAACTTATAATGATAAAGAAAAATGGAGAAGGTTAGTTATAAATGCAATGAATACCGATAGTAGCTGGGAAAAGTCAGCTAAAGAGTATATAAAGACTTATAAAGATACTCAGAATTAAAGGGGAGATTCTATGGTCAGAATTACAAAACAAGAATTTAAAGAAATGTTTAATTCAAAAATATATAGCATCTATGCACACTCTATAAATGAAGCTACAAATGAACAACTTCAAATAGTTTTAAGCAGCGTTATAAAAGATATAATAGCTAAGTATTGGGTAGATAATAGACTTAGTACTAACAAAGAAGTTTATTATTTTAGTATAGAGTTTTTAATAGGTAGACAATTAAAATCCAATTTATTAAATTTACAAATAGAAGAAGTGATAAAAGAAGGTCTAGAGGATATGGGAATAGATTTAGATGATTTAATATGTGCAGAAAAAGATCCAGCTTTAGGAAATGGTGGTCTTGGAAGGTTAGCAGCTTGTTTTCTAGACTCAATGGCATCGCTTAATATAAGTGGTCATGGATACGGTATAAGATATAAGTATGGTTTATTTGAGCAAAAATTTATTAATGGATATCAAGTAGAAGTACCTGATAACTGGCTTTTACATGAACAATACTCTTGGGAAAGTATTAGACCAAATAAAGCTGTAGTTGTTAAATTTGGTGGAGAGGTTTATTTAGAAGAAGACAATGGAAGACTTAAAGCAAAACATCATGGTTATATACCAGTTATGGCTATGCCATATGACATACCAATAATAGGATATGATAATGATTGCATAAATACATTAAGATTATTTAAAGCAGAAATCTTAAATAGAGATTTTGGAATTAATACATTATATGCAAATACTTTTACTGGTAGCTATGAGCAAGCCTTAAAATATAAATACTACACAGAAGAAATATCTCAAGTTTTATATCCAAACGACTCAAATCATGCAGGAAAACTTTTAAGATTAAAGCAAGAATACTTTTTAGTAAGTTCAGGAATACAAGATATAATAAATAAATATAGAAAAAATAAGTTTGATATACTAGATTTTCCAAAACATATAGCAATTCATATAAATGATACACATCCAACATTATGCATACCAGAACTTATGAGAATTTTACTAGATGAAGAGGGATTATCTTGGGAAGAAGCTTTTGATATAACAAAAAATACTATATCCTATACGAATCATACAATAATGGCAGAAGCTATGGAAAAATGGCCTGTAGATATGATGAAAGAGCTATTACCTAGAATTTATATGATAATAGAAGAAATAAATAAGAGATATGTAGAATATCTGAATCATAAGTATAATGATAATGAAAAAATAAGAAGAATGAGTATAATATGTGATAATAACATAAACATGGCTAATCTATCTATAATAGGGAGTTATAGTGTAAATGGAGTTGCAAAGCTTCATACAGAAATATTAAAGAAAGAAGTTCTAAGTGATTTTTATGAAGATGATCCAGGTAAATTTAACAATAAGACTAATGGCATAGCTCATAGAAGATGGCTTATAAGTTGTAACGAAGACCTTAGCAACTTGATAACAGAGCATATAGGTAATATATGGAAAAAAGATACAGAAGAATTAAAAAGGTTAGAAGATTATAAAGAAAACAGAAATTTTTTAAAGAAATTAGAGTGTATTAAGATAAAAAATAAAACTAAACTTGCTAATTTTATAGCTGAAGAATATGGTATATGCATAAATCCAGAATCAATCTATGATGTACAAATAAAAAGATTACATGCGTATAAGAGACAGCTATTAAATGTACTTCATATTTTACACTTATATCATGAGTTATTAGAAAATCCAGAACTTGACATTGTACCAAGAACATTTATATTTGGTGCAAAGGCAGCACCAGGATATCACTTGGCTAAATGTATAATAAAGTTGATAAACTCTGTGGCTGAAAAAATAAATAATGATAAAAGCATAAATAACAAGATAAAAGTAGTATTTATAGAGAATTACGGCGTGTCTTTAGCTGAAAAAATAATTCCATCAACAGATGTTAGTGAGCAAATATCAACAGCTACAAAAGAAGCATCAGGAACTGGAAATATGAAATTTATGATGAATGGGGCAATAACTTTAGCAACATTAGATGGTGCAAATGTAGAGATATATGACCAAGTAGGTGAAGAAAATATCGTTATATTTGGACTTAAAGCATCTCAAGTATTAAATTACAATAAATATGGAGGATACTCATCTTTAGATCTATATAACTCTAATTTTAAAATAAAGCGAGTTGTAGACGATCTGGTAAATGGATTTATTCCAAATATATCAAAAGAAGGTAGGGTTATATATGATTCATTAATAACATATAATGATGAATATTTTGTACTAAGAGATTTTGAAAATTATATAGAGGCCCAAAGCAAGATAGATACTTTATATAGGGATAAAGAAAAGTGGAGTAAAATGTGTCTAATTAATATAGCTAATTCAGGTATTTTCTCTAGTGATAGAACTATATCTGAATATGCAAAAGACATTTGGTTTAGGGGGTGCTAGATAAATGGGAAATATAATAACTTATAATTCCTGGGAAGATAAAGCTCCTTTTGGTGCTTTAAAATTAAACCAAGAGTTTAGAATAACAGTTAAAGTTAATGAAAATTATAACGTAAAAGACATTTCCTGGGTAATTTTAAAGGAAGATGTAGAAATAGATAAAATAAGTTTGATAAAAGAGAATAAAAAATACTATAATGGTGAATTTAGTGGATTTAATGAAATAGGTTTATATTTTTATTACTTTAAAGTAGAAGTTGAAATAGAAGGAGAAATTAAAGTAATATACTATGGAAAAAATATAGAAGATGGAAGTTGTATAGAATACCAATATAATAATATAAACAAATATCAAATAACAGTATATGATGAGTATAATGCACCTACTTGGTATAAAGAAGGGATATTATATCATATATTTATAGATAGATTTAATAATGGGAATAGAAATAAGAAGATTAATAATCCAAAGAAAAATAGCTTTTTATATGGCACTTGGGATGATGCCCCTATGTATATAAAAGATGAACAAGGAGATATAATAAGATGGGATTTCCATGGTGGAAATCTAAAAGGAATAATTGATAAATTAGGATATCTTAAAAAACTGGGTGTAAGTATTATATACCTAAGCCCAGTTTTTGAGGCATCTAGTAATCACAAGTATGATACAGGAGACTACAAAAAGATTGATTCCATGTTTGGAGATGAAGAAATATTTAAGGAATTAATTGATAAAGCTAAAAGCAAGGGAATAAATATTATATTAGATGGAGTATTTAGTCATACTGGGGCAGATAGTAAGTACTTTAATAAATATAATAATTACAATGAAGTAGGTGCATATCAATCAAATAATTCAAAATATAGAGATTGGTATACATTTAAAGATAATAACGAAGAATATGAGTCTTGGTGGGGAGTAAAGGATCTTCCAAATGTTAATGAGCTTAATGAAACTTATATGAATTATATAATAAATGATGATGATAGTGTTATAAATAAATGGACTAGTATGGGTGTTAAAGGTTGGAGATTAGATGTATGTGATGAGTTACCATCGGAATTTATAAAAGAATTTAAGTTAAAACTTAAAAATATAGATAGTGAAGCTGTTTTGGTAGGAGAAGTATGGGAAGATGCATCTAATAAAATTAGTTACAATAAAAGAAGGGGATATCTTTTAGGTAAAGAACTAGACTCTGTAATGGGATATCCATTTAGAAAAAATATATTAGAATTTCTCAAAGGAGCAATTACATCAAAGCAACTTAATAATAAATTTTTAGAAATAAAAGAAAATTATCCAAAAGAAGCCTTTAAATCTAATTTAAACTTATTAGGAAGCCATGATGTCGCAAGAATTAAAACAGAACTTAATGAAGATAATAAATTATTAAAGATTGCAGTAGCAATACAAATGACATTTGAAGGAGTTCCATATATATATTATGGAGATGAAGCAGGACTTTGTGGAAAAACAGATCCAGATAACAGAAGAACTTATCCTTGGAAGCATGAGGATAAGAATATGATTGAGTTTTACAAAAACCTTACAACTATAAGAAATAAATATAAAGCTTTATTACAAGGGGAAACTGAATTTATAAACACGAAAAATGATGCTGTATTTTCATATATAAGATATACAAGTGATGAAAAAATATTAATTATAATAAATAAATCAGATAAGGAAGAATGTATAGATCTAAATTTAGGAAAAGAAGCAAGAGAGATAGATTTAATTAAAGATGTCCAGGTAGAATTAAACTCAACTAAAAAAGAAGTTGATACAATAAGTTTAATTATTCCTCCTAAAGATTTTAAAATAATTAATATAAAATAATAATATTTCTATATAAAATACAAAAATGTATAAATATACCATTATGTGTATATAATTCAACTAAAATACGTAAAAAAGGAAGAGAAGCTATGAATAATGTTATTTTAGTTGGAAGATTAACTCAAAATCCAGAAATTGAATATATAGGTCAAAGATCAAAATCCAAATTTACAATAGCAATTAGTAGAAATTATACCAATAAAGAAGGAGTACGAGATGTAGATTTTATACCGGTAGAGATTTGGGGTAGACAAGCAGAAATATTTTGTAAATATGTATTCAAAGGAAGAAGAATTGGTATAGAAGGTCAAATTAGAGTTAAAAAATATAAGACAAAAGATGGAGTAAATAAAACATATACTAATGTACTTGCAAGTAGTTTTAAATTTTTAGATAACAAAAAGAATGATCCTACACAAGGATACTTTGTTTCAAATGACATATTTGAAAAAGAAAACTCTAAAGGAGAGACTATCGAGGAAATATTCCCTTTTTAACTATGTAAAAATATAAATTTATAACTAAAAATAATTAAAAATTAAAAATTTTTCTAAAAAATAGAATAAGGGTTTATAAACCCTTATTCTATTTTTTGTTTAATTTATAAAATAAAATTTTAAAATATAGGATGAAATAATAAGTAAAAATTAAAAGATACTTAATAAAAAAATATCTACTATATAAAATAACGAATTTGAATTGTGTAACCAAATAAAATAAAGTTAATTTAAAAAATATAGGTTTAATATATATATATGAGATAAAATAACTTTAAAAAAATAAAAAAAATAATGTTATAATCAAATGGTACTTTAATTTTTAATGTACAATTGGACGGAAATTGTGTATAATAAGCATATAGAAAGTTAAAAAAGTTCGAGAGGAAGGAAATTTTAAATGAAGAAAAAACTTACATTAACTAGTAAAATCTTATTAGGATTATTACTTGGATTTATATTCGGATTAATAGTAAAACAATTACCAACAGGATTTATAAAAGATACATTATTATTAAATGGGATACTTAAAGTATTTGGAAATGGGTTTACAAGTGCTATAAAGATGATGGTGGTTCCTTTAGTATTTGTATCATTAATATGCGGTATAGCATCTATGGGAGATGTAAAGAAGTTAGGTAGAATTGGTGGAAAGACAATGCTATTTTACCTAGGAACAACAGCAATAGCTATAATAGTTTCTCTTATATTAGGAAACGTATTAAAGCCAGGTAGCGGTATAAGCATGGGAGCTGTAGAAATGGAGTCAGTAGCAATAGGAGAAAGTAAGTCAATAACAGATATTATATTAAATATAATACCAAGCAACCCAATACAAGCTTTAGCCAGTGGTGAAATGTTACAAGTTATATTCTTTGCAGTGCTTATAGGTATATCTATAAGTGTGGTGGGTAAAAAAGCAGAGCCTATAAAGGTTTTATTTGAAAGTGCTAATGAAGTATGTATGAAAATGGTCAATATAATAATGTTATTTGCCCCATATGGTGTATTTGCTCTAGTTGCTAATACTTTTGCAACAGTAGGAACTGATGCTATGATAGGTCTTATGAAGTATGTATTAGTAGTATTACTTGGATTATTGGTTCATGTAGTAGTTGTATATGGAGGATTATTTAAATTATTTACTAGACAAAAGATAAAACCATTTTTAAAGAAATTTACACAAGTAGCAGTAGTTACATTCTCAACAGCATCAAGTAATGCATCTGTACCAGTTAGTTTAGAGATAATGGAAGAACTAGGTGTAGGAAAGTCAACAAGATCGTTTACAATACCTATGGGAGCTACAATAAATATGGATGGAACAGCTATAATGCAAGGTATAGCAGCATTATTCATAGCTCAAATATACGGTATTGATTTAGGAATGAATGATATGATAACTATAGTATTAACAGCAACTCTTGCATCTATAGGTACAGCAGGTGTACCAGGTGTTGGTATGATAATGCTATCTATGGTTTTACAATCAGTAGGACTTCCACTTGAAGGAATAGGTTTAATAATGGGAGTTGAAAGAATAATAGATATGTTTAGAACTACTGTAAATGTTATGGGAGATAATGTATGTACTCTTGTAGTAGCAAATAGTGAAAAGGATATAGATTTAGAAAAGTACAATAAAGAATCTGAGAAGTTAGTAGCTTAATATAAATACAAAATAAATAAAGAGGCGAATAATAAATTTATTATTCGCCTCTTTATTTATTTTCAATTAATTAATACCATAGAAAGAATAGAGAATATTATGTTAATGTCTACGTAATGAAATTAATTTTTTTATAGAAATGTATAAAAATAGAAAAATATTTAATATTATATATTTTTGAAAAAAGTTTAGTTATTATATACTTAAATATTAAAAAAAATAAACTTGAAGTATTGATAAAACAAATGAAATTCTAAAAAAATAAAATTATAAAACTTTTAAAAATTTACTAATACTAAACTATAAAAAAATTAATATTAACAATATAGTTTGAAAAGGTGTGTATATATTGTAAATGCTAGGATTTGAAAAAATAAAAAAGTCTTGATAAAAAATAGAAAAGTTAATATAATAAATTATGGTAGTTTAATAAAGGTAAATTTTAAGTGTAAAAATAATAATCTTAAATTTAAAAAATAATTGAATAAAAATATAGAAAGGAGGTTGGGATATGAAAGTTAATGTCGAAAAATGCGTTAAGGATTACCAAGAGGCTCCATTATTAAATTCATTAAAAGATTATTCACAGATGGATATAGTATGTTTTGATGTACCAGGTCATGTAAGAGCACAAGGTGTAGAAGTACTTAATGATTATTTTGGAGAAAATATTATGAAAATGGATATAAATTCATCTCCACTTATGGATAATGTATCTAACCCAAGAACTATTATAAAAGATTCTCAAAATATGCTTGCTAAAGCTTATGGTGCAGATGAAGCATTTTTTATAACCAATGGTACCACGGGTGCTATACATATAATGATTTTAAGTACCATAGATCAAGGGGATAAGATACTTATTCCAAGAAATATCCATAAATCGGTTATAAATGCACTTATACTTTCTGGAGGACACCCAATTTTTATACAGCCAGAGTTTGATAATTCATTAGGGATTAGTTTAAATGTTAGTTTAAATTGTATAAAGGATGCATTAGATAAACATAAGGATATAAAAGCAGTGTTTTTATTAAATCCAACATACTATGGAGCATGCTCAGATATAGAAGAAATAGTGAAATTATGTCATAGTAAAGGCGTATTAGTATTAGTAGATGAAGCTCATGGTGCTCATTTTAATTTTAATAATGACTTACCAATTTCAGCAATGAATGCAAAGGCCGATATGTCTGCAGTAAGTATTCATAAAACGGGAGGAGCGTTGACACAAGCTTCAGCACTTTTAGTAAATAGAAAAAATATAGATGCGAATAAAGTACAACAAACTATAAATATGATTCAATCCACATCAGCATCATATTTATTAATGGCGAGTATTGATGGGGCTAGATTAAATCTAGAAACTAATGGAGAGTCACAATTATCAAGAGCATTAAATTTATCTAGATATGCAAAATATAAGATAAATAAAATAAAAGGTATTAAGGTAATTTCTAAAGAAATGCTAGAAAATAATGGTGTAGAGTCAATAGATGAGACTAAACTTTGTATAAATGTTAGAGGGTTGGGCTTAACAGGATTTGAAGTCTATGACTTATTATATCAAAATTATAATGTTCAAGTTGAGCTGGGAGATATTTATAATATACTAGCATTAATATCAATAGGAACAACAAAGTCAGATATAGATAAGCTTATAAAAGCTTTAGACTCTATTTCAAAGTCTAACATGTCAAATGAAAAAATTAAATATATAGATATTAAGCAAATAAACCCTATTATAAAACTCAAACCTAGGGATGCTTTTTATAAAAATAAGGAAAGTGTAATTTTGGAAGAAAGTATAAATAGAGTTTGTGGAGAATCTATAATGGCTTATCCGCCAGGAATACCAATAATTGCTCCAGGAGAGATTGTAACTAAAGAAATAATAGAATATATAAAAACTTTAAAAGCAAATAATGCATACTTAACAGACATGAAAGATAAAAGTTTAAATACTATAGTAGTTATAAAAGATTAAAAGAGGAGAGTGATATTGATGAAATTTGAGACACTTGGACGTCACATATTAGTAGAATACTACAACTGCGATGAGGAAATACTTAGAGACCCTAAACTTATAGAAAAATTTATGAATGAATCAGCATTAAATGCAAAAGCAACAATAGTAGATTCTGTTTTCCACCACTTTAATCCATGGGGAGTATCAGGAGCAGTTATAATAGCTGAATCTCACTTAACAATACATACATGGCCAGAATACGGATATGCAGCAGCAGATTTCTTTACTTGCGGAGATATAGACCCTTGGAAGAGTTTTGAATTATTAGAAGAGCTTTTAAAAGCAGAAAGAAGTGAATCTACAGAAATACCAAGAGGATTAACAACTAAAATACAAAAATTAGCAAAAAAAGATTTAGGTAAAATTACTCATAAGCCAGAAGCTATATAAGTAATAAATACCTAAATAAAATAAATAAAATTAAAATAAATTTGAATCTATATTATAACATATAAATAAAAAATACACAAATTAGTCCACACATAGATACAGGACACATAAATATAAAAATTAAAATAAATTTGAATTACTAGGAGGAACTTTTATGGAACTTTGGTACACAGAAGAATGGACAGATAATGTACGTTTTTCAATAAAAGTAGATAAGCATTTATTTAGTGATAAATCTGATTTTCAACAAGTAGATGTATTTGAAAGCAAGGAGTTTGGAAAGTTTCTAACATTAGATGGACTTATGATGGTAAATTATAAAGATGAATTTATATACCATGATATGATAGTTCATACACCTATGGCAACTAACATGAATATTAAAAATGTATTAGTAATAGGTGGAGGAGATGGAGGTACAGTAAGAGAGCTGACTCGTTATCCGCAAATAGAAAAAATAGATATGGTTGAAATAGATAAAATGGTTGTAGATGTATCTAGAAAGTATATAGATATATGTGCATGTAAATTAAATGATGAAAGAGTAAATTTATATTATGAAGATGGTGTAGCATTTGTCAAAAATTCTAAAGATGCATCTTATGATTTAATAATAGTAGACTCAACTGATCCAATAGGACCAGGAGAAGGATTATTCTCAGTAGATTTCTACAATGATTGCTACAGAATATTAACTACTGAAGGTATACTTGTAAATCAAAATGAAAGTCCATATTTTGACTTTAATGCTAAGGAAATGAAAAGAGCAAATGAAAAAATAAATAAGATATTTCCTATAGCAAAAGTTTATCAAGCTCATATACCAACTTATCCATCAGGACATTGGCTATTTGGATTTGCATCTAAGAAGTTTGACCCAGTAAAAGACCAAAATAAAGATAGTTGGGAAAAATTAAACTTAAAGACTAAATACTATAATAGTGATATACATAAAGGTGCATTTATGCTACCTCAATACGTTAAGGATATGTTAGATGAAAACAAATAAATTTTCACATATAAGTACATTTATGGGAATGGAAACTTCTTATGAAGATGCAGAGGTAGTAGTATTTGGAGCAGGGTTTGATGGGACTACTTCAAATAGACCAGGAACTAGATTTGCAAGTAGTGCTATGAGACCAGAGTTTTATGGACTTGAAACATATAGCCCAATATTAGATTTAGACTTAGAGGATTTCAAAATATGTGATATTGGTGATTTAGAATTAAGTATAGGAAATACATATAAAGTTTTAGAAGAAATATATATAGGAACTAAAGAAATTGTAAATGATAATAAGGTTCCTTTTATGATAGGAGGAGAACATTTAGTTACTCTTCCAGCTTTTAAAGCGGTACATGAAAAATATGATGATGTATTTATAATTCACTTTGATGCTCATACAGATTTAAGGCAAGAATATAACAACAATGAAAATTCACATGCTACTGTAATAAAAAGAGTATGGGATATAGTTGGGGACAATAGAATATTCCAATTTGGAATAAGATCTGGTACAAAAGAAGAGTTTGAATTTGCTTTAAAAGATAAGCATACTTATATGGAAGTTGAAACTATAAACACTTTTAAAGATATAATAAATAAATTAGATGGAAAAAATATTTATATAACTATTGATTTAGATGTTTTAGATCCATCAATATTTCCTGGAACAGGAACTCCAGAACCGGGTGGAGTAACATATAGAGAATTTAGAGAAATATTTACTATACTAAAGGAATCAAATACAAATATAGTAGGTTTAGATATAGTTGAATTAAGTCCTGACTATGATAGTACGAATGTATCTACGGTTGTGGCTTGTAAAATATTAAGAGAACTTTCTCTTGTAACAGCGGATAATATAAAAAGTAAAAGAAAGGTGATATGAAAATGGCAAGACATTTATTTACTTCAGAATCAGTAACAGAAGGACATCCAGATAAAATATGTGATCAAATATCAGATTCTATACTAGATGCATTATTAGAGAAAGATCCACATGCAAGAGTAGCTTGTGAAACAACAACTACAACAGGATTAGTATTAGTAGCAGGAGAAATAAGTACTAATACATATGTAGATATTCCTAAATTAGTAAGAGAAACAGTAAGAGAAATAGGGTATGATAGAGCTAAATACGGATTTGACTGTGATACTTGTGCAGTAATAACTACAATAGATGAACAATCAGGCGATATAGCTATGGGTGTTGATGAAGCCTTAGAAAATAGAGAAGGTGAAACAACAGAAGACGAAATAGAAAAAGTTGGAGCAGGGGACCAAGGTATAATGTTTGGTTTCGCTTGTAATGAAACAGAAGAGTTAATGCCACTTCCAATATCTTTAGCTCATAAGTTATCTAGAAGATTAACAGAAGTTAGAAAAAATAAAACTTTAGAGTACTTAAGACCAGATGGAAAGACTCAAGTTACAGTAGAATACGATGGAAATACTCCTGCTAGAGTTCATACTATACTTATATCAACTCAACATGGAGAAGAAGTTACTAACGAAACAATAAGAAAAGATTTAATAGAGCATGTTATAAAAGCTGTTATACCAGCAGATTTAATGGATGAAGAAACTATAATATACATCAACCCAACAGGAAGATTCGTTATAGGAGGCCCACAAGGAGATACAGGTCTTACAGGAAGAAAAATAATAATAGATACTTACGGAGGATACTCAAGACATGGTGGAGGAGCATTCTCAGGAAAAGATCCAACAAAAGTTGATAGATCAGCAGCTTATGCAGCAAGATATGTAGCTAAAAATATAGTAGCAGCAGGACTAGCAGATAAATGTGAAATAGAGTTAGCCTATGCGATAGGTGTTGCTAGACCATTATCAGTATTTATAGATACTTTTGGAACTGGAAAAGTTGAAGAATCTAAATTAGTAGAATTAGTAAATAAACACTTCGATTTAAGACCAGGAGCAATAATAAGAGACTTAGACTTAAGAAGACCTATATACAAGCAAGTAGCAGCTTATGGTCACTTTGGTAGAACAGATATAGATTTACCATGGGAAAGAACTGATAAAGCAGAGCTATTAAGAAAAGAAGCATTAGGACAATAATAAATAGAGAGGTAATCTTTTAAAAGATTACCTCTCTATTTATTATTGATTCCAATGATTTCATCATAAAAATAGGCTAAATAATATAAACCTTAATATTATTTAGACAAGTAGTTAATATTTATATAGTAAACAAGCATATATATGTAATGAGATTTAATATCTATAAGGAGGAATTACTATGGGAGGTAAAAGTAGTATTAGTGAGATAATTAAATTTGCAGGAACATATATATCTGTATGTATAGGGTCTGGATTTGCTACCGGACAAGAAATAATGCAATTTTTTTCAGCACATGGGATAGTTAGTATATTGTCAAATTTAATATGTATGGGTTTACTAGCATATTGTGGATCTAGTTTATTAGAAATTGGGAAAACTCAAAAACTAAGAAGTAGCAATGATATATTTACATATTTATGTGGAAATTATATAGGTGGATTTTTTAAATTATTTATGCCTATATTTTTCTTTTGTAGCTTTATGGTTATGATATCAGGGGCAGGAGCATCTATAAATCAATATTATGGGATAGATAAACAAATAGGTTCCATAATAATAGGATTACTAGCATTAGTATCTGTACTTATGGGAATGAATAAGGTTATAGATATCTTGGGTAATATAGGTCCAATTATAGCTATAATGTCAGTAGGAGTTGGAGTAGTAACTATTGCAAGAAATTATGAATCTCTTTGTGCTGTTAATCAAATATTAACAACGATAGATGTTACTAAACCAGTAGATCACTGGTTAACTACAAGCATAATATACACAGGGCTAAACCTAATAATAGCTACACCATTTTTAGTTGGAGTAGGTTCTACAGCAAAAAAGAAAAGTAGTTGTATATGGGGAGGCATTATTGGTGGAGTATTATTTATGGCAGCTGCTATAGCTCTTAATTTAGGGATAATGTCTGATATAGAAAATATATACATAACTGAAATACCTACTTTATATATGGCTGATAAAATTGGCCCAATCGTAGGGGCTATGTTCTCACTTATGTTAATTGCGGGAATATATACAACTGCAGTTCCGTTACTATGGACTGTATGCACAAGTTATTTTAAGGAAAAGAGTAGTAAGTTCACAGGCATAGCAATATTTTGTACTGTATTAGGAATAATCGGAGGAAGATTACCTTTTGCAACACTAGTAAAACTTATATATCCACTATCAGGTATGTTTGGAGTTATAATACTAATATCCATATTTGTAAATAAGATAAAAAATAATGTATTTGGTATTAATATTAAATATAAAGGTTTATAATATTTGATATAATAAATACATAACTAAAATACTAAGGAGAAAAATATGACAAAACAGCTAGAAATAGATTATGCATTTGGATATGTTTACGACAAAAGCAAGTTAGTAGTAATGTATCCAGTAGGAAGTAATATAATAGATGAAAATGAATATGAGATGGAAGTTGAAGTTGCTTTCTTAGAAGATGGAATAGAGGTTGCATTTGAAGAAAGTGACATAAAAGAAGCAAATGATACTATAAAACCATTAGAAATGTTCTTAATGAAACCAAGCAAAATAATACCATTTGTAACAAGTATAAAAGACTATGAAAGTAAAGAAGAAAATAAAAAATTATTAAAAGAATTTGATGAAGAATATAAAGTAAAGGAAAGTTACATAAATAAAGGATATGAGATAAGAGATGTATATCATGTATTTGAGAATGTGGTAAAATATATACCTCAAGAAAATTTAGATACTTTAAACATATTAAAAATAGAAAAAGAAAAATTTGATATGGACAAATTCATAGAAACTACTAAAAATAATTTAGATGAGGCTATAAACAGTGAATTAATACCTGTTAATATGGAAAAAAGTAACCTAACAAATAGATTATTCCTTAAAACATCAAAAGATACAAGTGCTAAATATGTAGTATTTGGAACAGATATAAGCACATATTCAGAAGGAATACTTTGTGCAAATAAAGAAATAATAAAAGATATGGATGTAGATATGGGAGATCTTGAATTATCAAATACAAAAGATGTTGGATATCTTATTGAAGAAGTTGATGGATACCTAACATTTAAAATATCAAATTATAATAGTCAAACACCTAATGGGAATCAATTAGCACAAATAGTAGATTATAGCGGCGTATTTAAGAAAATGATGATTGATTTTATAGGTCAATTTATAAAATAAAGAATATATTTACATAAATAAAAAATAGAAAAAGTGTCTAGATTTATAGATACTTTTTCTATTTTTAATAAAAAAATTAAACATTATTAAAATATAAAGTAAGTTAAATAATAATTTTTCAAAAGTTTATCTATTATCATGTATTAATAATAAATAAGCTCCACCAGCTAGTTGATTATTGCAATCTATTCTTCCAACTAAATCATTTCCTTTAGATATATAACCATCAGAGTTAACTTTACCAATAGGCGAATTATTTATATGGTGAGAATGAATAGTACCATCTTCTTCTACTCTCCCAATTGGATTATCACTAAGATCATACATAACATTATCACAAACTTTGCCAATAGGACAGTCATGATATAAATGATTATGGACAATGTTATTAGCATCTAATCTTGCAACAGGTCTAGCATTATAAGGAAATTTAACCATTTCAAACATACTTATCACACCTCTCAAAATAAATGTAAAAATTTTGAAAATTAATACAATAATAAAATTCTATATTTATTAACTTACACCTTTTAAATAAAACAAAAATATATAATACATGAATTGAGGTATAAACAACAATATATATAAAATATATTTCTTAAAAAGTATTTTAATACATATATTTTTATGTAAATTATTTTTATAAAGGAGACTTTATGTATACTGAAAATATTAAAAGAAAGGTAGAAGATATAGAGAATTGGTTAATAGAGGTGAGAAGAGAGTTTCACAAGTACCCAGAATTATCATTAAATGAATACAACACTAAAAATAGAATATTAAATTACTTAAAGGAAATGAACATAGAGTATACAGAATTTGAAAAACACAACGGAGTTATGGCTTACATTATAAAACCAAAAAATAATATAACTATAGGAATTAGAGCTGACATGGATGCATTGCCCATAAATGAAGAAAACGAAATTAATTATAAATCAAAAAATAAAGGTGTAATGCATGCTTGCGGACATGATGCTCATATAGCTATGCTACTTGGAGCATGTAAGATTTTAAATGATATGAAAGATAAGTTACATGTAAATGTAAAATTTCTATTTCAACCAGCAGAGGAAACAGTAGGAGGAGCAAAATTTTTAGTAGAAGATAGATGTATGAAAAATCCAGATGTAAATTATATGTTTGGATTACATGTAATGCCATATTTAGAGACTGGATATATAGAGACAAAATATAATATATTAAATGCAAGCACTGATAGTTTAAAAATTATTATAAAAGGTAAAAAATCTCATGGAGCATACCCAGAATCAGGAAAGGATGCTATACTAGTAGCTTCTAGTATAATTTTAGCCCTACAAAGCATAGTAAGTAGAAATATATCACCATTAGATAGTGCAGTTTTGACAATTGGCAAAATTATGGGAGGAGAAGCTCAAAATATTATATGTGAAGAGGTTTCAATGAATGGAATATTAAGAACAATAAACAAAAATACAAGAAAAGAAATGATAAAAAGGATAGAAAATATAGTATCAGATATATGTAGAGCATTTGATTGTAAAGGAGAAGTATTATGGGGAAGCGATGGGTATCCTCCTGTAGTAAATGATGATTATCTAGTAGATATAGTAGCTGAAAGTACAGAAAAATTATTTGGAAAAGATAGATTTATACTAAAGGAGAAGCCATCTTTAGGAGGAGAAGATTTTTCTTATTATTTAGAAGAATGTAAAGGTGTTTTTTATCATATCGGTTGCAGGAATAGTAATCAAGAGGTTACTCAGCTTCATACTTCTACATTTAATATAGATGAAAGATGCTTAGCAGTAGGAACTCTAATGCATATAGCAAATGTTTTATATTTTAATAAAAATTAATTATAAAATTTTGTATATAGAAAAATTAAATAGTTAAACTTAAAAAATAAAATTTAAATTTATTTGTTGTTTTATATATTGACAACTATGTATAAAAATGTAATAATAAATAAAAATGAAAACAAAATAATACTAAATCAGCTTTAAAATAGTCCAGAGAGACTAAAAAGATATTAATGTTTACACTAGTAGTATAGAAATTACTATCCTTTTATCATGCTGATAAAAGGATTTTTTTATGAAATAAAAAAGTTTTATCTTTGGACAACTTAAAAAGGCGGGGTTTTGAATAAAACTAGGAGGATTTATCATGACATTTAAAAAGTTAGTATCATTAGCAACTGTAACTGCATTATCAGCATCATTATTAGTAGGATGTTCAGGCGGAGAAAGTGAAAAGAAAGATGATGGTAAATTAAAAATAGCTATGGTAACAGATGTAGCAGGAGTAAATGATCAATCATTTAATCAATCTGCATGGGAAGGTCTAGAGAAGGCAAAAAAAGATTTAGGAGTAGATGTTACATACTTAGAATCAAAGCAAGATTCAGACTATGCAAGTAACATAGAAACTTTAGTAGACCAAGATACAGATTTAATACTAGGGGTAGGTATGAAATTAGCACCAGCTATAGAAGAAGCAGCTAAAATGTATCCAGACCAAAAGTTTGCTTTAATAGATGAAACATATAAAGAAGTACCTAAAAATGTAGAAGCAGTGCAATTTAACTCAGAACAATCTGCATATTTAGCAGGTATAGTTGCTGGTAAAATGACTAAGACTAATAATGTAGGATTTATAGGTGGTATGGAGTTACCAGTTATAGAAGCATTCCAATATGGATATATGGCAGGGGTAAAAGCCACAAATCCAGAAGCTAAAATACAAGTTCAATATGCAAACTCATTTACAGACCAAGCAAAAGGTAAGGCTATAGCTAAGCAAATGTATTCTCAAGGTGCTGATATAATATTCACTGCAGGTGGAGATGTTGGTACTGGGGCTATAGAAGCTGCCAAGGAAGAAGGTAAATATGCTATAGGTGTTGATAGAGATCAAAGTTCTCTAGCGCCTAAAAATGTATTAACTTCAGCTATAAAAAGGGTTGACGTTGGTGTATATGATGTAGTCGAGAAGTTAAAAGAAGATAAGTTTGAAGGTGGAACAACAACAATATATGGCCTAAAAGAAGGTGCTGTTGGATTACCTGAAAGTACTAAAAACTTAGTACCACAAGATGTAATGGATTATGTAAATCAACAAATTGAAAAGTTTGAAAAAGGTGAATTAAAAGCACCTAAAAATGAAAAAGAATATAATGAAATGGTAAATCAATAGAATAATTTTTAATCTACTATAACTATAAAAATAGAGCTATCTTATAAGATAGCTCTATTTTTTATTTATTAATATTAAGCTAAGCCTAAAATGTTAAATAAGCAAGTTGTCATAAAGCAAATTGTAAATGCTATTACAGTAGGTAGTAAAAATCCGATTAAAGTCCATTTAGCACTACCTGTTTCCTTTTTTATAGTGATTAAGGTAGTAGCACAAGGCCAATGAAGTAAGCTAAATAACATAACATTAAGTGCTGTTAGATAAGTCCATCCATTATCTCTTAAAACTGTTCCTAAAGCTGAAAGTTCATCTAATTCAATCATTGAACCTGTAGCCAAATAAGACATTAGTAAAACTGGTATGACTATTTCATTTGCAGGTAAACCAAGTATAAAGGCCAAAAGAATAAATCCATCAAGACCTATAAATTTAGCTATTGGATCAAGGAAATTTGCTACATGAACTAGAATACTCATGTCTCCTATATAAATATTAGCAAATACCCATGTCACAATACCAGCAGGTATGGCAACTATAATTGCCCTGTATAAGACAAATAAAGTTCTATCAATAATAGATGTATATAAAACTCTTCCTACTTGAGGAGTTCTGTATGGTGGAAGCTCTAGTGTAAAAGTAGAAGGAACTCCTTTTAATAGTGTCTTTGACAACCCATAAGAGACTAAAAGTGTTATTAATACACCAAATACTACTATCAAAGCAATGCAAAGAGCAGTTACTATACTTGTAGAAGTGGAACTTGCAATGGCTGAAGAGAAAAATATTGTAGCTACAGCAATCAAAGTTGGAAATCTACCATTACAAGGAACAAAGTTATTGGTAAGTATTGCAATTAGTCTTTCTCTTGGAGAATCAATTATTCTACAACCTATAACACCAGCAGCATTACAACCAAATCCCATACACATAGTAAGACATTGTTTACCATGACAACATGCTTTTTTAAATAAATGATCTAAGTTAAATGCAACTCTAGGAAGATACCCAAAATCCTCAAGTAAAGTAAATAGTGGGAAAAATATTGCCATAGGTGGCAACATTACAGAAACAACCCAAGCCAGAGTTCTATACATACCAAAAGTAAGCATTTCATTTAACCAAACAGGTAGATGTATAGTTTCTAAAAAATTATATATATGTGGTTCTATACCAAAAAGTACATTAGATATCATCTGTGAAGGATAGTTTGCACCTTGTATAGTTAACCAAAGTATAAAAGCAAGACACAATAGCATTAAAGGAATTCCAAATACTTTAGATGTAATAATCTTATCTATTTTATCATCTCTCTTGTACTTTATATCACTTTTTATATTTATAGATAAATTATATAGTTCAGAAGCATATTCATAATTAGTCTTACTTATACTATCTCTTATTGATTTTTTATCTATATTTAGTGGAAGTTTTGATTTAATTAAATCAATTGATTTGTTACAGTCACCATCTACATAGTCATTCATAGATTTATAAATACTATTATCTCCATCAATAAGCCTTAAAGCAAGCCATCTAGATTTTATAAAAGGAATATATTCTTTTAAGTCTTTTTCTATAATACTTACATAACTCTCAATTTCTTTATTATATTTTATAATTTTATTATTATACTCGTATTGATTTAATACTACTTTATCTAAAGTACATAAAAGTTCATCAATTCCTTTTTTATTTCTAGCTGATGTCAAAACAACAGGTATTCCTAGATATTTTTCTATTTTGTCCTTATTAATAGAAATACCTTTTTTCTCAGCTTCATCAATTAGATTTATGCAAAGTATAACTTTATCAGTTAATTCCATAATTTGAAAAACTAGATTGAAATTTCTTTCTAAAGATGTAGCATCAGCAACAACAATAACTGCGTCTGGATTTCCAAAACAAGCAAAATCCCTAGCCACCATTTCTTCCTGTGATGCAGCAAATAGAGAGTAAGTACCTGGTAAATCTACTAAAGCATATTCTTTATTATTGTATTTAAAATCCCCACGAGCAGTGCAAACTGTTTTACCAGGCCAATTGCCAGTATGTTGCTTTAAGCCGGTTAAAGTATTAAAAACAGTACTTTTACCAGTGTTAGGGTTACCAGCTAAGGCAATGACATACTGGTTGGGCTTTCTTTCAATGTCAAACATATCTTTTAAGGATTTTGCTTTTGTAGAGTCATGAGTTAAACCCATAATAAATCCCCCCTTTATAAAACTAAAAATTAAATTCTAGAAACAATAATGTTATCTCCCTCTTCTTTTCTAAGGGCTATTTTTGCTCCTCTTATATCGTATACTGTTAAATTATTTTTAGGTCCTTTTCTTATAACATGAACTAATGCACCATCTGTAAGACCTAGAGCAAGCATTCTTTCTCTTATATATCCATCAGTTAAAAGTTGTTTAACTATAACTGTAGAGTTTATATCTATATCACTGAGCTTAGTCATAATGCACCTCCATAAAATTCAAACTTAGTCTAAGCTAACTTTCACACTAAATACTATGAAAAAATTATAAGAAATGTTACATAAAAGTACTATTAAAAATAGGCATTTAATATATTTAATATAAGACACATAGGAGGTTAAAACAATGAATAATGAGTATTACACATTTAATGAATATATAAAAAATAATAAACTTAGTCCTAGCGAAGAAGACTATATTGAGATGATATATAGATTATATCTAGAAAATAAGAAAATTAAAGTTGCTGAAGTTGCATTAGCGCTAAATGTAAAAATACCATCAGCAAGTAAAATGGTAAAAAGGCTGAGCGGTAAAAATTTATTGGAACATGAAAGATATGGATGTATAAATTTAAGTCGTGAAGGCAAGAAAATTGGAGAAAAATTATTAAAAAGGCATGACACTATAGAATCGTTTTTAAAAATTATAGGTGTTCAAAATAATCTTCATGAAGAAACTGAAAAAATTGAACATACTATTAGGGAAGAAACATTAGAAAAAATAAGTTTATTAGTAGGATTTTTAGGTGAAAATAAATCTATATTGAAAGAGTTTAAAGACTATATATTAGAAAAAGGCGATGCATATTAATAAAAATAACTAATAATTAAATATATATTGTTAAAAATAACTTATAGAATGATTGAATACAAAATATTAAATTTAACATAAATTGAACAAAAGAAAAGGAGACATACTTTATGAATAAGGATAGCATAAAAGTTATTCCACTTGGAGGTCTTGGAGAAATAGGAAAAAATATAACTGCGATAGAGTATAATAATGAAATAATCATTATTGATTGTGGGATATCTTTTCCGGATGAAGATATGTATGGAGTAGATTTAGTTATACCAGATATACGATATCTGTTAGATAAAAAAGATAAAGTAAAGGGAATGTTTTTAACACATGGACACGAAGACCATATAGGAGCTATACCATATATATTAAAACAGTTAAATATACCAGTATACGGAACGAAACTTACAATAGGACTAGTAGAGAATAAGTTAAAGGAACATGATTTGTTAAATCATGTAGATTTAAACCCTGTAAAAGCTGGTCAAAGTATAAAATTAGAAAATATGAAAATAGAATTTATCAGGGTGACTCATAGTATAGCCGATGCGTGTGGATTAGCCATACACACACCTTTAGGTATAATACTTCATACAGGAGACTTTAAGATAGATTACACTCCTATAGATGGGCGAATGACAGATTTAAACAGAATAGCTACACTGGGCAAAAAAGGTGTACTACTTTTAATGGCAGATAGCACAAATGTTGAAAGAAGTGGACATTCTATATCTGAAAAAACTATAGGAGAAACATTAAATAGAATTTTTACAAATGCTAAAGGAAGAATAATTGTAGCTACATTTGCTTCTAATATTCATAGAATGCAACAGATAGTAAATGCATCTGTAATGCAAAATCGTAAAGTAGTATTTAGTGGGAGAAGTATGGAAAATATATCTCAAGTAGCTATGGAACTAGGATATTTGCATATACCTACAGAATACATAGTAGATATAGATGATATAAGTAAGTATCCAAATAATGAAATAACTATAATAACAACAGGAAGCCAGGGAGAATCAATGGCGGGTCTTTCTAGAATAGCTTATGGATCACATAGAAAGATAATTATAGAACCAGACGACTTTTTTATAATATCTGCATCACCTATACCTGGTAATGATAAGTTAGTTTCTAGGGTTATAAACCAATTATTTAAAAAAGGTGTAGATGTTATATATGAGGATTTAGAAGAAATCCATGTGTCAGGACATGCCTATCAAGAGGAGTTAAAGCTTATTCATAGCTTAGTTAAGCCTAAGTACTTTATGCCAGTACACGGAGAATATAGACACTTAAAACATCATAAAGATTTGGCTATAAAGTTAGGAATGAAGCCTCAAAATGTATTTACCTTAGAAACTGGACAAGTGTTAGAAATAACTAATGAAGGGGTAAATGCAAATAAAAGAGTTCATACAGGGGTTATATTTGTAGATGGTTTAGGAGTTGGTGATGTAGGAAATATTGTACTTAGAGATAGAAGAGATTTAGCTAAAGATGGAATGGTAACTATTGTAGTTGCTATAAATAGAGATAGTTATAGTATAGTAGCAGGTCCAGACGTAATAACTAGAGGATTTATATACGCTAGAGAAGCAGAGGATTTAATAAATAAAATAAAGGAGGTATCAAAAGAAGAGATAGAAAAATGCCTAGAACAAGAAATATTGGAGTGGCAAATACTAAAAACAAATATTAAAAGATCCATAGAACAATTGCTATACCATAAAACTAAAAGAAGACCTATTGTTTTCCCTATAATAATGGAAGTATAGTATATAAAGATATATTAAATAATATAACAAAAAATTAAAAAGCCTTCTATTTGTTTATTTTAAACTAATAGAAGACTTTTTAATTTTTTACTACTTATTAGAGTTAGAAAGTGCTTTTGAGTACCACTTTAAAGATTTAGTATAGTCTTTTTCAATACCAAGTCCATCTTTATACATATTAGCTACTTTTATCTGTGCATATCCGTTCCCACCTTCAGCTAATTTAAGGTATATATCAAATGCTTTAGTATAGTCGATTTTACCTAAAGTCCCATTATAGTAGTTATCAGCATCTATTAGTCTTTTATCCTCAATATCATCGCTAAAATTAGAATTTTCAATAACTAACTCTTCAAAGTTGCCAAAATCTTCAATAGTGTAAGGAATATTAATATCATTATTCATATTTATATTAGAAAAATCTAAGATATCATTATTAATCCAATAATTTAATGCTTTATTATAGTCTTTATTTTCTCCATAGCCATTATAGTATAAATAGTCCAAAACATCTTTAGCTAATATATAGCCTAAATCGACAAGTTTCTCTAAATAGGCATGAGCTTTACAATAGTCTTTTTTATCTTCAGAGAAAACATAGATTAATGCTAGGTTAAACATAGCAGTTAAATTTCCTAAATCCTTAGCCTTTTCAAAGTAATATACACTATCTTCTAAATTTTTATTTACCCCTTCTCCATTAAAAGATAAAACACCGAGCATGTTAAAAGCTTCAGCTATATTAAAAGTGGAAGCTTTTAAATATAAACCAAATGCTTTTTTAAAATTTTTTTCTACATCTAGACCATAATAGTATATATTTCCTAAATTAAAAAATCGAATCCCATTATTTATATATTTATTTTCTGTATTTATAAAACTCAAATATATCTCCTCCAATAAAGTTACATAAGACTTTAACACTTATTATATTACTAAATATAATATGAATGAAATTTATAAAGGGTGAATTAAAATATACTATATGTAGGACTATAGTGGAATTGTTTACGATATAGAAATTACCATATAAAATGAAAAAGGTTAAGGTTATAGGCATAGCTGAGAATTATGTATCTCATTATGTTTAGATGTTTAACAAATACTATATAAAGTTTAAATTATGTAGTTATTATAATGACAGTATCAATAGGAGCTTTAGCCTTTATGCTTCTTTATAAACTGGCAAATGTAAATATTTCAGAAATAATGAGAAAAGTAATTACGATAAAAGTCTTGGGATTTTATGATAATGAGGTAAGTATTTATATACAGAGAAAGTATAATGTTTGGTAGAATAGCAGGTTACAAAAGTTATATAATTGCATTTATATTTAAAATAGTATTATGATTAATTATCAATATATCCATGTATCATAATTAAAAAATGTAGAAATAGTGGAATTTCTCAAATCTGTCGATTAATGATGTAAATTGCAAATATAAAATTATATCAAAAATAAACCGTCCTACATAATATATCTTAAGAGTATAAAAACTCTAGAATATAAATGACAACAGGAGGTAAATATATGAGTAATATGTTAGACAGATTCTTTGGAGGCTGTGAAGGTGGATTTGGAGCATGGTGGATAATAGTACTATTTTTCTTATTCCTAGCATTTGGAGATGTATGGTGTGAAATAGATATATGTTCATGGATACCATTTTTAATATTATTATTAATAATATGTGGACAAGAAGGATTCTTTGATTGTTAAATTAAACTAAATATAATTAAATTAAAAGCTAAGAGTAAAATCTTAGCTTTTTAAATTATTTTAAAACAAAACTTAAAAAAATAAGTATTTTTGCTGATTTACTTGTATATTTTAATATATTTGTGAATACTTAATATATATAAATATATATATTAAAAATACAAAAAATAATCTTGAAATATTGAAAAGTTGAATGTATAATATAACCTTAAAGTGAAAATAAGAGAAAAAATATTACATTTTTAAACAAATTTCACTAATACGAATAAAAATATATATAAAAATACGGTTATCAAAAATTAAATAATTTAGTGAGGTGCAAAGATGAAGATAGGATTCGATCACAAGAAATATCTAGAAGAGCAATCAAAATATATCTTAGAAAGAGTTAATAATTTTGACAAACTTTATTTAGAATTTGGTGGTAAGCTAATAGGAGATTTACATGCTAAAAGAGTATTACCAGGTTTTGATGAAAATGCCAAAATAAAAGTACTTCAACACATAAAAGAAAAAGTAGAAGTTGTGATATGTGTTTATGCAGGAGATATAGAAAGAAATAAGATAAGAGGAGACTTCGGTATAACTTATGATATGGAAGTTCTAAGACTTATCGATGATTTAAGAAGTTACGAATTAGATGTAAACAGCGTTGTTATAACAAGATATGAAGGACAACCTGCTACAACAGTTTTCATAAATAAATTAGAGCGTAGAGGAATAAAAGTATATAAGCATGCCCCAACAAAAGGTTACCCAACAGATGTTGATACAATAGTAAGTGATGAAGGATATGGAGCAAATCCATACATAGAAACTACTAAGCCTATAGTTGTTGTTACAGCTCCAGGTCCAAATAGTGGTAAGCTTGGTACTTGTTTAAGTCAGTTATACCATGAAAATAAAAGAGGAAATGCTGTTGGATATTCTAAATTTGAAACATTCCCAGTATGGAATGTACCTTTAAAGCATCCTTTAAATATAGCTTATGAAGCAGCTACAGTAGATTTAAAAGACGTAAATATGATAGACTCGTTCCATCTTGAAAAATACGGTGAAATGTCTGTAAACTACAATAGAGATTTAGAATTATTCCCAGTTCTTAAAAAAATAATCGAAAAAATAACAGGAAAAGAATCTATATATCAATCACCAACAGACATGGGTGTTAATAGAGTTGGATTTGGTATAGTAGATGATGAAGTTGTACAAGAAGCATCTAGACAAGAAATAATAAGAAGATATTTCAAGACTGCTTGTGAATACAAAAAAGGACAAGTTGATAAAGGTGCTTTTGAAAGAATACAAGTTATAATGCAAGGACTTAACTTAAAGCCAGAAGATAGAACAGTTGTTATGCCAGCAAGAGAGTACAGCAACAAATTAAAAGAAGCTGCAAATAAAAATGATATGTGCCCAGTTGTTGCAATAGAATTAAATGATGGGGTAATACTTACAGGTAAAGGTTCAGAATTAATGGATGCAACTGCAGCAGCAACATTAAATGCTATAAAACATTTAGCAAATATAGATGATGAATTACATCTAATATCACCAGCTATACTTGAGCCAATTGTAAACTTAAAAACTAAAACTTTAGGAAGTAGAAATCCAGAGTTAAGTTGTGAAGAAGTTTTAACTGCACTTAGCATATGCGCTGTTACAAACCCAACTGCACAAGTTGTACTTGACAAATTACCTTTATTAAAAGGAGCTCAAGCACACTCAACAACTATATTAAGTAAAAGTGATGAACAAACATTTAGAGAACTTGGAATAGATGTAACATCTGATCCAGAGTATCCATCGCAAAATCTTTACTACGCAAATTAAAAATTGATATAAAAAATCAGACCATATTACAAATAGTAGTATGGTCTTTTTGTATACAATTACAAAATAAAAATAAATATAAAAATACGGTCATCAAGAACTAAAAATAACTTAGTTCCTTGGAATAACTATTTTAAAGGTTTTTTCAAAAATTTGCAAGTTATTTTTTAAAAAACTTTAAATAATATATAAAAAGCAGAATTGAGGCAAATAAAATATAAAAATAAACCAAAATTAATGTAAGATATATATATAAATCAAGATTTAAAAGGTGATTAAATTGGTAGATAATAGAAAAATAATTCATATAGATATGGATGCCTTTTATGCATCTATAGAGCAAAGAGATAACCCAAGTTTAAGAGGGAAACCTGTGATAGTTGGAGGGAGACCAGAAAGTAGAGGAGTTGTAGCTACTTGTTCATATGAAGCTAGAAAATATGGGATTCACTCAGCTATGCCATCAAAAACTGCATATAAGAGGTGCCCATATGCATATTTCATAAGGCCTAGATTTGAAGAATATCATAAAGTATCACAAAAGATAAGAAATATATTTTATAGATATACAGATTTAGTAGAGCCTTTATCTTTAGATGAGGCATACTTAGATGTTACTAAAAATAAAAAAGGAATAAAATATGCAACACAAATAGCTAAGATGATAAAGAAAGATATTTTAAGAGAAGTTGGATTAACTTCTTCTGCAGGGGTATCTTATAATAAATTTTTGGCTAAGCTAGCATCAGACTACAAAAAGCCTAATGGATTAACGGTAATAACACCAGAAAATAAACAAGAATTTTTAGACAAGCTCCCAATAAACAAATTTTTTGGAGTTGGCAAGGTAACAGCAAAAACACTAAATAATTTAGGAATAAAAAATGGATATGATTTAAGGCAATTAGATATTAGTGAATTAGAATCAATATTTAAAAATAGAGGTTATGTATTTTATCAATTTGCAAGAGGTATTGATTATAGAGAAGTTAAACCGCATAGAGAAAGAAAATCAGTTGGTTCAGAAACTACTTTAAAAAATAACTTAAGTATAGATGATGAGGAAGTTCTAGAGATACTTTCACAAATATGTGAAGATGTATCACATAGACTATCATATTCTAATAATTTAGGAAAAACTATAACTTTAAAAATAAAGTATGATGATTTTAGTCAAATAACAAGGAGCTTAAGTTTAAGAAATCCAATATATAAAAAAGAGGATATTAGAACTAATGTATATGAATTATTAAAAAATGTGGATACTAAAAATAAACAGATAAGATTACTAGGAGTAACCGTATCTAATTTAGTAGATTCTAAAAAAGAATGCACAAATGTAACTATATTTGAATATATAAATAATATGAATAACAATACTAATTTAAATTAAAATCCATGAAAAGCATAAATATGCTTTTCATGGATTTTTTAGTTTAAAGGTAAATGATAGTTATTACCAGATTTTAAGAGATTTCATATAATTTTATTTATTACTAAAAGGAGGCACTATGAATAGTAATCTAAGAGAAGTAAAAAAAATATTATGGATAATTTTATTTGCAAATTTAATCGTAGCTTTGTTGAAGATAATAATAGGAGGTTTTATTAAAAGTGCTAGTATGATGGCTGATGGATTTCACTCCTTATCAGATGGAGCGTCAAATGTGGTAGGAATAGTAGGCATAAGTATAGCCATAAAGCCTAAAGATAGAGAGCATCCTTATGGACATAGGAAGTTTGAAATTCTTGCAAGTATGTTTATAGGAGCTATGTTAACTCTGGTAGGAATAAATATAATCATAGAGTCTATAGATAGATTTAAAAATATTGTAGAACCATCAATTACAATTGAAAGTCTACTTATATTAATTTTCACATTATTTATAAATATATTGGTGAGTAAATATGAGTATAAAATGGGAAAAAAATTAAATAGTCATATCCTAATAGCAGACTCAATGCATACAAAAAGTGACGTGTTTGTATCGATAGGAGTTTTAATAACTTTATTTGGTATAAACATGGGTCTTCCTCCAATTATTGACCCGATAGTATCAGTAGTAGTAGCTTTATTTATACTTCATTCTGCATATGAAATACTAATATCGTCTATAGGCGTATTAGTAGATAAAGCTATTATAGATGAAAAAGTTATAAATGATATTGTAATTAGATTTGATGAAGTTAAAGATGTGCATAAAATTAGAAGTAGAGGAAGTCAAAATGATATTCATATTGATATGCATGTATTAGTAAATCCAAATTTAAGCACAGAAGAGGCACATATATTAGGTCATAAGATAGAAGATGTTATAAGAAAAGAAATAAATGAAAATTGTCAAGTTATAGTTCATACAGAACCTTATTATAACGATAGAATTAATGTATAATAGTTATAAATTATACTTAAAAAGGGAGAGAATATGTTAGAAATAATAGGGATGTCAGTTGAAGACGCTAAAACTATAGAAGCTTGTGGAGGTGATAGAATAGAACTTATTAGTGCGCTAACAGAAGGAGGTTTAACTCCAAGTTTTGCTACTATAGAAAAGGTAGTAAATAACGTAAATATACCTGTTAACGTTATGATAAGAAATCATGCAAATAGTTTTGTATATAGTGAGTATGATATAGAAATAATGGAAAAAGATATAGAGATAGCTAAAAGTTTAGGTGTAAATGGAGTAGTGTTGGGGCTTTTAGACAAAGAAAATAATATAGATGAAGTAAATCTACAAAGATTGCTTAAAAAATGTAAAGGAATTGATGTAACTTTCCATAAGGCTATAGATTTTACAAATGTGATTAAAAGTACTGAGATATTAAATAAATATAATATAACAAATATATTAACAGCAGGTGGTACTAAACGTATAGATTATAATATAGAAAAAATAAAGTCTATGATAGAAGTATCAAAAGATATAAATATACTACTAGGTGGGGGACTCAACTTTGAAAATATAAACACAATAAAAGAATCAACAAATGCCACGGATTACCACTTTGGGACAGCTATAAGAATTGATAATAGTCCTTTTGGTAGAATAGATGAAAATAAATTAAAAGAATTAATTAAAATAATAAAATAGACAATAAAATATAAAAGAGCAAAGAAGACATAATTGTTAAGTCTTACTTTGCTCTTTTTTTACTCCATTAATAACTCTTCTAAAGTTTCTATATCCAATATTTTAATTGTATCTTTTGAATAATCTATAAGTCCATCAGATTTCATTTTCATAAGCTCTCTAGATAAAGAAGGTCTAGGGATACCAAGCATTTCAGAAAGCTTTTGTTTTGTTATGCCAAGTTTTATAAATTTACTTTTCTGGATAGTATGTTGTGTAATTAGATAGTTACTTAGTTTTTGACGTATACTTGAAAAAGATAAATTTTTTATAGAATTATTAAGTTGTATAATCTTATTACTTAAGTCATTTAAAAACATATCTAAAAAATCTGGATTTTTAGTACAAAAGATTATAAATGAAGTTTTATGTATAAACATTATTTCACAATTACTAGATGCCATTATAGTAGCAGGGTACGCATTAGTATCTGAGAACGCTATAATTTCTCCAAAAAAGTTACCTACAGATAAAGAAGACATATGTATAACATTATTACTGGTTAATATACGTTTTACATCAATACTACCTTGTAATATTAATCCTACTTTGTCGCAAGGAGAACCTTCAATAGCTATAATATCATTTTTATTATATTTAGATATGGTATAAGTTGAATCTTTAAAAAAATGTAATGCTTCCTCTCTAGTTTTAAACAAAAAATCACCTACTTTTATAATTTTTTTATTGGTGTAACGTATGTTACAGAAATATATACTATTATAACATATAATTATCACATAAAATAAAGAGTAGGACATGAAATGGAAAATAAAATGTTTTGTTTTCAGTGTCAAGAAACAGCAGGATGTACAGGATGTACAAAATTTGGAGTATGTGGAAAATCACCAGATCTAGCAAGAATGCAAGATCTATTAATATATACAACTAAAGGATTATCAGAGGTTACTACTAGACTAAGAAATGAAGGAAAAAAAATAGATAGTACTGTTAACCATCTAATAACTATAAACTTATTTACAACAATAACTAATGCAAATTTTGATGATGAAATATTCTATGAAAGAGTAAAACAAACTTTAAAAACTAAAGAAGAATTATTATCAAAATTAAAGAACAAAGAAAATTTATCAGAAGCAGCGTTATGGAATGCATCAAATAATGAAGAATTAGATGCTAAAGTATCTGTATTATCTAAACTAAAAAACACGATACTAGGAAGTGGTAAGAAAGAAGTAGAAATAGATACAATACTAGACGAAAAATCAACTAAAGTTGGTGTATTAGCTACAAAAGATGAAGATATAAGAAGTTTAAGAGAACTTATAATATATGGATTAAAAGGCTTATCAGCATATATGAAGCATGCTAATGCTTTAGGGTATGACAATGAAGAAGTTAATGCATTTTTACAAAGCACTTTAGCTAAAACATTAGATGATAGCCTAACTATTGACGAATTAATAGCATTAACATTAGAAACAGGTAAGGTTGGGGTAGACGGAATGGCTTTACTTGATAGTGCAAATACTGGAACTTATGGACATCCAGAAATAACTAAAGTTAATATAGGTGTTAGAAATAATCCAGGTATATTAGTATCAGGACATGATTTAAAAGATTTAGAATTATTACTTAAACAAACAGAAGGAACAGGAGTAGATGTATATACTCATTCTGAAATGTTACCAGCTCATTATTATCCAGCGTTTAAAAAGTATCCACACTTTGTAGGTAACTATGGAAATGCTTGGTGGAAGCAAAAAGAAGAATTTGAAAGCTTCAATGGTCCAATATTAATGACTACAAACTGTATAGTTCCGCCAAAAGATAGCTATAAAGATAGATTGTATACTACTGGAGCAGCAGGATTTGCTGGATGTACACATATAAAAGGAAATGCAGAAGATGATAAAGATTTCTCTGTTATAATAGAACATGCTAAAAAGTGTAAAGCTCCTATAGAGATAGAAACTGGAGAAATAATAGGTGGATTTGCACATAATCAAGTTTTCGCTCTTGCAGATAAAGTAGTAGAAGCAGTTAAAACTGGTGCTATTAAGAGATTCTTTGTAATGGGTGGATGTGACGGAAGAGCTAAGTCAAGAAACTACTACACAGAATTTGCTAAGGCTTTACCACAAGATACAGTTATATTAACAGCAGGATGTGCTAAGTATAAATACAACAAGCTACCTTTAGGAGATATAAATGGTATACCTAGAGTATTAGATGCAGGACAATGTAACGACTCTTACTCATTAGCACTTATCGCATTAAAACTTAAAGAAGTATTTGAATTAGAAGATATAAATGATTTACCAATATCATTTAATATAGCTTGGTATGAACAAAAAGCTGTAATAGTATTATTATCATTATTATATCTTGGAGTTAAAAATATACATTTAGGACCAACATTACCAGCATTCTTATCACCAAATGTAGCTAAAGTTTTAGTTGAAAACTTTGGTATAGGTGGAATAACAAATATTGAAGATGATTTAAATATGTTCTTAGGAAACTAATTTTAATAAAGAAGATACCATATAAAATGGTGTCTTTTTTATATAAAATATTTTATGCTAAGCTAAAACTATTTATAACTCATACAGACGATACAATACACTTTAAAATATTAATGAAAAAAAATTTAATATTTTCAGTAATAATTTGAGTTTTATGTAACATATGTTACACAAGTTTTACGAAAAATAGGATATAATAAGGTTAAATAAAATTTAAATAGATGTAACTTAACTTTATAAGAAAGGTAAAGTGTAGATATAGATGAGTAATTATGGGAATTTACAAAAAATAAGGGATGGTAAAAGAACATATGGAATAACTCCTCATATACCTGGAGGGTTTGTATTACCAGATACTCTTATAAAAATAGCTAATGTAGCTAAAAAATATAATGGAGTATTAAAAATAACATCAGGTCAAAGAATATTAATAACTAATTTAAAAGAAGAAGATCTAGATGATATATGGAAAGAACTTGATATGAAACCAGCAGTTACAAATCAATATTCTGTAAAAAATGTAGAGATGTGTCCAGCAAATTTTTGTAAAAGGTCAAAGTATCCAACGATAGGTATAGCTATGAGAATAAGTAAAAACTTTCATGGAATGCCACTTCCAAACAGAACAAAAATAGGAGTTGCGGGATGTAGAAATGCATGTACAAGTGTATATTCTAAAGACATTGGAGTTTTAGTAGATATTGATGGAACTTTCTTTGTATGTGCAGGAGGAAGTGCAGGTTTTTATCCAAGAATAGCTGATATAATAACTAAAAAATTATCAGAGAAAGAAGCATATACCTTAGTTGAAACTTTACTTAACTACTATAATGAGCATGGTCAAATGGGCGAAAAGTTAGGTGAATTCATAGATAGAATAGGTATAGAAAGTTTTAGAAAAGATGTATTAGAAATAGCAAATTTAAAGGAGGAATTATAATGATAACTAAAGATTCTATAATAGGAGATATAATAAAAGAAAAACCAGAGGCAGTAAAAATACTTATGGACTATGGTATGGGATGCTTAGGTTGCCCTTCAGCTGCAATGGAGAGATTAGAACAAGCTTGTGAAATACATGGAATAGATTTAGATGAGGTTTTAGCTAAGATAAATAGCCTTTAATATTAAAATAATAAATATATCAGTAAGAAATGTACATATATTTCTTACTGATATATGAAATTACCACACATATTATAAAGCTCTAAAATAGTCGAAAAAAGTATAAAAATTTAATTAAAAAAATAATGAAAACAGTTGCAAAAAAATGTTTAAAATAATATAATAGTATTGTGTTGATAAGGCGACATAGCCAAGTGGTAAGGCAGTGGACTGCAACTCCTTGATCCCCAGTTCAAATCTGGGTGTCGCCTCCAATTTAATATATGGGAATATGGCTCAGTTGGTAGAGCAATTGACTGTTAATCAATGGGTCACAGGTTCGAGTCCTGTTATTCCCGCCAATATGCTGGTGTGGCTCAACGGTAGAGCAGCTGACTTGTAATCAGCAGGTTGTAGGTTCGATTCCTATCACCAGCTCCAATTTGAATAACTCTAATCATATGATTAGAGTTATTTTTTTATAAAATAGAAAATATTTTAAAATTAAATAATTATGTATTATAATTAAAAGTATTAGTAAAATAGTATATATTTAAATTTGAAATAGTTGACAATGTAAACTTAAAATATAATAAATCTAGGAGGGAATTTGGATGAGTAATAATGTCACGGACTTGGGAAAGGGAAGCATTCCTAAATTAATATTTAAGCTAGCAACACCTGCAATAATAGCTCAACTAGTAAATGTATTATACAATATAGTTGATAGAATATTTATAGGGAGAATGCAAGGTGGAGATATAGCAATGGCTGGTGTTGGAGTTGCATTCCCAATAACATTAATAGTAGCAGCTTTTGCGGCTTTAGTAGGGATGGGGGGAGCTCCATTAGCTGCAATAAAAATGGGGGAAAAGAATAATGATGGCGCAGAAAAAATAATGAGCAATAGTTTTTCTACACTTGTACTGTTAGCAATATTACTAACTCTAGTATTTTTAGTATTTAAAGAACCATTACTTTGGGCGTTTGGAGCAAGTGAAGCTACTATAGGTTATGCAATGGATTATTTAAGTATATATCTAATAGGAACTATATTTGTTCTTGTTGCACTTGGTATGAATCCATTTATAAATACACAAGGTTTCGCAAAAATAGGTATGGTGACAGTATCTATAGGTGCGGCTATGAATATAATACTTGATCCAATATTAATATTTGGATTAGATATGGGCGTTAGAGGTGCTGCTACAGCTACAATTATATCTCAAGCAATATCAGCAATGTGGGTACTAAGATTTTTACTAAGCGGTAAGACAACATTAAAAATAAGAAAAAAATACTTAAAAATAGATTTTAGAATAATGGGAAGAGTAATGGGGCTTGGAGTTGCACCATTTATAATGCAAGCTACGGAGAGTTTAGTTTTAATAACATTAAATACAAAGCTTCAAATGTATGGTGGAGATTTAGCTGTAGGTGCAATGACTATAATGAGTAGTATAATGCAGATAATAATGCTTCCGACAATGGGAGTTACTCAAGGTTCTCAACCTATAATGAGTTACAACTATGGAGCAAAACAAATTGGTAGAGTTAAAAAGGCTTTTAAATTAACAATATTAATTACTTTAGGATATACAGCAACAATGTGTACAGCGCTTATGATAATGCCGGAGATGTTTGTTAGGATATTTAATAGTGATCCAAAATTAGTTGAAATAACAGTTTGGAGTATAAGGATTTATTTTGTTGGAATAACTATATTTGGAATACAAGTAGCGTGTCAAAATACACTACTTGCGCTAGGGCAAGCTAAAATTTCTCTGTTTTTAGCATTACTTAGAAAAGTAATTTTATTAATACCATTAATATATATACTACCAACATTTATGGAAAATAAGTTATTTGCAGTGCTTTTAGCACAACCTATAGCAGATATAACGGCAGTTATAACAACAGCAATATGCTTTATGGTGTTTTATAAGAAAAATTTAAGCAATATAGAAAGTAACAGTATAAACACTAATGATAAAGAAAGCTTAAATACAAATTAATAGAGTTAAAAAATCTCTTATGGATATATATATTTATAAGAGATTTTTTATTGCAAATAATTATTGTAATAAAATTGAATTTTCATTAAGGAGAGACATATGAAGTATAATAAAATCGTAAAGGGAAAATTTATAGAAAGGCCAAATAGATTTATAGCTTATTGTGATATAGATGGAAAAGTAGAAAAAGTACACGTTAAAAATACAGGGAGATGTAAAGAGTTATTAATAGAAGGTTGTACTGTATATTTAGAAGAAAGTGATAATCCAAATAGAAAGACAAAATATTCACTAGTTTCAGTTGAAAAAGGAAAACGTCTAATAAATATGGATTCTCAGATACCAAATAAAGTGGTATATGAAGCATTAGAGAATGGTTTAATACAACTTCCTGGTCTTAATGAAGAAATAACCTATATTAAGCCTGAACAGAAATACCATGATTCAAGATTTGATATATATTTAGAAACTAAAAATAAAAAGGTGTTTATAGAGATAAAGGGAGTAACACTAGAAGAGAATGGTGTGGTGATGTTTCCCGACGCAAAAACTGAAAGAGGAATAAAACATATAAATGAATTAATAAAAGCAAAAGACGATGGATATGAGTGCTATATATTTTTTTTAGTTCAGATGGATAATGTAAAATATTTTACTCCTAATAAAAAAATGCACTTTGAATTATGGGAAGCATTAAAAAGAGCAAGAGAAAAAGGTGTAAATATAGTATCCTATGATTGTAATGTAGATAAAGAAAGTATAGTCATAAAGGAAGCTGTAGAAGTTATTTTATAAAATAACATATTTTTAAAATTTAGCATATAACTTTAAAATGTTGTAAGAAAAATATAAGTATTTGAAATATTAATGGTATAATATTTATATATGATATTTATTATGAAAGGAAGTTTATAACTATGACGAATAATTTATCAATGCAAGAACTTTTAGAACAACAAGAAAAAGAACTAAACAACATAAAAGTTGGGGAAACTATAAACGGTAAAATATCTAAGGTAAGTAATGACGGTGTTAGCTTAGAACTTAACTTTGGATTTGATGGGATAATACCTACAAACGAATTAAATCTTCCTAAAGGAAAATATACTAGTGATGTATATAATGTAGGAGATGAAATAAGTGCTGTTATAACAAAAGTTAACCATAAAGATGGAACAATACAATTATCAAAATTAAGATTAGATAAAGAAGCAGATATAAAAGAATTAGAAAAAATACATAATGAACATAGAATAATAACTGTTAATGTAAATAAAAACATAGAAAGAGGAGTATTTGCTACTTACAAAACGCAAACGTTATTTATACCAATATCTCAATTAGATACTAAGTTTGTAAATGATACAAAAGAGTATGTTGGACGTAATTTAGAAGTATATATAAAAGAGCTAGATTTAAAGAAAAATAGATTAGTAGCTAGTCATAGAGAAGTATTACAAGAAAGAATTGATAAAGAAAGAGAAGAAAGAAGAGCAAGAATAAAGGCGGAAAAAGAAGCTGAAAGAGCTAGAGTTAAAGCTGAAAGAGAAGCTCATATAGCAAAAGTTAAAGCGGATAAAGAAGCTTTATTTGAATCTTTAGAAGTTGGACAAAAAAGAGACGGTAAAGTTGTTAAAATGATGCCTTATGGAGCTTTCGTTGATATCGGTGGAATAGAAGGTTTACTTCACCAAAACAATTTATCTTGGGAAAGAGTAGAGTCTGTAGAAGATGTAATTCAAGAAGGACAAGAAGTACAAGTTTATGTATTAGATATAGATAAAGAAAACAAAAAGTTTGCATTAGCGTTAAAAGATATAAACAATGATCCATGGGAATTAATAAAGCAAGAAGTGCAATTAGATGATATAATAACTGGAACTGTAGTTAGAACTATAGAAAAAGGTGCTATTGTTAAGATAAGAGAAGGTGTAGAGGCATTCTTACCAATATCTGAATTAAGTGAAGAAAGAGTTATGAGAGTTAATAATGTAGTAAATGTTGGCGATGAAGTTAGCGCTATGGTTATAGAATTTAAGCCAAAGAATAGAAAAATGATATTATCTATAAAAGAAGCTAATAAAGAACCAGAAGAAGATTACTCAGAATTTTTAGAAGTTGAAGAATCATTAGGTTCATTAGGCGAATTATTTAAAGATAAATTTAAAAATTTACAAAAATAACATTATATGAAGAGCCATGTTGTGAAACAATATGGCTTTAACTGTATATTATTAGGGGGATATAATATTTACACCGAGTAGTTCTAAGTTTGAAACGATGTTATTTATAGTATTTGATTTTTTGGGAATAATGAGTTTAGTAGTATTAGGATTAATTTTATTAATATTATTATGGTCTTTATTTAAGAAAATAACACAGAAAAAATTATAATTTATAGGGAGAATTTAAATGAAAGCGTTAATAGATTTACATACACATACAATAGTAAGTGGACATGCATATAGTACAGTACAAGAAAATATACAATCGGCTATTGATAATGGATTAAAGTATTTAGGGTTATCAGAACATGCACCAAATATGCCAGGTGGACCACACCCATATTACTTCCATAATATTTATTGTATACCAAGAGAAGTTAATGGACTTAAGGTACTTAGAGGAATAGAAGCAAATATTGTAGATTTTGAAGGAAATACAGATGTAGATGATGACATGCTTACACATATAGATTATGTTATAGCTAGCTTACACACACCATGTATAGATGCTGGAAGTGTAGAAGAAAATACACAAGCTGTACTTAATGTAATGGATAAATCAAAAGTTAAGATAATAGGACATTTAGATGATAGTAGATATCCAGTTAATTATGAAAAAGTAGTAAAAAAGGCAAAGGAGAGAAACATAGCATTAGAAATAAATAATTCATCTCTAAAGCCGACGACTTTTAGACAAGGGGCTTGGGATAATGTAACTACACTACTTGAATGTTGTAAAAAATACAATGCAAAAGTAATACTTGGAAGTGATGCACATATATCTTATGATGTAGGTAAATTCCCATATTCTGAAAAGGTAATAAATGATGTGAAGTTTCCTAAAGAGTTAGTTATAAATTATAGTGAAGAAAGTATAATAGAGTTTTTAAATTTATAAATATATGATAGATTAAAGTTAAGTAAATTTAGGAAATAAAGAGTATAAAAGAAGGACAAACTATATTTAAAATATAGTATAATATAAGAGTAACACTTATTGATAAGTGTTACTTTTATTATGCTTTAATTTAAAGGAGAGAGTTGACATGGAGTATATTGCGAGGGTAGTGTCTAATGTTGTTTGGCCTATGTTTATACCTTTTTTGCTTTTACTTGGGACATATATATGTTTGCAAGTTTTTTTTAACATAAGGCAACGCATTACGACAAAGGGGAAAATAAATTACAAGTACATAATTCCACAGAGTACCGTAGCCTTGGGGACTATGATGGGAACAGGAACAGTCGTTGGTTTTTTAACTGGACTTAGTAAGCTTTCTATAAGTGGGCAAATATATGTTGAATCAATTGCTATATGGGCATTACTTGGATCGATAATATTAATACCTATATCATATTGTGAAACTTTAATATCTAAAGTTGTGAGAATGCAACCCAAAGAATATATAAAAGCATTTATATCAACTAAAGCATCAAAATTGTATGTTGCATCTTTAGTTTTATTATATATATTTGCTATAGGGGGAATACAGTTAAGTGGGATAGATGCAGTAGTAACTACTAGTATAAATAAAATAGTAAGTTTAGAATTTAATGAACTACAAAGATATATGTATATTGTTATTCCAGTAATAATTATATTAATAACCATTATACTTAAAAACAGACAGAGTATATTTTTAAGAATTTTAGTGACTATGGTAATATTATCATTTTCAACTTATTTATTATCATTTTTCATATTTCTTTATAAAACACAAGAGTATATACCTATATTTGTAGAGCGTATTATTATAGGATTTAAAAATCCTGTATCTGTGTTGTTTGGAATACCACTAGGTCTTATATTTGGACTTCAGAGAGTTATACAAATAGCAGAACCAGGTCTTGGAACACTTGCATTAGCATCTATGAAATCAAATGCTAAACCAAGGGAAGCTGCTTTAATATCTTCTATACTAACAACAGTACTTATTGTTATATCGGTATTAGTTACTTCATATATAGCATCTTATGGACTTAGTGAAGGAATAATAAATTTTTCAGTTAATGGATACGAGAAGCTAGTGTCATACTTTGATACTATAATTAGTGTAACGGGTAAATTTGGGATATTAATACTATTTACATTTATAGCTTTATCTGCATTAACCACCTTATTAGGAGGGTATCTTGTACTTATAAATGTAGCCAATTTTAATGTTAAAAATAATTATATTGTTTATGTAGGTTTATTGATATTAGGAGGTGCATTATCTGTATTTAATGTAGAATTAGTATTTTTACTATTAGAGATATTATTATTTATATCAACATCTATTAATATTATGGCACTTGCTATGTTCACAGAGTTTGAATGGAAAAAATATAAAATAAGAAATTTAGAAATTAGGAAAGCTGCATAAAAATATGCATTAAATCATAATTAAATATAAAATAAAAATTAAAAAGGAGTGTATTTTATACACTCCTTAATTATTATTAAGCAACTCCTTGAGAAGAAGCATCTTTTTGTAATTTAGCTATTCTTTCTTTGTTTAACTTAGACATACCTATAGAAGCAGTTATTAAAGATACATAACATACAACTATAAATGCTAAAACGAATATCCAAGCTATGCTGTATCCCATTTTATCAACTAATAATCCAAATATTGATGAACCAGCAGCAAATCCTACTGCGAAGAATATTTGAACTACACCAAGTATAGCACCGAACTCTTTTTTACCGAAGAATGATCCTGCAAGTAAAGAAGGTCCCATCATGTAAGCGAATACTGATAATCCTTTTAAAGCAGCAAATATTGGAGCTAACATAGGTATTAAACCTGCATTCATTAGAGCTAGGCAAGAAGTACCAGCTAATGCAAAGGCAACTATAAGCCCTTTAGTTATACCTAATTTATCAAATATTACTCCACCAAATAAGTTTCCTCCAAGAGAGAATATAGCGAATGTAGAACCTACCATACCAACTATCATAGGATCAACTTTTAAGAAGTTCTTTAAGTAAGCAGGATATTGTACAGCAAGTACAGAAACATACATACCTAAGAAGAATAATCCTAAAGCAAACAGCCAGAAGAATTTAACATTTTTAACTTCTTTTAAAGAGTATCCCCAATCAACTGAAATAGTACTTTGCTCTTTTTCTTCTTTTCCATTGTCTTTTTTCTTACCTCTAACTATTTCACTATCATTCTTTGGCATTCTTAAGAATAATAAAGTTATAGGTATACCTACAATTAATGATAAAGCACCAAACATAAAGTATGATTTAGATATACCGAAGTTAGTTAATGAATAAGCAGTCATACTTTGAAGGAATATATTACCTATAGATCCTCCAGCGAAAGCAAGTCCCATTGCCTTACCTTTTGATAATTCATCGAACCATCCATTTATTAATAAAGGAACCCCGATTGAAGATATAGCAGCTGTACCAACTTGAACTATACCAGCAACAAGGTAAAATTGCCATAATTCTTTACACATAGAGAATGCTAAGAATCCTCCACCTGAAAGTATAGAACCCATTAAGTACATTGTTTTAACACTAACTTTATTAAACATTGCTCCTATAAATGGAGATGCTATAGCAGATACAACTGTACCTAATGTAAATATTAATGAGAATCCAGCTTGTGTAAATCCATATCCTGAATCAGGAGATAGGATGTAAGCCATAAATTGTGGTTGGATGTTTGCAGCAACTCCAAATGGTATAGCTTGTATAAGCATACATGCAACTACTATTAACCAACCAGTTGCGAATTTTTTACTTTTAGTGTTCATTGTATGATTTCTCCTTTGTTGTTGTTTTTTGTAAATAGACACATTAAAATGGATATAAATGTAAAATTTAAGGTTAAAATGAAATATATCCTAGAAAAAGGATATCATAAGTGATATATTAAAAACAAAGGAAGGTTGATGAACAAAATTGAAACTTGATTCAAGAATATTCAACAACTTCAATTAAAAATCAACTTTGATTAATTTATACTTAGTATGTTATTGTCAGATATACTATAAAATGGAGTCATAGTAATAAATAAAATATATAATAATATTAAGAAATCATAAAAGAATGAGCGAAAAAAAGGATGGTGAATAGGTTGAAAAATATTGCATTTGGTCAACTACTAGAAAAGTTACTTTATTTATCAAATCAAAAAAAGAGTACATTAGCAAAAGAGTTAGGATACGATATATCTTATATAAGTAAATGGATTAATGGGAGAAACCTACCAACTCAAAAAAGTATATCTAGTATATGTAAAATTACATCAGAGTTTATAGTTAAATCTTTAAATTCTACATCAAAGCAAGAACTTAAACACTACTTTGAAATAGAGGTAGAAGTAAAAGACGATACTGTATTAGCTCAATATATAGAAAGAAGTTTAAAAGAATCATATATGGTTACGGCACAAAAAAGTTCTTCTAATATATATAAGAATACACATTCTGAAGATAATTATAATAGTATGATGCATATAAACCCAAGGCTTAGAAAACAGTATTTAGCAAAGGATGCAATACTTCATATAAGTAAATCGAGTAAGCTAGATCTAATATTATCTGCAAACCTATATAGACTTAATGGAAATGATAAAGTTTCTATATCAGAAATGAAAACAGCGTTATATAGCATACAAAAAGACAAAGAAGTAAAAGCAAGAGTATTAACTGGGTTTGAAGGGAATCAAAATGATAAGGTACTAAATACACTACTTATAATTGACATGATAACAACATATCCTAATTTAGATTTTGAAGTATATAACTGTAATGTAGATAATAGTAACATTTTAGCTGTTATAAAGGATAGAATTTTCCATAGTGCCATATTTGCAAGTAATGGACAATGCTTATTTACAAATATGTCTAAAGAAAAGGCTATCATAGATGAAGTTTATTATAGTTTAGAAGAAATATTAAAAAATCAAGGTAAATTGCTTGTAGAGAAAGAAACTCCACTAGATTTATTAAAGAATAAAACTTATATACAATATATAATGGGGCAAGACTTAAAGTGGGTATTAGGAGTTATGAATGAATTCTTTATGCCATCTGATTTATTTATAGAAATTGCAGAAGATGTATTTGGAAATGACAAAGAGTTATTACAAGAGTTGCGTCAAATAAATGCATTTTTACAAAATGTAACATATCAATCTAACATAAAGGTATTAATTTATGAAGCAAAACTAATGAAGTATATATCGACAGGAGAAATAACATTCTTTAATAAACCAGTAAAATTGACTTTAGAACAAATGGAGAGACATATTAAAAATATAGAAAAAATAATAAAAGAACATGAAAATATAGAAATTAAACTTATTGAAAATAGCTCCATAGAAGAATTTGATTCAGGTTTAAGTCCATCTATGTATTTATCTAAGAATCTAAAGTTAATAAAAACACATCCTATGGATGGGGTAAATGATTATGCAATTATTAAAGATAATGAATTCAAAAAAATATGCGATGAAGTATTTGATATTGTATGGAGTGAAAAAGAAAATATGCTAGTAAGTGAAAAAGAAGAAATTTTAGAAAAAATATCAAAAGCATTAGTTTACACTAGAATAATAAATGGTGAAATTAATTAATAATTTACTAGAAATTATGTTGACGAATTTCAAAAATATTTGAATTTGTTGAAAAAAGAAAATAAGGGTCAAAATAATTTATTGACTTAAATAATAAAAAATTGATATTGTAGTAACTGTAAATAGGCACTAACAAAATCATTAATGATCCAATAATTTTATATAGTTAATCTTAAAAGTTTTATAATTTTTATTTAAATCTTAAAACTGCTATAAATATATCGTTATTATTTAATTAATAAAATACGTAAGAATAGTCAGTTTTTTGATGGGAAAATACAATGGCTAAGATTAACTTTTATAAATTGTTGTATTTCTTAATGAATGTGAAGCCTATTTTTTTTGTATATTTTAAAGGGGGAGATATACAAAAAACAAATAAAAATCAAAATAAATATTTACAAGGAGAACATAAAAGATGCTACATCAGTTAGAAGTTGCAATAACAAAAGTATCTGAAGCTATATGGCCAGTATTCTTACCATTTATATTAGTTGTTGGCGCTACAATGGCTATAAGAACAATCTTCATGATACAAAAACAAGCTACAAAGCCTGCTAAATTACAAATGAAAAATGTAATCGGGCCAGCTTCTATATCTTTAGGGGCAATGATAGGTACAGGAGCAATAATAGGTGTTCTTGGTGCATTATCAAAATTATCAGCAAGTGGGCAAGCAAATATAGAAGCTATGGCTATATGGGCGTTAATAGGTTCATTAATAATGCTTCCTGTTTCATATTCTGAAACATTAAACTCAAAAATAATGGGGAAAACTCCAAAGGAGTATATATCTACTCTAATAAGCCCTAAATTAGGAATAACATATGCTGTATGTTTCGTTGCATTAGCAGTATTCGGATTTGGTGGATTCCAATTTAGTGGTATAGATTCAGTTTTTGCTACAGTATTAAATGATAAGTTTGGAATCGAATTATCATTAGTTCAAAGATATTTATTTATAGTTATACCAGTAATAGCGGTAGTTGCTGCATTAGTATTATCTAAAAAGCATGAGTTATTCATGGGAGCAATGACTTATATGATAGGAACAGCAGTTGCTGGATACTTCATATTCTTTACAATGTTTGTTCTTAAGACTTCTGATTACATACCTACTTTCTTTGGAAGTATGATAAAAGGTATGATGAATCCAGTTAATGCAATGATGGGTGTGCCATTAGGATTTATATTAGGTATGCAAAAGGTTATACAAACAGCAGAAACTGGTCTTGGAGCATTAGCAATGGCTGCTCAAGAATCTGACTCACAACCAAGAGAAGCAGCTATGATATCGTTATTACCAACAGCTGTAACAGTATTCGTTTCTATAGTTGTTACTTCATATATAGCTTCTTATGGAGTTGAGGTAGGAACTTTAGCATTAGTTGATGCTAATGGAAATGCAGCAGGTACTGTTGCAAGATTAGGTGGATACTTTGCTACTGCTGAGCATGTAGTTGGTATATTTGGATTAATTGTATTAGCAGCATTCACAGTATTATCAGCATTAACTACAATACTTGGATCTTACTACTACATGACAAAGTTATTTAAGCAAAATCCAGTTAACAAAAATATAGCAATATATTTAGTATTAATAATAGCTGCTGGTACTTTAGCAGTATTTGGAGCTAACGTGGTATTTGAAGCTGTTGACTTATTATTATTTGTACTTTCAGGAATAAACGTAACAGCACTAGCTATATTTACATTCAAACATTGGGAAGCTTACAAGTTAAGTGGATCAGTTAAAAAAGACAAAGTAGCTTAATGATATACTAATTATTTAAATAAGCTAAAAAGCTACTTGCTATATTAGTAAGTAGCTTTATATATATACATTAAAACTTGCCTGGTGAAGGGAGAAATACAATGACTAAAAAGATTTACTTCAATGGAACAGTGGTAACTGTTGATAAAAATGAATCAATAGCACAAGCTATATTAGTTGAAGAAGGAAAAATAAAAGCAGTAGGAAGTAATGAAGAAGTTCTTGCGTTAGCAGATGAAACTACTGAAAAAATAGACCTAGATGGGAAAACAATTCTTCCAGGGTTTATAGATCCTCATGGACATGTAGTTGCTGTAGCTCAAACTTTAATGATAGTAACATTAGGAGATGTAACTTCTAAGGAAGAACTATTATCTAGACTAAAAGAAGCCTTCGAAAGTGATCCTCCAACAGATGGAAACTGGTTAATAGGATTTGGATATGATAACACTAAATTTGAAGGTGGAGAACATCCAACTAAGTTTGACTTAGACCAAATAAGTACAGAAGTACCGATAACTGTTTCTCATGCATCAGGGCATTTATCAGCTGTAAACTCTAAAGCATTAGAATTATATGGATATGTAGGTGATGACTATATAGTTCCAGAAGGTGGAGTTGTAAGAACTGTATCACCTGACTCAAAAGAACCAAATGGAGTATTAGAAGAAAATGCTATATTAGATAGTGAAAAGAAAAAAGTTATAAAAGCTCCAGGATTCGAAGAAGTTTTAAAGGCTGTTGTTAAAGCTCAAAAGATATATGCATCATTAGGTATTACAACAACTCAAGATGCTTCAGTAGAAGAAGCTAATCATTATAATCATATATTAGGAGCATGTGCTCAAAATAATATGTTAATGATAGATATAGTTGGACTTGCTACTCAGCCATCAACAATGAATTTAATGAAAAATGAAGGAACTCCAAAGAGAGAATACTTCAATCATTATAAGTTAGCAGGAGCTAAGACTTGGTTAGATGGATCTCCACAAGGATTTACTGCTTGGTTAAGTAAGCCTTATCACGTTGTGCCAGAAGGTCAACCAGCTGATTACTGTGGATATGGAACTCAAACTGATGAAGTTGTAACTAATTACTTTGTTGATTGTATAAACTTAAATGTACAAGTTCATACTCATGTAAATGGTGATGAGGCTTGTGCTCAATTCTTAAGATGTTACAAAAAAGCTTTAGAAATAACAGGAAGTAAAGCAGATTTAAGACCTGTTATGGTTCACTGTCAAGCATTAAGAGAAGACCAATTAGATGATGTTAAAGAAATAGGTGCAATACCAACATTCTTCAATGATCATGTAAGATTCTGGGGAGATTTACACCATGATCAAGTATTTGGACCAGAAAGAGCTCAAAATATATCTCCAATAGGATGGGCGTTAGAGAAGGGTATAAAGTTTACGCTACACCAAGATCCACCAGTAAAAATGCCAAACCAAATAATAGCTATGCATACAGCTGTTAATAGAACTACAGAATCAGGAAGAGTATTAGGAGCGCATCAAAGAATATCAGTTATGGAAGCTATAAAAGCTGTAACTATAAATGGTGCATATCAATACTTCGAAGAAGATGTAAAAGGTAGTATAGAAGTTGGTAAATTAGCTGACTTAGTTATATTAGATAAAAACCCTCTTGAAGTTGATACTATGGAAATAGAAAACATAAAAGTATTAGAAACTATAAAAGAAGGTAAAACTATATTTGTTAAAGAAGCTGAATTACAAAACGCATAATATAAAAAATAGCGATGAGATATCTCATCGCTATTTTAAATTTTAAGCAAATTAAAAATTTTTTATAGCCTAAAAACTAATAAATAAACATTTTAACTAATACTTTTGTTTGATATTTATATTAAGTGGTTAATAATAATTAAGAGTATCTATTTTGTGTAGTAAAATATAAAATGAGACAGTAAGCATAAATATTTTCCAGGAAATTATATAAAATTACCATACTTATTTTAATTTTGATAAAAATAAACAAATAATGATTAAAAATAAAGTAAATTAATGATATAATTAAATCTTAAGACCTAAAGACAGAAAATGAATTTTTAATATGTTAAAATAGACAAATATAGATTAAGCAGGTGATAAAATGGAAAACAAATTTTTACCTATATGCAAGCAAGATATGATAGATAGAGGATGGGAACAACTAGATTTTGTTATAGTTACAGGAGATGCTTATGTTGACCACCATAGCTTTGGTACAGCTATAATATCTAGAGTATTAGAAAATGCAGGGTATAAAGTAGGAATAATAGCACAACCAGATTGGAAAAGTACTGATGATTTTATGAAGTTAGGAGAACCAAGGCTAGGTTTCTTAGTTAATTCAGGAAATATGGACTCAATGGTTAATCACTATTCAGTAAGTAAAAAGCGTAGAGACAAAGATATGTACTCTCCAGGTGGCAAAATGGGACTTAGACCTGATAGGGCAGTAATAGTTTATTGTAATAAAATTAGAGAAGCTTACAAAGATGCTAACATAGCAATTGGAGGGCTTGAAGCAAGTTTAAGAAGATTTGCCCATTATGATTATTGGGGAGATAAAGTAAGAAAGTCTATACTAATAGATAGTGGTGCAGATTTATTAGTTTATGGTATGAGTGAAAGACAAATAGTAGAAGTAGCTAATGCTTTAAATGATGGATTTGATCCTAAATATATAAGACATATAAATGGAACTTGTTATATAGCAGATAGTAAAGAAGAAATATATGATGATTATGTAGAGATACCATCATATAAAGATGTATGTTCAAGTAAAGAAGAATATGCAAAAGCATTTAAAATTCAATATGATGAGCAAGATCCATATAGAGGAAAAGTTATAATACAAAGACATGGTGATAAGTACTTAGTTCAAAATAAACCAGAACCACCATTAAATAGAGAAGAGCTAGATAAAGTTTATGCACTACCTTATGCTAAAGATTATCATCCTATATACAAAGAAATGGGTGGGATACCTGCTATAGAAGAAGTTAAATTTGGCATAGTAAGTTCAAGAGGTTGCTTTGGAAGCTGTTCATTCTGTGCGATAACATTCCATCAAGGTAGAGCAGTACAAAGTAGAAGCCATGAGTCTATACTAGATGAAGCTAAATATATAACAGAACTTCTAGATTTTAAAGGATATATACATGATGTTGGAGGACCTACAGCAAACTTTAGACATGAAGCATGTAAAAAGCAAATAACTAAAGGGGCGTGTAAGCATAGACAATGTTTACACCCAGATCCATGTAAGAACTTAAAAGTTGACCATACAGATTTCTTAGAATTATTGAGAAAAGTTAGAAATTTACCTAAGGTTAAGAAGGTATTCGTACGTTCAGGAATAAGATATGACTATGTAATGGCTGATAAAAACGATAAGTTCTTTAAAGAGCTTGTTGAACATCATGTTAGTGGGCAATTAAAAGTTGCTCCAGAGCATATAGCAGAAGAAGTTTTAGAACATATGCAAAAGCCAGCAGGAAATACTTATGATAAATTTAGAGAAAAATTCTTTAGATTAAGTGAAAGAGCTGGCAAAAAACAATATATTATACCTTATTTAATGTCGTCTCATCCAGGTTCAACATTAAATTCAGCTATAGAGCTTGCAGAGTACTTAAGAGACATTAAATATCAACCAGAGCAGGTACAAGATTTCTATCCAACTCCAGGGACATTATCAACTACGATGTTCTATACAGGAATAGATCCGTTAACTATGAAACCAGTATATGTTCCTAAGTCTAAACAAGAAAAGGCTATGCAAAGAGCATTACTTCAATATAGTGCTCCAAGAAACTATGATTTAGTGCATGCAGCATTAGTTGAAGCTGGAAGAGAAGATTTAATAGGATTTAATCCAAGATGTTTAATAAAACCAAGAGAAGCTAGAGGGTATTCAAATAGAAGCATGAATTCTAAAAATTCAAATAATAAGGTTTCAAGAGGAAGAAATTCTTCAAGAAATAATCAGTCAAGTAAAAAGTTTTCTAAAAGTTCTAAGCCTATGAAAAAGAAAAGAAGATAAATATATAAAGGATATGACATAAGTTCATATCCTTTTATTATCTTTATAGTATTTTATATAAATTAATGATAAAAGTTTATTGAAATATTGGAAATTTAAATTAATAGCAAAAAATGTAAAAAAAAGTCGATTAGTGTAACGAAATTTTATCTAAAACATATTATATTAAAGGACAAGCAAATAAGCTGTCCTAATTAAAAGGAGGTTAATATAATATGTGCAGAAATAATAATTGTGAATATTTCCAAAGAGACGATTTTGAGGATATAAGAGATGAAGTATGTGATATAGAAAGTAGATGCTGTGAAGGATTTGTTAAGGAACAATTTACTATAAGATCAACTGCTACACCTGCTGGAGTAGTTGTTTATGACTCATCTGATCCAGCTACTACACGTGCTACAATAAAGATTAGAAACTTATCAAGAACTGTAAGTATTAGAGTTCAAGCAAGTCCTATTGACATTGTCATAGCACCAAATCAAGAAGCGGTAATTTCAGTAGCTCAATTAAATGCTGTTGTAATTACAGCATTATCAACAACTATGACTGCAAGAGTATTACTATGCTTTGATTTACAATTTGACTCACTTGGAAATTAATGCTGTTATTTATTATCTAATAAAATAAATAAGTTACCTTAAGAATAAAATCAATAATTTCTTAAAGGCAGAGATTTTTCTCTGCCTTTTTTGTTTTTGTTATAAGCATAAAATATATTAATTATTTAATTAAAAGATTAAGTATTTATAAAAAATAACGCAAATAATAAAGGTATAAATATGGTTAAAAAATCGACTAACATTGACATTTTTTTTAGTAAGGGTTATACTAAAATTTGTGTTTAATTTAAATAAATATAAATGTATACATCTAAAATAGAGAGGTATAAGTATGAATAAAAGTAAACTTTCAATAAAAACTATAGTTGCTATAGGAATTGGAGCTGCTGTATTTATGATATTGGGAAGATTTGGTTCTATACCAAGTGGTATACCAAACACTAACATAGAAACAGCATATGCTTATCTAGCGTTAATGGCAGTAATTTATGGTCCTATAGCAGGATTTTTAATAGGGCTTATAGGACATGGATTAAAAGATTTAGTGTTTTATGGAATGCCTTGGTTTAGTTGGGTAATATCATCGGCTATAGTGGGTCTTATAATAGGTATAATGTATAAAAGAATAAAAGTAGATGAAGGAGATTTCTCCATTAAACAAATTATAATTTTTAATATAACTCAAATTGTAGCAAATATAATAGCTTGGTTTGTTGTAGCACCTACTTTAGATATAGTTATATATGCAGAACCTGCAAATAAGGTATACATACAAGGAGCTATAGGTGGAATATCAAACATGGTTACAATAGGTATATTAGGAACATTAATATTAAAAACATACTCTAAAACAAAAATAAAGAGCGGGAGTTTAAGAGTAGAAGAATAATAGGCGAAAGGAGGCATTTATGAAAAAGAAAATAATTGAGTTTAAAGACTTCAATTTTAAATACAGAGTTCAAGCTGAGCCAACATTAAAAAATATAAACTTGACTATTTATGAAGGTGAAAAAGTATTAATAGTAGGACCATCAGGTTCAGGTAAAAGTACTTTAGCACATTGCCTTAATGGGCTAGTACCATTTTTCTATAGTGGAGAGATGAGTGGAGAATTAAGAATAAATAATGAGGATATAAAAAATAAAAATATATTTGAATTATCTAAAGTAGTTGGGACTGTTCTTCAAGATCCAGACAGCCAGTTTATAGGTCTTACAGTAGGAGAAGATATAGCATTTAAACTAGAAAACTATTGTGTAGAGCAAAATGAAATGATAGATAGAGTTAACAAAGCTGCTAAGTTAGTTGATATAGATAAGGAATTAGAAGCATCACCATACAAATTATCTGGGGGTCAAAAACAAAGAGTAACTTTAGCTGGAGTAACAGTAGATGAAGTTAAAGTATTACTATTTGATGAGCCTTTAGCAAGCTTAGATCCTGCGACAGGGAAAAGTGCTATGGAACTTATAGATAGTATACAACAAAAAGAAAATAAAACAATGGTAATAATAGAGCATAGATTAGAAGATGTTCTTCATTGTAAAGTAGATAGAATAGTAGTTATGGACAAAGGATGTATAGTAGCAGATACTACTCCAAATGAACTCTTATCAACTAACATCTTAGAAGAAGTTGGGGTAAGAGAGCCTTTATATATAACTGCTTTAAAATACTCAGGTTGTGAGATAAGTAAAGACTTAAAACCTGAAAGTATAAATACATTAGATATAGAAAAGTGTAAAGATAAAGTCAATGACTGGTATGAGAATACTAAAAAAGAAGAATCTAAAACTAAAAACGACTATATATTAGAACTAGATAACATAAACTTCTCATATTCTCCTGAAAAACAAATACTTAAAGATGTATCTTTTAAGATAAGAAAAGGTGATATAGCAAGTATAGTAGGTAAAAATGGTGCAGGTAAATCTACTATATCAAAATTAATATGTGGTTTTTACAAACCTACTAGTGGAAGAATATTATTTGATGGGAAAGATATAAAAGATGAATCTATAAAAGAGCGTTCGGAAAAAATAGGATTTGTTATGCAAAATCCTAATCAAATGATATCTAAGACTATGGTATTTGATGAAGTAGCTTTTGGTTTAAAGATAAGAGGATATAATAAAGAAGAAATAAAAGAAAAAGTAGAAAATGTACTTAAAACTTGTGGACTTTATGGGTACAGAAATTGGCCCATATCAGCACTTAGTTTTGGTCAAAAGAAAAGAGTTACAATAGCATCTATATTAGTATTAAATCCAGAGGTAATAATACTAGATGAGCCTACAGCAGGACAAGACTTCAAGCATTATACAGAAATAATGGAATTTTTAGTAGAGTTAAATAAAAAGGGTGTTACTATAATTATGGTAACTCATGATATGCATCTTATGCTAGAATATACAAGTAATGTAGTAGTTTTATCAAATGGTCAAAAAATAGGTGATGATAAATCAACTAAGATATTAACAAATAAAGAGATAATAGAAAAAGCAAATTTAAAAGAAACATCACTACAAGAACTAGCTATAAAATGTAAAATAAAAGATTCTGTAGAATTTGTAAATAGATTTATTGATTATGATAGGAGGGTTAGAAACATATGAATACAGAAATGTTGTCATATATAAAGAAAGACTCACCTATTCATAGGTTAACTGGAGCTACAAAGTTAATATGTTTTTTACTTTGGACAATAGCGGCAATGATAACATATGATACAAGAGTTTTACTTGGACTTTTTATTGTTGGAATAGTAGTATTTAAAATGTCAAAAATTGAATTTAAAGAAGTATCTTTTGTGCTTTATTTTATATTATTTTTCTTACTACTAAACGCACTTTTAATATTTATATTTGCTCCATATCAAGGTGTAGAAATATATGGAAGTAGGACGGATTTACTTCACTTAATAGGCCCATATACAATAACAAAAGAACAACTATTTTATGAGTTAAATGTAGTATTGAAATACTTTGCAACAATACCTATGGCGCTTTTATTTATACTTACAACGGATCCAAGTGAATTTGCAGCATCATTAAATAAGCTTGGTGTAAGTTATAAAGCTGCATATACAGTATCAATCGCTCTTAGATATATACCAGATGTTCAAAGGGACTATAAGGATATATCTTTTGCTCAGCAAGCAAGAGGAATTGATTTATCAAAAAAAGAAAAGTTATCTAAAAGAATAAAAAATTCGGCAGCAATACTTATGCCTTTGATATTCTCTAGTTTAGAAAGAATAGATAAAATAAGTTTAGCTATGGAGCTAAGAGCTTTTGGAAATAACAAAAAACGTACTTGGTTTAATAGAAGAAAATTTGAAAAAAGAGATTATATATCTATACTAGTGTTAATAATAATTTTATTAATATCTATAGTTATGATTAAGGTCGATGGTTCGAGATTTTATAATCCTTTTATATAATATAAAATTGCCAGATATATACTATTTAAAATCCATAGATGATAGCCTATATGAAATTTCATATAGGCTATTTTATATTTGATAAATTATAATATAAATTAATTAGTTAAAATTACTAAATAGTGTTAAAATAGTACATAAGATAATCAAAATTGAAAGGAGTAAGACTATGATAAAAGAAAGAATCAATAAATTAAGAGCGTTAATGAACGACAAAGGGATATATGCTTACCTAATACCATCTTCAGATTATCACCAAAGTGAATATGTAGGTGATTACTTTAAATCAAGAGAATATATATCAGGATTTACAGGTTCAGCAGGTACAATAGTAATTACTCAAGATGAAGCAGGTTTATGGACAGATGGAAGATATTTCATACAAGCTGAAAATGAACTTAAAAATAGTACTATAAAGTTATTTAAAATGGGAGAAGAAGGTGTCCCTACTATAGAAAAATATCTAATAGATAATATGAAAAAAGATTCAAAACTAGGTTTTGATGGTAAAGTAGTATGTGCAAAAGAAGGAAAAAATTTAAAAGATAAATTAGAATTTAAAAATATTGATATAGAATATAACTATGATTTAGTAGGTCAAATATGGGAAAATAGAACGGAATTACCAAAGGAAAAAGCTTTTTTATTAGATGTTAAATACACAGGAGAAAGTTTTTCAGAAAGGTTAAAAAGAGTAAGAAATGCTATGAAAGAAAAAGAAGCAAGTGTGCATATCATAACAACATTAGATGATATAGCGTGGTTATTTAATATAAGAGGTGGAGATATAAAACACAATCCAGTAGTATTATCTTATACAGTTATAACTTTAGATGAAGTTTATTTATTTATAGATGAAGACAAATTAGATGAAACTATAAAAAATGAATTAAATAAAGAGAAAGTACAAGTTAAACCATACGACTCTATATATGAATTTGTTAAAACTATAGATGAAAAAGAAGTTGTGTTACTTGATTCAAATAAAGTAAATTATGCTATTTATAACAATATATCAAAATCTATTAGAAAGATAGATACACAAAATCCTACTATTATGTTTAAAGCAATAAAAAATGAAATAGAGCTAAAGAATATAAGAAATAGCCATATAAAAGATGGTGTAGCTTTCACTAAATTTATGTATTGGCTTAAAACTAATGTAGATAAAGAAGAAATAACTGAAATAAGTGCGGCTCAAAAACTAGAAGACTTAAGAAGAGAACAAGATAAATTTATAGAACCAAGTTTTAATACTATAGCTGCATATAGAGAACATGCTGCTATGATGCATTATAGCGCATCAGAAGAAAGCAACTATAAACTAGAACCAAGAGATTTATTCTTAATAGATTCAGGTGGGCAATATTATGATGGTACTACAGATATAACAAGAACTATAGCATTAGGTGAAATAACAAGAGATGCTAAGACTCATTTTACAAATGTGGTTAGAGGTATGATTAGATTATCTAAAGCTAAATTTTTATATGGATGCAGAGGGTATAATCTTGACATATTAGCTAGAGGTCCACTTTGGAATTTAGGAATAGATTATAAATGTGGAACAGGTCATGGTATAGGATTTGTACTAAATGTTCATGAAGCTCCAAATGGATTTAGATGGAGAGTAGTACCAGAAAGAGATGATAGTTGTGTGCTTGAAGAAGGTATGGTAACTACTAATGAACCAGGGGTATATATAGAAGGTTCTCATGGTATAAGAATAGAAAATGAAGTAGTTACAAGAAAAGCTGAGAAAAATGAATATGGTCAATTCATGGACTTTGAGGTTATAACTTTTGCGCCAATTGATTTAGATGCAGTAGATGCAAGTTTAATGTTAGAAGATGAAAAGAAATACTTAAACAATTATCACAAAGAAGTATTTGATAAAATATCACCATTCTTAAGTAAAGATGAGTGTGAGTGGTTAAGAAATTATACAAGGGAGATATAATAAGTGAGTAAGGTAAAAACTAATGTATGTAGAATACTAGACTCTAAAAAAATAAAATATAATATGTACTCTTATGAATTCAAAAAAGGAGAACATGTAGATGGAGTTGAAGTAGCTCAGAAGATAGGTAAAGATGTTAGCATAGTATATAAAACATTAGTAGCTATATCTCAAAGTAAAAACATATATGTATATGTTATACCTGTAAATGAACATTTAGATTTAAAAAAAGCAGCAAAAGTAGCTAACGAAAAAAGTATAGAGATGATTAATGTAAATGATATAAATAAGTTTACTGGATATATAAGGGGGGGATGTTCACCTATAGGTATGAAAAAACTTTATAAAACTTTTGTAAATGAAAGTGCAAAAGAACTTGATAACATTATAGTTAGCGCTGGTAAAATAGGTTACCAAGTAGAGATTTCACCAAAAGATTTAAAAGATATAATTAATTTAGAGTTTAGAGATATTATAAAATAAAAAAGAGGGTAAATACCCTCTTTTTTATTTTATATAAAAAATTATGTTTTTATAAAGTTAGGTAAATATAAATTTTACATCATAGCCATAAAGTAATCTATTGCTATATAAATCCCTGAAAGTCCTACTAAGCCGTATACTATTTTGCTTAAAGTATTTATATTACCAAATCTTCCTCCACCAGCACAAATTGCTGCAACTAAATCAAAATTAGCGATACTTACTAGACCCCAATTTATAGCACCAATAATAACTAGTATAAGAGCTATATCATATAACATATCCATAGTTATACCTCCAAAAAAATTATTTGTATATTATATGATTAACAAATAATTACATTTTATACATAATATTAAAATAATTAAAATATAAGCAATATATTGTTAAAATTTGTAAAAAATGATAAAGTCTAATTGTGTTACGAATATTAAAAATAAAAATGGGGTGTATGTTCGAGTGAGAGAAATTAAATCTCATAAAATTACAGAAGTAGTAAAAAAAATGTGTATAGACGCTAACATAAATTTAGGAGAGGATGTTGTATGCGCTATACATAATAATTTAGAAAAAGAGGAAAGTGAATTAGGGAAGAATATATTACATGTACTTTTAGAAAACATACAAGTAGCAAATGAAAAAAAAATACCAATCTGTCAAGATACTGGTATGGCAGTGTTTTTTGTAAAAGTAGGTCAAGAAGTATTAGTAAGAGGAAGTACAATAGAAGTTGCTATAAACGAAGGTGTTAGACAAGGATATGAAGAAGGATACCTTAGAAAATCTGTAGTAGATCCTATAAATAGAATTAACACGAAAGATAATACTCCAGCTATAATACACTATGAAATGGTAAAGGGAGATAAGATAGAGATAGAATTTGCTCCTAAAGGTTTTGGTAGTGAAAATATGAGTAAAATGAAGATGCTAAAACCATCTGATGGGGTAAAGGGGATAAAAGAATTTATAATAAATACAGTATCAGAAGCTGGTCCTAATCCATGTCCACCTATAGTTGTAGGTGTTGGTGTAGGTGGTACTATAGATAAGTGTGCTCAAATATCAAAAAAAGCTTTACTTAGAAACATTGGAGAACATAGTAAAGATAGATTTATAGCAGAATTAGAGAGGGAATTATTAGCAGAAATCAATAAATTGGGAATAGGACCACAAGGTTTAGGTGGAAATACGACAGCTCTTTCTGTAAATATAGAAACATTTCCAACTCATATAGCAGGTCTTCCTGTTGTAGTAAATATAAACTGTCATGCTTCAAGACACAAAAAAGTTATAATATAGGGGTGGTTTATGATTAAATTAAATATGTCGTTATCCAATGAAGAAATAATCAAGTTGAGATGTGGAGATGTAGTAAGTTTAAGTGGAACTATATATACTGCAAGGGATGCTGCTCATAAAAGACTTATTGAAACTATAGAAAGAAAAGAAAAAATGCCTTTTGATATATGCGGACAGGCTATATATTATGTTGGACCAACTCCAAATAAGCCAAATGAGGTGATAGGTTCAGCAGGGCCAACTACAAGTTATAGAATGGATGACTTAACTATTCCTCTATTAGAAAGGGGTCTTAAGGTTATGATTGGAAAAGGCAAAAGAAGTGAAGCTGTAATAGAAGGTATCAAAAAACATAAGGCTGTATACTTTGCGGCGATAGGTGGTGCAGGTGCTTATATATCAAATTCTATAAAATCTTGTGAAGTTATAGCTTATGATGATTTAGGTGCAGAGGCAATAAGAAGATTAGAAATAGAAGATTTGCAATTAATTGTAGCTATAGATAGTTATGGTGAAAATATATACGAAAAAGGTAGGAGACTTTATTGTAAAAGATAAAACACGGAGGTAGAATATGTCTAAAGATTATGCACAATTAGCTTTAAAAATGCACGAAGAAAACAAAGGGAAAATAAGTGTAGTAAGTAAGGTAAAAGTAGAGAATAGAGATGAATTAGCAGTAGCATACACTCCAGGTGTTGCCAGACCTTGTCAAGAAATACATAAAAATAAAGATGATGTTTATAGATATACATCAAAAGGGAATATTGTTGCGGTAGTTAGTGATGGAAGTGCTGTTTTAGGACTTGGGAATATAGGTGCAGAAGCATCTATACCTGTTATGGAGGGAAAAGCAATATTATTTAAAGAGTTTGCGAATGTAGATTCATTCCCTATATGTCTTAAAACAAATGATGTAGATGAAATAGTAAATACCGTAAAATTAATGGAGCCAGTATTTGGAGGAATAAACTTAGAGGATATAAGTTCTCCTAGATGTTTTGAAATAGAATCTAGATTAAAAAAAGAAATGGATATACCTGTATTTCATGATGATCAACATGGTACGGCTATAGTTGTTGCATCAGCTATAATAAACTATTCAAAATTATCTGGTAAAAATATCGAGGATTTAGAAATAGTAATAAACGGACCGGGAGCTGCAGGATTAGCTATAGGAAAGATACTATTAAGTATGAAGGTTAAGAATGTAATATTCTGTAATGAATATGGTGCTATAAATGAAGAAATGGACAATCTAAACTGGGCACAGAAAGATATGTTAGATATAACGAACATTAGAAATGAAAGAGGAACTTTAAAAGAAGTAATAAAAGGTAAAGACGTGTTTATAGGTGTATCTGCGCCAAACTTATTAGATAGAGAAGATATAAAAACTATGGCAGATAAGTCTATGGTTTTAGCTATGGCAAATCCAATACCTGAAATAATGCCAGATGAAGCTAAAGCAGGAGGGGCTCTTGTAGTTGGAACAGGAAGGTCAGATTTTCCTAATCAAGTAAATAATGTATTGGCATTTCCAGGTGTATTTAGAGGGGCATTAGATGTTAGGGCTAGTGATATAAACGAAGAAATGAAAATTGCGGCAGCTTATGCAATAGCAAATACAATAGGAAAAGAAGAAATATCTTCAGAAAATATAATACCAGATCCGTTCAATAAAGATGTTACTAATAATGTAGCAAATGCTGTTAAAAAAGCTGCTATAAAAACTAAAGTTAATAGAATCTAATAAAAAATGGAGTTTACAATTAAGTAAACTCCATTTTTTATATTTTTATTTTAAATATGTTCCATTTTCATTTTGATATATATAATCTTTTTTCATTAGTACTCCAAGAGCACGTTTAAAGTTTTTCTTACTGCTTTTAAATTCTTTTGATATATCTTCTGGAGAACTTTTATCATTAAAATTCATATGACCATCATTACTCTTTAAATAATCTATTATTTGAGACTCAAGAGAATCTAGTTCATTTTTTCTTTCTTGTCTAGGAGTAAGTCCTAACTTTCCATCTTCATAAATCTTTATAACTCTTAGATTTTCAAGTTTATCTCCATGTTTTAAATCTGTAAAGTATTCATTAGCAAGTATAACTGCAGCATATTTATTATCTACACATACCATAGCGCTATTATTAGTTTGGAATCCATAAACTATACCAGAAACTGTATCTCCTATATTATAACTGTGGTCTGTTGTTAATAAACTATCTATATCTGTCGTAGCAGCAAGCCTACCTGTTTTATCAAGATATATATTGAATAAATATCTATTCCCCTTCTCTAAATCGTAAGTTTTAGCTTTAAAAGGAACTAATATATCTTTTGGAAGTCCAATATCTATAAAGCTACCTATTTTAGTGTGAGCAACAACTTTTAAGTAGCATATTTCATCTACTTTACCTTTAGGAGGTATAAGTGTAGCTGTACGTCTACCTTCTGAATCTATATAGATAAATGCATTTACTACATCTCCAAGTTCTATTTTGTTATGTCCTATAAATCTTTTATGAAGTAAAATATCATCCTTTGAATTAGATGTTTTTCCATCTAAAAAATAACCAAAGCTTGTTTCTCTCTTAACTTCAAGTTTATTGAAATCACCTATTTTTATCAAGTTTTATCATCTCCTTAAATTTTGATTTAATATATACGATTAAAATAATTAAATACTATGCTTTTATTAAAATTAAAATATGTAAGTTTAATAGTGTATCTTAATATAATACCATAGAAAGCACACATGTTAAACAAAATATTACATATAACATATAAAGAACATGATGCAAAAACATTATTTTTATCGTATAATGAATTATTTAAAATTTGTCATTGTATATACTTAAAAATATTTTATGCAAATTTTAAATAAACTATTGAATAGATAGATAGAAATAAAGTACAATTGGTATATACCAAAATAAATATTACAACATAAAAAGAGTGGTGAAAAATATGGAAATAGTAGATAAAAATATTACCACTCCACTTCACATACAATTAAGTTCTATAATTAGAAAAATGATAGAAGATGGAGAATTAAAAGAAGGAGACGCTATAATACCTGAAAGAGAGCTTTGTTCTAGACAAAATGTAAGTCGCATGACTGTCAATAAGGCGATTATGGGTCTTGTAAGTGAAGGAATATTATATAGAGTACAAGGTAAAGGTACATTTGTTGCTAAGGAAAAGAAAAAATATGAGTTCTCAAATGTAAAAGGATTTACAGATGTAATGAAAGAAAAGGGTATAAACATAAGGACTGATATACTATCTTTTGAAATGGAAGTACCAAGTGACTTAATAAAAAATAAATTAAATATAAAAGATGAAAAGACTAATGTATATAAGGTAGTTAGACTAAGGTATACAGATGGAGAGCCATTTGGTATAGAAACTGTTTATCTGTCGGAACAAATGTGCAAAGGTTTTACTAAAGGAATGTTAGATAATAATTCGTTATATAAAATGCTGAGTGAAAACTATAATTATAAGATAACAAAAGCTAGGCAGACTATGGAGCCAGTGATTTTATCAGAAGAAGAATCTAATATATTAGATACAGAAGAAGGATCATTAGCGCTTAAGCTTCAAAGAAATTCATATAATACTGAAGGAAAGCCAATAGAATATACAATATCTATATTTAGAAGTGATAAGTATCAATATGAATTAATATTAAGTGAGTAGGGGTGTTAAGTATGAAATGTATAGTTAATGGAAAAATAGTTTTAGAAAACCAAATAGTAGAAAATAAAGTATTAGTATTTAATGAGAAGATAATCGATATAGTTAATGAAGCACCAAAAGATTGTGAAATAATAGATGCCAATGGAAATTATGTATGTCCTGGATTAATAGATATACATATACATGGTAACATGGGAAAAGATACAATGGATGGCACTGATGATGCTATTTGCACAATAGCTAAATCCATAGCAAGACATGGTGTAAGTTCGTTTTTACCAACAACAATGACTATGGATGAAAAGAGTATAACAGATGCTTTAGATACTATAAAGAAATATATGGATAAAGATACTAAAGGAGCCCAAGTAATAGGAACTCATTTAGAAGGACCATTTATAAATAAAGATTATAAAGGAGCTCAAAATGAAAAATTTATAGTTGCTCCAACTTATGAATTTATAGACAAATACAAGGATGTAATAAAGATAATAACTTATGCCCCAGAAAAAGATGTAGATATGGAATTTACAAAAAAAATTAAAGCTAACACAGACATAGTTTTATCAATAGGTCATAGTAAAGCTACATATGACGAAGCAAAAGAAGCTATAAATATGGGAGCTAGTAATATAACACATACATTTAATGGAATGAGTGGACTAAATCATAGAAATCCTGGGGTTGTCGGAGCTGCTCTTACAACTAATGCATATTGTGAGGTAATAGCTGATGAAATACACATAGTGAAGGATTTATTCCAATTCATCTTGAATAATAAGAGTGAGGATAAGGTAATTCTTATAACAGATTCAATAGAAGCTGGTGGATTAGAAGATGGAGAGTATTCTCTAGGTGGCCAAAAGGTTATTGTTAAGAACAATCAAGCAAGATTAGAAAGTGGAAGCCTAGCAGGAAGCGTTATGCCTCTTAATAAGATGGTTTATAATTTTATGAATAATACTAATTTAGATATGAAAAAAGTTATAAAATTAGCATCAATAAACCCTGCTAAGTCAATAGGAATAGATAATAAAAAGGGTAGTATAGAAATAGGAAAGGATGCAGATATAGCTATATTTGATGAAAATATAAACTGTCATATGACTATAAACTGTGGAAAAATAATATACAAAAAATAGATGAGGGGGTAATTTATTATGAGAATATTAGTATGCAAAGATTACGATGAAATGAGTAAAAAAGCTGCACAAATGATAGCTAGTCAATTAACACTAAAGCCAGATTCTGTCTTAGGATTAGCTACAGGAAGCACTCCAATAGGAATGTATAAAGAGTTAGTAAGTATGTATGAAGAAGGTCTTATAGATTTTTCTGAAGTTAAGACGTTTAATTTAGATGAATACTTTGAATTTCCAAAGTCAAACGAACAAAGTTATGACTATTTTATGAGAGAAAATTTATTTAACCATATAAATATAAAAGAAGAAAATATACATATACCAAATGGTATGACTGATGATATAGAAAAAGAATGTATAAAATATGATGATTCTATTAAAGAAGCTGGGGGAGTGGATATACAAGTATTAGGTATAGGTCACAATGCTCATATAGGATTTAATGAGCCTACAATAAACTTTGAAAGAGGAACTCACTTAGTTGATTTGAAGGATAGTACAATAGAAGCTAATGCAAGATTTTTTGATAGCATAGATGATGTACCTAAGAAGGCTATAACTATGGGAACTGGTTCAATATTTAAGTCTAAAAAAATAATGCTTTTAGCATCAGGAGAAGGAAAAGCAGAAGCTATATATAACACAGTATATGGTAAAGTTTTACCAGAAGTGCCAGCATCAATATTACAATTTCATAATGATATAGTATTAATCTTAGATAAAGACTCAGCAAGTAAGTTAGATCCAAAAGATTATAAGTTAGTATAAAAAATAACACCTCATATGAGGTGTTATTTTTTATTAATTAAAATTATATTTTAAGTATTTATATTTCATTAAATGGTATAAAAAATTGTACAACTGGGTTTTAGATGATTATTTAACCAATAGAGAAATTTTTTAAACCTATACTAATTTTCATATGAATTTAAGTATTATAAATCTATATATGAATATTAGGTATCAATAATTTTATTTTTTGAAATTTGATTTTAAAAAGTTTTTAGGGGTAAGAATGGTAAGTAGCAATAATTTCCATTATTTTATAATGTTCTATTTAATAAAACTTTTATTTGAATCTTAATTAAATAAAGGGGGGAAAAATCTAATGAGCAAAAAAAATAATATTAAAAAGACATTTGTATTAGTAATTACAACAACAGTAACTATACAATCAATGATGGTAAATGTACTAGCAGATGAAATAGAGTCTAGTAATAAAGATACAACTGGAATTGGTTTGAATAAAGAAGAACATTTAGATCCAATTTCTATAGATAAAAAAAATGAGCCATCTACAGAAATTTCTAACACAGAAAGTATAGATACTAAAAATGAAATTAAAGATAATAATTTAAAAATTGAAAATAAACCTATAGTAAATAGCGATGCTAAATCTGTAGATGAAAAGGTTAAAGAAAGTAAAATAATTGATATTAAAGATATAAATTTAAAAAGAGCAATAAATAAACAGTTAAGAAAGAAAGATTTGGATGCAGATATAAGTAAGTCTGAATTAGAGTCATTAAAAAGATTAACTGTAATTGATTCAAAAATATCAGATTTAGAAGGACTGCAATATTGTGTGAATTTGACTTACTTATACTTAGATGGAGATCAAATAAATGATATAAGTCCTATAAAAAACTTATCTAAATTAACTATTTTGCACTTAACCAATAATCAAATAAGTGATATAAGTCCTATATCAAAATTAACTAATTTAGTTACTTTGAACTTAGCTAGAAATCAAATAAGTGATATAAGTCCTGTATTAAATTTAACTAATTTAGCTGATTTGGATTTAGCTAATAATCGAATAAGTGATATAAGTTATGTATCAAATTTAACTAAATTAACTAATTTATCTACTTTTGACTTAACTAATAACCAAATAAGCGATATAAGTCCTATATCAAATCTAACTAATTTAGTTACGTTGCGCTTAACTGAAAATCAAATAAGTGATATAAGCCCTTTATCAAAATTAACTAATTTAAATTATTTATATTTAAATCACAATCAAATAAGTGATATAGCTCCTTTGTCAAACTTAACTAAATTACATGGCTTGCATTTGTCTTACAATCACATAAGTGATATAAGTTCTATAGGAGGATTGACTAAATTAGCAGGATTATATTTAAGTGATAATGAGATAAATGACATAAACTCTTTAGAAAATTTGACTAATTTAGATTTTTTAAATTTAAATAATAATCAAATAAGTGATATAACTCCTTTATCAAATTTAACTAAATTAACTATCTTGCACTTAGCTAATAACCAAATAAGTGATATAAACATCTTAGAGAGATTATCTAAGTTAATTATTTTAGATTTAGCAGATAATAAGATAAGTGATATAAGTCCTATAGCTAATCTAAATAAACTGATTTTTTTAAAATTAAACAATGATCAAATAAGCAATATAACTCCTTTAGCTAGTTTGAACCATTTAAATTACTTACAATTAGATAACCAAAATATAAAATTAAAATCAAAAAAAGTAAAGCAATTGGGGTCAATAGAAATTGATGACATAATAGTAGATGAAAAAGGAAATAAAATAGAACCATCAAATATTTCTGAAAATGGATTATATAATAAAGATACTAACAAAATCTTATGGAAAGATATAAATGTTAATAGTGAAAATTACTCTTTTTCAAAGAATGTAAATATTGGTAAATGTAATGCTGAATTTTCAGGTAATGTAATTCAACCAATCGAACTTATAGTAAATAAAGCACCAACGATAAATGCAGAGAATAAAACAATAAAGGTTGGAGAAAAGTTTAATCCATTAACAGGAGTAACTGCTAATGATAAAGAAGATGGAAATATTACTGACAAAATTAAAGTAGTGGAAGATACAGTTAACACAAATAAGGTAGGTACTTACACAGTTAAATATGAAGTAACAGATAATGAAGGAGCAACAGCTACTAAAACAATTACAGTCACAGTAAAAAGTAATGATAAACCAGTAATAACTGGAGTTGATAATATAAGTATAAGAGAAGGAACGGAATTTGATCCAATGGCTGGAGTAACTGCTACAGATACTGAGGATGGTAATATAACTAAGGATATTAAGATAACAGGAAATGTAGATGTCAATAAGCCAGGTAAATATGAATTAATATATACGGTAACAGACAGTGATGGAAATACTACTACTGTAAAAAGGATAGTTACCGTTTTACTAGATTCTATTAAAAATGATACAAATAACAATCAGACTGAAAATAAATCAGAGTCAAATGAAAGTAGTGTAAGCTCAAATAGTATTGTAAGCGCGAATAAACCAAGTAGTTTACATCAACCTAATAAAATCGAGATAAACGATAATTTTAATCCTCAAACAGGAGATACAGGTAGTTTAGGATATATTGCTTTAGTACTAGTAGCATTATTAGGACTAGTTGTAAATAAAATAAAAAAAAATAAGGCTTAGTTAAGCCTTATTTTTTTTTATTTTAACCTAAATTATTTATGCGATTTTATTTTACATTAGTATAGGGTTTACAAATTTAAGGAAAATAGATGATATATATACTTTAAGAAAAATAAAAAATATAAAAGAGTTAAAATTTTTTAGATTATAAAAGTGAGTTAGAGATACTAAACTTTATGAATATTAATATAAACAAATGTAGAGGTATTTTACATATAAAACCAGTAAAATACTTGATTTATATGTAATGCTTTAAAAATGAAAAAATTAAAAAAACTATTGAATTATATATAGAAGTTTTATATAATAAACTTTGATGTTTAGGTATTTTAAACAATATGTTTACTAAAAATATGAAAATTAGGAGGTGGAAAGATGGATATAGGTGAGAAAATAAAGAGAATGAGAATTGAAAAGCAATTGACTCAAGAAGAATTAGCTAATAGATGTGAATTATCAAAAGGATTTATATCTCAATTAGAAAATAATTTAACTTCACCATCCATAGCTACACTTATAGATATATTAGAAATATTAGGAACAAACTTGAGAGAATTTTTTAATGAAATAGATGATGAAAGAATTTGTTTTACAAAGGATGATATGTTTGAGACAGAAGATGAAGATCTTAAATATACATTTAAATGGTTAGTTCCAAATTCACAAAAAAATGAAATGGAGCCTGTAATAGTAACTCTAGAACCAGGCGGTAGGTATAAGGAAGAAAAGCCACATGAAGGTGAAGAGTTTGGCTATGTTCTTTCAGGAGCCATATACCTTCATATAGGAGATAAATATAATAAAGTAAGAAAAGGAGAGAGTTTTTACTTTAAGCCAAGAGCTAATCACTACATATCAAATGCAGGAAAAACTACTGCAAAAGTGATTTGGGTATCAACTCCTCCATCATTCTAGGAAAGAGGTGTTAATAATTGAGTGAAAATATAATTGAATTAAGAAATCTATCAAAACAATATGATGATTTAAAAGTTTTGGATGATTTATCTTTAGATATAAAGAAAAATGAATTTTTAACGTTACTAGGTCCAAGTGGATGTGGTAAGACTACAACGCTTAAAATAATAGCAGGGTTTGAGCAGGCAGATGAAGGTAGTGTATTATTTGAAGGAAAAGAGATTAATGAAATACCTCCATACCAAAGACCTGTAAATACAGTTTTCCAAAAATATGCATTGTTTCCTCATATGAATGTATATGAAAATATAGCATTTGGACTTAAGATAAAGAAAATGCCTAAAGATAAAATAGATGAAAAAGTAAAAGAAATGTTAAAATTAGTGGCATTAGAAGGAAAAGAAAATAGAAAGGTTGATTCACTAAGTGGAGGGCAACAACAAAGAATTGCTATTGCTAGAGCATTAGTAAATGAACCTAAATTATTATTATTAGATGAACCTTTAGGGGCGTTAGATTTAAAGCTAAGACAAGAGATGCAAATAGAATTAAAGAGAATGCAAAAGAAGTTGGGAATAACTTTTATATTTGTAACTCATGACCAAGAAGAAGCTCTTAGTATGTCAGATACTATAGTTGTAATGAACAAAGGTAAGATACAACAAATGGGAACACCAGAAGATATATATAATGAACCTAAAAATTCATTTGTTGCAAGATTTATAGGAGAAAGTAATATATTTGATGGAATTATGTTAGAAGATTATAAAGTTGAATTTTGCGGTAAAGTATTTGAATGCGTAGACAAAGGGTTTGAAAAAAATGAAAATATAGAAGTAGTAATAAGACCAGAAGATATAAAAATGGTAAATCCAGAGGATTCAATGTTAAAAGGGACAGTTACATCTAGTATATTTAAGGGTGTTCATTATGAAATAGAAGTTAAAGAAAATGATAGAAAATGGATTCTTCATAATACTAAAAATGCACAAGTTGGATCAGAATTAGGAATGGATATATATCCAGAAGATATCCATATAATGAGAAAAGAGCAAAATTAATTATGAAAAATAAAAAATCTATACTAGCATATCCATATATAGTATGGAGTGCAATATTTATTGTAATCCCTTTAATACTAGTATTTGTTTTTAGTTTTACTATAGAAACAGATAATGGTCGAGTGTTTTCTTTAGCTAACTACAAAGAATTGATGGACCCTATTTATTTTAAAGTATTTTTTAGATCGATAACATTAGCTGGAATATCTACAATTATATGTCTTTTAGTAGGATACCCAGTAGCATATTTAATATCAAAAGCAAATGTAAATAGAAGAGGAACATTAATATTATTATTTATACTTCCTATGTGGATGAACTTTTTATTAAGAACTTATGCATGGGTTGCTATACTTGGTAAAAATGGACTTTTAAACTATTTATTAGGAATATTTGGAATAGAACCTGTTAGCATATTATATACTAATGTAGCAATATTACTTGGAATGGTTTATAATTTCTTACCATTTATGGTTTTACCTATATATACATCTTTATCTAAGATGGATAATGATTTAATAAATGCTGCAAGAGATTTAGGAGCAAATAGTTTACAAGTATTTACCAAAGTGATATTCCCATTAAGTTTGCCAGGCGTAGTTTCTGGAATAACAATGGTATTTATGCCATCTGTAACAACATTTGCTATATCAAGATTACTTGGTGGTGGTAAATTTATGTTAATAGGTGATTTAATAGAACAACAATTTACTGTTGTAGGAGATTGGAACTTTGGTTCAGCAGTCTCTATATTTATGATGATAGTAATACTTATATCAATGGCAGTAATGTCTAAAGTTGATGATGAATCAGATAAAGAAGGCGGTGGGTTATTATTTTAAAGTTAAAGAAAGTAATATCTAATGTATATTTGTTTTTGGTATTCTTATTCTTATATGCACCAATATTTGCACTAGTTGTATTTTCATTTAATGATTCTAAATCAATGGCTCACTGGAGTGGATTTACGTTTAAGTGGTACCAAAGATTAATACATGATGAGAATATAATGAGTGCACTATACTACACTATAATAGTTGCTTTAATTTCATCTATAATAGCAACTATAGTAGGAACTATAAGTGCAATAGGAATACAAAAGATGAGAACAAGAGGAAGAAAGGTAATGTTAAATGTAAACTATCTTCCTATGCTAAACCCAGATATAGTAACAGCAGTAGCTCTAATGAGTTTATTTGCTTTTTTAAACATAGAGTTTGGTTTTACAACTATGTTATTAGCTCATATAATGTTTAGTATACCATATGTAATATTGTCGGTTCTTCCTAAGGTTAGGTCGATGCCACAAAACATAGAAGAAGCAGCAATGGACCTAGGTGCTACACCTATGTATGCACTTAGGAAAGTAATACTTCCTCAAATAAAACCAGGAATAATATCAGGATTTTTAATTGCATTTACGATGTCAATAGATGACTTTATAATTAGTTTCTTTAATACAGGAAATGGAGTTAGTAATCTTTCTATAGAAATATATGGTATGGCAAGAAGAGGTATAAAACCAGAAATAAATGCTTTATCTACTATAATGTTTACAGTAGTATTAATATTGCTTTTAATATCAAATAAAAAACAATCTATAGTAGCAGGGAGTGACAAATAGTGAAAATAAGAAAAAAGATAATATCGCTTTTAACTATAGGTATAATAAGTTCAGTAGCATTAACTGGATGTAAAAGTTCTACAGATTCTACAAAAGTACTTAATGTATACAATGTTGGGGATTATATAGACGAAGATCTTATAGCTAAGTTTGAAAAAGAAACTGGAATAGATGTATTATATGAGACTTATGATACAAATGAGATGATGTATCAGAAAGTTAAAAGTGGAAGTACTAATTATGACTTAGTTTTCCCTTCAGATTATATGGTTGAGAAAATGAGAAATGAGGACTTACTTCAAAAGATAGACTTTAAAAATATACCAAATATGAAATATATAGATAAGAGTTTTTTAAATCCAGTATATGATCCAGATAATGAGTACAGCGTACCATATATGTGGGGAACATTTGGAATATTATATAATAAGAAAATGGTAAAAGAGCCTGTCGATAGCTGGGACATATTATGGGATCCAAAATATAAAGGAAACATAATGATGTTTGACTCAGTTAGGGATACTATGGCAATAGCATTAAAAAAACTTGGATACAGTATGAATACTACAAATCCAAAAGAAATAGAAGAAGCAAAAGAACTTCTTATGAAGCAAAAAGATTTAGTTTTAGCATATGTTAATGATGAAGGTAAAGATAGATTATTAGGCGAAGAAGTTGCTATGGGAATAATTTATTCTGGAGATGCAGTTACCTTAATGGAACAAAATCCTAACTTAGCTTATGTAATACCAAAAGAGGGAACTAATAAATGGGTAGATGCTATGTGCATACCCAAAACAGCACAAAATAAGAAAGAAGCTGAAATGTTTATTAACTTTTTATTAGAACCTGAAAATGCTAAGCAAAATGCTGAATATATTGGATATTCTATACCTAATACGGGAGCAATAGAGCTATTAGATGAACAAACAACTGAAAATCCAGTTGCATATCCACCTAAAAAGTTACTGGATAAATGCGAGACATTTATAGATTTAGATGACAAAATAAAATTATATGATAGAGCTTGGATTGAGTTAAAATCAAAGTAAAAGAGTAGAGTATTCTACTCTTTTTTTTGAAAAGAAATTATACTTTATGTTAATTTATAAATAGATAAAACTTAATACATAATTCTTATTGTTTATATATAAAAATAGTTTCTTTTGTAGTTTGTTTTATAAACTCTTCCAGAACTTTATTTATTATATCTCTTGATTCATAGAAGGCTTTATGCCCATCTTCTTCTAAATGAACTAAATAAGAGTTTTAAAGTCTTGATACTCCATATCCATTGTATCTAGATATATACCTAATGCATATAGCACCACCCATTGAATGTCCTATTAAAGTAATATAATTTGATTATAGTATTATATTATTAATTTAAAGAGACATATGTTAACTTAAAAACAAGAAGAGAGGTATGAGATTTATATAAATAAAAAAATAATAAAAACTATTGACTATATACGTTCAAGGTGGTATAGTTATACTTGTCCTTAAGAAAAGGGCAAAACAAAAAAGTAAGCGCCAATATAGTCGCTTAAAATGAACTTTGAAAATTAAACAGTAGGTTAATTTATATAACTGATTCTTAAAAGAATCGAAAACAAACCAAGCCAGATATTCAGATAATGATAGTCTGAGCAGGAAAACTTATATTTGAGAGTTTGATCCTGGCTCAGGATGAACGCTGGCGGCGTGCCTAACACATGCAAGTCGAGCGATTCTCTTCGGA
>NZ_JBCIUO010000007.1:0-141585 GCF_039031195.1 Romboutsia sp. MSSM.1001216sp_RTP31141st1_G3_RTP31141_220114 | reverse complement strand
AAAAAGTTACATTATGTAGTAGTAAGAAAATAAATTTAGTTGATGCTGAGTTAAATGAATTTTTACTAGGATATAAAAATGTATTTAATAATAAAATAAAAGTAGTACTTTGTGAAAATTGTACAGAGTATGATTATTAATAAAAAATTCGCTTCATCTCATAATAAAAAAAGTGTATGATTAATTTTACTTAATCATACACTTTTTTATTAATAATTTATAGTTTTTACAACTTCTATTCCATTTTGTAGCATACTATTTAAAAATACCATGTTTAGAAGATTTGCAGGATGAACTTCGCTATCATATGTATCTACTAAATCAATAGGAACTATAATATTTTTACTTATATTATTTTGATTAAAGTATGACTTTAACGTTATTGCAAATTGATATACACATATATCTGTACAATCCCCTACAACTATTATATTTTTAGTATTTGAAAAATTTATATCTTTTAATGTGAAAAAGGCATTAGTAGAGTTTTTCGGAATAACTTTGATGTTTTCTATAGACTTAAGTTCATCTATTATATCACTTTCAAAACTATCTACCATACAGTGAGGAGGATAACTTAAAAGTTCTATAGAATCAGTAGTATGACAATCTGTAAAGGCAGTTATATCAGACACTTTATTAGATAAATATTTTGTAAAATTATAAATAGGATTTATCAAAGCATTTATCCTAGGTGAATAAAGGGAACCACCTTTTGCAAATCCATTATTCATGTCAACTATAAATAACTCAGTTTCATTTAGATTTAAATCATTAATATTTTTAGATTTAATGTTATCAATATTGTTTTTAATAGATTTTAATTCATTTAATAGATTTTCCATAATACACCCCTTATATATAAACTAATTATAGTTATTTTACATATATATAATACAGGTGTCAAGACATAAAAGAGCTATCTTCAAAGTTGAAGATAGCTCTTTAGAGGAATTAGTTATCTGCTAAAAGGTCAAATACATTCCTCTTAATATATATTATGCACTTTATATATAAATTGATACTAATTTAGAATAATAGATTAGCTATTAAAGTTATAATTGGTAGTGCTATAGCTGTACGTATTAAGAAGATAATAAATAAATCTTTTAGGTTTAATGGTATATCTGATTTTAATATTACAGCTCCAGTTTCAGTTAAAAATATTAATTGACTTATAGATAAAGCACCTATTATAAATTGAGTTATTTGGCTAACTCCATCCCCAGATACCATAATAGATGGTAAAAACATATCTGTAAATCCGACTAATACAGCAGGAGCTGCTATATGAGCATCAGGTATTTGTAATAAGTTTAATACATAAACTATTGGTAAAGATATTATATTAAATACTGGTGTAAACTCTGCAGCTATAAGTGCTAATGTCCCCCAAGCCATAACTAAAGGAAGTAATCCTAAGTACATGTCTATAACAGTTTTTATTCCTTGTATTATAATAGTATTAAAAGAAGGTGCATTTTCTGCTCTATATAAAGCTTTTTCAAAAGCAAATTCAAAAACATTTTTACCACTAGGAACTAATTCTTCCTTTAAATGAGCCACTCCGTTATAAGTAGAATCACTAAACTTATTTAATGGATATATACGAGGCATTATAAGTGCACAAGCTAGTGATGCAATACAAACTGTTCCATAAAATGGTACAAACATTGACATAAGCCCAAGTTGATCTGCTATAACTGTAGAAAATGGCAGTGACACTAAAGAGAAACAAACAGATATTATAACAGCTTCTTTAGTAGTGTAATAACCTTGTTTATACTGAGTGCTAGTAATCATAACTCCTAAAGTACCATCTCCTAGCCAAGAAGAAACAGCATCTACAGCAGCACGACCAGGAACTTTAAATAATTTATACATAAATTTAGATATTAAAGTTCCAAGTAAATCCATAAGGCCAAAGTCAACCACTAAAGGTAAGAAGAAACCTGATACTAAAAATATTGCAAGAAGACTTGGTAAAAGTCCTATTATTGTTTGACCAGTAACATCAGATATTATAACTTTAGGACCTACATTAAATAAAGTCATAGTTATAAATATAGCACCAAGTATTCTACATAATAGCCAAAATGGAGAGACATTTAAAACACTATTTAAAAACTCATTTTTTATATTTATAAATTTACTCAATATAGATAAAATAGCAGAAGTAATAATAACAACTAAGGCTATGTTTAACATATAATCAGCAAAAACTATTTTTATAAGCTCAGCAATAAATCCTATCCCAATATTTATAGAAGATAATCCTTCTAAAGGAATCATACTACCATAAGGTAGTGGAATAACAAATAATAATAAACCAAATAATGACGGTATTAAAAATTTAAAAAAACTACTTTTCGATGTAGAACCTACTAAATTTCCTTGCATAAATCAAACCTCCTAAATTAAATTTAAATATTAAAAAAGTCCCTTGGTCAAAAGACCAAGAGACGAAAATTCCGCGTTACCACTCTTATTAATAATATATGCGCATATATTACTCACTTAAGTCTCGTAAGGTGAGATATCCCGATTACCATACTTAGTTTCAGATAATCTTCTCCAAAGCTCTCTTCGATTAAACTTCAATGCCAAGCTTCCACCATCCTCGGCTCTCTATAAAATTCATTTAATGTACTCTCTTTTTCATTGAATTTATATTATTTATTTTCTATAATCTTAAAATAAATAATTTTAAATGTCAACAATTTTATTTCGTAAAATTAAAATATTTAGAAAATTTTTATTAACAATTAGTTTTTGCTATTTTCTATTTCTTCGGCTAGATTATTTAAATATTCCCATCTCTCATATTTAAATTCTAGTTCTTTTTCAAGATTAGCTTTTTCATCAAGAACTTCTTGAAGTTTAACAAAGTCAGTTGCATATTTAGTAGAATCACTTTCTAATTGTTCGATTTTTTGTTCTAATTTTTCTATATCAGAATCTATAGTTTCGAACTCTCTTTGTTCGTTATATGAGAACTTAAGTTTTTTGGCTGATTTAGGTTTTTCTTTCTTAGGAGTAGAGTTTTCTTTTATAATTTTTTCATCTTCAAATTCTATACCTTGTACTTCCTTATAAACCTGATAATCACTATAGTTACCAGTATATATATGAATATTTCCCATACCTTCATATGCAAATATTTTATTACATATTCTATCTAAGAAGTATCTATCATGAGATACTGTTATAACAACACCTCTAAATTCATCTAAATAATCTTCTAGTCTATTTAGTGTTTCTATATCTAAATCGTTCGTAGGTTCGTCTAATAATAGTACGTTAGGTGCAGTCATTAGAGTTCTAAGTAGATGAAGTCTACGTCTTTCTCCACCAGATAATTTATTTATTAAACTATACTGAAGTGTTGAGTTAAATAAAAATCTTTCACACATTTGAGAGGCTGATATTTTACTTCCATCAGAAGTTTCTATATAATCACTTCCTTCTTTAACATAATCTATAGCTCTCATATCAGGATGCATGTGAGAGTCATCTTGTGAGAAACATCCAATTTTAACAGTTTCACCAACTTCTATATGACCACTATCGGGGCTTAATTTACCATTTAATATATTAATTAACGTTGATTTACCCATACCATTTTTACCAACAATACCTATTCTATCAGTACGAGCTAGAGTATAGTCTAAGTTGTTTATAAGGCATTTACCATCAAAAGACTTAGATATATTGTGTATTTCTATTATTTTATTACCAAGTCTAGTAGAACCAACAGATATATCCATTTGCTCATCTGGTTTTATAATGTCTTGATTAACTAAGTCGTCAAAACGTTGAAGTCTAGCTTTTTGCTTAGTAGTACGAGCTTTAGCACCACGTCTAACCCATGCAAGTTCCTTTCTCATTAAATTTTGACGCTTTTCTTCCATACTAGCTTCAAGTGCAAGTCTTTCCATCTTTTTTTCTAAGAATAAAGAGTAGTTACCATCATAACTAAATAATCTACCTTTATCTAATTCAATTATTCTATTAGAAACTCTATCTAAGAAATATCTATCGTGAGTTATCATTATTAGTGAGCCACGTCTAGAATTTAGATATTCTTCTAAATAATCGATAGTTTCGTTATCTAAGTGGTTAGTAGGTTCATCAAGTATTAATAAATCACAAGGAGTTATAAGTGCTGAAGCTAGTGATATTCTTTTTCTCTGACCACCAGATAGCTCTTTTACCTTTTGACTAAAATTAGTTATGCCAAGCTTTGTTAAAATCATCTTAGCTTCACTTTCTAAATCCCAAAGACCAAGCGTATCTATTTTTTCTTGTAGAGATATCAGCTTATTGTTTATATCTTCATTGTAAGTTTTATTAAGTTTATCAAGAGTTTCTTGATATTCTAATAAGAGTTTCATTTCGCTAGATGTACCTTTAAATACTTGCTGTAATACAGTGAACTCTTCATTGTAGTCAGGATTTTGAGGTAGATATTCAACTCTAACTCTATTAGCTTTAGTAACAGTACCACTATCTGGAACTTCAACTCCTGCTATTATTTTGAGTAATGTAGATTTACCAGTACCATTGACACCTATAATACCTATTTTTTCTCCTTCGTTAATACCAAAGGATATATTTTCTAGCAATGTTTTTTCTGAATAACTTTTACATATATTTTCTAAAGTCATTAAATTCATAAAATCACCTAAATTCATATTAATTTTGATAATAGATTTTTTATTTAAATAAATCTATATAAGAGATTATATTTATGCATGTTTAATAAACTATTAAATATAGACATTAAAACCAAAAATAATCTATATAAATTACATGATGGGATAAATAGTGTTTAACTAAATTAATTTTACATGTAAAAATAATAGAGTATAATCTATATAAAGAAGTGAAACTTAAAATGCATATAATATAATTTGAGAAAAACATAATTATATTATATTATATCTTATAAGTGTTAAATATACTAAGGTATTTTAAATAGAAAATGGGGGATAATCGATGGATATATATATATCACAATTAGATGAAACACAAAAGATACTTAAAATTATTAAAAAATATAATGTAGGATTAGAAGTTGTTCAATTTGCAAGTCCTTATATACTTGATGATAAAGACATGTATTTAAAAACATATAAAGATGAAATAAAAGATATATATGGAAAAACTAATATATCAATACATGGACCTTATGCAGATTTATCTGTAGGAAGCAGAGATAAAGATATAGTAAAAGTAACTAAAAAAAGATTAAATGAAGGGTATAATATAGCTAAAAAACTAGGTGCTAAAAAAATAGTATATCATAATGGATATACACCAAATACATATACTAAGGAAGAATGGCTTAATAATGCAATAACTTTTTGGAATGATTTTTTAGCAGATAAAGATGACAATATAGACATACATATAGAAAATACTATGGAAAAAGATTATCTTTTTATAAAAGAGTTAGTTGATAATGTAAATCATAAAAATTTTTCAGTATGCTTAGATATAGGTCATGTAAATGTATTTTCTAATATAAGTATTAATGAATGGTTAGAAGGATTGGGAGATAGAATTAAACACTTTCATATACACAACAATTATGGGTCAAAAGATAGCCACAGTAGTATAGAAAGTGGTAATATAAATATAATAGAACTTATAAAATACATAAACAAAAATTTAAAAAATTCAAGTATATCTTTAGAAATAGTTGATACAAATGAACTAATAAATTCTTTAGAAATACTTAAAAAAAATGGATTATTATAGTATTAATAAAACAAAACTGGTCAGGGTGATGAAGATGAAAGCTGAAATAATAACAGTAGGAACAGAAATACTTCTTGGGGATATAATAAATACTAATTCTCAATATTTAGCAAAAGAATTAGCAAGTATAGGAGTAGATGTATACTACCAAAGTAGTGTAGGAGACAATGAAGAAAGACTTTTAAAATCATTTGAGGAAAGTTTAGGTAGAAGTGATATTGTTATAACTACAGGAGGACTTGGTCCAACTAGCGATGATATAACTAAAGAGGTGGCTTGTAAATTTTTTAATCAAACACCAGTACTTCATAAGCCATCACTTCAAAATATAGAAAAATATTTTAAAAAGATGAATATAGAGATAAGTGATAGTAATAAAAAACAAGCTTATTTCCCAGAAAATGCTATGGTACTAGAGAATAAAAATGGTACAGCACCAGGTGCAATACTAAAAAATAATAATAAAATTATAATAATACTTCCAGGACCGCCTAAGGAAATGAAGCCTATGTTTGAGGAGTTTGTTAAGCCATATCTACAAGATAAAACTAAAAGTGTATTAATGTCAAAGAATATAAAAATACTTGGTATGGGAGAGTCTTTGGTAGAAAAAAATTTGATAGATATCATAAAAGAACAAAATAATCCAACAATAGCGCCATATGTAAAAGAAGGAGAAGTTAGTCTTAGAATAACAGCAAAAGCTAAAACTAAAAATGAAGCAAGTAGTTTAATAGAACCTTTTGTAGATAAAATCAAAGAAAGGCTTGGAAATTGCATATATGCAGTAGGAGACATAAATTTAGAAGATGTTATAGCTAATATGTTAATAGATAAAAATATGACCATATCAGTAGCAGAATCTTGTACTGGTGGTATGGTAAGTTCAACTCTTATAAATTACCCAGGAATATCTAAAGTTTTCGTTGAAGGATGTGTTACATACTCAAATGAAGCTAAGAGAGAAAGGTTAGGTGTTAAAAAAGAAACTTTAGATAAATATGGAGCAGTAAGTGAAGAGACAGCAAAAGAGATGGCTTATGGCATAGCAAGTAAATTTAATACTAATATCGGAATATCAACAACAGGTATTGCAGGTCCTGATGGAGGAAGTGAAAAAAAACCGGTAGGACTTGTATATATGGGTATATATATAAATGGTAAAACATATGCTATAGGTCAAATTTTTAATGGTGATAGACAAATGATAAGGTTAAGGGCTACTAAAACTATACTCAATGAATTAAGACTAAAATTATTAGAGCTATCTTAGGAGGACATATGATAAAGTATATATTTTGTGATTTAGATGGAACTTTATATAATGGACATATAGATGATAGAGATATTTATGAGATAAATAAAGTTCAGAAGGAAGATGTAGTATTTAACATAGCAACAGGTAGAATATTTCCACATGCATTAAATATTATAGATAATCAGATTGAAATAAAAGGTTACTATATATGCGAAAATGGATCTTATATTTATAATAAAGATAAAGAATTAGTATTTAAGGGTACTATAGATGATGAGATAGTTAGAAAAGTTATAGCCAGATTTGAGTCAAATGATGCAAAATTATATTTTAAGTATAATCAAACTGTAATACTATGCGAAGAATGTAATGTATTTAGTAAGTATACTAATAATTATATCCTTGATAAAGAATTTATCCATAGAAAAAGTTTTGATAATCTAATAGGAAATATAGGTGTAGTATCAGAAAATATAGAGGAACTAAGCAAAATAGAAATAGACTTAAAAGCAGAGTTTAATGAAGTATTAGATATATATTTTTCATCAGAAAATACATTAAATATTACTCCTAAAAATGTATCTAAGAGAAAGGGTATAGAGTATATATGTAAATCTTTAGGAATAAAAGAAGATGAAATAGCTACTATAGGTGATTCTCCTAATGACATAAATATGCTAAGTGGAGTAAAATATAGTTTTGCAATGAAAAATTCTAGAGATAGCGTAAAAGAACATGCAAACTATATTGTAGATAGTGTAGCTGAAGCTATAAAAACAATAAATTACATAAATTGTAAATAAGAAGGAGGATTAAATAATGAAAAAGGTATTAGTTATGTTAGCAGATGGATTTGAAGAAATAGAGGCAATATCAGTGGTAGATGTATTAAGAAGAGCAAATGTTGTATGTGATATGTGCTCAATAAAAAAAGAATACGTAAGAGGAAATCATGATATAGTTTTAAAATCAGATTGCAGTATAGATGATATAAATGTTAATGAGTATGATGCCATAGTGCTTCCAGGTGGTTTACCAGGTGCTACAAATTTAAAAGACGAAAGAGTTAAAGATTTTGTACAAAAGTTACATAAATCAGGTAAAATAGTAGCAGCAATATGTGCAGCACCAGAAACATTAGAAGAATTTGAAGTATTAAAAAACAGAAAGTGTACATCTTATCCAGGATTTATAAAGGATAAATCTAGTGTATCTTATGTAGAAGAAATAGTAGTAAGAGATGAAAATATAATAACTAGTAGAGGACCAGCAACAGCTATTGAGTTTTCTTTAGAACTACTTAAAGCATTAGGGTATGAAGAAAAAGCGAAAGAAATAAGAGAGGAAATGTTAGTTAATTTTTATAATAAAAATGCTTAACAAAAATATTAAAAAAAGGATATGTAAACTTGCTAAAGCAAGTTTACATATCCTTTTTTTAGTAAATAAATATCTACAATTTTATTTATTATTAAATTTAATACCTTGATAAGAGTCACGTCTTTTTAGTTCTGCATCTATATCATTTAGCACTTCCCATTTTTTTAAACTCCATAAAGGCCCGACAAGTTCATCTCTTTTACCGTCACCTGTTAATCTATGAACTATCATAGTATCAGGAAGTATTTCTAGTTGATCACATACAAGTTTTATATATTCATCTTTATCCATTAGATTAAGCATGCCATTTTGAAGCATTTTTTCCATAGGCGTATCTTTTATTACATGAAGAAGGTGTATTTTTATACCATCAACACCCATATTTGCAACTGCTTTAGCAGTTTCCATCATCATATCATAATCTTCTCCAGGAAGTCCATTTATTATATGAACGACAACTTTTATATTTCTAGCTTTTAACTTTTCAACACCTTTTAAAAATTCTTCATAATCATGACCTCTATTTATAAGTTTAGATGTTTTATCATGAATAGTTTGAAGCCCTAACTCAACCCAAAGGTTAGTCTTTTGATTTAACTCATCTAAATAATCAACAACATCATCAGGAAGACAATCAGGTCTTGTAGATATAGAAAGACCTATGACATCATCAAGCTCTAATATTGTTTCATATTTTTCCTTTAAAACCTCTAAAGGAGCATAAGTATTAGTATATGCTTGGAAGTATCCTATATATTTAGCTGATGGCCATTTTTTATGCATCATTTCTTTTATATCATTAAACTGTTTTATAAGATTATCCTTTGGATTTCCAGCGAAATCTCCAGAACCTTCTTTACTACAATAAGTACATCCACCATAAGAAACCTTACCATCTATATTAGGACAAGTAAAACCTGCATTTATAGAAACTTTGAAAACTTTCTCGCCAAATGTATTTCTAAGATAATAATTCCATGTATGGTATCTTTTATTATCAAAAGCATATTTAAACTTCGTCAAATTTATCACCTTTTCTAATCAATATAATTTATATCTATCTATATTACCATAAAAAAAGTATATGTACAAACTAGAATAACTAGTCTAAAAATAAGAATTACAATACTGTTACATAAAATTTAGAATACAAATAACATCTCTTTAATAATATTTATTAACAAAGTATTAGGGGGGCAAAAATGAGTAGTAATAAAGAAGAAAAATCATATAAAGAGATAATAAAAGAATGCTTAAATACTATAAAAAGCAAAATAAATGGTATAACTAAAAAACAATGTATAATAATCATAGTTTTTTTTGTTATATCATTATGTGTGTGCATAAATATAGTTGTAGCTAAGTATGACAAAAGAGTTTACCCAGGAGTTAGTATATACCAAGAAGACATATCTGGAATGAATTATAATGAACTAAGAGAAAAGTTAGAGGTATTAAAAAAAGAAATAAATGAAAAAGAGGTGAAAATAAAAATAAAAAAAAATACATATGTACTTAGTATGAATGACATTGTATCAAATTATAATACAGATAAATTATATGAAGATATAGTTAATGAAAATAAAAATAAAAATATATTAGAAAAATTTATGACTATAATAAAAAACAAAGAAAAAAATTATAAGTTTAACATAGATATAAATGAAGATAAGATAGTAAGATGTGGATATATTATAGATAAAGAAAATTCTAAAAAGCCACTAGAACCTAAAGTAATTATAGACAATGAAGTTGTAAAATTGAAAGAAGGTAAAACTGGTAAAAGATTAGATTTAAATAGACTTGTAAAAAATATTTTATATAACATTAATAATGAAAATATATACAGAGAGGACATGGTTATAAACTGTAAAGAAATAAATGAACTGCCTACAATAAAAATAAATAGTTTAAAGAATATTAATCATAAGATATCATCATACTCAACTTCATATGCATCAGGTGGAGGAAGAGGAGATAATATAGAAGTTGCAGCAAAAAAAATAGATGATTTATTACTTATGCCAGGAGAAGAATTTTCATATGAAAAAGCTTTGGGACCAATAGATAGAGAAAATGGATATAAAAATGCACCTGTAATAATAAATGGAGATTTAAAAGATGGAATTGGTGGTGGTGTATGTCAAGTTTCATCAACGTTATATAATACTCAATTAAAGTCTGGAATACTACCTACAGAGAGAAGAAACCATTCAAAGCCAGTTAGCTATGTGCCAAGAGGATTAGATGCTACATTAGCTACAGGGAGTATAGATTATAAGTTTAAAAATACTTTAGAATATCCAATAGTTATAAATACTAAAACAAGTAATAACTTATTAACTATAGAATTTTGGTCAAATGAAAAAGCTTTAGATGGAATAGAGTATGAAGCTGTAGGATATTCTAGTGGAAAAGTAGCTAATACGTATTTGTATGGATATAATGAGAAAGGGAAAAAAGTATATGAAAAACATATAGATACTAGTGTATATAGATAAAAAGAGGAGAATGTCTCCTCTTTTTAATTATAAAATTTAATCAACTTTATTTATAATATAATCACATTAAATTTTTATAATATGTCAATATTTTTTAATTTATTACCTACTGATAATATACTAAAACCTATAAGTATCAATATTAATGATAATATAGAAACTATAAATCTAGATAAGAAAAATGGTGAAAATATTAATATAAATCCAAATATGACTTTAATTAAATTAAAAGTACCGAATTTATAGTAAGGGTTATTTTTATTTCTAATTAAGTTTATTATTTGAGAATATATTATATATATTCCAAATATTGAGGAGATAAAAATTTGAATTTTAGTAGGGAATACTATCAATAATATGGCAGAAATCAAAAGTATACATTGTATACCAATAAAAGGTTTAATTTCCTCTTTAGGAGCATATCTTCTAAGTTCATTTATATTCTTTAAATTTAAGTATGCAAAAAATAAAAGTAATAAAGAAAAAGCAAAAGAAAGTAGTTTAATTCCGATTCCTTTATTTATAAAAGATAAAACAGCAAAGCCTATAAGTAATACTCCTATAATCATAAACTTAACCGAGTTTTCTTTTTTATACATGTTACTAAAGTTTATATTAAACATTTGAAACATAGATTGTCACCTCTAACATTATTTTATATAAATTTAAAGTAATTATAACAAAAAATAGATATTTATTAAATAGTGAAAAATAAATTGTAAGTAAGCATTAATAGACAAGCTATATCATAGATTAAATAGAGAACATTTAAAGGAGGGATATAGTGGGGAATTTAGGGGCAGTTTTATTTGCTATATTAGCAGGCGTTTCTACAGCAATAGAAGCATTTGTAAATGGAGAACTTGGAAAAAATACAACTGCATTAATAGCTACATTTATAAGTTTAGTAGTAGGAGCATTATTTTTTTTAATAAGTATATTATTAGCTGGAGATTTTAAGGATTTAGCTAATATAAATAGTATAAATCCTAAACTATTAATAGGTGGTATACTTGGTGGGTTAATTATATATTTTACAGTAAAATCAGTTCCAAGTTTAGGTGTATCTAATACATTAACACTTATAGTGCTATCCCAGATGCTAATAGGTTTTTTTATAGACGCTACTCTTTTAAAAGAAAGTATACATCTTTATAAATACATAGGAGCAATACTTCTTGTTATTGGTACTTTTTTTATATTAAGTTAATCTAAATATAAATTTAAAAATAAAAACTTAATTAAGAATAATAAAGCTATAAGTATATAAAATTATATATTTATAGCTTTATTAATTTTTAGATAAATTTACTCTTTAAAATAATAAGGGATTATATATCTATTGTTCTTTTTCCCAAGCTATAATAACAAAATCTTTTTTAGTTATATTTCTTAATTCTTCCTCTATTTTTTTTATTGCTTTTTCTTCATCCCTAGATACATTTGCTATTTTATAGTTTGTATTGAAAGATTGATTATTCATAAATACCTCCATAAAAATTTATTCAATTATAGTATTTACAAATAAAAAGTATATATTTTAATGACTTATTTACATCTTTGGATAAATTTTATATATGTTATTTACTTAATCCAAATAGGTGATGTTACAGATGTTTTTTCATTGTCTTGAATAATTTTTACATAATAAAAACTATTTTTATTAGACTTCATTGAAAATTCTAATCTAGCTATATTAGAATCGAAATTTTTACTCTTTACTACTTTACCTTTGTTACTTATAACTTGTATCTCTTTTATCTTATCATTTTTGTCATTATCAACAGCACTTATATAGAAGTTTAGTCTTGAACATTTAGTTATTTTACTTCCCATAGGAAGATTATTTATAGTGTAATCTACTTTTAAATTTTTATCTTCAGATGCATATACCCTCATATTTTTTAAAGCGTCGTATAAAGCATCTTTAGTAAGTTCGCTACATAATACTACTGTTCTAAATTCATTTGCTATACCAAAATTAACTCTATGATTATCTTGATTGCATGTAGGCGCGACATGCCATCCTTTATCTAATGCTAACTGATACATATCATAAGACTTAATATTTTTACTATCATCAGAATTATATCCATTTCTTACTTCTAGTAATGAGATAATAGCATCTCCTTTAGGTGAATACTCTAAATTATTGAAATCTCCAAATTTTTCACCAGGATGATTAAATTGACCTATTAAATTTTCTTGGTTATATATATAATTATAAAAATTATCTAAATTCATCATATCACCATGTTTTTCAGTTATAAATCCCTTAGAATTAAATATGTTAATATGTCCTATAGGATTATCTACATTATAAGGATAGGTCATTTCAAATCCATATAGACCTAAAAAATTTTTTTCACATGTAAATTTATCACTAACTTTTACAAGCTCAGACCATTTATTACTTTTAGAAGCATTATTTATATCGCACTTTGAGTTATTATCTAGCATATTAGAATGCTCCGTTATGAAGAAAAAATCTAAATTAGCTTTATCACGAGCTAGATAATAAGCATCACTATAACTACCATGACCATCGCTTGCACTAGTATGAGAATGTAAAAGACCTCTATAATGCTTATAAACAGGTGTTCCAACTGTAAAATACCACTCAATATTAGACTTATTTTTATTTGGAGATAAATCTTTTATTTCAAGATTTACTACTTGGTTTCCTCTTTTAAATTTTTTATCTGGTATATAAGTTATACTAGAATCTGAAATAGTGGCTTTATTAGTTACATCTTCATAATTGACGAGTAATCTAATTGAAGATTTATCTATTTTACTTTCATCAAAGTATTTAATTTTTATAGTAGGTTTTGACACTATATATTCAGAACATTTACCAGGAGATATAGATTTTATAGTAGGAGGAGTATTATCAAAAGAACCAACATGTACAGAATCATTATTTAAATAATTAACATGTAATATATTTCTATTAAAGCCTAAAATAGAAAATGTAAAAGATATAAATAAAATTAAAATTGTTAATAGAAGGTTTAATCTCATAAATAATCAATTCCTTTACCTTATATTGTGTTATTTATCATATGTATTTTTTATATATACATACATGAAAATATAGGTAGTATTAATATAATTTATTAATATCAAATACTATAGGAGGATAGTATGAGAATAGAGGCAATGGAAGTTAATACAAATAAAAAAGATATACTCAAATATATATTAAAAAAGATGCCTTTAATGAGCAGAGTTTTACAATTTAATATATTAATAAAAGATATACATTTAGAATATGTTGAAATTAAAGTTCTTAGCTATGAAATAATAAGTAAAGAAAGAAGTATTGGCATATTTAGAAACAAAATAAGTACATATAAAATAACTATGTTAGTTAATACCTATAATGGATACTCAGAGTCTGTTAATATTATACCAAGTACAATAAGTAAGTATGTAGATAAGAGTTATATAAAAAGATCAAAAATATCGGAAGAGTATATGGTTGAAAATGTTAAATGTGAGATAATGGGATTTTTAAAAAATAAAAAAAGTAAACTTGAAATAGAAAAAGTTAACCTTCAAGATATTAATATAAAAGAAGTTAAGAGTATTTATAAACCTTATTGGGTAGCAAATTTTAGGGGAAAAAATATACTAATAGATGCTTAAAGTAAAGGATACAGAGATATCTGTATCCTTATAAACTATTTATTTTTAACTAGATAATCAAGTGTTTCTAACTTATATCCCTCTTCCTTCCAATGAGTTATAACTTCATCTAATATTTGAGTATTAGTAGTAGAGTTTGGATGAAGTAAAACTATAGCACCAGGATGAGTTCTTGAGTAGATTTTTTCCTTTGCATATTCAGGCGTAGGTTGATTATCATTATACCAATCTACATAAGCAAAGCTCCAAAATATAGAACTATATCCTAAGTCTTGTGTGTATTTTAATGATTGCTCACTAAATTTTCCCATAGGTGGTCTGAAAAACTTAGGCATATCTTTACCAGTGACATCTTTATAAGCATCCTCTACACTTGTTATTTCATCTTTGAATTTTTCAAAATCTGTTATTTTAGCCATTGAAGGATGATTTTTAGAATGATTGCAAACTAAATGACCTTCTTTTTCCATCCTTTTTATAAGCTCTGGGTTATTTCTTATATAACTTTCTACAACGAAAAAGTGGGCTTTTACATTATGTTTTTTCAATGTATTTAGTATACTTTCAGTTGTTCCATTTTCATATCCTGCATCAAATGTTAAGTATATTATTTTTTTATCCTTATCACCGACATAATATGAATTATACTTTTTAAAGAAATTAGCTTCTTTAATAGGTTCTGGTTGTTTTCCATCGTTTCTTGGATTGAAGTACCAGTTATATTCTGTGTTTATAGGATTTAATATTTGAGTTTTAGATTTATTTACTATATTAAAATTTGTAGTAAATATTAATGTAAATATAAGTAAGAAAAATCCTATTAGTAGATAGTTTGTTGTATTTTTTTTATTCATAAAGTCACCTCTAGTAGTGTAGTAAATTTATATATAGTTTTAATAATTAAGTTAAAAATATACTAATAAAAGTAAATGGAAATTATATTTTTACTTTTTGGATAAACTTATCATATAATTATGTATACAAGACAATGAAATAAATATGTTTAAGCACAGACATATTTGATGGAAGGTAAATGAAATGGAGAAATTTATACATCAATTAACTAGTAAGTTATATAGTGTTTTAGATAATATAACTTACTTAAATATAGAAGTTAGCAAAAATTCAAATAAAATTAAGTTAATAGGAGTAAAGTTTTTTAATAATCAAGTATACATTTTTGAGGAAATAATAAATAATGATGATAAAAATTATAAGATAAATAGTTTAAATGATTTTATAGGAGATAGCTATATAGCAATGTTTGATTTATCATCTAATAAAAAGTTTATAGAGAACTATATAAACGAGAAGATATTAGATGTAAAAGAGTTAGTGCATGTAATTAAGCCCTATTATAGTGATTATAATATTAAGGATTTAAATGATATATTAACAAATGATAAGTATATAAGTGATTTAATAAGTATTGTAAATATTGTAAACAATATAATAATAAGTATAAAAAAAGAAGATAAATTAACATTAGAGCCTTTAACATTTAAAATAAATTCTTACTTAAATAAATTTTCACTACCTAATTGGGAGTGGAGTGAGTTAATAGATAGTGTAGATGATATTAAAGAATTAGAAAGTTTAGAAAAAAAAGCAGAAGAAAAATTAAAAGATAATAAAAAAGAAAAACTAGTAATAAGAAAACTAAATGAAAATGAAAGAAATTATGAAGAATTATTAAAAGATGAAAGTATATGGGCTAAAAAAGAAGGATTTATATATGAATACAGGCCAGGGCAGTATGAATTAACCAAAACTATAAGAGAAACTATAAGTAGTGCTACTACTTATAAAATAGCATGTATAGAGGCCCCAACAGGAATAGGTAAAAGTGTAGGATATTTACTTCCAGCTATATTAGAAGCAAGGTTAAACAAAAAGAGAATGATAATATCTACAGACACTAAAGAGCTTCAAATACAATTGATCAATAAAGATATACCTAATGTATTAAACTCATTAGGTCTTATGGGAAAGATAAAGTATGGATACATAAAAGGAAAAAACAACTATATATGTGTAGAAAAATTAGAACAGTATAAGAATGAATATACCTCTAAAAAAACAACTAAAAAAGAAATACTAGGGATACTACTACTAGAACAAATAGTTAAGGAAGGAAAACACGGTGATATAGAGGAGATAAGTCCTTCTATATTAAATGAATTTAATGTAATAGGTGATCATATAAAACATGTTAGTTGTGATCCGAATTTATGTAGACCTAAAAAGTGTAATAAAGAATGTCTATACAAAAATAGGGTAGAAGAATTAAAAGAAGAAGATATAACTGTTATAAATCACTCTTTATTGGCAAAGTGGCCTTATAAAGAAGAGAAACCACTAGAAAATATTATAGTGGATGAGGGTCATAATTTAGCTGAAAAGGGATATGATTTTTTCTCAAGTACTATAGAATACAAAGCACTAAAATATTTTTTAAAAGAAATATATCCATATGAATATATAGGAAATAGTCCTTTCATATATGAAAAATATAAAACATCTAGAAAGATAAAGTATTTTGATAAGTTTTATCATCATGTTCACTTTGGAAGAGATATAAAAGAAAAAATAAGTAGGAATATAAATTTAATTTTAGAGGAACTTAACTCTGTTCTAAGATTTGGTATAGAATCAGATTATAATTATTTAAGTAAGTATAACTTAAGGTGGGAATTTAACCTACAACAAAGTGAAGTGCTAGGAAAGGTAAAAAAAGAAGATGAATATATAGAATTAACATATTTAAGTTATAGTAATAAGATTAGAGATAGTTTTGATAAAATACTAAGAAATTTAATAGCTATATTAGTTATAATTGATAGAAATATAGATGATGATAGTATAGATAAGGAATCTGATATATATAAATTTGGTAAAGCAAGAATAAAAGAACTAGAAGATATAAGGACTACATTTGAACTATTTATGGAATTTGCTGAAGAAGACGATTTTGCAAGAATTATTGAAATAGATAAAAATTATACTAACTTCGAGGCTAAAGTTGTTCCTTTAAAACTAGCCAAATTGTTTGAAGAAAATATATTAAGTCAAGTGGAAAGTGGTATATTTATATCTGCTACTTTGAGCGTAGAAAACAATATGAATTATTTTAAAAATACTCTCGGTATAAATAGGGTTGAAAATATCGAAAAAGTGATAGAGCCTTTATATAATTATAAAAACAAAGTATTAACATTAGGGTTAAGCGATTTATCAAATTATAATAATAAAAACTTTACAACAGACATATCAAATACTATATACAAAATATGTGAGGTAACACATGGACACTTATTATCATTATTTAATAGTACAGATAGATTAGATAAAACATACGAAGATCTAATTCATATATTAAATGGAAAAAACATAGATATATACAAAAACAAAAAAGGAATTAGAAATTTAAAGAATATGAATCAAAATTGTGTGGTATTAGGATCGAAAGGATGCTTTGAAGGTGTAGATGTTCCAGGGGATGGACTTGTGTGTGTAACCTTAGATAAAATTCCTAATCTAAATCCGAAAGATCCTTTATACTCAACTATTATGAAAAAATATGGCTTGACCTATCAATCTATAAACTACCCTCAGATGGCTATTAAGGTAAAACAAGCTATGGGAAGGATCTTAAGAAGCAAATATGATTACGGATGTTTTATAATCTTTGACATAGGAACTAATGGGCATACTTTAAAAAAATTAGAGAGAGATCTTCATGGTTGTAAAATAAATATAGTTAGCAAAAATAATATACAAAACTATACTAATAATCATCTAAATATATGTAGAAAGCAGGTTATGAGAGAGGTATTAGTAGATGTTAGGAACTTACTAACAATTACAGATATAGATGACATAAAAGATATAGAACAGTTTGTAGTTGAGCAAATGAATCAAAGGTATATAAAGTGCAGAGTTACTTCAAATAATAATGATAAATTAAATATAAAGTACTTTAATCATAGATATACTATACCAAAAGAAAAAATCAAATTAAAATCTAAGGTATGAGATTATAAAAAGACTTTACCTATATTTTAATTATTGAATAAGATTAGATATTTAAGAAAAAATAAATCTTATAAAAGTAGTTAAAAGAAAGGATGTAAATATGAGTTATATATTACTTATAATAGGTTTTTTAATTCTTATAAAAGGAGCAGATGTATTTGTAGTTGGCTCATCATCTATAGCAAAAACATTAAAGGCCCCAACACTTATAATTGGGCTTACAATAGTTGCTTTTGGTACTAGTGCACCAGAAGCTGCAGTAAGTATAACAGCAGCATTAAAAGGAAGTAATGATATGGCTATAGCCAATGTAGTAGGGTCTAATATATTTAACTTTTTATGTGTTTTGGGAGTCGTAGCAATAATAAATCCTATAAAGGTACAAAAGAGCACTATAATTAAAGAATTCCCATTTGCAGTACTTGCAACTATAGTACTATCTATATTATCTCACGATATAAAGTTTCAAGGGTATACTCAAAATGATTTAACAAGAGCAGATGGGCTGATGCTACTAACTTTATTTGGTATATTTATGTATTATTTAGTAGAGATGGCCATAACATCTAAAGAGGAAATGGAAATAGATCAAGCTGATGAGAGCATACCTATGAGTAAAAGTATACTAATGAGTATCCTTGGTATAATTGGAATAATAGTAGGTGGTCAGTTTGTTGTAGATAGTGCAAGCAATATTGCTTTAGCTTGGGGTATGAGTGAAAATCTAGTAGGCTTAACTATAGTATCTATAGGAACATCTCTTCCAGAGTTCGTAACAAGTATAGTTGCGGCTAGAAAAGGTGAAAGTGATATAGCTATAGGTAATGTAGTTGGTTCGAATCTGTTTAATATATTATTTGTTTTAGGTATATCCTCATTTATAAGCAATATACAAGTTCATAGCATAGTGTTTGTTGATATGATGATTATGATAATAATAACAATATTAACATATATATTTGCAGGAACTAAGCAACGTATAAATAAAAAAGAAGGTATATTATTAGTTATAATGTATATATTATATATGACATTTATAATAATAAGAAAATAAAAAAGAGTCTTTAAAGACTCTTTTTTATTTTAAGCTATTCCGTTTTCAAATTCTTCTATTAAATCTTCATCAGAAAGTTTTTCTATTGTTAATCCTGTTAATCCATAGAATAATGATATTAAAGGACAAATTAAGTTAAAGAATGCATATGGTAAAAATACGAAAGATCCAATTCCAAGTGTTGCTGACATATATGCTCCACAAGTATTCCAAGGAATAAGTGGAGACGTTATAGTGGCACTATCTTCTAAAGCACGAGAAAGATTCTTAGGAGATAAACCTTGTCTTATAAATGCATCCTTATACATACTTCCTGGTATAACTATGGCTAAATATTGGTCTGCAACTGCTAAGTTAGTACCGATACAAGTAAATATTGTAGCAGCTATAAGTCCAAAAGTACCCTTTGCAAATTTTAGTATAGACTGTGCTATAACTTGTAACATACCAGTTTTTTCTAATACCCCACCTACAGTTAAAGCACAAAGTATTAATGATACTGTCCCTAACATACTGTCAAGTCCACCTCTAGTAAGAAGATCATCAACAAACTTCATTCCAGTAGATGAAACATAACCAGACTTAGCAACTACAAGTATATCAGCTATAGATGCACCTTGAAATACTACTGCACAAACGCCACCTAATATAACACCACCTATAAGTGCTGGTATTGTAGGGACTTTAAATATAACCATTGCTATAACAGCACAAGGAACTAAAAGTAAAAATGGAGATAATGTATTGTAATTACTTAATAAAGCATTTTGAATTTGATTTATTTGAGATATATCCATTTCAGAACCTGCATATTTCATTCCTATTATACCGTATAATACAAGTGATATTAAAAGAGCAGGACCAGCTGTATATACCATATGTTTTATATGATCAAATAAAGTAGAACCAGCCATAGCAGGAGCTAAGTTTGTTGTATCAGATAAAGGAGACATCTTATCCCCAAAATAAGCACCAGATATTATAGCACCTGCAACTATTTTACCAGGTATACCTAAGGCACTACCAATACCTAAAAGAGCTATACCTACAGTACCAGCTGTTGTCCAAGATGAACCAGTAGAAATAGATACTATAGCGCAGATTAAAGTAGTTGCCACTAAGAATATTCCAGGTGATAATATTTTAAGACCCCAATATATCATAGCAGGAACTATACCACCAGCTATCCAAGTACCTATTATCATACCAACTACTAAAAGTATAAGTATTGATTGCATTGTCGTATTTATAGTAGATAGTATACCTTCTTCTAATTCCTTCCAATTAAAACCTAATCTAAAAACTGCAACACCACTTGCAAATGTAGCTCCTATTATAAGTGGTATATGAGCAGATATTTCATACTTTCTTAAAAATACTAAACATGTCACTAAAACTGCAACTAAAACAGAGACACATAGTAATGCATCAAATAAAGTTGCTTGTTTTTTAACCTTTTTTGTCATAAAAGTCCTCCTAAAATTTATACCGAATATAACGTTAAGGAGAAAAGAGATAATAAAAAAAGTCTAGGTGTAAAGATATTATCCTAGACTTAAGCATTCAACCGTACAATTAAAAATACGCTTAATCTAAAGATAGCACTCCACATATAAATGTGACAGTGTTATACATATTTTGCATAACCCCAATATATAAGTTTAAAGCTTCCCTTATATATTTCGGCATAGTTACCTTTTATTTTGCTTCTTCGTGCTTACCTCCACAAAACTACTATTTAACAATGCGACCTCTACCAATAGTTATATTCGATTTATTTGATAATAAAGATTATACCATAAATTAAAAAAAAATAAAGCATGAAATATTTAGGAATAAAAAATTTAAGAAAATTTTCACAATAATATGTAAAATAATAAGTCTTTAAAAACTACTTATTTTACTATAGAATAGTTATTAAATGTATGATTTAGAAAAATATAAATTTTATATAAATAGTTATACGAAAGGAAGTGAAAAATTTGGCTAAGGTTAAGTTTTATGCAGTAAGAAAAGGAAGAAACAATGGTATATATAATACATGGAATGAATGTAAGGAACAAATAAATGGTTTTTCAGGCGCTGAGTATAAAAGTTTTACTACGATAGAGGAAGCAAAATCATATATATATGGTGAAAGTGGTGTAAAAATACAAGAGGGAAAAGAACTTGTAAAAGCTTATGTTGATGGTAGTTATGAACATTCAATAAGAGAATATGGTTCAGGGGTAGTTATAATAAAAAATGAAGAAGTTATAAAAACTTATAGCAAAAAAGGAAATGATAAAGATTTAGTTGGAATGAGAAATGTCGCAGGTGAAATAGAAGCTGCAAAGATTGCGATGAATTATTGTATAGATAATAACATAAATAATTTGATTTTATATTTTGATTATGAAGGAATAGAAAAATGGTGCTTAGGATTATGGAAAACTAATAAAGAAGGAACTACTAAATATAAGAAATTTTATGATAATATAAAAGATAAGTTAAATGTTGAGTTTGTAAAAGTAAAAGCACATAGTGGCAATAAATATAACGATGAAGCTGATAAATTAGCTAAGAAAGCTATAGGAATATAAAAGTCTTGCAAAGTATTTTGCAAGACTTTATTTTTAACTTAATCCAAAATCCTCTAATTCAGCTAAAACAAAAGAAGGTCTATTTATACCATCATACATAGCTTTTGCCAAAATATTTGCCTGGTCATATGTCGATGTCCAAGAAAAAATGCCACCAAGACAATTATCTAATACATATAGAGCTTTTATATAAATAGAAAGGGTATCCTCATAAGACATTGAGAACTCTCCATCTTTTACTAGATAAGGTACTTTAGCATCTCTATCAAACATTACTGTATGACCATTTTTATTTATATAATCCCTTCTAAGTTGATCATATGATCTTGTAATTGCAGCTCCAAGTCTACCATAAAAAGGAACTCCAAGTAGTATTTTTTCACGAGGCATACCGGCATTTATTAAATTTTGTACCATAGAATCTACACTATATCCTCTTAAAGATAAATTAGAAGGATATAAATTAGCATGATGTTTCTTAGCATTTTCACCTGTTTCTCCAGCTGTAAAATCATAACTCATTAGATTAAAATAGTTTATTAAAGGAGCTATTTTAGATATTTCAGCACTTCTATTTATATAACCAATATCTCCAGTACCAGCAACACTTAACCACTTATTATCTCCTATAACATCCCTTAGAGCGGTTAGTAAAAGTGTAAAATTTTCTTTATCTTCAGGTCTAGATTTTATACCCGCACCACTACTTCCTGGATATTCCCAGTCAATATCAATACCATCTAAATTATATTGCTTTATAAGCTTATTTGCTTCTCTAGCAAATGCATATCTAGATGCAGGAGTTAAAGCAGCATCAGAAAAACCTTCAACTCCCCATCCACCAATGGCAGCAATAACTTTTAAAGTAGGCTTAATATTTTTAAGACTTATAAGTTGATTTAAATAATTAGGAGTAGGAACTCGTAATGTTCCATTTTCATTAATTTCTACGAATGCATAGATTACAGCATCAAGTAAATTAGGATCTACGTTTCCAGGATTACCAAATACATACTCCATAACTATTGGACTAACATCAGGACAACTTATAGCAGGCTGTTTATCTGGGTCTGTTATTTCAGGTCTTTGGCACTTTTTAGTATTTTTAGATTTTATAAATACATCTTTATTATGTTTTACATTAATAGTGGGTCTATCCTTATCAGGCATAAAGCAAAGATACCAGTCCATATACGCATATTCTTTCTCACAGTTTTTAATTTTATTTTTTAACTCTTTATAAGTTTTAGGAGATGGTGTTATGACTGGCATACCAGGAAACCAGTTAGCAGGAGTTACTACTTTATCTTTATCACTAGTTTGAAGTGCTTCTATAATTCTTAAAATCTCAGGAATATTTCTACCAGTTGTGAGAGGATAGTAAAGTATAGTTCTGAGTATTTGTTTATCATCTATTATAAAAACAGATCGTACTGTAGAAGTATTACTCATTTGTTCTGAAATCATACCGTATAGCTTAGCTACATATTTATCATTATCATCTATAACTGGAAAAGGAATATCAATACCTGTCATAGTAAATATATTATACATCCAAGCTAGATGAGACGCATTACTGTCAACACTTAGGCCTATTAATTCTGTGTTTCTTTTTTTAAATTCATTATGGTATTTAGCAAAGCATAGAAATTCTGTAGTGCATACTGGAGTAAAATCTCCAGGATGAGAAAATAAAACTACCCATTTACCATTATAATCAGATAATTTTATAGGCCCAAATGTTGTGTTAGCCTTAAAATCAGGAGCTTTCGATCCTAAACTTGGAAGGCATGGCATATATATCACCCCTTAATTAATAAAATATAACCTAATTATATTTTATTAATTAAGGGGTGATATTGTTACGAAGAAAATATAATTGTAAATACTTTTAGAAAAATAACTAATAAGAATTGCTATTTATGTGCATATTTGATATATTTAAAGATAGATAAATGTAAAGATTTGTTATTATACGGGGTGAGAATGTTGAAATCTATCCTAAGAAAGATAGAAAGTATATTTAAGGTTTTAGTTCTATCATCTATTATATCTTTTGTTATAACATTTGGACTTATACTGTTAAATGCTATTATGGGAGTGTTTATAGGGTTAGAATATTACTTTATGTTATTTACAGGATTAACTTTATGTTTAACAGTTATGTTAGTAGTTGTAGACTACAATAGAATATTTAAAAATAAAAAACATATACAAAAGACTAAAGTTAGCAAGAGTAAAAATATTAAAAGAGGAAATACAAAAGAAGTTGTTAAAGCAAAAAGAAAAATATCTTAATATTAAAATGATTTAAAAAGGCACAATAAAATAAACTATGGTGTCTTTTTTGCTTATTAATTATTATATCTATTTATAAATTATGCATAATTATTGAACTTATAGTAATAGGTTAAAAAGTAATGATACCACTTTACACGGTAGCAAAAAAGAACTTTTCGGTAATAGATAAAGTCACTTAAATAAAGTTAAAATTTTACTTAAGAAAATAAAATTTTAGTTATAAATATATAAAACCTATAATAAAAGATAATTAAGAACAATTATAGGAGAGGTTGCTTATGGAATACAATATATTTTCAGAAATGGTAACTGGTTATAAAAATATATTAAAAAAATCGAAATCTCAAGATTATTTAGATTTCGATTTTTTTGATAAAGGAATAGTTTTTGCTGTGTCTGATGGCCATAGTAATGATTTTTTCAAATATAGTGATAGAGGAGCTAAAATAGCTTGTAATATTGCAGTAGGCATGCTTAAAGATTTGGCAGATTTAGATACAAAAGATTTAGTTAATATGCTAGAAGAAAAAAAAATACAAATGGAAATTCAATCAAAATGGATGGATTTAGTTAAGTTAGATTTTGAAAGATTTCATCCATTAGTTTTTAAAACAGAATATATAAAATATTCTACAACATTAATAGCAGTGTTGGTAACTAATAGATTTAGGCTATATTTAAAAATAGGAGATGGAAATATTATAATAAAAGATGATACTGAGTTTAAAGAAGTATTAGAAACTAGAAAAAGTGATACAGTTGATTCTTTAGGAAGAATAGATTCATATAAAAATATTATGTATTATATAGATGATGAAATAAATAAATACAAAGAAAATATTATTATATTTACAGATGGATATGAGCAGTCTTTTGACAATAAAAATGAATTGTACAAAAGCCTTAATGATACAATATATATGTACAATAAGAGTGTATTTTCTAGGGAAGTTCTAAAAAGAACTTACAAACAGCGACTAAGTAAGTTAAGCAAGCAAAAAAGTCAGGATGATATAAGCATTGTGTTTTTAATATAAATAAAAAAATAAGTCAATATTATGTATTTAAAAAGTTTTATAGACATTATATTGACTTATTTTTATTTATAAACAATTAAAATACATATATTTACTAATAATATAAAATATGGTTAAAGATATACATATATGATATAATAAATAATGATATTTACATAAAAACTAAATAGGAAAGGAAACGATAATGAATTTTAAAGAATTATTTTATAAATGTGTAGATTTTATAGATATATATAAAAAAAATATAATCACAATTTCATTATCAGTATTAGGTGTAATAGTATTAGTTATAGTATTTTTCATAAGTAGTGATGAATTAAGCGTACAAAAAGAGGTTGATACATTATTGGAAAATATAGAAAATCGTAGATACAATATAGCTATTGACAATTACTCTAACTACGAAAAGAAATTTTCTGATTCTAAAATGAAGAGAATTGATAAAACATTATCTAAAAAGATAAATAAATTACTTCTTGAAAGTGGAGATAAATACGTAAATAAAGAAATTACAAAGGAACAATATGTAGGTATGATAAATACCATAAATGCAATAGAAAATATTGAGGTAGATGTAGGTCGTATAATAGAACAATCTCAAAGAGTATCTGATATGTATAAGGAAGAAAATACAGATTATGATACAGCTTTATCTTATATAAGTATGGCATCTACTCTAAATGGAATTTCAAATGAATTAGATGGATATAAAAGTAATATAGAACAAATACATGAATCTAGATTGGTGTATGAAAAAGCAAATGAAAACAAAGAAAACCACATGTATTATGAAGCAATACAAGATTATGATAAAGTACTAGACAAAGATGATAAATATTATAAAAAAGCACAAAAAGAAAAAGATGAATGTATAGACCTTATGTATGATGATTATATAGAAAAAGCTGATGAAAGTAACAAAGATGGAGACTATGAAAGTGCATTAAGATACATAGAGTATGTAAAAAAATATTATCCAGATGATGAAAATATACTAAATTTAGAGAAAAAGTATAAGGAAAAATTATCAATATACACATTATCAGCAGATGATATTATTAATTTAATATCTAAAAAAGGAAACATATCTAAAAATAGCCTATCTATAAATTCTTACTACCAAATGATAGATGGTGAAAAATATTATTGTGTTGAAGTGTTAGAGTATGGAATGTTAACCGATGAAATACTAGTAAATGCGAAAACAAAGGAAATATATTCATATAAGGATAGTAATAAAGATTACAAAAACACTTACTGTAATGGGTATTTTAGATATGATAATTCAGGAAAAGTACAATTTGCAATAAGTGAAGAAAAAGCTAAATTTATACTTCAAAATAAATTAGAAAAAAATGACGAAAAGTACAAAGAAATATATGAAGTATCTAAAAATAAAGCTGACAGATATGTAGAAGATGAAAAAGGATTAGAAAATATATTAAAGGGAAATGAAGGCTTATATTACTATGAAATTGTAAATAAAGGATTCTTTAGGCCTAAAGAAGCTTTTATGATAAATATGTATAGTGAAAAAGTTTATATAATTTCTCAAAAAGAGATTAAAGAATATTAAAAGTGTGTTTTTTAACACACTTTTTTTAAAATATTGAAATATAAAAGAGGATATATAAACCTTATAGCTAAGTAATAATATGTGAGAAAAATGGGAGATTGAGGAGAGTAAGACATGAAAGATGTAAAAAAATATGTATACGCTGCAACGGGTGTAATATTATTGGGGATAATCGTTTTTATAGGTTTTATAAGTTTTCAAATAAACGGAAATAAAATACTTAAAAACACATATGTTAACAGCATATCAATAGGAAATATGACAAGAGAAGAAGCTAAAGATGTACTAAATAAAAAATATGACATAAAACAAATATACATTTCATATTCAGATAAGTTATGGAAAATAAATAGTAAAGATATAGATTTAAAATATAGTTTAGACGAGACTATTAATGAGGCACTATCTATAAATAGAGAAGATTCTATGATAGATAATATTAAAAAAACTATAAAAGCAAATTTCGGAGCAAAAAATAACCTTGAGCTTAAAATAGACTATAATAAAGAGAAATTAATAAAATGCGTTAAAGATATATCTAAGGATATAAATATTGATATGGAAGATGCAAAATTAGATATAAATAACTCGAAAGTAGAGGTATTATCAGGACATAAAGGACAAGAAGTTGATGTAAATAAGAGTGTAGAAAATATAATTAGTCAACTTAAAAAAGGCAATAAAAAAGAAGATTTAGCAGTAAAAGTTACTAATCAGAATGTAAAAAAAGAGGATATACAACATATAGATACATTATTAGCTAGCTATTCTACCAAATTTGATTCATCAGTAGCTGGTAGAACAACTAATATAAGATTAGCAGCAAGTAGAACTAGTGATAAATTGCTAATGCCTGGTGAGACATTTTCATACAATGAAAATACTTTAATGAGAACTGTATCAAATGGTTATAAAAATGCACCAGTTATAGTACAAGGAGTAGTACAAGAAGGTGTAGGAGGTGGAGTTTGTCAGGTATCATCTACACTATATAATACGGTGTTATATTCAGGATTAGAAATTGTAGAACTTAAAAATCATTCTATACCATCTACATATGTAGCAAAAGGGAGAGATGCAACTGTAACTGATGGAGGAATAGACTTTGTATTTAAAAATAACTTAAAGCAGCCTATATATTTAAAAAATTATGTATCAGGAAATAGAGTTATATGTCAAATCTATGGTAGTAAATCAGATAAGCAAAATGTAGATATATTAACTAACATAGATGGAGTATCTCAAGCTCCTATAAAAAGAGTCGATGATCCAACTCTTCCAAAAGGGAAAGAAAAACAATTAGAAAAAGCAAGAAATGCATATACAGTATCAACTTACAGAGTATATAAGAACAGTAATGGAGAAGTGCTAAAAAAAGAAAAAGTATATACATCATATTATCCTAAAAAGCAAGGTGTTATCGCTGTTGGAACTATGGAGGTTAAAACACCAGAACAAAAACCTGTAAGACCAGAAAAACCAAATCAACAAGAACAAAAACCTGTACAACCAGAAGCTTTAACACCACCACCAGAACAAAATCCTAATCCAGACACACCAAGTGTATCTTAAGAAAGATTATAATATTAGTTAAAAAAAGATAGCCTATAACGTAGGTTATCTTTTTTTATAATAATTTGCCTAAAAATATGAAAATATGTATATCTTTGACTTGTAGTGTTAAATGTGTTATCTTAGAATATATATTTAAATTAGGAGGAGAATATGATTTTAGGTAAAATTATCAAAAAAGATATAAAGCAAATGCCTAGAAAAATTTTAGATATATCTTTAGTTGAAGATAACAAAAGTGATTTGACATTTTTTAATATAGATGAAGAAGAAACGAATGAGACATTAAAGGCATTAAAGCAAAGTTATGTAACTAATAACTATAAAGAAGAAACAATATTAAACTTACAAAATACACTAAAGAGTAATTCAGAAGATACTTCAAAAGAATTAAAGTTAGAATCATATAAAAGGTATAATAATGCACTTGATTTATCTTTAAAGGGATATTTAACTAGTGCTTATGAATTAATAGAAAAAGCTATAGAGATAAATCCAAAAGATGTAGATATACTTAATTTAAAAGGATTACTTACTCTATTAAAATGTGATTTTGCTAAGGCTTTTGAAAGTTTTTACACTGCTATGTGTTATGGTAACAATGAACTATCTAGAAAGTATGTAGATATGTTATCATCTGATGAATTTAAAGTATTCTTAGGTAGATATAATCACTCTATAAGATTTATTAATGAGGAGATGAATCAAGAATCAATACATATACTTGAAAATATGATAGATGATGACCCAGATTTAATAGAGCCATATATAATACTTTCTTTAATATATGATAAGATAGGTAACGTTAAAAAGAGAGAACATTATCTAAGTAGATTAAGAGAAGTAGATAAAGATAATCCTTTGTTTGAAAATAAGAAGGAAGATAAAGAAGAGAAAAAAGAAGATATTAAGCCTAAGAAAAAGTCTAAGAATAGTAAGCCATTTTTAATATTTGGAGTATGTTTACTTTTGGCATTAGGTGCATATCATATGTATAGCAAAAATAAAATTGATAAATTAAATGAGAAATTAAGTAATCACGAGCAAGAACTAGATAAAGCTGATAAAAAACTAAATGAAAAAGAACAAGAAATAAAAGAGAAAGAAAAAGAATTAGATAATGCAAAAAGCGAAAATAAAAAAGAAGATACACAAGTTATAGTTTCTGATGAGGAAACTTTATATAATAAAGCAGTTGATGAGTCTAAGGATAAAAATTATAAAGAGGCTATAAAAAACTTCGAATATATTGTATCTCAAGGAAAAAGTAAGAAATATATATCAGAAGCTGTATACCAGTTAGCATTATTAAATGAAAAGATAGGTAATGATGATGAAGCTGTAAAATATTATAAAAAATATATAAATACTTATACAAAGAATGATCAATATTATGATGATGCATTTTACCAATTAGGAATGCTTTATTATAAAATGGGTGACTTAAAAGATGCAAAAAACACATTCTATGGGCTAAAAAATGAAGTACCAGATAGTATGTATAACAATTCAAAAGTTAATGATATATTAAAAGAAAAATAAAAACTACCAATAGGTAGTTTTATTTTTTATTATCTTACAAATCACAATCATATATAATACTACCTTTAAATAAACTTATAGAAGGGGATATTAAGTTTTAGCGAGGAGGATAAGTATGGATAATAAAGAGCTTTTTCTCCCGATACTTAGGGATGGAAAATATGGATTTGTAGATAAAGAAGGCAATGTTATTGTAAGGCCTAAATTCAAGTATGTATCAGAGCGACTAAAAGATGGATATAGTGTCATTACATATATAAAAAAAATAAGAGGAATCAATAGGTGGATATTTGGGTATATAGATAAATTAGGAAATACTAAAGTCTATTTACACATAGATAGTATATCTGATTTTAATGAAGGATTATCTAGAGCCAAAGCCTACAATAAATATGGATATTTAGATAAAAATTTAGATTTAGCCATAGATTTTAAATATGAATGTGCGGGTGATTTTAGTGAAGGTTTAGCTAATATAAAAATAAATAAGAGGTGGGGGTATATAAACTCTAATGGAGAAGTGATTATAGCTCCAAAATATACTTATGCAAATCAATTTAAAGATAATACTTCATTAGTAGAATATAAAAATAAGTATGGCTATATAAATAGAAAAGGGGAGTTTATAATAAAACCTACATATGAAATAGCAACAGACTTTAGTGAAGGATTAGCAGCTGTTAGAAATAATAATAAATGGGGGTATATAGATAAATATGGGAAATTAAAGATTGATTTTAAGTTTGATAAAGCAAAGCCATTTAGCGAAGGATTAGCAGCTGTATGTATAAATGAAAAATGGGGATATATAAACAAAAATGGTGATGTAGTTATAGATGCTATATTTGACTATGCTTGTAGCTTTAAAGAAGGGTTAGGTAGGTTTAATATAGATACTAACTCACTTATAAGAGGAATAAATAATAATAAATGTGGGAAATGGGGATTTATAAATAAAAGTGGTGAGATAGAGATACTTCCAATATATGAATCTCTATCTGATTTTAAAGATGGATACTCTGAAATAATAAATGGAAAAAATAACAATTATATAGATAAGTATGGAAAATTACTACTATAAATTTGAAAATATCTAAAAATATGATAAAGTATTATACGGGGGGAGTATTGTAACTCCCTTTACAATTTCATTAAAGATTTAGTCAGAATTAAAGGAGGCAAAAATGAAATTATTTAATCAATTAGTATTAATACTAGGTGTATGGGCTTTAGGTGAGTACATAAGCTCATTCATACAAAATATAGTAATTGTACCGGGTAGTATAGTTGGTATGATATTACTATTTATACTTTTAAAAGCCAATATAATAAAAGTGGACAAGCTTGAAGATATAGGTAATCTATTGCTAGATAATATGGCTTTATTTTTCATACCGGCAGGGGTTTCACTTATAAGATCGTTAGGTCTTATTGAAAAAAATGTATTTGTATTACTAATAACTATATTTTTTAGTACTATTTTAGTTATGTACATAACTGGAATAGTAGTAGAAAAGATGATTAAAAATAAAGTTAAGGAGAATTAGTCATGTATAATGTTTTAAACACACCTATATTTGGGATAGTAATAACTATAATATTTTTTAACATAGGACTTTATATACAAAGGAAAACTAAAAGTGCTTTAATGAATCCACTTTTAATTGCAATAGTTGGAATTATATTACTTTTAAATATAACTAAGATACCATATGAAAGTTATAAAAAAGGTGCAGATAGTATAAATTACTTTTTAGGTCCTGTAACGGTTATATTAGCAGTACCATTATATAAGCAATTTGACTTATTTAAAAAACATATACTAGAAATATTAGTAGGTATAACTACAGGTGTAGTAGTATCATTTATTTCTATAAAGATAATAGCTGGTTTTACAGATGCAGATATTAGTATAATAAATTCTTTAATACCTAAATCTATAACGACACCTATGGGATTATCTCTTACTAATACTATAAATGGTATAGAGTCTATAACTGTAGTGGCAATAATATTTACAGGTATACTTGGTGCTATAATGGCAGAGCTTGTATTTAAGCTTGGAAGAATAAAACATCCTGTAGCAAAAGGAATAGCACTTGGAACATCAGCACATGCACTTGGAACATCAAAGGCTTTAGAATTAGGAGAAATAGAAGGTGCTATGAGTGGATTATCTATAGGTATATCTGGGATAATTACAGTCATATTAATACCTATAATAATCAATATGATATAAAAAGTTTTTTCTTATAAATGAAAATATATATACTAAAATATCAAAAAATGAAGGTTAAAATAAAATATTTTCAAATTAAAAGTATATATTACACAATAAAAGGCAAGGAACAAAATATGTTTCTTGCCTTTTATTGTGAATTAAATTGTTCAGTATTTATATATTATGCAAGAAATTATTCGTTTAAATCTTTTATTGCTAAATAATTTTATAATTATTCAAAAGTTAAAAAAAAGTAAAATAGGTAAAAAAAAATTAACTAGACATATTAAAAAAAAATAATATAATATATCATGTGCAATGAATAAAGAGAAGCATAATTTAAATTACCTATTGATTTATTAGGTGATTTGTTTAGGTCGAATTGAAGGGAGAACAAAATGAGCAAAGTTAACACCACTTTAGAAGATAATGCTTTTTTAAGATATTTAGTGGTAATAGGTGGAATGCTTGTAGCATGTATAGGTGTCAATGGTTTTTTAAGACCAGCGCATCTATTAAGTGGGGGAGTACCAGGTGCCTCTACAGCTATAAATTACTTAACTGGAATAAACATAGGTCTTTTAACATTTTTAATAAATATACCTATATTTATATTAGGGTTTATATACTTAGAAAAAGAATTTTGTATATCTAGCTTAATAAACATGATGATATTTTCTTTTTTACTAGGTATAACTCAAGATATAGCTCAATATATACCTATAAATGATGTATTACTTCAAAGTGTTTATGGAGGGATATTATCAGGAATTGGAAGTGGTATTGTATTTAGAACAAAATCATCACAAGGTGGTACAGATATATTAGCTGCAATATTGAAATTTAAGAAAAATATTCCCATGAAAGATACAACACTATCTATAAATATACTAATAGTATCTATAGGTGGAGTATTATTTGGAATGGATTTAGCATTATACACATTAATAGGTATGTTTATAAGTGCATACTGTATGAACTTTGTAAAAGATGCTATGAATTATCAAAAGTCAGTTATGGTTGTATCTAGAGAAAGCAATAGTATAGCAAAAGAGATAATGAGTGAACTTCATAGAGGTGTAACTTTCTTAGAAGCTGAAGGTGCATATACTCATGAGAAGAAAAAACTTATATATTGTATAGTATCATCAAATGAGATACCTAAAATAAAGGAAATTGCTTTAAAATACGATAAAAAATCATTTATATCTGTAAATGATGTAAGTGAGGTTAAGGGTAGAGGATTTAAAGAAAAGTACTTATAAAATTAAAAATAAATATAACTAAAATATAGATGAGATTGATTAAATATACTTAACTCTACAGTTAAATATATAAACGTATTTGGATTTGGTGAATTAGAATGGCACAAATTAGTTATAAAAAAGGGGTATATCAAATAGATATATCCTTTTTTAATGACATAAATTTATTAACATATCTTATTTCATGTAAATCTATTATATTTAAAAATATATAGAAAAGTATATAATTTATAATATATAATAAGTTTAGACTATAATAAATTTAGATTTGATAGGAGAAACATAATATGAGTTTATCTAATGAATATTTTGATATATATAATCAGTATGTAAAGTTTATAAATAATATAAAAAGAGAAGTTAAATTTATACAAAAGTTAAAGACAAAGAAAAAAGAAGTTGCTACTGAAGAAGAAGTTAAAGCAATAGAAGAAAAGAATACAATTGAAAGTGATATAAAACAAAGAAGACCAGCTAGTAAAGTATACAATTTTTCAAATGGAGATGTATATATAGGAACAGTTATAGATGGCAAGATGAGTGGAAAAGGAATATACACATTTTTAGAAGGAATAGAATATAGTGGTGAGTTTAAAGATAATATGAAAGATGGAAATGGAGAATGCATATTTACAAATGGAAATATGTATATAGGTGAGTTTAAAGAAGATTTAATGAGCGGAATAGGAAAAATGGTATATAGTAATGGTAATGAATATATAGGTGAGTGGTGTAGTGGGAAAAGACATGGTGTAGGAGTATATACATGGAGTGATGGATGTATATATTTTGGAGAGTTTAAATACAATAAAATGGAGGGTATTGGCGAGTGCTATGATCATGAAAAAGAACTTATATATAAAGGAGAATGGAAAAATAATTTAGCTCATGGTAAAGGAACCTATATATGGCCAAATGGAAAAAGATATGAAGGTGAATTTGCACATGGGAAAAAGCATGGTGTTGGAATATTTTATATAGATGATGAATTGGTATATGAAGGCACTTGGAAATTTGATAAACCATCAATATGTAATAGAACACTGGATGAAATATTTTCTTATATAAAATAACCTGCGTTATTTAACGCTAGGTTATTTTTTTATTAAAATTATCACATATAGTATATATTATGTATGATAATTTTAAAGATGTCTATCATCCTAATATAAACTGTATGGGAGAGTGATACATTGAAAAGTATATTATTAATAGGAGGAGTAATAACAAGCTTATTACTTTTTAATTTAAATATAGATAATAGCAAAAAAGAGATAGATGCAAATAATAATGTTAATAATAAGTCTATAAATATTAGTAATACAAAAGACATTTATAATATAAAAATTGGAGAGCGTAAAGAAAAATTATTATCGTTATTTGGTCAACCAGATAGAATAGATGAAAGTGAATATGGATTTAATTGGTATATATATAATAATGATTATAATAATTTTTTTATGGTAGGTATTGAAGATGAAGTTGTCAAAGGAATATATAGTAATTCATTAAATTCATGTGAAACAGAAAATATAAATATAGGTGATAAAAGAGATGATGTAAGGAAGTTGTATACACCTATAGAATATAAGAAAAAAGGAAATATTAAATATATTATTAATTCAGAAGGTCAATATGACATAATAGAGATAAATAATAAATATATAACATTCTTTTATGATATACATGATGAATATAAAATATGTTCATATCAAGTTATAGATTCTAAAAATGAAAGTGATACGAAATCTATATATGCAAGCCCAAGCGAAAAATTAAAAAAGAGTTTTGAACTGCAAGTTATAGATTTAACTAATAGCGTGAGAGCAAAAAATGGATTAAATAAGTTAAAATACAGTGAAATGGCTACTACAAGTTCAAAAAAACATAGCTTAGATATGGTAGATAAAAACTACTTTGATCATATTAATAAAGAAAATGAAACACCTTTTGATAGGATGAATGAAGAAGGTATTAAATATATAAGTGCAGGAGAAAATATTGCAGCAGGTCAAACTAGTGCAATATATGCTCATGAAGCATTAATGAATTCTAAAGGACATAGAAAAAATATTTTAGGTAATTATAATAGTATAGGAGTAGGAGTTGAATTTGGAGGAGATTATAATATTTATTACACTCAAAACTTTTATAGATAATATAATCTGAAAGGAAGACATAATATGAAGCATAGCATAATAAAAGTTATGACAATAGCAATAAGTATAATGCTAATTGCTAGTTTAAAAAATCCAGTAAGTTGTAATGATAAAGTATTTATAAAAAATGGTTCAAGAGATAAAAAATTAATAGCGCTTACTTTTGATGACGGTCCACATCCAAAAGAAACCAATGAAGTGTTAGATGTATTAAAAAAATATAATGTTAAAGCAACATTCTTTGTAGCAGGAAAACATGTTAATTGGTATCCAAAGCCTATTATTAGAGCTAAAGAAGAAGGTCATGAGATTGGAAATCATACATTTAATCATCCAGATATAAGTAATTTAAGTCAACAACAATTAGAAGATGAAATAGTAAAATGTGAAAAAATAATTAAAGAGGTTGTAGGGGTAAAGCCTACTTTATTTAGGCCACCATACGGAAGTTATAATCAAAAAACTTTAGGTCAAATAGCAAGTAAATATAAATATAAAATAGTACTTTGGACAACTGTTGACGCAAGAGATTGGCAAAATCCTAAAGCATATAAAATAGCAGATACAATAATAAACAATGTAAAAAATGGAGATATAGTATTACTACATGATTACGCAACTAATAACACTGTAGAAGCTCTAGATATACTAATACCTAAGATGATAGAAAAAGGATATAAATTTGTAACTGTATCAGAAATGATAGAAAATAGCTAATATATATGAAATAATAATATATAGCAATAATTTATAATATATACACTTTACTATTAAGATATATCTAAAAAATAATTTAAAAATAATGTAAAAATAATAAAAAAACGAAACAATTGACTAAAGAGATAATATACATATATTAAAGACTATCTTGAAAAGGATTGATTTAATATATGTATAATAAAATATATGAAAAAAAAGGTTTTATAATATTTCAAGTAAAAGAAGGATATGTTGTATATAATACTAAAAAGGATTTTCAAGAAGGTCACACACATTTGAAACATTTTGAAGCAGCAAAAACGGCAATAGATTTGGTTATAAATAAAAAAATACCTAAAAGCACAGATGTATATTATTTATCTAGTCTTGTTAGAATTTCAGATGACGATGATTATATAAATCATATTAAAGAATTAATAGAGGCTAGAAAACAAAAAGGTAAAAAAGAAAAATATTATAATAGTGGATATAAAGTAGTAAAGAGAAGTTTATAGCTTCTCTTTTTTTATATAAATAAATATAAAAAATTAGACCAAAGATGACTATATTGACATAGATTTCTATAAAAATATATAATTAATATTGTATATAGGAGATACTTAAAGAGAATAAACATAATAAAAAGTAGTATTTAGGGGAGGGCAATAGATATGATTCTTATGATTGATAATTATGATTCTTTTGTATATAACTTAGTACAATATATAGGTGAACTAGGTGAAGAAATCATAATTAAAAGAAATGATGAAGTAACGATAGAAGAAATAGAAAGAATAAATCCAGAGATTATAGTTTTATCACCAGGACCATGTTCACCAAATGAAGCAGGAGTATGTATTGATGTTGTAAATTATTTTAAAGGTAAAAAGCCAATACTAGGTATTTGTTTAGGTCATCAAACTATAGGATATGCATTTGGTGCTAATGTTATAAAAGCTATAAAGCCAGTACATGGAAAAGTACATAGCATAAACCACGCAAATAAAGGAGTATTTAAAGGTCTTAATAATCCTTTAAATGTAACTAGATATCATTCTTTAGTAGTTGATACAAAAAATCTTCCAGAAGAACTAGAAGTAACTGCAATCACAAATGAAAATGAGATAATGGGAATTAGACATAAAAAATATCTAATAGAAGGGGTACAGTTTCACCCAGAAGCTATTTTATCAGAACAAGGGCATGACATACTTAAGAACTTTATAAACGAAGCTAGATTAGGGGGACAAGCATAATGATAAAATTAATAGATACTAAATTAAACTCATTTGAAATATTTACTATATTTAAAGATGATAGTAATAGTTTTATATTAGATAGTGCAATGGACCCTAATAAACTAGGTAGATATTCATTTATAAGTAGTAACCCATTTAAGATTATTAAATATAAAAATACAGAGAATAACCCACTAGATAATCTACAAGAAGAATTAAATAAATATAAAGTTGAAAATAATACACACCTTCCTTTTATTGGCGGAGCAGTTGGATATTTATCTTATGATTTAGGAAATTATATGGAAAAATTGCCTAGGACTGCAAAAGATGATACAAATGCTTATGATTTATATTTTGGCTTATACAATTGGGTTATAGTCATAGATCACTTAGAAGAAAAGACATATATAGCCACACCAAATTTAAATGAAAAGGAAGAGGGAAAAATAGCCCTTGATATAGAAAAAAGAATTGGTGAAGCTACTAAAAAGGGAATAGACACTATATGTTATGAAAAAATAGAAGTTAATCCTATAAAACTTAAATCAAACTTTACTAAAGAAGAATTTATGAATTCAGTTAGAAAAGTACAAGATTACATAAAACAAGGTGATATATACCAAGCAAATCTTACTCAAAGGTTTGAAGGAGAAACTACACTTTCTAGTTATGAACTTTACAGAGATTTAAGAAATATAAGTCCAGCACCATTTGGAGCTTTTTTAAACTTTGAAGATACTAATGTATTATCTAACTCTCCAGAAAGATTTATAAAATGTATAGATAAAAAAGTTGAAACTAGACCTATAAAGGGAACTAGACCAAGAGGAACAACAAAAGAGGAAGATTTAAGATTACAAGAAGAACTTAGAAATAGTGAAAAAGATAGAGCAGAGCTGCTTATGATAGTAGATTTAGAAAGAAATGATATAGGAAGAATATCTAAAATAGGAACGGTAAAGGTACCTGAATTATTTATAATAGAACCATATGCAAATGTAAATCATTTAGTTTCAACAGTAGTTGGAGAGCTAGATGATAACAGAAGTTGTGTGGATGTTATAAAAGCAACATTCCCTGGAGGATCTATAACAGGAGCACCTAAAATTCGAGCTATGGAAATTATAGATGAATTAGAACCTACTCAAAGAAATATATATACAGGTTCTATAGGTTATATAGGTTTTAATGGTGATATGGATTTAAATATAGCAATAAGAACTATTATAAAACAAGATAAGAAAGTATACTTCCAAGTTGGAGGAGGTATGACTTGGGATTCAAATCCAGAAGATGAATACCAAGAAACATTAGATAAAGCAAAATCTATAATGAAAGCATTAAGAGGCTATTATGAAGAATAATGTGAATTTTTCTAGCAGTTTAGCTAAATTTGGAATAGGGGTTTTTGAAACTATAAAAGTAGATAAAAGCCCAATAGATATAGATATACATATAGATAGAATGTTTAACTCACTTAGTGAGTTAAACATTTTAATTAATAATGATAAAGAATTTTACAAAGAAGAAATATTAAAATATATTAAAGAGAATAATATTGAAAATAAAGCCTTAAGATTAACAGTATTCGATGAAGGATATAATATATCGGTTAGAAATATACTATATAACAAAGAAATGTATGAAGTTGGATTTAGATTAAATATATCCCCTATAAGAAGAGGAGATAGTATAATACATAGACATAAAACTACTAATTACTTTGAAAATATATATACTAAAAATTATGCTACTGAAAATGGATATGATGATGGTATATTTTTAGATGCAGAAGATAACATACTAGAATGTTCTATGAGCAATATATTTTTCATTAAAGATAAACAGATATTTACTATAAGTGATAAATTTCCTATACTTAGTGGAACTGTAAAAAGAAGGATTATAGAAATTTGTGGCGAATTGAATATACAACTATTAGAAACTAATATAAACATAGATGAAATTAAAGAATTTGACTTTGTATTTATAACAAATAGCATAATGGAAATGATGAAAGTTATTGAGATAGAAGGTATCAAATTCAATAATAGAAATGAATTATTTGATAAAATAACAAAAGCATATAAAGATAAAATATATAAATAGAAATTAGGAGAAATAAATGGGAAATAGGGTTTATGACATATATACTAAAGAAATAGAAAAAATTATAAGTTATGAAAATACAGAAAGTGTATTTTTAGTAGGTTCCTCTAAGAGTATAGATATAGAAAATAGTAGTATGATTATAAATGATTTTGATATATTTGTAATAGTTAGTAAGGGGAATACTCAAACTAGAATTATAAAAACTATAGATAACTTAGAATTTGATATAAATATTTTTTCAAAAGAAGGTATTTATAAGTTAATAGATTCAAGAGAGTATTTTTTCTTAAAAGAAATGTCAAATCCAAAAATATTATACGATTTAAATGATGAAGCAAAAGACTTAATAAGCATATGTAAAAAAAAGCTAAGCGAAGGGCCTAAAAAACTTTCACAAAGCGAAAAAGAGTTTTTAAAATCTCAAATAAAAGGTAATCTAGATAGAATAAATAATAATAGTAAAATAGATTTTTTTGAATTTGAGTTTTTGACGAATTTATATTTAAAAGATATAATAGTTGGGTATTTTACTATAAACAATAAGTGGGTACCTAAAGATAAAAAACTACTTAGTACACTAAAAAAAGAAGATATAAATCTATATAATTTAGTTGAACAAACGCTAAAAACAAAAAAATATGAAGACTTACTAAATGTGCATAATTACGCATTTAATAATATAAAAGTAAGCAAAAACATAAAAATAACTTACTAATCAAGGGGGCTAAACCAATGAGCAAGGTAGATAAAGATAAAATAAGAAAAGCTGTAAGAGACATATTAGAAGCTATAGGAGAAGATCCAAATAGAGAAGGGCTAATAGGAACTCCAGATAGAGTAGCTAGAATGTATGAAGAAATATTTGCAGGTCTTCATCAAGACCCAAGTGAGCATTTAAAAGTAATTTTCCAAGATGAAAGTCATGAAGAATTAGTGTTAGTTAGAGATATACCTTTTTATTCATGCTGTGAACACCATATAGTTCCTTTCTTTGGAAAGGCTCATATAGCATATATACCTAAAGACGGTAAATTAACAGGTCTTTCAAAATTGGCAAGGGTAGTTGAAACATTCGCTAAAAGACCACAATTACAAGAAAGAATAACTAAGGGAATAGCGGATATAATAATGCAAGAATTAGAACCTTATGGAGTTATAGTTGTTGTTGAAGCTGAACATATGTGTATGACTATGAGAGGTGTTAAAAAACCAGGTTCAAAAACTATAACATCAGCAGTAAGAGGTATATTTGAAAAAGACATAGCGGCTAGAGCAGAAGCTATGAGCTTAATAACTATGAAGTAATAGGAGATTAAAAATGTTTGATTACTCAAAGAGAACTTATATAATGGGAATATTAAATGTTACACCAGATAGTTTTTCTGATGGCGGTGACTTTAATAATATAGATAAAGCTATAAATCGTGCTAAAGAAATGGTAAGAGAAGGTGTAGATATAATAGACTTAGGTGGAGAATCAACAAGACCAGGTCATAAATATGTTGAAGCTGACGAAGAAATAAAAAGAATCATTCCAGTTATAAAGGAATTAAAAAAAGAAGTAAATGTTCCCATATCAGTAGACACATATAAAGCTAAGGTTGCCGATGAAGCTTTAAAATTAGGTGTTGAAATGATAAATGATATATGGGGACTAAAAAAGGATAAAGATATGGCAAGTACTATTGCAAAATATGATGCACACGTTTGTATAATGCATAACCAAGATGGTACTAATTATGATGGTGATATTATAGAAGAAATGAAAAAATCCTTATTAGAAAGTATAAAAATAGGACTTAATGCAGGCATAAAAAAAGAAAAAATAGTACTAGATCCAGGTATTGGATTTGGAAAGAATGTTGAACAAAATTTAGAAGTATTAAGAAGACTTGATGAATTAAATTCATTAGGGTATCCTATCCTTTTAGGAACATCTAGAAAGTCAGTAATAGGACATGTATTAAATGTAGAGCCAAAAGAAAGATTAGAAGGAACTATAGCAACTACAGTTTTAGGTATTAGAGATGGTATCTCTATAGTAAGAGTGCATGATGTTAAGGAAAATTTAATGGCAGCAAAAATGGCTGATGCTATATATAGAAAGTAGGTATTAAATTGGATAAAATATTAATGAATAACCTAGGTTTTTATGGATATCATGGTGTTTTAAAGGAAGAAAGTGTATTAGGTCAAAAGTTTTTTATTGATATAGAATTAAATGTAGACACAAAAAAAGCAGGAATAAGTGATAATATGAATGAATCAGTAAGTTATGCTGATGTATATGTTGTAGTAAAAGAAATTGTAGAAAATAAGAGATTTAATTTAATCGAAGCAGTAGCAGAAAATATAGCTAAAGAAGTACTTGAGAAGTTTGATTTAGTTAAAGGCATAATGGTTAGAGTTAAAAAGCCAGAGGCTCCAGTAAATGGAATATATGACTATTTCGGCGTTGAAATAAGGAGAAATAAAGATGAATAAAGTATATCTGGGTCTTGGAACAAATATGGGGGATAGACTTAATTACTTAGACTCTGCTTGTGAATTAATACAAAATAACAGTAAAATAAAAGTTTTAAAAAAATCTAAGATATATGAAACAAAGGCTTGGGGATATACTGACCAAGCAGATTTTTTAAATATGTGCTTAGAAATAGAAACAAGTTTAAATGAATATGACTTGCTTGAGTTTTGTCATGAGGTAGAACAAAAGTTAAATAGAGAAAGAATTATAAGATGGGGACCAAGAACTATAGATATTGATATATTATTTTTCAATGATATAATATTGAAGGATGAAAATTTATACATACCTCATCCAAGAATAAGTGAGAGAGCATTTGTGCTTATCCCTCTTATGGATTTAAATAAAAAATTAAAAATTAAAAATAAAACTATAGAGGAATACTTAAATTCGCTAACTTGTGAGGAGAGAGAACAAGTAAAGGAGTACGTAGGCGATGAAGAAAAATTTGTTTGATGACAACATAAGGATTGAGATAAATACGGATAAAAACTCTAAGCTAATAGTAAAGGAAAATAAGCTTGTAATGGCAGGACCTTGTGCTATTGAAAGTTATGAACAACTCTTAGAAACAGCTAAATTTGTTAAATCAAAAGGAGCAAATATTTTAAGAGGAGGAGCATATAAGCCTAGAACATCTCCTAATTCATTCCAAGGATTAAAAGAAGAAGGATTAGAAATATTAAAAGCAGTTAAGAAAGAAACAGGAATGCCTGTTATAACTGAACTTATGGATGCAAGAGAATTAGATAAACTATATGAAGTAGCTGATATAATTCAAATTGGATCTAGAAACATGCAAAATTTTAGTTTACTTACTGAAGTAGGTAAACAAGATAAGCCTGTTATGTTAAAAAGAGGTTTATCATCTACTATAAGTGAGTGGATAGGAGCAGCAGAATATATTGCCATAGGTGGAAATCAAAAAATAATCATGTGTGAAAGAGGAATTAGAACATATAATGATTATACTAGAAATACATTAGATTTAGCAGCTGTACCTATAATACAAAAGGAGACAGGTCTTCCTATTGTAGTTGATCCATCTCATGCAACTGGAGTAAGATATTTAGTAAAACCAATGTCTATAGCATCTCTTGCAGCAGGTGCTGATGGTATAATGGTAGAAGTTCACCCAGATCCTATAAATGCATTATCAGATGGTATGCAGTCACTTCACTTTAATGAATTTGAAGATTTAATGAATTCAATTAATTTATAAAAAAAGAGGTAATTACCTCTTTTTTTATTTTGCTAAAATTAATTTAATTAATATTAAAAAATAAGGGTATTTATATTAAAATAGGAAAAATTATATAAGAATAGATTTAATCTGCAAAAGACATATTTAATTCAAAAAATATGTGATATTTTAAAATTGTAGATAAATAACGTATAATAAATATATAGATAGAATTAAATAATAAAAAAATAAAAAAATAAGAAGGATGTTAACAAAAAAAGTCGAATTGTGTATAATGAGGATTTGACAAATTTAAAATATAATGTAAAATAGTAATGTTAGAAAAAATTACACCAGAAGGTGATAATATGAATGATATAAAAGATATAATAGAAGAAGTTAAAAGTAGATGTGACATAGTAAGCACAATATCCCAGTATATAGAGCTTAAATCATCTGGGATAAACTATAAGGGACTTTGTCCTTTTCATGGCGAGAAAACACCATCATTTTATGTAAATGAATCTAAGCAAATTTATAAATGCTTTGGATGCGGAGAGGGTGGAGATGTAATTAACTTCGTTATGAAGATGGAAAATCTAGATTTTATTGATGCAGTAAAAGTTTTAGCTCAGAAGTATGGAATTGAAATTAATACTAATATGGATGAAGAATCTAAGAAAAAATTAGAAAAGATAAAAAAGTTCCAAGATATACACACAGAAGCGGCTAGATTTTATTTTTCTAACCTACACACTAAGAAAAATAGTGGATATGCATACCTAAGAAGTAGAGGATTAGATAACAAAATCATAAAAAAATTTGGACTTGGGTATTCACTAGCATCTTGGAATTCACTTATGGACTATTTAACATCAAAAGGTTATAGTAACAAAGATCTTATAGAATGTGGGCTATTAGCACATAAAAAAGAAAGTAACAAAATTTATGATAAATTTAGAAATAGAGTTATGTTTCCCATATTTGATTATAGAGGAAATGTTATAGGGTTTGGAGGTAGGGTACTTGATGATTCATTACCTAAATACTTAAATTCCCCAGATACAATAACGTTTAATAAAAGGTATAATTTATATGGCCTTAATTTCTCAAGGAAAGAAATAAAAAATAAGACTTTGATATTAGTTGAAGGATATATGGATTTAATATCTCTTTATCAATATGGTATAAAAAATGTAGTAGCTACGTTAGGTACGGCACTTACTAAAGAACAAGGTATGTTAATTAAAAGATATGCTGATAATGTTATTATATCATATGATTCGGACGAAGCAGGTATAAAAGCTACATTAAGGGCTATAGAAATATTAAGTGATATAGATATAAATGTTAAAGTATTAAATTTAAAGGATTGCAAAGATCCAGATGAATTTATAAGAAAATATGGAGTTAAAGGATACCAAGAGGCAATAGATGAGTCAATAAATCAAATAATATTTAGAATAAATAATCTAAAAAAACAATTTAATCTAAATAAAGATGAAGATAAGGTTAAATTTGCAAAAGAGGCATCTAAAATAATAAAAAAAGTAAAAAGTCCTGTTGAAATTGACTATTATACTAAATACTTAAGTGATTTAATACAAATAAGTATAGATTCCATAAAAAGGGAAATATATGGAAAAAGTTATAATAAAAATGGAAATAATAAATACCAAAAAAGTAAATATATAAAAAAAGACGAAGTTGTAATAGAAAAACCTAAGATTATAACAAATGGAGAAAAGTTTGTTGAGAAAAATCTTATAAAATTAATGATAGAAGATAAAAAACTAAGAGATATAATCGTACTAAAAGTAAATGACAATGATTTTTTATTAGATGAAAGTAAAGAAATTTTAAATTGGATAATTAAAAATCAAGAATTGGACAAAATAACTATTGACAAAATTAAAAGTTTAAACATATCCGAAGAATACATTAAAGATATAGAAAATATATCATTGAATAATATGAGCTTGAATAATGTCAAGGGTGTAGATGATATTATTAAGAATGTAAAGAAAAATACTCTTAATGAAAAAATGAATAGATTATTAAAAGAACAAAAAGAAATTGAAAAAAATAAAAATAATAGTGACACGAAAGAGGTAGATGGTAAGATTATGGAAATTGCTTTAAAAATCGTGGAAATAAGAAGAATGCTACAAAAGCTTTAATGAAGGGAGGTCTGAGTGTGGAAAATAAAACAAATAAAAAAGAATCAAAAAGAATAACAGCTAAGGGATTAATTGAAAAAGGTAAAAAGCAAGGATCTCTTACTTTAGGGGAAATAATGGAAGCTTTCTCTGAAACTGAACTTGATAAAGATCAAATAGAAAATTTATATGAAACTTTAGGAAACTTAGGTATAGAGGTTATAGAAAGCAAACCTCAAAATGCTGATATTAATTTCTCATCAGATGATGATTTAGATATAGATGTGCTAGAAGATGGTGTAGATGAAGAATTATCAAAAGATGATGCACCTATGGAATTAGAAGCTATAGATTTATCATTACCTAAAGGTATAAGTATAGACGATCCTGTTAGAATGTATCTAAAAGAAATTGGTAAGATACCTTTACTTAAGCCGCATGAAGAAGTAGAATTAGCTAGAAGAATGAATGAAGGGGACGAAATGGCTAAACAAAGACTAGTTGAGGCAAACTTAAGACTAGTTGTAAGTATAGCTAAAAGATATGTAGGAAGAGGTATGCTTTTCCTTGATTTAATACAAGAAGGTAACCTAGGTCTTATAAAAGCTGTTGAAAAATTTGACTATGAAAAAGGATTTAAATTTAGTACCTATGCAACATGGTGGATAAGACAAGCTATAACTCGTGCTATAGCTGACCAAGCAAGAACTATAAGAATACCAGTACATATGGTAGAGACTATAAATAAATTAATAAGAGTATCTAGACAGCTTCTTCAAGAATTAGGTAGAGATCCAAAGCCTGAAGAAATAGCTAAAGAAATGGATATGACAGAAGAAAAAGTAAGAGAAATAATGAAAATAGCTCAAGATCCAGTATCTCTTGAGACTCCAATAGGAGAAGAAGAAGATAGTCATTTAGGAGATTTCATAGAAGATGATGCAGCACCAGCACCAGCAGAAGCTGCAGCATATTCACTACTTAAAGAACAAATAGAAGAAGTTTTAGGATCTTTAAATGAAAGAGAACAAAAAGTATTAAAGTTAAGATTTGGTCTTGAAGATGGAAGAGCAAGAACTCTTGAAGAAGTTGGTAAAGAGTTTGATGTAACAAGAGAAAGAATAAGACAAATAGAAGCTAAGGCTTTAAGAAAATTAAGACACCCAAGTAGATCTAAAAAATTAAAAGACTACTTAGACTAGATTATACCAAAAACTCGCCTTTATATAAGGCGTTTTTTTGCATCTAAGAAATAAGGAAAGGACTATATAAATGAAGTTAACAGATAGATTATTAAAAATAGCATCTTTAGTTACTAAAGGCAAAAAAATTGCTGATATAGGAACAGATCATGGATATATACCAGTACATTTATTAAATGAAGGAAACATAGATTTTGCAATACTTGCAGATGTTAATAAAGGACCGCTTGAAAATGCAAGAAAAGAAGTTAGACATAATAATTTAATTGATAAAGTTGATTTGAGATTAGGATCAGGTATAGAAGTATTAAAGAAAGGTGAAGTTGATGAAGTTATAATAGCAGGTATGGGTGGAATACTTATAAGTGAATTGTTAGAAGCTAATATAGAAGTAGCACAAAGTACTGAAAAATTTATACTTCAACCAATGCAAGCACAAAAAGAACTTAGAAAATATCTATTAAATAATGGATATGAGATATTAGATGAGGTTTTAGTTAGAGAAGATTTCAGAATATATGAAATAATAGTGGCTAAATATACTGGGAAAAATACTAATGTAGAAGATGAAATATTTTATGAAGTAGGAAATAAACTTATAGAAAATAAAGATGAATTACTAAATGAGTTTATAGATAAAAGAATACATACATACACTTCAATACTTAATAAATTAGAAGGAAAAAGTGGAAAAGGGATAGATGAGAAAATAGAAGATAGTAGACTTAATATATCTAAATTAGAAAAATTAAAAACTTTATAAGGGGAATGATATTATGTTACTTAAAAGTCTTATAAAAAATATAGAAGCTAAATACCCATTAAACTTAGCTTATGACTGGGACAATGTAGGCCTTTTAGTGGGTGATTTTAACAGTGATATTAAAAAAGTATTAGTAGTTCTAGAAGCAAATGAAAGAGTTATAGATGAAGCTATAGAAAATAATATAGACTTAATAATAACTCATCATCCATTTATATTTAAAAAGATGAATAAAATAAATACATCGGATTTAAAAGGAAGACTTATACATAAATTAATAAAAAATGATATAGCACTTTATTCTATGCATACAAACTTTGATATAGCATTTGATGGTTTAAATGATTACTTCATGGAATTAATGGGATTTGAAGATTGTAAGGTATTAGAAGTTACAAATAACGAAGTATTATATAAGCTAGTAGTTTATGTTCCTGAGACTCATATAGATAAGGTTAAAAATGCTTTAGGAAAAGCAGGAGCAGGTCATATAGGAAATTATAGTCACTGTAGCTTTACATCAAGAGGAGAAGGTAACTTTATGCCTTTAGAGGGCACAAATCCATTTATAGGAACAAAAGGAGAGATAGAATGTGTTAAAGAGGTAAAAATAGAAACTATTGTACCTCAAAAAATATTAGGCGGAGTCTTAAGCTCTATGATAAATGCTCATCCTTATGAAGAAGTAGCTTATGATTTATATAAACTAGAGAATAAAGGAAATTCAGTTGGTTTAGGTAGAGTTACTAAGTTAAAAGAAAAGATTAGTTTAAAAGATTTAAGTAATTCTATAAAAGAAAAGCTAAATATGAAACATATTAGAGTAGTAGGTAGTTTAGATACTACTATAAGTAAAATAGCTTTAGTTACAGGTTCTGGTGCTGATATGGTTAAGAAAGCTCAAAGAAGTGGTTGTGAAGTTATAATAACTGGAGATGTTAAATATCATGATGCACAAGATGCAATAGACATGGGGATGTGTATAATAGATTGTGGGCACTTTGAAACTGAAGATATATTTAAGGATGTTATGAAGAGATTTTTAGATGATATACATGATATAGAAGTTTTAAAAAGTAATATAGATTTAAATCCATTTAAAATAGTATAAAACACAAAAAATAATGACATATTTTTATGTCATTATTTTTTTTACTATTTATTAGAAAACATATCTATATATTAAATATAAGCTTATAGAATGCTTACTAATATGAATAATATACTTTCATTATAGCAAATACTATATATAAATATATGTATGAGGAGAAGTAAATGAAAGATAAAGAAAGTGTATTTTTAAATTCAGATATAAATAAGTTATTTTATAAGTATTTAATTAATAGTGTCTTGGGTATGCTAGCAGTATCGTTCTGTATACTAGCAGATACTATGTTTATAGGACAAGGTATAGGAAGCGATGGATTAGCTGCTTTAAATATATGTATACCTATATTTAATCTATTTAATGGATTAGGGCTTTTGTTTGGTATGGGAGGGGCTACAGCCTTAAGTATAAGTAGAGGAAAAGGAGAAATAGTTGAGTCACAAAGGATATTTACAAAATCTATTATAATAGCTATTTTAGTAGGAATTACATTATCTACTTTAGGGAAAATATTTACTGAGAAAATAGGGTATATACTAGGGGCTAATATAAGTAATATATATATGGTAAAAGAGTATTTAAGTGGTGTTTTAATATTTTCATTTAGTTATATCTTAGCTCATACTACATCAGCTTTTATAAGAAATGATCATAATCCAAGACTTGCTATGATAGCTACTGTAACTAGTGGTTTATCTAATGTTATTTTGGATTATTTACTAATATTTATTTTTGATATGGGTATAAAAGGTGCTGGTTTAGCTACATCAATAGCATCACTTATAAACCTATTAATACTTTTAACTCACTTTATATCTAAAAAATGTAGCTTAAGATTTATAAAATTTAAAATCAATGTAAAAGATATATCAAGGATACTATTTAATGGTTTACCAAGCTTTATTGTTGAAATATCATCTGGAATAGTAATATTTATATTTAACTTGAAATTACTAAATATAGTAGGTAATATAGGTGTTAGTGCATATAGTATAATAGCAAATGTATCTTTAGTAGCAGCAGCTATATTTACGGGGATATCACAAGCTATGCAACCTATAATAAGTGTAAATTATGGTGCAAATAAGATAGATAGAGTAAAGAGAGTAAGAAAAAAAGGTCTGAAGACTTCTATAATTGTTGGATTAAGTTTCTATATTATAGGTATATTATTTCCACAATTTATAGTAGGAGTGTTTACAAGTGAAAAAGGTCAGATTGTAGATATAACTGTGAATGCCATAAGATATTACTTCTTAGCATTTATATTTATGGGGATAAATATAGTTAATGGAGCATATTATCAATCCATGGAACATAGGATATTATCTAATGCAATATCATTATCAAGAGGGATTATACTAATTATAATAGGTATAACTATACTTCCCATATTCTTAGGTGTAAATGGAGTATGGTTAAGTGCTGTGTTTGCTGAAGTATTAACTTTAATTATAACTTATATATATGTATATAAAAAAAAATGACCCTAATTTAAGGGTTATTTTTTTATTTTTAATAGAAGAATTTTTTATTAGATAATACAAATACTATTAATATAGTATATGACATTTAAGGAGGAAAAAGTTCTATGGTAAAGTACTTAGTTAAACGTAAAATGAAAAATGAAGTCAACGTAAAAAGTAAAAAAGCCTTAGTATATACAGGAGGAGTTTTAGTTGGATTAGGGGGCTATTTTGCATATAAGGCTATTAAGAATAAAAGAATGAATAAAAATTTCAATTGTTGTAATGATTATAAAAATGAATCTTATTATTATGATGATTATGATAGCAGAGCTTATTGTTGTGATGAAGACATGGATAGTTTTGACGATGACTTAAAATCCAAAGTAGATGAATTTAATTCAAATAGAATAATAGAAGAAAATTGTACAAATGTAAGTAAAGAAGAGTTAGAAGGATATGTAAATAAAGCAATAGAAGAAAGAGAACATGAAGAACGAGAAGTAAATAAGCATAGACCTGGAGTTGGTATACATTACGACGACATAAAACATTAATATGGTAAAAAGTCTTCCTAAAGATTATAGGAAGACTTTTTACCATATTAATGTTTTATATTAAATTTTAATGTCCAGTTAAGTCACTTTCATTAAATTTATCAGTTATAGGTTTTGTATATTTATTAATAATACCTTTAAATAGTATAGTTAATATTATAGGTATTATTAAGAATACTATTAATACATATATATCTTTTATCAATACTGGTTTGTAAATACCACCTACAGTCTCTCTAAGAGCAGATATAGCATAAGTAAATGGTAAAAATGGGTTTACGTATTGGAAAAATGGAGGAGTAACTTGTATAGGGAAAGTACCTCCTGATGCAGCAACTTGTATAACTAATAGTATTACACCTATTGCTTTTCCTACATTTCCAAATATAGAGACCAATGAGTATACAATAGCTGTAAATACAATACTTGTAAACATTGATAATAATACAAATGATAAAGGATCAATAACTTTAACATTTAGAATATATAAATCACCAGCACTTACGATAAAAGCTTGTATTATAGCTATAGTTAAGAAAGTAAGTCCTCTACCAAAGTATATCTCAAATGGTTTGTAATCTCCATGTACATTAGCAGACAGTAATGACATTAATAAAAGTACACCAACCCATAAAGATAATACTGTATAAAATGGAGTCATACCAGCTCCGTAGTTAGCTACTGGATATAATTTATCTGTAACTAGCTCTACTGGTTGCTTTAAGAACTCAGCACGTTTTATAGCATCGCTTTTAAGTAAAGATATTAACTCATTAACATCGTCACTTGAGTTTATTTTTTTCATAGCATTAACTAATTCATCAATTGTTGATTTAGCTATAGGTAGTTTTTTTCTTATAAATGATATATTATCTTTTGCACTATCTGATAATGATATCGTAGTATTTAGTATATCCTCAACTTGAGGTAGTTTTGCTTGAGCTTTATCTAACACACTAATAACTTCATTAGCAGTATTGAAACTTCCCTCAAATATGTTATTTATAGGATTTACTATTTTTGAATCAAAATTATTTAAAATTGATGTAGAAATTTGGTTTACATCATTTACAACCTTTAATATACTATTTAACTTATCTAAAGAAGGTTTTTCTCCATTTGCAATCTGTCCTTTTATAGCATTTAAAGCGTTAGTAGCATTATTTAAACTATTATTTATAGACTGTAAAGATGATATAGCATTTTCTAGAGGCCCACCTGGTTTAATAGCATTTAATTTATTTAAAAAGTCTAGTACTGTATTACTTGTACTTGATAAAGTAGAAAGCTTTGATGATAAGCTATCTATAAGTTGAGGTATATTATCAGCACCGTTATTTATCGCATCTATTATAGATGATATATTTGATGAAGCACTTGATGAAACTTTAGATACTATTTGCAAATCTTCTTTTATTACAGGAGCAACTTTATCTAAGCTACCTTTGCTATCTTGCAAAAATACTTTTACATCTGATGCTAACTTTTTAGTATTAGATATAGTAGAAGTTATTAAAGGAACATCTTTTTTTAATTCCTTAGCAAGATCTTGTACTTTATCTGTAGCATCTGAAGCAAGATTTACAGTTTTATATATATCTTTAAATTTACTTTGAACATCTATAAGTTCACTTTCTAAATTAGATAGCTTTGGAAGTTGATTTTCAAGTTCTATACCTAAATTATTAGATACTTCAAATATAATTTGACTAACAGTTTTTACTACTGTTTGATTAACTTCATTTTGTATAGTTGAAGCACCTTTATCTGTAATTTTAGGGGCTATCGCGTTTATTTTTTCATTAACTGTGTATACTATCTTACCTTTTTTTACTTCATCAGAAGTTAATGAAGTTAAATCTTTAGAAAAGCTTTCTGGAATTTCAACTGAGGCATAATATGTACCTTTTTTAACTCCATTTATTGCGTCAGCTTTATCTACAAATTTCCAACCTAAATTATCATTTTCTTTAAGTTTTTTTACTAATTCATCACCAACATTTATATCCTTACCCCTTATTTCAGTACCTTTATCATTATTAACTATAGCAACTGATATATTTTTAGTACTACCATAAGGATCCCAAGATGCCTTTATATTAAACCAGGCATATAATGATGGTAAGACAGTTAGTCCTAGTATTATTACTAACAATACTTTGTTTGTAAAAATATCCTTTATGTCTTTTTTATATATTTTAAAAATATTTTTCACGTCTTTACACCTCCATGTTGACTAAATAAGGTTAGATTTAGAACTATTTTATATTATATTATTTATACAATAAAAAGTAAAGTTAAAAAATTGTAATATATATTAAAATAGTAAATTTATAATACCTGTATGATCATTGAATATGTTCAAACCTATTAAAATAAGTAATACTCCTCCTATTATTTGAGCAGATGATTTGAATAAATTACCAATTTTTTTTCCTAATAAAACACCTAAAAAACATACTATAAATGTAACTAAAGATATAGTAAGTGATATAGGAATTATATTTACACTTAAAAAGGAAAAACTAACTCCAACAGCAAGTGCATCTATGCTAGTTGCAATTGACAATATAATGAGATCTTTATTATTTATGTAATATGAAGTAGTATCTTCAGGTTTGTCTTTTGCATCTAAAATCATTTTCAAACCGAGAAAGCTTAGTAAAATTAGAGCAATCCAGTGATCAAATGCTTTTATATAGCTTTCAAAATTTACACCTAATAAATAACCAATTAAAGGCATACCGCCTTGAAATAATCCAAAGAAAAAAGCTACTTTAGAAGCTAGCCAAAAATTTATATTCTTTAGAGTCATACCTTTTGTAAGAGATACGGCAAATGCATCCATTGAAAGTGCAAATGCTGTAAAAAATATAGTTAAAAATCCCATAATATCCTCCTTGTTTAAAGTTATAGCTAATCTTATTTTATAAAAAATATGATAAAAATATTCGTAATTTAGTGATAAGTAGATTAGGCAAAATAAAAACAGCTTAAATATATTAAGCTGTTAATAGTTAAAGCAAAAATTATTATTTAAAATTTATATAAGATTTTATAGTTAAATAAAAAATTAAAGCATCTTTAAAGTTTTTCAAATCAAGATTTAGTATTTCTTTAATTTTATCTAATCTATATATAAGTGTATTTCTATGTAAAAATAATGATGATGAAGTTTTAGAAATATTTTGATCATTTTCTATAAAGCATATTCCTGTATTTAACAAGTTTATATCCATTGTTTTTATAGACTCAAAATCTATCAAATCGTAAAAAGGTCTGTCGTGTTTTATAAAATATATAGATTTATATATTATTAAATCATTTAAAGTTATGTAGTTTTTAAAAAAAGTGTTATTTATAAGGAAGTCTTTAGGTATTTCATTAAAAATAGATACTCTAGACTTAAATATATTTATGTCATATATTTCACCTAAATTAATAATATAAGTATTTCTATAAGTCTCTGATTCTATTATTTCTGGTGTATGAAAATTAATATCTAATTTATAATCTGAATTTAATATTAATAAATTTTCATATAAAAATAATTTTATATTATCATATAAGTTATATAATATTCCCTTTAAATTATCTAGTTCACAGTCTTGTTGATAGAATATATAAAAATAACCTTTTATATTATCTATAGTTATATCTTCTATAAACTCTATAACATAAGCTTTATCATTAAATGTTACTACATTTTGGTTTTTGCTAATACTTTGATTATTATACTCGAAAAAATTAATTTTTTTATTTGTCTTTCCCTCTATAAATTGTATCAAATTTTGCATGAAGACCACCCCTGAAGTTTTCAATTAAAAAAGTAAGATGATTAATCATCCTACTTTAAATATATCATTAATTTAGAAATATTTATATATAAACTAGAGATTTATTTATAGCTTCTTGTGTTTCTTTATCAAATATATGTATTTTATGTTTATCCATAGCAAGTTTTAATTTATCTCCCATTTTAACTCTATACCTACCATCAAATCTTGCAGTTATACTTTGATTACCTGTTTTTAAGTAAGCATATATTTCAGCACCCATAAGTTCCCCAAGTTCAATAGTAGCTTCAAAAGTACTATCTAAGCTATTTTCGACAAATATATCTTCCATATGTATATCTTCAGGTCTTATACCTAGAACAACTTCCTTACCTATATATCCTTTTTCTATTAAACTAGATGATTCACCTTTATTTAATGCTATATCAAAACCATCAGCTTTTGCATGTATTTCTCCATTTACTTCAGTTAGAATAACATTTATAAAGTTCATTTGTGGAGCGCCTATAAATCCCGCAACGAACATATTGTTTGGTTTATCGTATATTTCTTGTGGAGTATCTATTTGTTGAACTATACCATCTTTCATAACAACTATTCTATCTGCCATAGTCATAGCTTCAACTTGGTCATGTGTCACATATATAAATGTAGTACCTAAAGACTTATGAAGTTTAGTTATTTCTGTTCTCATTGATGTTCTAAGTTTTGCATCTAAGTTTGACAAAGGTTCATCCATTAAGAATACTTTTGGGTTTCGAACTATAGCACGCCCTAGTGCAACTCTTTGCCTTTGACCACCTGAAAGTGCTTTTGGTTTTCTATCTAATAATTGATCTAAGTCTAATATTTTAGCTGCATCCCTAACCTTTTTATCTATTTCATCCTTAGGCAATTTTCTAAGTTTAAGAGCAAATGCCATATTTTCGTATACTGTCAAGTGAGGATAAAGTGCATAGTTTTGAAAAACCATAGCTATATCTCTGTCTTTAGGATCTACATCATTTACTAAATTTTCTCCTATATAAAGTTCACCATCACTTATTTCTTCAAGGCCTGCTATCATTCTTAGAGTAGTAGACTTACCACAGCCAGATGGTCCAACTAGTACTACAAATTCCTTATCTTGTATATCTATATTTACATTTTTTACTGCATTAAATCCATTTGAATATGATTTACATATATTTTTTAAAATTACCTTAGCCATTACCATTTCCCCCTTTTAACAACTATATTTTAATTTCATTTTATATTTTAATAATATCAAAAAAATGTTTTCTTAGTAATGTAAAAAATAACTAAAACTATTTAGATAAAATATACAGATTGTATAAAAAACATAAAAATTTTAAATAACATGTTTAAATAAAAAAACAAAAGGTATATATATAGTATGTTAAAAAGAAACTAAATAAAATTTATATAAATTTGGAGGAATAAAATTATGAAAAAATTTGTTTGTACAGTATGTGGATATATACATGAAGGAGAAACTGCACCAGAGAAATGTCCAGTATGTGGAGTTGGAGCTGATAAGTTTGAAGAAATGAAAGGTGAAATGGTTTGGGCTGACGAGCATAGAATAGGGGTTGCTAAAGGTATAGATGAAGAAATATTAGAAGGACTTAGAGCAAACTTTGTTGGAGAATGCACAGAAGTAGGAATGTATTTAGCAATGAGCAGACAAGCTGATAGAGAAGGATATCCAGAAGTTGCAGAAGCTTATAAGAGAATAGCATTTGAAGAAGCAGAACATGCTGCTAAATTTGCAGAATTATTAGGAGAAGTTGTTGTAGCTGATACAAAAGCTAACTTAAAAGCAAGAGTAGATGCAGAGTATGGAGCAACAGAAGGAAAATTAAAAATAGCTAAGAGAGCTAAAGAATTAGGACTTGATGCTATACATGATACAGTACATGAAATGTGTAAAGATGAAGCAAGACATGGTAAAGCATTCTTAGGTTTATTAGAAAGACATTTTGATGCTAAGTAATATATAGAATATAAAGGCTGCCTTATACAGGTAGTCTTTTTATATATTAATCACTGTTACTATATAAATATAAAGAGGTGAAATTATTGGAATTAAAAAATATAATAGAACATTTTATGATGAATTATGGACTTATAAGTATATTTATAATAGTAGCACTAGAGTATGCTAATGTACCTCTTCCTAGTGAAGTAGTACTTCCAATTGCAGGTATGTTTGCATATAAATATAACTTTGGATTTGTAAATGTAATAGTAGTATCTACTTTAGGTGGGGTTATAGGTTCCTTGCTAAATTATTTTCTAGGATTTAAATTTGGAAAGCCTTTAATAGATACTATAGGTGAAAAGTATCCAAAGACCAAATCAATTATAAACTCATCTTATATTTGGTTAAAAAAGCATGATAAATTATCAGTAATTTTAACTAGAGTAATACCTTATGCTAGGACATTTGTGTCAATAATAGCAGGGTCTATAAAAATGAATATATTTACATTTATGATGTGTTCTGCTATAGGAATAGGGATTTGGAATACTTCATTAATAAGTATAGGTTATGTTTTAGGAGATAACTTAAAATTTGTAATGTCTTTAGTTACTAAATACTCATATATAATGGTTATTTTATTATTAATAATAACTATAGTATATGGATTTATAAAATATAGATTAAAAAATAAAAAAATATGCAAATAAATGTTTAAAACAATGTATATGAGGTATATATATAGTATGTTAAAAGAAAGTAAATAAAATTTATATAAATTTGGAGGAATAAAATTATGAAAAAATTTGTTTGTACAGTATGTGGATATATACATGAAGGAGAAACTGCACCAGAGAAATGTCCAGTATGTGGAGTTGGAGCTGATAAGTTTGAAGAAATGAAAGGTGAAATGGTTTGGGCTGACGAGCATAGAATAGGGGTTGCTAAAGGTATAGACGAAGAAATATTAGAAGGACTTAGAGCAAACTTTGTTGGAGAATGTACAGAAGTAGGAATGTATTTAGCAATGAGTAGACAAGCTGATAGAGAAGGATATCCAGAAGTTGCAGAAGCTTATAAGAGAATAGCATTTGAAGAAGCAGAACATGCTGCTAAATTTGCAGAATTATTAGGAGAAGTTGTTGTAGCTGATACAAAAGCTAACTTAAAAGCAAGAGTAGATGCAGAGTACGGAGCAACAGAAGGAAAATTAAAAATAGCTAAGAGAGCTAAAGAATTAGGACTTGATGCTATACATGATACAGTACATGAAATGTGTAAAGATGAAGCAAGACATGGTAAAGCATTCTTAGGTTTATTACAAAGACATTTTGATGCTAAATAAATTATAATATATTTAAAGGTTGTCTAAATTTAGGCAACCTTTTTTTACGCTTAAGGAAATTATGATATTTTAAAAATGTGGATAAATATTGTAGTTAGGTAATATGTGAGTTAAAGTTACAATAGCTAATTAAAAGGACCTATAATTTTAAATAGTTATATTTTTGAAATAATTGTATTATATAGACATATTGCAAAAAATAAGGTAATATGTATGAGTAAAAAGTCGAAAGTTTTAAAAGAGGTGGTTATAAATGACAAATCCAGATGCAATAGCAAAAGAAGTGTCGAGTAAGGTACAACAAATGAGTAAAATGCCACTTGATACACTTATTGAAAAATTTATAGGATGGGTTACTGAATATGGAATAAAGCTTATAATAGGTCTTATAGTTATATCTATAGGATTAAAGATTATAAAAAAGGTAGTAAAACAATTTGGAGTATTTTTAGAAAAAAGAGATGTTGATATAACATTAAGAAGATTCATACAGTCATTAACAGCAGGTGTGTTAAAAGTTATATTATTTATAGGAATTCTTGGCTATTGGGATGTTAAATTGACAGGTCTTGCAGCGATTGTAGCTTCTGGTGGGGTTGCCATAGGTTTAGCCCTTCAAGGCAGTTTATCTAACTTTGCAGGTGGTTTTATAATATTATTACTTAGACCATTTAAAGTAGGGGATTATATACAAACTGGAGTTTATGAAGGTACAGTTGAAGAAATAGGGTTATTCTATACTAAATTGACAACTATAGACAATAAGTTAATATTAATACCAAATGGAACATTGTCAAATGGTAGTTTAATAAACTATTCAGCAAAGGAAGAAAGAAGAGTTGATTTAACATTTAGTGTAGGATATGAAAATAATATACTCCATGTTAAGGAAGTATTAACGGATATCGTAAAAAAACAAGAGTTTGTTTTAGATAATCCTAAACCATTTATAGGTGTTAGTGCTCATAGTCCAAGTTCTGTTGACTTTATAGTTAAAGTATGGTGTAAATCGGAACATTATTGGGATATACATTTTAGCCTATTAGAGAAGGTCAAATTAAGATTTGATGAAGAAAATATAAGCATACCTTATCCACAAATGGATTTACATGTGAAAAAGGAAGGTTTAGGTCTATAAATAAAAGCTAATACGGAAGTTTATCTGTATTAGCTTTTATTTATTTTAATTAATATATTAGAAGGAGCTATTTAAAGGTTAAATGGCAGCAATTGTTATATGAAGTTTTAGTCAAAATATGGTGAATTTAAGTGAAAATAGTGTATACTATAATATATAATAGACATAAGGAGAAATAGATTATGGAATATATTCAAGAATTAAATCATTTTGCACAAAACTATTGGATTTTAACCATGATAATAGGATTACTAGCAAGCTTTATTGAAAGCTTTTTACCTATACTTCCTCTTATGGCTATAGTAGGAGCTAATGCACTTTTACTTGGGCTATTTGGAGGTCTTGTACTATCTTGGATAGGATCTGGTTTAGGTACTGCATTGCTATTTTTAATTATTAGTAGATTTAACGATAATAAGTTATTTAATAAATTTAGAAATAAAAAAGTAAATAAAGCAATAAAATGGATGGACAAAAAAGGATTTAAGTTACTATTTTTTGCTTATTCTTGTCCCTTTGTACCAAGTTTTTTAGTAACAATAGCATCTGCATTTTGTAAAGTGGATCCTAAATGTTTTATACCTGCAATGCTATCAGGAAAGTTTATAATGTTTTTATTTATAAGTTATCCAATGAGTGACATAAAAGGTTTTATAAACAGTCCTGTTAAAATATTAGTATTTTGTTTATTAGTATTTTTATCATGGACTATAGGTAATAAAGTTAAGAAAAGTTTAGAGAATCATGAAAAAGATAATGAAACTGAAAATGTATAGAATATATAAAATAACCCATCTAATATTAGGTGGGTTATTAAAGTAATATATAAAATCTATATCCTAGTAAAAATATAACTATAAAGTTTAAAGCTTTGCATATTAACTTTTCTGTCTTAGAATTAGTTTTTATAGGAAGGAATGAAAAATTAATGGTTATAGGGTAAAAAATCTCTATACCTTCCTTAGTTAGCAGATCTAAAACTAGATGAGATACATATCCTACTAAAAAGCCGCAAGATACACATATAAATACTATATTACTATCTGTAGATTTTATTAAAAAATTGAAACCATAAGCAAGTAAAGATATAAAAATTAGACTATGTGTAAAGCTCCTATGCCTAAATCTAGAACCAAAATATTTATATATAATAGGATATCTTTTACTTATATAAGAACCTCTCATATCGATATCAGGATATAATGAACCTATATATGCAAAATATGTGTATATTAAAAGCAAAATAGCTTTATAAAATACACTATAATTATTTAAAAATGTTTTATATAAATAAGGGAGCGCTAAAAGTGCAAATATATAGCCTCCCTTAGTATGAGTTTCTTTTACCATTAAACCTCCTAGGTGATAGTATAATATTATTGATAATTATATTTGTATTAATTATATAGTAAATTGTAAATATTTTCAAAAACTATTTTTAAAATATAATTTTAAAAGGATTGAATATACTTAAAATCTACAAATTATTATAAATTTTTATTTTAGATTTTGAATATAGTTTTCTTCCGCTTTACTCCAATTTATAATATTAAACCAATTATTTATATATTCGGCCCTTTTATTTTGATACTTTAGATAGTAAGCATGTTCCCATACATCGATTCCAATTATAGGTTTTAAGTTTAATGTAATAGGAGTATTTTGATTTTGAGTAGTTATAATCGATAGATTTCCAGAGTCATCAGATACAAGCCATGCCCATCCAGATCCAAATACACTTAGTGAAGCTTTATTAAATTCATTTTTAAAATTATCAAAAGATTTAAAGTCTCTGTTTATGGCACTTTTTAATTTTCCATGTAATTTTTTCCTATTAGGAGACATTATTTCAAAGAAAAATTCATGATTATATACTCCTCCACCATTATCTTTTATAGTTTTAGCTATTTCACTAGGCAAACAATCTAGACAAGTTAATAAATCAGAAATACTACAAGCATAAAGGTCAGGGTATCCTTTTATGGCATTATTTAATTTATCTAAGTAAGATTTATAATGTTTATCATAATGTAAGATCATAGTCTCTTTGTCTATATAAGGTTCAAGAGAATCATAAGAATAAGGTAGAGGCATAGGTTCTTTGGGGGTATATATTGGAGATAAAGAGAAAATATTTTGTGGATTAAAAAATATAGTTAATAATAAAGTTATAAATAAAAATTTTTTCATAAAATCACCTCATAATTAGTATGTTTACTATTTATAAAAAAATTTACAAAAGGTATAATAATTTATAAATTTAAATATAAATAACAAAATTATTATATATTATTTATAAATGATATAAAAAAAATCTTTTATACTTGAAAATAAAAATAAAGGTATATATACTATTAATAATAAAAGTGAATAAAATAAAAAGGGTAGAGGTCGCAATATTTAAAAGTACTAATGAGGAGTTAAGCGCGTAGAATCATTAGGAAAGGAACTATTGCCGAAGGGTATAGCTGATGCTTTAAGGTTATATGCCTGGGGGTACATAAAATATATGTATCACTGTCACAATTTATTTTGTGAAGAGCTACATTTGAGAAAAATTTATACATAGGTATAGTTATATTGCTGTGTCTAAAAAGTTAATGTATAACTTTATGTAAAAATTTATAAGTCTTGAGTGTATACTCAAGACTTTTTTACGCTTTAGGAAAATATGATACTTTAAAGAATGTGGATAATTATTGAAGTTGAGTAATACCAATCAGTTTGCAGAGCGTAAAAAAGACATTTTGAGCAACGGACGAAGTCGTTGACGACATGAGCGAAGCGAATTTTTTATACCCTTATATTCACTAGAGACTAAACAATTTTAAGGGGGAAGTTTTATGAGAAGCAAGAGAAATTTTAGGGTATTATTAATGACTATTATAATTTTTATGATGTCTATGCCATTAGTATTTGCAGGGGGGGATGATATATCAACTATAAATTCAGAAAGACTTAAGATGATAACTTTAATACCACCATTAGTTGCTATAGTTTTAGCATTTATAACTAAGAATGTAGTAATATCGTTATTTGTAGGTATATTTTCAGGAAGCTTTATAATAAACATGTCATCTGGAAATGTTATAGTTGCTTTTGTTAATGCATTTTTAGATATAGTAAATAGGGCATTAAATTCATTAGCAGATCCATGGAATGCAGGTATAATACTTCAAGTTTTAGCTATAGGTGGGGTTATAAGCCTAGTAGCTAGAATGGGTGGTGCAAAAGCTATAGCAGAGAGCCTAGCCAAAAGATCAAAGACCGCTAGAGGGACTCAACTTATAGCATGGTTTTTAGGATTATTAGTATTCTTTGATGATTATGCAAATTCATTAATAGTTGGTCCTATAGTTAGACCAGTAGCAGACAAAATGAAACTATCAAGAGAAAAACTAGCGTTTATAATAGATGCTACAGCTGCACCTATAGCTGGGCTTGCTATAATATCTACATGGATAGGTCTTGAAGTTGGACTTATAAATGATGCATTTAACGGTATAGGAGTAGAAGCTGATGTATTTGGAGTATTTTTAAATACCATACCATATAGATTTTATAATATATTAATATTAGCATTTATAGTTATATCAGCAGTTCTAGCTAAGGATTTTGGACCAATGAGAGAAGCTCAAATTAAAGCCCGAAGTGTTAATAAAAATAATAACAATTCAAACAATGTTAGTAATGATAATTCTGATTTAGAGCCAAAAGAAGGTATAAAATTAAGTTCATGGAATGCAATAATACCTATAGGAACATTAATAATAGCTGCGTTAATTTCTTTTTATTATAGCGGATACACAGCAGCTATGAACTCAGATAACCAAAATCTAATACAATTATTTACTAATTCTCCATATTCATTTGATGCTATAAGAGAGGCGTTTAGTGGAGCAGATGCTTCGGTTGCATTATTCCAGTCAGCTTTATTTGCAAGTATTGTAGGCATAGTTCTTGGAGTTAGTAAAAATATACTTACAATCTCTGAAGCTATAGATGCTTGGATAGATGGAATGAAGGGACTTATTATGACTGGGGTTATATTAATACTTGCATGGTCATTAAGTTCTGTTATAAAAGAACTAGGAACAGCTAAATACTTAGTAACATTATTATCTGGAACACTACCAAATTTTTTATTACCAAGTGTAGTATTTATACTTGGAGCCATAATATCATTTGCTACAGGAACAGCTTATGGAACAATGGGAATACTTATGCCTCTTGCAATACCACTAGCTCATTCTATAAACCCAGAAATGTCGTTTATAGTAGTTAGTACTAGTGCAGTACTAACAGGCGCTATATTTGGAGATCACTGCTCACCAATATCTGACACTACAATAATGTCATCAATGGGAGCTGGATGTAATCATATAGATCATGTTAATACACAGATGCCTTATGCATTATTTACAGCCGTAATAACAGTATTATTTGGATATATACCGGCAGGACTTGGTATACCTGTTTATATAGTATTACCAATAGCTTTATTAGCTACATTTATAGGTATACATGTATTAGGTAAGAAAACGTATGAAGAAGTTGATAATATTATTTATACTATGGATTAGTTTTATTAAAAATAATAGAGTTTGTATTATATAGAATAATAATTATAAAATAAGATAATAATAATTGTAAAAAAAGAAAACGTAAAATATATTTTACGTTTTCTTTTCATCTAAAAGCAAGGAGTTATTCTATGGGATATATAAATTTTGAAGAAGAAAAGGCCGTAGTGAATGAACAATTATCAAATAGAAAAAAAAATAACGAAATATTTTATAAAGATGCAACTACAAAAAAAATAGAACTAAATGATTATGATAATAATTCAAAATATAGCTATAATAAAATAAAAGATAAACTAATCGGCAAAGATGGTATATTTGACGAACAAGATTTTTATGAAATAGTAGAGCAAGATATAATTTGCGCTAAATTTAGAAAATGTGATTTTAAAAATATTAAATTCAAAGACTGCACATTTATAGGTTGTACTTTTAATGATTGCAATTTTAGCGGTGGAGGAGTTGTATTTGAAAATTGTATATTCATAAAAGAAGGAAGTGAAAAACGACCTTCTTTAAATAAAAAAGACAATATAGGGTGTAGTTTCTATAATTGTGATATATATGCAAAATTTTTAAATAGTGACTTATCATATTGTATTTTCGAAAAATGTAAGATTAGTAACACAAGTTTTGAATTAACATATTTAAAATCTTCAATTATAATAAATAGTGAAATTGATATGTTTGAGATTATAGATTGTGATCTTTCAGGCTTTAAAATTTCAAATACATATATACAAGATATAATGTTTGATGATAAATTTACAACTAAATTTGATGCTAAAACATTTTTTGATAAAATTGAACCTAGAGTTAAGGATAAAAATGAATATGAAGGTATATATATGACATATAAAACTTTGTCCGAAAAATTTAAGGAAAATAACTTGAATAATAATTTTGGAGAATATTATTATATAGGGAAATGTACACAAAGAAAATGTGTTAAATTTTTACCTAAAATAAATTCGTATATATATTGGTTAGCATGTGGGTATGGAGAAAGACCTTGGCTTTGTGTATTATCATCTTTAGTAATAATGATAATATTTGCATTTATATTTTTAGCAGTAGGTATTGAGTTAGATGGACAGGTTATAAAATATAGTTTAAGTAATATTGGTACATGGAACCTAAAACAGTTTATTAAAGATTTTAATGAGGTTATAAATTTAAGTGTAGGTATGTTTGGAGCTGTTGGGTTTAACAATTCAAAGCCCACAGAAGTAGCATACATGGTAGCAAATATTGAAATGCTTGTAGGAATCATTATGATGGGAGTAGGTATAGGAACTCTAACGAGAAAAGTTGTAAGATAGTAATATATATAAAAAGAACGTAGAATTATCTACGTTCTTTTTTTTATATATTATGCTGCAGAAGATTCTTCTGTTCCACGTATCTCATCAGCAGTAAGTATTTTTGTATTTTTGAATAATGTATGTCCTATTAAAGCACCTATTATACTAACTACTATACATCCAACAGCAGCTATTAAAGCAGGAGTTCCGTTTTGACCAACTGCAACAGCGAAACCAGCTATAGGAGTTGCCATACCAGGAACACTTATTGCAAGTGGTGCAACATAAGAACTTACTAATGCAACTACAACACCTGATAATGCTCCACCTATGAAGTTAGTAACAAATACTGGTATTGGATTAGCAGTTATTATATCTGATTGAGTTAAAGGCTCTATAGCAACAGCTATTGTATCTTTCTTTGAACCAAATTTCATTTTTGAGAAGAATACAAAGTTCATGAAAGAAGAACCAAATACTGCTAATGCACCTATTGCCATTGGAAGACCTGTTAATCCTATTATAGATGTTAAAGCCATTGATGATAATGGAGCAGTAGCAACAACTGTTATTAAACCACCAAGTATTATACCCATTAATATTGGAGATGTAGTAGAGGCAGCTGTTAAAGCTTGTCCTATTTGCATTAATGTATCATTAACTATAGGATCCATAAATCCTGCTATTGCTCTTGTTAAAGGAGCAGCAATTAATATTATAACTATTAAATCAAGACCAGCAGGAGTTTTCTTTTCTAAGAACTTAACAACGAATGATATTAAGTATCCTGCAACGAATCCTGGAAGTATTCCAAATCCTGAAACTGTTAAACCAACTAATACAGCGTATACTGGAGATACACCTAATGCTAAAGGTACTAATATAGCAGCAGCTACACCACCTAAAGAACCGTTAGCAGCTCCAACTTTCTCTAAGAAAGATATACCAAATTGTTGTCCAAATAGCGAAGCGTGGAATGCTTCAACTAAGAAACTTGCGCAAGCAGCACTTGCTAATGCACCCATTGCCTTCATTCCGTGAGGTGCCTTGTAACTAAATAATGTGAATAATGCCAGTACAACCAATAATAATGCTGTACTTGTAAGTATTTGCATCATGCTAATTTTCCTCCTAAGTATATAAATGTAATGTTTTATTTGCTTAAGGTATTGTTTTCCTTAACGTCATATTTACTTAAAGAAATCTTAAGACAATTTTGATTATAAAGCACATTTCGACAATTGTAAATAGTTTTGTTAAAAAAATGCTAAAATTAAAAGAAAAATGTATTATTATTTTAAAATATGTAAGAAAGTTTACAGTAAATGTTAATTGAATTTAAAAAAATGAAAATATTACCTCTAAAAAGTATTGAATACATAAAATATAATAAAAAAATAAATTATTATTTTAAAATACAATAAAAATATATAATATAAACTATAACACATAATTTTGTCTAAATAAAACTCTTATGATAATATGTAGGTATAAATTAACTAAATTACAAGGAGAAAAAAATGACAGCAAACGAAAGAATAAAAATATTTTTGCAACTACAAAATAAAAACTTAAAGTTTCAAGATATAGCAGATAAGATGGAGATAAAACCACAAACATTAAGAAGTTACTTAAATAAAAAAGGGTACAAATTAACAAATGGAAAGTACGAATTAAAAGATGACATAAAAGAAGAGAAAAAACAAATAGAATTTAATGAAATTAAAAACACTAAAGTAGAAAAAAAGGAAAATGTAAAAAAAAATAATACTAAAAGAAAAACACAAAAACCTAAAAGAGATAAGAAAGTAAATTTAACACCTGAGGATATGGACAAGTTATGTGAAGTATATGATTGGTACTTACAAGTTAGGGATGTTAAGGCAATAAAGCCTAAGACAAAAACTTCTAAAAAAGACATAGTAATAGAAAAAAATAATATAGATGAACTAAAATCAACTAGCATAAGGGTAGATAAAAAAATATGGGAAGATTTTGAAAGGTTATGTAGTAATTCAAGTTTTACTAAACAAGAAATAATAACTCAAGCATTAAAAAACTTTTTAAAGGAAAATAAACATTTACTATAAAGGGTTAAGTATACAAATAAAAAAGAGGGGATTGAAGTGAATAAATCGTATTTATATGATTAATAATAAGGTTAAATAAAAAGGGGTGGTAAACATGAATGAAAATAATTACAATAAAGAAGAGATAGACTTTGAAAAATTAAACTCAACATTAGCTAACCCTGATTTTGCAAATTGGTACTACAATGAGTTTATGGTAAAAGACAATGTCGTTTCTATTGATGAATTTGTAAACATAATAAATACTTATAATTCAAATAATATTCAAAGTTAATAAGTAAGGCTTTAAATAGACATTCCTATATTAGACAGTGTTAAAGATGTAAAAGTTATATACATTAAATATGAGGAAAAATAAAATTATGATTAAAAATGATGAAAAACCTATTGTTAAGTTTATATTATAAGCTATACATTAGGTTTTTTTATTTGGTGACTGTAAATGTTTTAAAAAAATATATATGTATTGTATAATTATTTATATTATATAGGAAATTAATAGTAATAAACTTATATTAAAATTAAGGAGATTGGTATGAAGGTTTTAATTGTTGAGGATAATTCTAAACTTTTAGAAAGTCTAGAGGAGGAACTAAAAAATCATTTTGAAATAGATTCATGTAGTTTTGGAGAAGAAGCCATATACAATATTAAACAAAATATATATGATTTAATTATACTAGACTTAATGTTACCTGATATATCAGGATTAGATATATTAAAGTCTATAAGAAAAAACGGAATAGATACATTAGTACTTATTTTAACTGCTAAAGAAAGTTTAAACGATAAGGTATCAGCATTTGAGATAGGAGCAAATGATTATCTAACAAAGCCATTTTATATGGAAGAATTAGTAGCAAGAGTATATGCAATGTTAAGGACTAATGGAAAAATAAAATCTAATAATAAAATTGTATTTAAAGATTTATATTTAGATACAAATAATAAAACTGCATCTATAAATGGTGAAGATTTAAATCTTCAAAATAAGCAGTTTAATTTACTTGAGTATTTTATAATAAATAAAGGAACAATACTTTTAAAGGAACAAATATATGATAGAATTTGGGGAATAGATTCAGATGCTACTATAGAAATAGTTGAAGTTTATGTTAGCAATTTAAGAAAGAAGCTTAGCAAGTACGGATATGATAACTATATAAAAACTAAAAGAAAAGTAGGATATATATTTGATGATAAATAAAAATGTATTTAGTAAAACTAAAAATCGTTTAATAAAAATAAATATAGCCGTAGTAGTAGCATTTCTTATAATATTTTCTATATTTATATATTCTTACTTTAAAGGACTTACATATAGCAATATAGACAAAAATCTTAAAGCTGAATTAGAAAATATAACTATGCAACTTAATAATAGATCTATATTTTATCCAATAGTGTTAAAAGACCCAAGTAATATGGTCTATGTTTATGAGGGAAATAGAATAAGATATTACACAGAAAATGGCTATTTTAATGAACTATTACCAAGACCTAAAAATAATAAGAATGATACTTTCTTTACGTACACTGAAAATGGATATACTTTTAGAGAATTAAACATTGATATTGGTAAATATAAAATACAAATAATAAGAAATATAGATTCGGAAAGAAACTCGTTAAAACAACTTATATTTGTATTTATAATAGGAGTATTAGTAGCTGTAATAATAACATATTTTGTAGCACTTTATTTAACTAAAAAAGCACTAATACCAATAGAAACTGCTTGGAATAATCAAGCTAAATTTGTTCAGGATGCATCTCATGAGCTTAGAACTCCAATAGCCATAGTATCTTCAAAGTTAGAAAGCTTATTAAAGCATCCAGATAGTACTATATCTGATGAAGTTGAATCTATAGCTGATGCTATGAAAGAAACAAGAAGAATAAAGAAGATGATAAGTGATTTATTATCATTAAGTAAAGAAGATAGTACTAATGATATTATAAAAGAAAATGTAGATATAAATATAATGATAGATGAGATAAGTAAAAATTATGCAGATATAGCAGAGATTCAAGAAAAAGAATTTCATACTAATATTAAATTAAAGAATAAAAAAATATTTACAGATAAAAATAAGTTAAGACAGTTATTATTAATATTTATAGATAACTCTTTTAAATACACAAAAAGTGGGGATAGTATATCAATAAGTGCTTATGAACAAAATAACGATATTATAATATATATAAAAGATACTGGAATGGGTATAAAAAAAGAAGATATCGATTATATATTTGACAGATTTTTTAGAAGCAATAGTATAAGACATAAAGATATAGATGGCTCAGGAATAGGATTATCTATTGCAAAAATGATTGCTATAAATCTTGGTATAACAATAACTGTAGATTCTAAAGAAAATGAGTATACATATTTTAAACTAATAATCCCTAGATAAACAAATTGTTTAGTGATATATATAGGGGGTATATAAATAATATAAATTAATGTTACAAATAATAACTATATTGTAATATAATTCATATTATAGATAAGAGAGTATTTAGGAGGTAAGAAAATGGCTAAAATAATAAAAACATCACAATTTAAAGGGGAAGTAGAAGAAAGTAAAGGGGTAGTTGTAGTAGATTTCTTTGCAACTTGGTGTGGACCTTGTAAAATGTTAGCACCAGTATTTGAATCATTAGGAAATGAAATGGATGATGCAAAATTTATAAAAGTTGATATAGATCAAAGCTTAGAAATAGCTCAAAAATTTAATATATCTACTGTACCAACAATGATGATATTTAAAGATGGAAAACCAGTAGAATCATTAGTAGGATTTATGCCAAAAGAAGCAATTAAATCAAAAGTTAAGTCACATTTATAAAATGATAGGTGGTTAATATGAGATATGATATGGCAATAATTGGAAGTGGGCCAGCAGGACTTTCTGCTGCAATAAATGCAAAAATAAGAAATAAAAATATAATAGTATTTGGAAATGATAATTTAAGTAATAAATTAGTAAAAGCTCCATCAATAGAGAATTATCTAGGATTTTATGATATAAGTGGAGAAGATTTAAGAGATAAATTTAAAGCACATATAGAAAGTATGGATATTGAAATAGTAGATAAAAAAATAAATAACGTATATGCTATGGGAGATTACTTTGCTTTAATGTCAGGGGATGAAATGTTTGAAGCTACTACAGTTATACTTGCAACAGGTGTAGAGTATGGTAAGCCAATAAAAGGTGAAGAAGAATTTCTAGGTAAAGGTGTAGGGTATTGTGCAACATGTGATGCTCCTTTATATAGAGATAAAAAAGTAGCTATAATAGGTTATAATAAAGAGTCTGAAGAAGAAGCTAACTTCTTAAGTGAAATAGCATCAAAGACTTACTTTATACCTATGTATAAAAGAGAAGGTCTTATGAGATCTTCAGATGGTTTAGATAGTTCTATAGAAGTTATAAATGATAGACCTGTTCAAATCCATGGAGAAAATTTAGTAAATAAAGTAGAATTAAAACAACAAGAAATAGACGTAGATGGAGTATTTGTAATAAAAGATAGTGCTTCGCCTAAATCATTAGTGCCAGGAATAGAGACAGAAGGACCACATATTAAGGTTGATACTAATATGAACACAAGTATAAATGGATGCTTTGCAGCAGGAGACTGTGTTGGTAAACCATATTCTTATATAAAGTCAGCTGGTCAAGGTCAAATAGCAGCATTAAATGCAGTAGCTTATTTAGATAAATTAAAAATAGAACAAAAAAAGAATAATTAATAAAAAAAGCACTTAGATTAAAATCTAAGTGCTTTTTTTATGCCATATTTCAATACATCTGTTATAAAAAACACTTTTACAATAAATGTAGATATGATACAAGCTAATATTAATAAAGAGATAAGTTAATAATTATATTAATAACTTACCTATAAAATAAATTAACATAATAAAATAAAATTAAAAGACACTTAGAAAAGTTAGTAAAATAACTAAAATCAATGGTTTAAGTTAAATTGAATTTATTGTAAAATTAGAAATTTGCAAATGGAAAAATTAATTATGCAAAAAATGACTTGAAAAGTATTGAAAATATAGTTATAATGAATAAAAAAGAAATATTAATTCAAAAATATTTATTAGCCAGTAATTTTTGAAATATATAATAATATTTTTAAAAAGGGCAATTATATAAAAGTATTTATAATTAATTTAGGAGGGATTGAAATTGGAAAATTTAAATAGCTTAATATTAAGCATTAACGATTTTATATGGACATATATATTAATAGCTATGTTAGTAACACTTGGAATTTACTTTAGTGTTAAGACTAAGTTTGTACAATTTAGATATTTTAAAGAAATGTTTAAGCTTTTAGGAGAAGGTGCATCTAAGGAAAATAAAAAAGAAGGACAGGTATCGTCGTTTCAAGCATTTTGTATAAGTACTTCATCTAGAGTTGGAACAGGTAACATTGCAGGGATTGCTATGGCTGTTGTAGTTGGAGGACCTGGTGCTATATTTTGGATGTGGATAACAGCATTAATAGGTTCTGCATCAAGTTTTGTTGAAAGTACATTAGCACAGATATTTAAGATAAAAGACAAAGATGGATTTAGAGGTGGACCTGCTTATTATATAGAACAAGGGCTAAACAAAAAATGGATGGGAATATTATTCTCTATTCTAATAACTATATGTTTTGGATTTGTATTTAATGCTGTTCAAGCTAATACAGTTTCACTTGCATTTAATTCAGCATTTGGAATTGATAGATTAACTATAGGGATAATAATTACAATACTTACAGCAATAGTTATATTTGGAGGAGTTCATAGAATAGCTAAAGTATCTGAGATAATAGTTCCAATATTTGCAGGACTTTATATATTAGTAGCATTATTTGTAGTTGTAATAAATATAGGTGAAATACCAAATGTACTTAAGCTTATAGTTGAAAATGCCTTTAATTTTAGAGAAATGTCAGTAGGTACGACAGCAGGAATAATACTTACTGGAGTAAAAAGAGGACTATTCTCAAATGAAGCTGGTATGGGTAGTGCACCAAATGCAGCAGCAACTGCAGATACATCACATCCTGTTAAACAAGGATTAATACAAACACTTGGAGTATTTACAGATACTATCTTAATTTGTACATGTACAGCATTTATAGTACTTTTATATCCAGGATACTCAACTAGTGGATTAAGTGGAATAGAGTTAACTCAAGCAGCACTATCTTCTCATATAGGAAGTTTTGCACATATATTTATAGCTTTATGTATATTCTTATTTGCTTTTAGTTCAATAGTAGGTAACTATTACTATGGAGAATCAAATATAGAGTTTATGAATAGCAATAAAACTGTTTTAAATATATTTAGAGTGTTAGTTGTATGTATGGTTTTATTTGGTTCAGTAGTTCAAGTAGATGTAGTTTGGAATTTAGCAGATGTATTTATGGCCCTTATGGCTATAATAAACTTAATAGCAATAGCTCTTTTAGGAAAATATGCTTTTATAGCACTTGAAGATTATACTAATCAAAAGAAAAATGGAATTAAAAGTCCAGTATTTGATGCATCAAATATAAAAGGACTTGAAAATGTTCAGTGTTGGAACAATACTGAAATAAGAAAAACAAAGAGTATGTAATATTGAATAAATTTAAGTGCCTTTTAATTAAAAGGCACTTTTTTAGTTAAAATCATTAATTTTAATTATAATTCATAGCTTTCTAGGTATCTACAAAAATCATGAAACTCATCTATATTTTTAATTTCTTGTAAGTTTCTAATATCAATAATTACATTACTAGGAATATGCAACATAAACTCCATATCAAATAGCTCACACTCTATAAATCCTTTTTTGTAGTCATATTTATAAGGTATATATTTATTGAAATTTTTTTCAAAATACTTTATTTTAGCATAACATAACTTGTGTATATAAAATAATAAAGCTAGAGTTGAGTGATTTTTAGCAAACTTATTGGAAAAATATTTAACTTTAGGGTATTTCTTATGGTTTGATTCCCAATATAAATCATCATTTAATTGAAGGTTATATTTTTTTAGTAGATTATATTTTTCTTTAGAAAGATATTCGGTTTCTTTTAACATAAATTCCTCCAGTATTAAGAGAATTTAATATATTATTACTACTTAATAATATGAATATTGAAAATTTTAAATACATAATATAAGCTTTTTCTATAATGAAGTTAAATTATATATAGATATTAAATATATAAATTTTGTAGTTACTAAATAGTTAAAATTAAAATCTTGTGGTAAGATAAAGTAAATTAATAGAATTAAAATTAATTAAGATCTAAATACTCCAAAGGATATATTATGCAGTTAGGAGGGTTATAAATGAATATTACACCGTTAGATATATTAAATAGGTATTATGGATATACAAACTTTAGAAAAGGGCAAGAAGATATTATAAATTCTATAATTAATAATAACGATGTTCTTGCTATAATGCCAACAGGAGGAGGTAAATCCATATGTTATCAAATACCTGCCATGGTACTAGAGGGAATAACTATAGTTGTATCTCCTCTTATATCACTTATGAAAGACCAAGTAGATACACTAAAGGTTATGGGAATAGAAGCTGAGTACATAAATAGTTCTCTTTCAAATAGTGAATATGAAAAAGTACTTAACAATATAAAAAATGATAAATGCAAAATATTATATGTAGCACCAGAAAGGTTAGATAGTTCTGATTTTTTAACAGTAATATATGATAAAGTTGTATGTCAAGTTGCAATAGATGAGGCACACTGTGTATCACAATGGGGACATGATTTTAGAGTAAGTTATAAAAAAATACCATATTTTATAAATAACTTAAGAAATAGACCAATAGTAACGGCTTTTACAGCTACAGCAAGTGATGAAGTTAGAAAAGATATAGTAGAAGTACTTAATTTAAATAATCCAAAAGTATTTATATCAGGGTTTGATAGAGAAAATTTATCTATAAATATAATTAAATCCCCTGCTAAAAATAAATACTTATTAGATTATGTTAAAAATCATGAAAATGAATGTGGGATAATATATGCATCAACTAGAAAAGAAGTAGAAAATATACATGATGGACTTTTAAAAAGAGGTTATTTAGTATCTAAATATCATGCAGGTCTTAGTAATGAAACAAGAAAAGAAAATCAAGAAAAGTTTATAAATGATGATATTAAGATAATGGTAGCAACAAATGCTTTTGGTATGGGAATAGATAAACCAAATATAAGATGGGTAATTCATTATAATATGCCACAAAGTATAGAAAACTACTATCAAGAAATAGGTAGAGCAGGAAGAGATGGCGAAGAAAGTGAGTGTATATTATTATTTGCTCCACAAGATGTTCATACGCAAAAATATTTAGTGGAAGCGTCCATAGAAAATCCTCAAAGAAAGATAGCTAAATATACTAAACTTCAGCAAATGGTAGATTTAATATATACTAGTGATTGCTATAGAAAATGTATACTAGATTATTTTGGAGAAACTATGGAAGATGAATGCAATAACTGTAGCAACTGTTTAAATGATGGAGAGGTAGTAGATAAGACACTAGATGCTATGATGGTAATATCTTGTATTGCTAGAATGAAAAGAAGCTATGGAATAACCATGATAGTCGATGTTCTTAGGGGTTCTAAAAATAAAAAAGTATTAGAATTAGAATTTGATAAATTATCAACTTATGGTCTTATGAAAAAGTACTCTAGTGAAGATTTAAAAAACTTTATAAATACATTAGTATCACATGGATTTTTAGATATAGTAGAAAATTTAGGACATAGAGGAACATTTCCAACTATAAAATTAAATGAACAATCAATGAGAGTTATAAAAAAGGAAATAAAAGTTGAATTAAAAGAAGCTAAAGCAAGTAAGTCTAAGTATGTAGAAAATGAATTATACGAAGAATTAGTAAGCTTAAGAAGTAATATAGCAAGAGAAGAATCTATAGCTCCATATATGGTATTTGGAGATGCAACTCTTAAAGGTATGGCAAGTATTTATGCTACATCAAAAGAAGAAATGCTTAGTGTATCTGGTATAGGCGAAGTAAAGTATGAAAAGTATGGTTCTAGATTTAAAGATGTAATAGAATCATATATAAATAGAAACAATATTGATAAACAAAAAGTATTAGATAATAATACAAATAAAAAAGACAACACAAAAATTAAAGATGAATATTTTGAAGTTACTACAGATAAAGATCTATATAATATTTTAGATGATTTAAGAAAAGATATAGCAAAAAAGGAAAAGACTATACCTTATATGGTAATTAGCAAAAATTCTTTAAAAGAAATAAGTGGGAGGTATCCAACTACTAAAGAACAATTAAAAGATATAGGTGGTATGGGTCCAGTTAAAATAAATAGATACGGTGAAAGTATATTAGATGTAGTAAATTCATATATAAATGAAAAAAATATAAGACCAGAGTGGGAAGATAAAAAAAGACTTAAGCTTATAATAGATGGAGAAAATAGAAAAAATAATGAAATAGCCCTAGATTTATTGAATCAAGGGAATGATATAAAATATGTATGTGAAGAAATAGAAACATCTCTTTCTACAGTTTTAGGATATATATATGATTATATAAAAGAAGGAAATTGCATAAACTTTAATATAGATTTAGAGAGTATGTATGAACAAAAAGATAAAGCAATGATATTAGATGCATGTGAAAGGTTTTCTGAAGATAAGATAAGTGTAATAAAAAAGTCACTACCAGATTATATAAAGTATGAAAATATCAGAGCTGTAATACTTGAAAAATATATATAAAATATTGAATAAAAAATAGCTTGATGCTAAAAAGTATCAAGCTATTTTTTATGTTAAATTAAATTTTATGTAACTTAATGAATATTTTGGAAATAATCTAAAATATGTAAAAAATTAACTTTAAAATATTGAAATAAAAATATTATTATGCTAAGATATTGATACCTGGTATTAAAACTTAAAGTAATAACTTAGATATAAAAGAAGAGTTAAAAAGTTGGAGGAAAAATGAATAATATAAAAATAATATGTGATAGCTTATCGGATATACCTAAAGAATTTATTGATAAATATGATATAGAAGTAGTACCACTTAGCATAATTTTTAATGGTAGAGAATATATAGATGGAGTAGATCTAACTGAAGATGAATTTTATAAAATGCTAAGGGAAAATGAAAGTTTACCAAAAACATCTCAAGTTACGTATATGTCATTTAAAAATGCATTTGAAAAATACATAGATAAATATGAAGAGATTTTGTATATAGGAGGATCATCTAACGCATCTGGTACATATCAAAGTGCTGTTATGGCTAAAAATGATATAGAAAACAAAAATATACACACATTTGATACATTATCATTATCTATAGGAAGTACATGCTTAGTACTTAGTGCAGCTAAGTTAGCTAAAGAAGGCAAAAGTATAGAAGAGATAATAAAACATCTGACAAATTTAAAAAGTAACTTATCTGTTTTATTTACAGTAGAAACGCTAGAGTATTTGCAAAAGGGTGGTAGAATGTCTTTAGCTAAGGCTACAATAGGAAATATGTTAAATATAAAGCCAATACTTCGCTTAGATGAAGGATTAGTTAAACATTTTTCACAAGCGAGAGGTAAAAAACAAGTAATAAACAATATAGTAGAAATTATAAAAGAACAACAAGGTGAAGATTTAACTAATAAGACTATAATAATTGGTTATGGAGATAATGAAGGAGATTTAAAAATATTAAAAAATAATTTATGTGAAAATCTAAAAGTAAAAGACATTGTTGTTGTAAATATAGGAAGCTGCATATGTGCACATACAGGACCTGGAGTGCTTGGAATTGCATGTTGTGATATATAATAATGAAGATAAACTATAAAAGTTATATAATTTAATTTTTATAGTTTATTTTTTTATTTAAAAACATAAATTAACGTATATTGCTTTAGTATTTACATTTAAAAATTCTAAATTTATCTAAAATTTTAATTATTATAAATATACAAAAACATAATATAAAAAATAAATATTATGTTATAATGGAATCTGTGTGAATTTAAGGGGGGTGTATTATGAACATTGATAGAATTTTAGATTTTTCATCCAATGCAGGAAGACTTATGCTTCAAAGTGGAGGAGAAACGTATAGAGTAGAGGAAACTATATCAAGGATCTGTCAGTCTTTTGATGTAGATGAAGTAGAAGTATTTGCAACACCTACAGCGGTAATGGTTTCTATATTTCTTAATGGTAAGATATATTCAGTAGTTAAAAGGATTAACTCAAGAGGTGTAAATTTAAATAGAGTTCATAATATAAATTCTCTTTCGAGAAAGATATATCATGATAAGTTAAGCATAGATGAATGTGAACTAGAACTAGAAAAAATATGTAAGGATGATATGTATAAGGATAATATAGTATTATTATTTTCAGGTATATCAACAGCTATGTTTACATTATTGTTTGGTGGTAATTTTAATGCTATTTTAGGATCTTTTATAATTGGTATCATAATAAAATATATATATAACAAATTAAGAAAATCATCATTAAATGAATTTTTTATAAATAGTTTATGTGGAGGAGTAGTAGCTATATTTTCTGTATTAATGTATGATATTGGTTTTATACATGAGATAGATAAAATAATAGCTGGAAGTATAATGCTTTTAGTTCCAGGCCTTGCACTTACAAATTCTATAAGAGATATTATGCAAGGAGAATTAATATCAGGGCTTACTAAGGTCGCAGAAGCTTTATTAATAGGTGTATCTATTGCAGTTGGCACAGGATTTGTAATAAGTATGTATCTTCAGATGGGAGGGATGTAGTATGATTATAGAATCAATAGCATCTTTTTTTATAGGAATAGGATTTGGAATTATATTTAATATAAAAGGAAAGCGACTAATAGTAGCAGGAATAGGTGGAGGCATAGCTTGGTTTTCATACAAATTTTCTCTACATTGTATAGGATCAGATGTAATATCATATTTTATATCTGCTATATGCTTTAGTATATACTGCGAAATATGTGCAAGAATATATAAAACACCAGCTACAACATTAAGTGTATGTTGCCTTATTCCTTTGGTTCCAGGATATGGAGTATATAATACAATGTATCAGTTTATAGTAGGAGATTATATGAAGGCTATAGAATATGGGGTAAATACATTAGCAATATCTGGTGCATTAGCATTAGGTATAATATTTGTATCTACTATATTTAGAAATATAAAGCTAGGAAAGTTTATAGGAAAAAGTACTAAAAATAAAAATAACTCTAGTATAAAATCAGGAGAAAATAATTTAGAAATAGTTTAAAGAATACCGATAATTTTTATCGGTATTTTTTTATATTAAAATAGTAAAGTTTATAGAATAAAATAAGGCAATAATATATACTCATTAGTAATAGGAAAATATTTTAGTATAAAATAAGATGGAGGATATATATGTTAATATTAACTACAGAATGTATACCAGGTAAGAATATTATAGAAGTTAAGGGATTAGTAAAAGGAAGTACAATTAGAGCAAAGCATATAGGAAAAGATATAGGTGCAAGTTTTAAGCAATTAGTTGGTGGAGAACTTACAGGATACGATGAGATGTTAGCAGAAGCTAGAAAAATAGCAATAGCTAGAATGGTAGAAGATGCTAAAGCACAAGGTGCTAATGCAATAATTGGATTTAGATTAACATCAGCAGCAGTTATGCAAGGAGCTGCCGAAATGTTAGCATATGGTACTGGAGTTGTTATTGATGAGTAATATAGGGCTCATAATAGCTTTAATACTTGCTGTAGGAACACCACTTGTTATTATAGTTGGAAGTATAGTACTTATTATAGTTAAAATAATAGAAAGAAAAAAAGAAAAGAAAAATGAAGATTTTGATAAATATGATAAATATTAAACTAGAAAGTATAGCGATACTAATACGTGTGGCTATACTTTTTTGTATGAAAATTAAAGCTTTTAATAAAAATTATTATATTTAATAATTACGAATTATAATATATAAAAAAATATAAATGTATTGTATAATACTATTAATAAAAAAATTTACATTGATAAATGTTTGGAGGATTGGACGAAATATGATAGTAGTAAGAGGTGCAGGAGATTTAGCCAGTGGAGTAATACATAGATTAAATAGATGTGGGTTTGATGTGGTTTGTTTGGAAGTTGAAAAACCATTAGCAATAAGAAGAAATGTAAGTTTTAGTGAGGCTGTTTATGAAGGAGAATTTAGTGTTGAAGGTGTTTGTGCAAAGCTTTGTAATAGTATAGATGAGATAAAAAAGACTATAAAAGATAATAATGTAGCTTTAGTTGTTGATGAAAAAGGAGAGTATATAAAGTATTTAAAACCAGATATAGTAATAGATTGTATTTTAGCTAAAAAAAATTTAGGGACAAATAAAGATATGGCTAAACTTACTATTGCATTAGGCCCAGGATTTTGTGCGGGTAAAGATGTAGATATAGTAATTGAGACTATGAGAGGTCATAATTTAGGAAAAATCATAAATAGTGGATATGCTCTAAAAAATACTGCTACCCCAGGAGTTATAAATGGTGTAGGAAAAGAAAGAGTCGGGTATGCGAAAGAAAGTGGTATTATAGAAAATATAGCTAGTATAGGAAGTATAGTAAAAAAAGACGAGGTACTAGCTTATATAATAAATAAAGAAAATGAAAAAATTGATGTAAAAGCAAATATAGATGGGGTTTTAAGAGGAATTATAAGAAATAAGTCTAATATAGTAAAAGGATTAAAAATACTAGATATAGATCCAAGAATTGAAGAAGTTAATAATTGTTATACAATATCAGATAAAGCTAGATGTATAGCTGGAAGTGTTTTAGAGGAAGTTGTAAGATTTTATAATAAATAGTCAAAAGCTAGATAGGAGAATTAATTATGGATGAGATGATATTAGACAGAGTAAGTAAAGAAGTTAAATGTGGAAATAGGGTAGCTTTTGCAACTATAACTGAAGTAAAAGGTTCTAGTCCAGGAAAAGTAGGTGCTACACTAGCGTATTTTAATGATAAAAGTATACTAGGAACTGTAGGTGGAGGAATATTAGAACATGAAGTAATAACTGAATGTGAAAAAGCATTAGATAGTGGATTTGATAGAGCTTTTAAACATGCTTTAGATGAAAATTCTAAAGATACTCCTATGCAGTGTGGAGGAATGGTTTGTGGTTTTATAAAAGTATTTAAACCAAGACCAAGACTTTTAATAGTTGGAGGAGGACATGTAGGTTATAATATATATAAAATTGCAAATACATTAGACTTTTATAAAATAATAGTAGATGACAGAGTAGAATTTGCAAACAAAGAAAGATTTGAAAGTGCAGATGAAGTATATGCTGGAAATATAGATAATATATTAAATGATATAAATATAGATGAAAACACATACGTAATAATTGCAACCAGAGGATATGAAAAAGATTTAGAGGCATTAAGAGAAATAATAAAGAAAAATCCTTCTTATATAGGCATGATAGGAAGTAAGAAAAAATGGAATACCTTAAAAGAAGAACTTTTAAAAGAAGGTGTAGAAAAAGAATTATTAGATAATGTATATGCACCTGTAGGTCTTAATATATCGTCAAATGATGTTTCAGAAATAGCCTTTGGTATAATGGCTGAATTATTACTAGTAAAAAACAAAGGGGAATTATCACATAGAAAACATACTAAATAATATAAAATTGGGAGGTAAATATGTTTAAAGTAGCTATAGTAACACTTAGTGATAAAGGATATATAGGAAAAAGAGAAGATATAACGGGAAAAAAGCTAAAAGAGTATATAGAAGAAAGTAATGAATACAAAGTAGTACATTATAATCTGCTAAAAGATGATAAGGATATGTTAAAAGAAGAGCTTATAAATATTTGTGATAATAATATAGCAGATTTAGTGCTTACTAATGGGGGAACTGGTTTTTCTAAAAGAGACACAACGCCAGAAGCTACAAAAGAAGTTTTAGAAAGGGAAATTCCAGGTATAAGTGAATATATGAGATTAAAATCTAGTGAAATAACTAAAAAAGCGATACTTAGTAGAGGAGTAAGTGGTATAAGAAACAATTCTATTATAATTAACTTACCAGGAAGCCCTAAAGGTGCAATAGAAAATTTAGGATTTGTATTAGATGTATTACCCCATGGAATAGAAATATTAAAAGGTGAGGCAACAGAATGTGCCACTACAACTAAAAATAGTATATAATTAGTTATATAAAATAGGCAAAAAAGAGGGTAGCTAGTTATGATTGATAAATATGGAAGAAATATAAATTATGCACGTATTTCTTTAACTGAAAAATGCAATCTAAGATGTGTTTATTGTATGCCAGATGATGTAAGCTTTAATGAATACGAAAATACACTTAGTTTAAATGATTATAAATTTATTATAAATGGATTATCACAAGTAGGAATAACAAAAATTAGATTTACAGGAGGAGAACCTTTATTATATGAAGGTTTATCAGAAATTATAAGATACACTTATGAAGAATGTAATATAAAAGATGTAGCTATAACTACTAATGGGATAGGCCTTTATGATATGGCATATGAATTATATGAAAGTGGCCTTAGAACTGTAAATATAAGTCTAGATTCATTAAAAGAATATAAATATAAAAGTATTACTAGAAATGGAGATATAAAAGAAGTATTAAAATCCATATCTAGATGCTTAGAACTTGGAATGAAAGTTAAAATAAATTGTGTACTTATAAATGGATTTAATGAAAATGAAATAACAGATTTTATACTTATGACAAAATTTAATAATATTGATGTAAGATTTATTGAACTTATGCCTTTAGGAGAGGCTAGTAAAATATATAGAAATGGATATGTTAATATACAAGATATAATAAGTCAAATAGATGGACTATATAAAATAGAAAGTAGTGAAAATTCTACTGCTAAATACTATAAATTAGAAGACTCAATGGGAAGGGTTGGAGTAATAACTCCTATGTCATGTTCGTTTTGTAGTGAGTGTAATAGAATAAGAATAACTCAAAATGGAACAATTAAATTATGTCTTCATTCAGAAGGAGAGTATGATATAAAATACTACTTAAATAAGCCATTAATTTTTAGAGAAGTATTAAAAGAAATAATATTAGACAAACCAGAAAGACACTACTTAAATGAAAATAAAGTTAGTGATACTAAAAGGAGTATGTATCAAATAGGAGGATAATATGCTAACTCATATAAATGAAAAGGGATATGCAAAAATGGTTGATGTAGGAGATAAAGAAAATACAAAAAGAACTGCAACTGCAAAAGCTAGCATATTAGTAAGTGAAGAAATAATAGATAAGATATTAAATGGACAAGTTAAAAAAGGTGATGTATTATCAGTAGCGCAAGTTGCAGGCATAATGGGTGCTAAAAATACACCAATGAATATTCCTATGTGTCATCAGATAAATTTAGTAGGTTGTGATTTAGATTTTAATATAGATGAAAAAGAGAATATAATAAATATATATGCAACATGTAAATCAGTTGGAAAAACTGGTGTTGAAATGGAAGCTGTAAGTGCAGTAACAATAGCAGCACTTACAATATATGATATGTGCAAAGCTATAGATAAAAAAATGGTAATAAAGGATGTACATCTACTAGAAAAAAGTGGCGGTAAGTCTGGAAATTTTAAATTTTAAAAAAGGATGGGGAGTATGGCTAAGATCGTATCTATAAATATAAGTGAAAAAAAAGGTGTAGTAAAAGTACCTGTAGATAAAGCTACTTTAAAAATAAATCATGGAATAGTTAATGATGCACATGCAGGAAATTGGCATAGACAAATATCGTTACTAGCAAAAGAAAGTATAGATAAAATGAGAGAAAGAGGATTTGATCATTTAAAATTTGGTGATTTTGCAGAAAATATAACAACAGAAGGAATAAATGTATACAAACTTCCTGTAGGAACTAGATTAACTCTAGGTGAATGTGAAGTAGAAGTAACTCAAATAGGTAAAAAATGCCATGGAGGATGTGAAATAAAAAGAACTACAGGTGACTGCGTTATGCCTAGAGAAGGTATATTTGTAAAAGTTATAAGTGAAGGAACTATAAATATAGGTGATGAAGTAAAAATATTAAAAGAGAGTATGGTTTAAGCCATACTCTTTTCTTCTTTATAGTTAAACTCTAACATTTTATATTCCATTTTATTTTTTATATGGTCAGCTAATATACTAGATTTTAACTTAGTATTTTCTATATGTTTATATATAGGGTCTAAAAATTCAACCTCTATAGATTTTGAGTGAATTTTACCGATAGGTTCATAGCCATCATAAATACCTTGAGAGTTTTTTATAACTAAAGGAACTATAGGACAATTTGCCTTATAAGCTATTTTTAAAGCACCACTTCTAAAAGTTGATACTAAAGAATTAGGTTCTTTTACCCAAGTTAAATCACCCTCTGGGAATACTGCCATACTGTGTCCTAAGGTTATATTTTTAGATGCTTGTATAATACTTTTTATGCCTTCTCTATTATTTTTTCTATTTATGTATACACATTTTATAAGTTTAGTCCAATCTTTTAAAATAGGAATATTTCTCCAAATAGGCTCATCTGCTATAACACACCCAATAGGTCTATCTACACTAGAAATTAGTATAAAACTATCTAACATACTAGAATGATTTACAACAAATAAAACTGGCTCATTGGGGATTTTTTCTTTTCCTAAAATATTTACATCTATATCAACTAACTTTAGTGATTTTAGAGCATGTGATTTTAATACATCAAATTGTTCATTTGATGTATATTTATCAGGATTATTTTTATATTTGAGCAATTTAGGTAAAGTTCCTAGAAATCCAATTAACTGATAAATTGCAAATTTTATATAATTAAACAAAACTTTCATCTCCTTAAATATTATAATTAAAGATTTTAGCATAAAATTATTATAAACTCAAAACAAAAAATATGTTCAATTAGTAATAAAAAAAGTATGTATAAAATATAGATTAAGTATAAGTTTTTATATTACATAAAAATTATATTCCCTTAAAGTATTTTAATAAACATAATTTTGGAAATATGTAATTAAAAATTTTAAGAAAATATAGTAGTAAGGAGTATTTATATGGGGAAAAGTATAAAAAGAGTATATGATGAAAAGCTTTTAAGAGTAAAAGTCTTATCTCATAATGGAGATAAAATTCATATAAAATTACCCGTAAACTTTGTAAAAAAAATGATACAAAATAATGCACTAGACTTTTTTAATGATTTAGATGATATAATCGATGGTAAAAAACTTATAAGCTTAGTTACAAGAGCATTAGATGAAAATATAAGTGGTGAAGTTGCACACCTAGAAAGAAAGAATGGAGATATTATAAAAATAATATTAGATTAACACTAAGAATTTCTTAGTGTTTTATTTTTTTATAAAAAATAATATAGCAATAAAAGAATAAATATAATAAATAAAAAAGTTAGAAATAATACTATGAGTCGACAAGGATATGTACGAAATAGTAAAAAGAATTAATTAAAATTAAAAATCAAACAATATTATACCCATTTTTACTAAAAATAATGAAAAAAATATAAAAAAATATAAAAAATGTAAAAAAATTCATAACAAATTTACAAATAAAGTATATAATATATATAAGAATTATTTTGAGAATAAGAACTTTAAATTATATATTGTATAAGAAATAAAAATGGGAGGTTAAAAATGTTAGATAGAAAAGTGGCAGTAGCAGTTTGTGCTACTACAGTAGGACTAGCTATGGGGACTACAGGTGCGTTTGCAGATGGAAAAACAGGAACTGTAACAGTTAGTACATTAAATATAAGAAGTGGACCTAGTACAAGTTACTCAATAGTAACAAAAGTTCATCAAGGAGATAAACTTGAAATATTAGAAAGCTCAAATGGATGGCATAAAGTAAAACTATCAAATGGAAAAATAGGATGGGGAAGTGGAAACTATATAAGTGTATCTGGATCTAGCAGTAACAATAGTTCAAACCAAGTTACAGGAAAGATGGGTACAATAACAACTGCAGCTTTAAATATAAGAAGCGGTGCATCTACATCTCACTCTATAGTAACTAAAGCTTATCAAGGAGACAAAGTAAAGATATTAGATAGCTCAAATGGATGGCATAAAGTGCAACTTTCAAATGGAAAATCAGGATGGGGTCATGGTGGATACATAAGCCTATCTGATTCAAATGCAGGTTCAGGAAATAATGCAAATAACGGTGGAGAAACTTCTACACCAGTTACAGGAAAAACAGGAACAATATCAACAGCAGCTTTAAATATAAGAAGTGGCCCAAGTACTAGCTATGGAATAATAACTAAGGTATATGAAGGAAATAAGGTAGAAATATTAGAAAAAAGTTCAAATGGATGGTACAAAGTAAAATTATCAAATGGAAAAATAGGATGGGGAAGTGGAAGCTATATAAGCTTATCTGACTCAAGTGCAGGTTCAGGAAATAATGCAAATAATGGTGGAGAAATTTCTACTCCTGTTACAGGTAAAAAAGGAACAATAACAACAGCAGCTTTAAATATAAGAAGTGGCCCAAGCACTAGCTATGGTGTAATAACTAAAGCTTATCAAGGTGATAGAGTAGATATATTAGAAAGCTCAAATGGATGGTATAAAGTAAAATTATCAAATGGAAAAGTAGGATGGGGAAGTTCAAGCTACATAAGCTTATCTAACTCAAATACAGGTTCAGGAAGCAATAGTAGTTCAGACAATGGACAAACATCTCAAAGCAAAGTACAAAAGGTATTAAGCACAGCTATGGCACAACTAGGAAAGCCATATGTATGGGGAGCAGAAGGACCTAATAGCTTTGACTGTTCAGGATTAACTTACTATGTATATAAGCAAGTTGGAATAACATTACCTAGAGTTTCAACAGCTCAATATAGTGTAGGTAGATCTGTAAGTTGGAATAACTTACAACCAGGAGACTTAATGTTCTCTAGTACTGATGGAAGTGGAAGAATAACTCATGTTGGTATATATATAGGTAATGGACAAATGATACATGCTCCAAAACCAGGAGATGTAGTTCAAAAGACTAGTATAAACAATAGTTACTGGAAAAATGCTCACGTAGGAGCTAAGAGAGTTTTATAATAAAAAAAACACCATAGCAAAATTGCTATGGTGTTTTTATTTAAAGTTATAAAAAATAGTTAAATAAAGATATAATAAAGAAAAGTTAGTAATATATAGTTTTAAAGGATTGTACTAAAATGTAGTTAATTTTGGTATAATCCTTTTATAGTATAAATACTAAGGAGAAAAATATGAAATTATCAACTAAAGAATTAGTTATATGTTCTATATTTGCAAGTATAACAGCTATACTTGCTCAAATATCAATACCAATACCTTTTACAACTGTACCACTTACTATGCAGATGTTTTCTGTTATGATTTGTGGAATATTACTTGGTTCTAGGTTAGGTTTTTTATCTCAAATTATATATTTAAGCCTTGGACTAATAGGTATACCTGTATTTTCTCAAATGGGTGGAGGAATAGGTGTATTAGTTGGACCTACAGGAGGTTTCTTAATATCATTTCCTATAGTTTCATATATTGTTGGATATTTTTTTGAAAAATATAAAAATAATATATTACTTTTACTTTCAATGTTAATAGCACTTTTTATAAGCTATATAATAGGTACTTTTCAATTTAGCTTAATAGCAGGAGTAAGTTTTTTTAAAGGTCTACTAACTTGTGTAGTACCATTTTTAATTGTAGATTTTATAAAAGTAGGATTAGCGTATATACTTGGAAAATGTATAAGAAAAAGGATAAACTTTAAAAATATATAAACAGAGATAGTAAAATATATTAATGGGTATATAAGTGGTAAATACTTATAGGGGGAGATTTATTTGGAAAGAGTTTTAGAATTGATAGAAAGAAAATTTTTAAAAGATAGTGAGTTATTAGAATTAGAAGATAGTGAATTTGTAATAAACTTAAAATATAAACAGCCTTATAATGCACACTATAACGAGTATTTAATAACTATAAATATAAATGAAACAATAAAAGAATATAGTGTATATTTAAAACATAGATAAAAAGAGCCATTAGGCTCTTTTTATAATATAACGGCAAATATTACTTTAGTATCATTATTTGTTATATTTTCCCAACGATGTCTAGAACCAATAGGAACTTTAACGCTATCACCTTCATATAAAGTAAATTTATCTTCATCTATGTATAGGTTAGCTTCACCACTTAATATATAAGCTATCTCATATCCTTTATGTTCTATAAAATTAGTACAAGAGCTAGTGTTAGGAGATAGGTTAATTATAGCAAATTCAAAATTATCATTAATTTCTGGAGATAATACTTCATAGACTACATCATTATTTCCAGGAAGAATAACTTTTTTTCTATTATCTTTTCTGACTATTAAATTTCTTTTATCAACTTCAGACATAAAGAAAGTAAATAGTGGAACATTTAAAGCAGAGGCTATAGATTTTAATGAATTAACTGATGGATTAGCAAGCCCTCTTTCTATTTGGCTTAGCAAAGATGGTGTAACACCTGCTAGTTTAGCTAAGTCTCTTATGCTTAAATCTTGTTTTTTTCTTATTTCACAGATTTTAATACCAATATTTAAATCATTCATAATTAATCACCTTAGTTAAAATTTTTATAAAACTTAAACAATATACTTATTATAGCATAAAATGCATATTAATAAATGTTAAATAAAATTTAATTAATTAATATATAGTTGACAAAATAGTAGTAAAAACATAAAATTATATTAAACATATTAAATAAAATTTAATTAGTTTAATACAATTTAACAGGGGGATTTATATGCAGATAACAACTTTTGGGGCAATATTTGGACTTTTTACAGCTATAATTCTTATAATTAAGAAATTTCAACCTGTGTATAGTTTAATGTTAGGAGCTTTAGTTGGAGGATTGATTGGAGGTTGTCATTTATCGCAAACTGTAGAGTATATGATAAATGGAGCAAAAGATATATCACCATCTATATTAAGAGTTTTAGCATCAGGAGTATTAGCAGGATGTTTGATAAAAACAGGATCAGTAAATAAGATATCTGAAGAAATAATTAAGTTATTAGGAACAGATAAAGCCATTTTAGGAATAGCTATATCAACTATGGTTTTAGCAGGAGTTGGGGTTAACTTAGATGCAGCTATTATAACTGTTGCACCTATAGGTATGTACATAGGAAATAAGTTATCTTATTCTAAAATATCTATACTTTTAGCTTTAGCTGGAGGAGGAAAGGCTGGAAATATAATATCACCAAATCCAAACACTTTAGCAGTATCAGAAAATTTTAATATAACTTTATCAAATGTAATGGCATCAAATATAGTGCCTGCTATATGTGGAATATTTATAACTGTAATATTAACTAAGTTGATTATAGATAAAGGTAGCAAGTTTGAACAAAGTAATATATTACAAGAAAAAAAGGAAATGCCTACTTTATTTAGATCTTTGATAGGGCCTTTAGTATCTATATGGTTATTATTTCTAGGTAATATATCTAGTGTTTCCATAGATCCATTAATAGCACTACCTTTAGGAGGAATAGTTTGTGTAATTGCAACAGGAAATATTAAAAAGTTAAATAACTATTTAGCCTATGGAGTTAGCCAAATGCAAGGAGTATGTATATTATTAATAGGAACAGGAACACTTGCAGGTATTATACAAATGTCTAATCTTCAAAATAGTACAATAACTGTACTTGAAGTATTAAGCGTACCACAATTTTTATTAGCACCAACATCTGGGATGCTAATGTCTTTAGCAACGGCATCATCAACAGCAGGAGCAACTATAGCATCATCAACTTTTAAAGAAGCTATAATAAGTTCAGGATTTTCAGCTTTAAATGGAGCAAGCATTGTAAATGCAGGTTCTAGTGCTTTTGAGCAGTTACCTCATGGATCATTATTTCATACAAGTGCAAAGAGTGTAAATATGGGTATAAAAGAGAGATTTACATTACTTCCTTATGAGATTATGGTAGGGTTTAGTATGACAGTAGTATCGACTTTAATAAATATTATGTTTTTTAAATAAATATATTAATTAAATTGTCTAAATAAAAAAGGTGAATATAAATTCACCTTTTTTATCTAAAAAATGATAATATAAATAATAGCAATATATTACATAAGTATAAAAGTAATAAAGAAATATTTTTCAATTGGTAGAAAAAATAAAAATGGGGTATAAATATCAATAAAAATTATTGATTGTATCAACTAAAAAGGAGGAATATGTATGAATGTATTAGAAATGTTTGTAAAAAATTTATGTGGAGTATTTAATAATGATAAACAAATACATAAACAAAAACAAGAAGGTAATTTAACTCACCCAAAAGCTAAGCATATAAATGGTATAGCAAATGATAAAATAATAAATTTACCAAAAGACTTTAAAGGATATTTTATAATAGAAGAAAGCTATTATGAAATGGGAGAGAGAAAAAATATATTACCTCATTTATTTTTATTTGAATTAAATGAAAATAATCAAGTAGTATTAAAATCATATGAAATACCTAATAATATATCAAAAGAAGATTTTAGAAATGATAACTTAGATTTAAAATTAGATTATAATACTCTAGAAGAATCTAACAAATTTACACCTATGGTATACTTTGAAAAAGACGGAGTATTTGAAGGAGAAAGTGTTAGTTATTTTTCAAAAGAGGTAAAATTTGTGTTAAAAGAGAGAATAGAAAAAGATACATTATATGTAAGTGAAGTTTTTTACAAAAACTCAAAAATAACATTTGGATTTATAGATCCTATCATATATAATAGAGTGAACTAGTAATTTTATAGAGGTGAAAAGGTGGAAATTGAGTTAGTAAATAAGTATAAAATGGAAATAAATAAAGATTTTAGAAAGTATGCAGAAAATGCGTTAAAAGATTATGATTTTGCTATATCAAATTTAAGATACTTACTTTTAATAGAAAGACGTAGTGGAATAAGTTTAAATGAAATAGCTATAGAACTTAATATAGATAAGGCTATGGTAACAAGAGGAATAAAAAAACTTGTAGAACTTGGCTATGTAAATAAAGAACAAGATAAAATAGATACTAGAGTATATAGGCTGACACTAAGCAAAAAAGGTGAGGAAGCTTTAGGTTCATTAAGTGGTATATTTAAAGAATGGTTTGATAAAGTAACTCATGATTTTGATGAAGAAGAAAAAGATATATATATGAAATTAATTAAAAAAGTATATGAAAATAGAGTATATAAATAATTAAAAAGTGTTAAGGTAGATAAATACCTTAACACTTTTTTTGAAAATAACTAAAGTGACTTTAGATATATAAGCTTTTGATAAAATAAAAGGTTAGAAATATTAATATAATAAATTAAATTAATTTTTGTATAAAAAGGTTGACTGCATCAATTTGCGGTAATATAATTAGAATTGTCGACAAAAAACTTACAAAAACGACAAAGGGAGATGATATTATGGAAAATACATTAGAAGCAATTGCAACTAATAGATTGTTACTAATATTTGCTGCAATTGCAATAACAGGTATTGTACTTGGAAAAGTGAGTGAAATAATAAAAGTACCTGATGTTATATTATACTTAATAGCAGGGATAATAATAGGACCAGCAGTCTTAAACCTAATTAGTATAGAATCTTTTCCTATTGAAAATAATTTAATACTTACATTTGGATCTGCATTTATATTATATGAAGGTGGTAGAGAAGTTAAATTAAAAGTACTTAACAAGGTCAAGATAAGTGTAGGAATGCTTGCAACTATTGGAGTCTTAATATCTACTGTAGTTGTAGGAGTATTTGCAGGAAAAATATTTAATATAGAAATTATGACAGCTCTTTTAATGGGAGCAGTTATAGCATCAACAGACCCAGCAGCACTTATACCAGTATTTAAACAAGTTACTATAAAAAATAAAATAAAGCAAACTGTAGTTAGTGAATCAGCATTCAATGATGCTGTAGGGGCTATAATTGTTTCAACATTACTTGGAATAATAACTAGTGGAGAATTTTCTCTTGGTAAAAGTGCAGGTGAATTATTAATATCTGCATTAGGTGGAGTTGTTGTTGGTGTGGCAGTTGGGTATATATTCTCATTATTAATATCAGATAAAAAATGGGGAATATTCCATTCATATGCACCAATAATGTCAGTACTTAAAGTTGCATTAGCTTATGAAGTAGCTACATTATTACATGGTAGTGGATATATGGCAGTATTTATAGCAGGTCTTATAGCAGGAAATAAAAAAATATTTGGACTTTGGGTACCAGAACATGACTTCCATTCAGAGCACTTATTTAGAGAGAGTGTAGGAGCATTATGTCGTATGGCGATATTTGTAGTCCTAGGAACACAAGTTGATTTAACATCACTCTCTGCTTATTGGAAGGAATCTTTAATAGTTGTATTAGTATTAATGTTTATAGCAAGACCACTTGTAGTTTTAATATGTACAGCATTTGATAAAGAGGCTAAATGGAAATTTAAAGAAAGATTATTTATGATGTGGGTTAGAGAAACAGGAGTAATACCAGCAGCATTATCAGGGATAATAGTATCAATGAAACTTCCTGGATACGAAATAATATCTTCAGTAGTATTTATGACAATACTTGTAACTCTTATAGTTCAAGCAAGTACAACAAAACTAGTAGCTAAGAAACTAGGGGTACTAGAAGAAGTTGAAGAATTAAAACAAGTAGCATAAAAAAAGGGTAGATTGATAAAATCTATCCTTTTTTTACATTAAAGGAAATTACATTAAGCATAAAACTGTTGATGACTCATGAAAATAATATATATCAATAGGTTTGAAAATGTAAAAAATGATATTTTGAGCAACGGACAAAGTCGTTGGCGACATGAGCGAAGCGAATTTTGTTATTTTGTAATAAAAGTTTCGCAGTTAGCATTTTGTGGATTTATCTGAACAAAAGAAGCACTACATCCACCACTTATATTATATTTGCAGTTATCAGCACTGCATGAAATATTTTGAGTACTTGTTAAGGATATATTTCCACCATAATTTGACAAACTAAAAGAAGAAGAGTCTCTAAATGTATCACAATAAGTTTCAGGTGTTATGTAAGCATCATATCCTTCTACTTTTATATGAGAAGCATAGCAGCTACCAGATTTATTGAAAGCACATTCTTTTTCTAGACATAGTAAATTAGTTTCCATATTATTACCTCCTATAGCAAATTATATTTATAGTATGGCAATACTTAAAAATTTTTAATCATTTAAATAAATTTAAGAAAAGATATTTATAAAAAATAATATACAAGGCATAGTAAATACATCAAGTAAGAATGCAGCAACTAAAGGAACTATTAAAAATGCTTTTTTTGATTCACCATATATTTGACATACAGAACTCATATTAGCTAATGCATTTGGAGTAGCACCAAGCCCATGTCCTATAAGCCCACTTACCATAATAGCAGCATCTAAATTTTTACCTAAAACTTTATATACTACAAATATTGCAAATAACACTATAAAAATTGCTTGAGATACAACAATAATTATTATAGGGCCAAATAAACTAGATAGCTTAAATAAATCAATACTCATAAGTGCCATGGTCAAAAATATTCCCAAGGAAATATCACTAAGTAAATTTAAAATATCAAAATCAAGATTTAAAATTTTAAATTTATCATTAGAGTTTCTAAATATTACGGCAATAAATATGCATACACTTATAGTAGGGATTAATATATTAGTAGATGTATATATTATATTAGAAATAAGTTCACCAATATTTATACAAAGAAAAACAACTAAAATTTGTTCTAAGAATGAAGTAGAATTTAAAGTAGAAGTACTTCTAGTTAAAGATATGTTTTTTGTGTATGTTTTTATTAAAGAAGTATTAATATTATTATATTTTAGGTTATTTTTTTCTATAAGAAATTTTCCGACAGGTCCACCTAAAAGCCCTGCAAATATTAGACCAAAGGTAGCTGATGCTATTCCAACACTAGATGCATTTGAAATTCCAAGAGATTCTATAGTAAAGCCAAAGGATGCAGCATATCCATGTCCACCTTCCATTGATATAGTCCCACACATAAGGCCAAGTAAGGGATGTATACCAGTAAATTTAGCTAAAACTACTGCCAGTAGGTTTTGACAAAATGATAATATACCACAGAGTATCCAATATTTAAATAAGTCCTTGCCTCCTTTTTTTATTAATGAAAAGCTAAAAGAAAGACCAACTATAGTAAAGAAAAAAGAAATAAAAAAGCTCATTAAACTAGTATTCATAGTTATAGTACATATATTAAAGAATTTTAAAAGTAAGTTTAATATACAAAATAAAAGACCTCCAACAACGGGAGAAGGTATACAAAATTTATCTAAAATTCTTACTTTATCTTTAATAATACTACCCATTAAAAGCATAAAAACAGCTAATATTAATGTTTGTAAAATATTTAATTCTATAATAATAAAAAACACCCCCTAAATAGTACTAATATAGCTAAAAGATAAGCCATTTATTAAAATATATTAGTACTAGCTAGGAAATATAATAAAAATTATATATTACATATTATATCAAGCAAATCATTAACGCTATCTAGTATATATTTTCCTTTATAGTAATCAAGTTTTATATCATCAAAGTTTTTTACATCTTTAACAGCTTTTGGTCTTTCTTCAAAGTATCCTATAATATTAAAATTTTTATCTAAAACTACTATAGTAGGACCTTTAAAATTTTCTTTATCAATATTTAATATAGGAGATAGAAATTTTTTACCACGAGCCATAGTTATAACAGATATATTAAAGTTTGGATTTAAATCACAAAACTTTTTAAGTATTGTTGTATTTATTTGAAAATCAGGACACCATATTTCTCCTGAGATCAAAAAATTTAATTCTAAATCAATATTCATTATTTTTGATTCAATTTCTTTAGGTAAATTTATTCTAGCATAATTTTTCGGTATTCTAGCTCTTTCTGATTTAGTACCTTCCCCTACAGCACTTTCAAAACTTACTCCTACATCAAAAAGTTCCTTTATAGTCATTTCAATCATAACTAACCTCCCCTAGTAATAGTATATAAATATAGTATCACAACAAGTTAATATAAAAAATATATTAAACATTTAAACTAAAGATAATATAAAGTATTATAAAAACAATTTACTATAAAAACATTGTATGATATCATATATAAGTATTAATTAAATAGGCGATGGAGTTCGCCATTAAATGCGAAAGCTAATGACTCCTACTCTTTTTATAAGGGTAGGAGTCTATTTTTTTGCGAACTACAAAATAAAGGAGGAAGTTATGATTATATTAATTAGTTTGGTAATAATAGGGATATTAGCAAATATAAGTGGAAAACTAGTAGAAAAGGTAAAGCTACCATCTTTAATAGGAATGATGGTATTAGGGATGGTGATAGGTCCATCTATATTTAATTTAGTTCCAAAAGAAACACTAGAAGTATCTTCAGGTATAAAAGATATAGCATTAGTTACAGTATTATTTATAGGTGGACTTGGGATAAATGTATCTCAAATAAAGCAAATAGGAAGGCCAGCAGTACTACTTAGTATAATACCAGCAACACTAGAAGGATTTACAATAGCATTTTTGTGTACTATATTTTTAGATTTTACTTTTATACAAGGAGCTATACTTGGATTTATAATAGCAGCAGTAAGCCCTGCTGTACTTATTCCAGCTATGGTATCACTAATTGAGAGAAAGTTAGGCCAAGATAAAGCTATACCACAGATGTTACTTGTTGGAGCAAGCTGTGATGATACAGTTGCTATAACATTATTTACTACATTTTTAACACTATACACTAAAAGTTCTATAGGAGAAAGTGTATCTATATTTAATCAAATTATGATAATACCTCTTACTATAATAATAAGCTTAGTATTAAGTTTTTTAATATTTAAAATAAGTAAGCTTATAATATCTAAAGTTGATAATAAAAATATAAAAGTAATAATAGCATTTTCAACATGTATAGGTATGAGATTTATAGAAAAAAACTTACATGTAGAGGTATTTAACTCACTACTTGCTGTTATGGTATACGGATTTTTAATAAGAAACTATATGAAAGACATTTCTAAAGAAATCTTAGATACAATGAATAGACTTTGGAAAATAGGAAAGCTTTATTTATTTACATTTGTGGGAATAGCTATAAATCCTACATTAGTAGGAAAATATTTTATAGTAGGAGTTATAATACTTACAATATCATTAAATGTTCGTTCAATAGGAGTATTTATATCCTTAATAGGAACTAAATTAACAATAAAAGAAAAAGTATTTTGTATGATAGCATATCTTCCAAAAGCAACTGTTCAATCAGCAAAGGCCTCTATACCTTTAGAAATGGGAGTTGCAGGTGGTGATATTATGCAAGCTATTGCTATTTTAAGTGTACTTATAACTGCACCAATAGGATCTATAGGTATAAATATGACTTGCGATAAAATACTTCATAAAGGTGATAATAAAGATTTTTTTGAGGACATAAATATAAAAGAAAAAAATATACAAACTATATAATAAGTATGTATAGAAAGGAGATATTATATGGAAATTAGAAAAGCTTGGATAGAGGCTGTAGACAAAAGAATATCTAGAAGAACTTTTAGTGATAGAGAAATAAGTGATAGTGATATATTAACATTAATTAATTTGATAGATGAAATAAATAAGGAATCTTCACTTAATATACAATTTATAAAAAATGGATATGAAGGCTTAAATGGATTTAAGGCATCTTATGGACTTATAAGTGGTGCTAAATCTTATATAGGCTTAGTTGGAAATAGTAAAAATTTAAATTATAAGCAAAAAATAGGATATTATGGAGAAATGATAGTACTTCAAGCTGTAGCTATGGGACTTTCAACATGTTGGATTGGGGGAACATATGATAAAAAAGAATGTGAAAAACATATTAAATTTAATGATAAAGAAGAGCTAGTGTGTATAATAGCTATAGGTCATTCACCTAAAGAACTTTCTATAAAAGAGAAAGTTGTAAAATCTATAAGCAAAGGAAAAAATTCTGATATTATAATAGAAAAAGATGAAGAATTACCGGATTGGGTTTTAAATGGTATAAATCTTTCTAAAAAATCTCCAAGTGCTTTAAATAAAAAAGAAATAGGATATGAACTAAAAAATAAAAAAGTAAAAGCAGTAATAAAAGAAAAAAATCATAACTATGAAGATGTGGATTTAGGAATATCAATGCTTCATTTTGAAATAGGAGCATATGAAAAAGGCTATAAGGGAAATTGGCACTTTGAAAATGGAAGTTATTTATACTATTAATAATATATGAGACGAAAATATATTGCATATAATCTGGCTATGGCTATTTTATCTATAGTTATAGCTATAATATTAATATTAGAACTTACATTAGATTTAAGTTATCAAATTAGATTAGTATTTCAAATTATAGATTTCATAGTTTGGTCAATATTTGTAATAGATTATTTTACTAGACTTTATAAAAGTAAAAATAAGAAAAAATTCTTTAAGAAAAACTTAATAGATTTAATATCTATAATACCTCTTTACTCTATATTTAAAGTCTTTAGAGCTTTAGATATACTAAAAGTAGGAAGGGTAACAAGAGTATCAGAGATAACTCGAGTTATAAGACTACTTGCTATAATAAAACGTACTAATAATGAACTATCAGAATTTATGAAAACTAATAACTTTAATTACACTATAGGTATAGCAATAATTATTGTGCTAATAAGTGCAACCGTAATGTCATCTGTTGAAAATATGAGTTTAGGAGCTGCCCTTTGGTGGAGTATAGTTACATTTACAACAGTTGGATATGGAGATGTATATCCAATAAGTACATTAGGTAAATTAACTGCATCTATACTTATGATAATGGGAATTGGTTTTATAGGTTCTGTTACATCTACACTATCAACTTACTTTATAAAAAAAGAGGTAAGAAAAAGAAAAGCAGAAATGATTAAAAAAAATAGTAAATTGATTAAAAAAAGCCTTGGAAAATCTAAAATTATTTATACTGATAATGTAATATATAGTAAAGAAAATTATAAAAATGAGTTAATAAAAGATATTGTAAAAAGGTTATCTAAGTTTGATGATTTATCTAAAGAAGAGATAAATACAATGTGTAAGGTTTTATTATCATTAAAATGATATGGTGGCTAAAAATAACCCCTCTATAAATATAGAGGGGATTAAATTAGGGTATATAATTGATGCTTAAGGGTATAAGTTTAATGTTTTTTCCAAAAAATTTATACTAACATCTTTTAAAGATGAAGCTTGCGGATTAAAATTTAACTTTCTTAAATATCTATAAAAATCTAAATCATAAACATATATGTTTTCTTCATAAACCCCTTGAAAGTATCTATAGTTTAAGAATTTAGAAAAACCTTCTATTAAGTTTTCTGAGCAAAAGTCTTTATAATTATAAGCATATTTTCCTACTTTATCATACATTTTAGTTAGCTTTTTATCATCTTTTAATTTTTCATAAGCATCTAAAAACTCATCACTATTAACAAAGTATTCAAATATTATATGAGAAAACTCATGAAGAGGAATACTTATTATATCTTTATAAGGCGTATTTTTAGGTATTGTTGATATTAATTTTTTATTGCTTTTAAATCCTTGTGATTCAACAGGATTTAAAGAATAGTAAAATGTATATGAGTAACCATTATCAATATCTAATCCTGATGAACTTTCTATAAAATTTATAATATCTACTTCTTTAGATGCTAAAAGATTATTTATATCATTAGCTTTTTTTTCATAGGAAGCTTTGTTTTTATAAAAATAAGACTTAAAATAATCTTCATAAAAAGATGTAAAAAAATTATCAAACTCCTTACAAAAAGAAGGAGATAAATTTAAATAATCATCATTTAATATAGTTTTAATTATATCTTCTAAAGATGAATTATCATCTAAGCCTATAACGGCATTAGAGTAGCTCCAAGAATCATTTGTAGTAAATATATCATAAAGAGAATTTTTCAAATCATCATCCATATCATTATAAGTATCTTTTAACCATATATAATGCTTATAGGCATCGTAAGAAGTACCTTTATATAAATCTTCATTAAACTCTTTTGGATTTTTTACATTGACATTATATAACTCATAAGCTGTTTGAATAAGAGATACTTTAAGTGTTATTCCCTTGACAACTATATCAGACTTGTAATTAGAAGAAGTTGAGTTATTAAAGCCTAAAGCAAAAAAGCTAAAAAAGGTAATTATAGGAATTAGTATTTTTTTTATTAAAATCACCACACTTTATAAGAGTATATATAAGTATTAAATTTTATATTTTAAATTCCTTTTATAACAGTTCAACAGTAAATTATTATAAATTGTGTTAAAATATACCTAAAAATATCTAAATATAAAACAAAGTAAAGATAAAGATTATAAAAGGGTAAAATTAATTATATAAATACTTTATAATTTGTAAGAAATAGTACATAAATAAGTAAAATAAATTTTAAATATGTATACAAAAAAATACTTAAGTAGATTTTATAATTATTAAATATTTATATATAAAATATAAAAACATTATTAAAATAATTGTATTAAAAGAAAATAAATAATAAGAAAATTTAAGTTACACTAAAAAATATCAAAATTCCTCCGAATAATATAAAAAATCATATGAATATATAACATATGGAAAAAGGATACAAATGTTGATATAATTAAACATATAATATTAATAGCAGAATTTAGAAAGGGGGGGAATATGTGACTTTTATAGGCAATAGATATGAACTTTTAAACTGCGATGGGCAACTTGAATTAAATAAAATATATAAAGCAAGAGATGTATTTGACAATAAAAAAGTACTTATAAAGGTAGTTGAACATAATGAGTATATGGAAAGTAATTTTATAACTAACTTAATAGACGAAACTACTATGATAAATAACATACACTCAAAGTACATATCAAAAACCATCGATGTAGGTGTTCACTGTACAGAACTTACAACACTTTATTATATGGTAAGTGAATATTATAATGGAATAACCTTAGTAAATATGATAAATGGGAACTATTTACACCTAGAAGCTATAATAAATATAGCAACTCAGATTGTAAAAGCATTAGAAATACTTCACGAAAATAATGTGTATCATGGAAATTTAAACCCAACTAATATACTTGTAGATAAAGATTATAATATACGCTTATTAAACTTCCAAACAACAAAAGCTAATAATGGAATAAATATAAGGGCTGGGGGAGAGTTTAGATATTTATGTCCACATCAGCTATGCATAAATTTCACTGACTTAGATAGTGATTTATTTTCCTTAGGAATAATACTATTTGAATCTATATTTAAAAAGCTTCCTTTTGAAGAAGGTAAAAATGAGGAAGAAATGCTAAAAAACATAGATAAAGGTATTAATTGGAACCAAAATATAGCGATCAATGGCAATGATAAATTTATAAATATTATAAAAAAATTATTAAGTAGAAATGAAAAATATGAATATTTACAAGATATATTAATAGATTTAAGTAATGTAATGTATGAAAAAGCAGATATAATAGATACTGAGGAAATTAATGAAGATATAGAAGAAACAATAGAAAGGCCCAAAAAAATTAAAAAACGTAAAATATTATTAGCAGTATCAATGATTAGTTTAGTATTTATAACAATACTTAGTATATTATAAGACCACAAAAAGTGGTCTTTTTTATATGTTTAAATGCAAAACTAAAATTATATAAAAATTAAAATTATAAAAAATTAATTTGTAGTAAAAAAAGTAATAATAAAACAGAAAAAACGATGAAAAAGATGAACGAAACTATATTGTTGTAAAAAAAGGTAGATGATATACTTTCAAAGTGAATATAATAAAGTAGCAAATGAGGGGGCAAATAAAAATGAAACTAAGTGCACGTAACCAATTAAAAGGAATAGTAAAGGAAATAAAAATGGGCGCTATAAATGCCAAAGTAACAATAGATATAAATGGTCAAATGTTAACATCTGTTGTTACAATAGATGCTATTGAAGATCTAGGCATTAAAGTTGGAGATGAAGTAACAAGTGTTATAAAATCAAGTTCTGTTATGTTAATGGTTGATTAAGACAATTTAGATAATATGGAAGTAAATGATATAATTCAAATAATTAGCTTATCATTAATAGTAACAACAACCGCAACTATGATAGCTATGATAATTGCAATAGTATTAAGTATAGTTATATACTTAAAAAACTTTAGATTTAAAAAATATATAATAACATTTGTAAATGCACTAATGAGTACACCGCCAGTTATAATGGGGCTTTTAGTGTTTTTAATGTTATCAAGACAAGGACCTTTAGGAGAATTTAAATTATTATTTACACCTGTAGCTATGATAATAGCACAAGCTATGCTTTTGATACCTATGGCTATGAGTTTAATAATAGATTTACTAAATAAATTTGGAGGAGATATTTTAACAACGTGCAAGGTACTTCAAATAGAAGACAAAAATATACCAAAAATATTTTTAAAGGAAATAAAGTATCATCTATTAACAGTTTGTATAACTACATTTAGTAGAGGAATTTCAGAAGTTGGCGCTGTTATGTTAGTTGGTGGAAATATAAAGGGCTCAACTAGGGTTATGACAACATATATAGCACTTTCAACTTCTATGGGGGATTTTGATGAATCTTTGGTAATAGCATTTATACTATTAACAATATCCACAATATCTACAATTATTATAAAGAAATTGCAGTCGGTTATATAAGGAGTAAAGATGATAAGTATTTATGGATTAAAAAAACAAATAGAAAATCAAGGCGTATTAACTGTAGACAATATAAATTTTCAAAAAGGTAAGATATATTCCATAGTTGGACACAATGGAAGTGGGAAAAGTACATTAATAAAAATAATCTACAATATAGAAAATTTTCAAGATGGAAGTATAACTATAAATGATGAATATATAGATAATGAATGTATGAATAATAAAAATATATATAAATATTTATCATATACACCACAAGAAAGTAGATTTTTAAGTGGGAGCTTAATGGATAATTTTAATTACATATATGAATATGGTAAAGAACAATTTATAAAAGACAAATCCTATCTTTATAAATTGATAGATAAGTTTGACTTAAATAAAAAATTAAGTACCAATGTAAAAAAGTTATCTGGTGGAGAAATAGCAAAAGCTCAGTTTATAAGAAGCTTAATAATGAATAAAGAGTATAATTTGCTAGATGAACCTATGGCTAACATGGATTTAAACACTATAAAAAAAGCAGAAAAAGAGATACTAAAATTAAAAGAAGAAGGAAAAACTGTAATATTAGTAACACACGATTTTATGCAAGCAAAAAAAATAAGTGATTACATAGTATTTATGGAAAACTTAAAACATATAGACACTTATGAATCGGATGTATTTTTTAATGGGGTAATGAAATTTTAAAGATTAAGGGGAGCAAAAATGAATAAAAAAATAACCAAATTATTAATGGTAGGTATACTTAGTTTATCTATGGTAGCATGTTCATCTACAGACACAAAAGAAAGTGAAACTCCAAAAGATATAAAATTAGTTACAACAACAAGTTTAGATGATACAGGATTTTTAGAAGAAACTTTAAAAGATTTTGAAAAAGAAAATAATGTAGATGTTAAAGTTGTAGCAAAGGGAACTGGAGAAGCTTTAGAATTAGGAAAGAGAAAAGATGCAGATGTATTATTTGTACATGCTAAGTCTAAAGAAGAAGAGTTTATAAAGGAAGGTTATGGAGATTCTAGACATGAAATAATGTATAACTACTTTGTAGTAGTAGGTCCAAAAGATGGAAAACATAATGAAAAGATAAGCAAAATGAGCGTTGAAGATGCTTTTAAATATATTAAAGAAAATAATCTAAACTTTGTATCTAGAGGAGATAAATCAGGAACACATACAAAAGAATTATCTATATGGGAAAATATAGGACAAGAAAATTCATTTGAGAACTACAAAGAAGTAGGTAAGGGTATGGCATCTACTTTACAAACTGCTAGTGAAATGGGTGCATATACATTAACAGATATAGGAACTTACTTAGCAACTAAGGAAAATTTAGATTTAAGTTTAGTAAAAGATGCTGATGAAAGTTTAAAAAATGTATATAGTATAGTTACAATAAATGGGTTAGAAGAAAATATGAAAGAAATAACAGATAAATTAGTTGATTATTATAAGTCAGAAGATGTACAAAAATCTATAAAAGAGTATGGAAAAGATAAATATGGAAAGTCATTATTTTATACTTTTAAATAGATAAAAATAAAGCTATCTAAAATAGGTTTTAAACTATAAAATAGTTAATATTACCTAAGTTTTAGGTAGCTTTTAATTTATTATAAATAAAAATTTTTTATTAAGTAGACCTTTTTAAAATTCTAAAAATGTAACTTATTTGTAAATAATTTTCTAAAAATAGTTTACAAATGGATAATAGTTAGCTACTATATAAATATAAAGTTACAAAATAGTTACAAATTAATTTTATAAATGGGGGAATGCTTCTATGAAAAATAAAAAGATAATATTGGGTTTTCTATTTAGTATATGTATATTTGCACTAGGAATGACTAATACATTTGCAGATACACTAGGAGTAGTAACAACTTCAAGATTAAATGTAAGAAGTGGTCCATCAACAAAATATAGGGTAGTTGATAAAGTAGTAAGAAATGAAAAAGTAACAATACTTCAAAACAGCAATGGGTGGTATAAAGTAAAATTACATGATGGAAAAATAGGGTGGTCAAGTACTCGTTATATAAAAGCAAATCAAAATCAATCAAACAATAATCAAAACAACAACGCATCAACAGGAACAACAAATAAAAAAATGAATGTCGTAGCAACTGCTTATACAGGGTATGGTATAACATCAACAGGGCAAAAACCAGTATGGGGAACAATAGCAGTTGATCCTAAAGTAATACCATATGGAACAAAAGTATATATACCTTATTTTAATAAAACATTTATAGCAAATAATTGTGGTGGAGCTATAAAAGGAAATAAAATAGATATATATATGAATAGTAAAAGTGAATGTTATAACTGGGGAAGAAGAACAATTGAAATTCAAATACTAGGAAAATAAATACTACAAAAAAGCAAACAGAAAATTTTTAGTTTTCTGTTTGCTTTTTTTTTGAAAAATTTATTATGTAAAATAATAACTGATATATTATTTTCAAAATAGGAAAAAAATAATATAGACTTATTAATCAATATAAGAAGGTGAAGTTATTGAAAAAAGGAGTAAAAAAATTAATTGTAAGTATTGTCATCTGTGCATTTTTAACTCCTACTTTTAGTTATTCTGATGACAACAATAGAGTAGATAAGTTTTCAAAATCATCAATACTTATAGACCAGTTAACTGGAAGAGTATTGTATGAAAAAGAAGCAGATGCTAAAAGACCACTAGCAAGTTTAAGTAAGATGATGACCTTTTTACTAGCTATAGAAGCTATAGAAGAAGGAAAGGTTAAAAAAGATGATATTATAACTGTAGACAAATCTATAGCTAAAGTAAGAGGATCTAGTTATCATTTAAAAGAAGGTGAAAAAATACCTTTAATTGAACTTATGAAAGGTCTAATGATAGTATCAGGAAATGATGCAGCAGTGGCAATAGCAAAACATATAAAAGGAAGTGAAGAGGAATTTGTAAAGTCTATGAATGAAAAGTGTATAGAATTAGGTATGACAAATACTCACTTTGTAAATCCACATGGACTTCCTATATATGATCTTAATGATAAAACAAAGCCACCAAAAGAAAATATATCAAGCGCAAGAGACATTGCAAAGCTTGGAAAGTTTATGTTTGATAATTATGAAAAACAAGTTGTAAGTATAACTAATATGAGAACATATAGTTATCCAGAAAGAGATTTTTGCAAAAATAACACAAACTCAGCATTAATGAGTACATCACCAAATGTAGATGGAATTAAAACAGGATATACAGGAAATGCTGGATATTGTTTATCTTTTTCTATGATGGTAAAAGAAGATAACAATAATGAAAAAGAGCATAGGCTAATAGGAGTAACACTAGGTGCAAATCATAAGCAAAAAAGATTATCAGCAGCTATTAGTATGCTAAACTATGGAAAAGAAAATTTTAGCACCCAAAAGGTAATGGACAAAAATAAATTAATAGGTAAAAAGTATATAAAAGGTATAGATGAACTAGAAATTAAATTAGTAACAAACAAAGAATTATATACAATATTATCTAAAGAAGAAAAGCTAAAATCTCAAATAACTTTTAAAGAAATAAAATACCCAGTTAAAAAGGGAGATGTATTAGGGGTTATAAAATATTTTACAGATAGTGGTGAAGTATTAGGTAGTGTAAATATAGTAAGTGATAATGATATAGATAAAGTAAGCTTTAAAAATAGAATAAAGATGATATTTGCTGACTAATAAAATGTATAGAATATATAAAAATAAAGAATAATTTATAATAGAAGAAATAGAAATTTTCAAACAAAAACAAATGAAAAAAATAAACATAAAATCAATCATAAAATATATTGTATTTTAAAATTTGATATGATATACTACTAAAGGTAAAAAAATAAAATCACACACGGCAATGGGATCCTAAAAAGGTGCCTAATAGGTTTTTTTGGGAGTTGATCATGCCGGAGGTTAAAAACCAGGAGGAAAAAAATGTCAGTAATATCAATGAAACAATTACTTGAAGCTGGTGTTCACTTCGGACATCAAACAAGAAGATGGAACCCTAAAATGTCTAAATTTATATTCACAGAAAGAAACGGAATATATATAATAGACTTACAAAAAACTGTAAAGAAAGCTGAAGAAGCTTACAAAGCTATGAAAGAAATAGCTGAAAGCGGAAAGCCAGTTTTATTCGTAGGAACTAAGAAGCAAGCTCAAGATGCTATAAAAGAAGAAGCTGAAAGATGTGGAATGTTCTACGTTAACGAAAGATGGTTAGGTGGAATGTTAACAAACCACAAAACTATACAAACAAGAATAAACAAATTAAGAGAATTAGAAAAAATGGAAAACGAAGGTGTATTCGACGTTTTACCTAAAAAAGAAGTTATAAAATTAAGAGCTGAAAAAGAAAAGCTTGAAAAATACTTAAACGGTATGAAAGATATGCCTGAATTACCAGGAGCTATGTTCGTAGTAGACCCAAGAAAAGAAAACATAGCTATACAAGAAGCTCACAGATTAGGAATCCCAGTATTCGGTATAGTAGATACTAACTGTGATCCAGATGAATTAGATTACGCTATACCTGGTAACGATGATGCTATAAGAGCAGTTAAATTAATAACTGGAGCTATGGCTAACGCTATAATAGAAGGTAGACAAGGTGCTGAAGAAGAAGTAGAAGAAGAAGCACAAGATCAAGAATAATCTAAATCTAATCTACAAAATTAAAAGGTAAGGGTCACCCTTACCTTTACTAGTATATAGGAGGAACTCAAAATGGCTATAACTGCACAAATGGTTAAAGAATTAAGAGAATCTACAGGCGCAGGAATGATGGACTGTAAAAAAGCTTTACAAGAAGCTGAAGGAAATATGGAAAGAGCTATAGATATACTAAGAGAAAAAGGTTTATCTAAAGCTGCTAAGAAAGCTGATAGAATAGCTGCTGAAGGTTTAGTTGCTATAGAAATAAATGAAGATAACACTGTTGCTTCAATAGTAGAAGTAAACTCAGAAACTGACTTCGTTGCTAAAAACGAAGATTTCAAAACTTTCGTTAAAGATGTTGCTTTAATGGCTTTAGCTACAGAAAACACAGAAGTTGCTGAATTATTAGCTGAAAATCATGCTGAAGGTGTACTTTCTGAAGTATTAAACAACAGAATAGCTACAATAGGAGAAAAATTAGACGTAAGAAGATTCGCTAAGATATCTACTAACGGACAAGTTGCTGGATACATCCACGGTGGAGGAAAAATAGGTGTTTTAGTTGAAATGATAACTCCATGCAGAGATGCAGAAGTTATAGCAATGGGAAGAGATATAGCAATGCAAGCTGCTGCTATGAACCCAAAATACGTTTCAAGAGATGACGTAGATCCAGAATACATAGCACATGAAACAGAAATATTAACTCAACAAGCTTTAAACGAAGGAAAGCCAGCTAACATAGTTGAGAAGATGATAAAAGGAAGACTTGAAAAGCAATTAAAAGAAGTTTGCTTATTAGAGCAACCTTTCGTTAAAAACGGAGATTTAACTATAAAGCAATTAGTTGCTGAAACTGCTAAGAAGTTAGGAACTGAAATAGCTTTAGGAAACGTAGTTAGATTCGAAGTTGGAGAAGGTATAGAGAAGAAAGAAGAAAACTTTGCAGAAGAAGTTGCTAAGCAACTTAAGTAATGACCAAAGGAGAACACTTAAGTGTTCTCCTTTTTTTAAGGAAAAGACATTATATTAAGCTAAAAGCTTTATATAATGTTAAAAAAATACAAAAACAATAGCAAAATAAGATAAATGTAAATTTAGGGAGGATTTTCTAATGATCGAGCCAAAATACAAAAGAGTACTACTAAAACTTAGTGGAGAAGCATTATCTGGTGATAGAGGATTTGGAATAAATAACGATATAGTAAATGATATAGCACTTGCTATAAAGAAAATAAGAGAAATAGGTGTAGAGGTATCTGTAGTTGTAGGTGGAGGAAACTTCTGGAGAGGAAGAACTTCTGAAGGAATGGATAGAACTACTGCAGATTACATAGGAATGTTAGCTACAGTTATGAACTCTATGGCACTTCAAGATGCACTAGAAAATATGGATGTACAAACTAGAGTACAAACTGCTATAGAAATGAGACAAATAGCAGAACCATATATAAGAAGAAAAGCTGTTAGACACTTAGAAAAAGAAAGAGTAGTAATATTTGGTGCAGGAACTGGAAATCCATATTTCTCAACTGACACAGCAGCAGCACTTAGAGCAGCAGAAATGGAAGCTGAAGTAATATTACTTGCTAAAAATGTTGATGCAGTATATGATAAAGATCCAAAGGTTCATGCTGATGCAGTTAAATTTGATGAATTAACTTACTTAGATGTACTTCAAAAAGAATTAAAAGTAATGGACTCAACTGCTACATCTTTATGTATGGATAATCAAATACCTATAAAAGTATTTGAATTATCAACAGAAAACATAATGAAGGCAGTTATGGGAGAAAATATAGGTACAACAGTAAAATAGAAACTAAAATTATGGCTAAAGTATTTTATATAATGTAAAATTAGCATATAATGTTTATATAGATAAAAATATTTAGGAGGAAAAATATGAAATTAGATATACATAAGAACTTAGAAGCTAAAATGGCTAAGACAATAGAAGCATTAAAATATGAATACACTACAATAAGAACAGGAAGAGCTAATGCTCAAATGTTAGATAAAATAAGAGTTGACTACTATGGAACACCAACTCCAATAAACCAAATGGCAGCAGTATCTGTTCCAGAAGCTAGAACTTTAATGATAAATGCTTGGGACAAATCTTCTATGGCTGAAATAGAAAAAGCTATAAGAAACTCTGATTTAGGACTTAACCCAACAAATGATGGTGAAGTTATAAGAATATCAGTACCAGCATTAACAGAAGAAAGAAGAAAAGAGTTAGCTAAAAAAGCTCATAAAACAGCTGAAGATTTCAAAGTAAGACTTAGAAATGAAAGAAGAGATGCTAACGATAATTTAAAGAAAATGGAAAAAGATGGAGAATTAACTGCTGATGAACTTAAAAAAGCACAAGATGAAGTTCAAAAGATAACAGATAAATTCATAAAAGAAGTAGATGTTGTTGCAGCTGCTAAAGAAAAGGATATAATGGAGGTATAATATTGGAAAAATATTATAACCTATTAGGCCTTCACTTAAATGATGTTTTAGACACATTTAAAGACAAAAACATAAAATATACCATAGAAGAGATAAAGGGTAAAAAAGATCAAGAAGCTTTAATCGTTCCTAAGGTCATAAAAATATCTGAGACTTCTGAAGGTGTAAAAATATTAGTAACATACTTTTCTGACTCCTTAAAATAGGAGTCAGATTCGTATTTAGGAGGTACAATATGCATTATGATATAGATTTAGACAGAGTACCTAATCATATAGCTATAATAATGGATGGAAATGGAAGATGGGCAAAGGCTAGATTTCTACCAAGAACAGCAGGACATAAAGCTGGTGTAGAAACTATTAGAAAAGTGCTAAAAGAATGTAATAGACTAGGGGTAAAAACTTTAACATTATATGCATTTTCAACTGAAAATTGGAAAAGACCAAAGCTTGAAGTTGATACTTTAATGACCCTACTTTCAACATATCTAAAAAATGAAGTAAGGGAACTTCACAAAAATAATGTTAAAATAACAACAATAGGTGATACATCTAAACTTCCAAAGGCATGCATAGATGAATTAGAAAGAGCATATGAATTAACTAAGTACAATACTGGAGTTAATCTAAACTTAGCACTTAATTATGGTGCAAGAAATGATATAAAAGATGCTTTAGTAAATATACTAAAAGATGAAAAATGTGGTAAACTAAGTATAGATGAAATAACAGAAGATACAATATCTAGTTATTTAAGTACAAAGTCTATAAGTGATCCAGATCTTATAATAAGAACTAGTGGAGAAGAGAGATTAAGTAACTTCTTATTATGGGAAGCAGCATATTCTGAATTTTACTTTACAGATGTTCACTGGCCAGACTTTAACGAAAAACAACTACAAAAAGCCATATATGAGTACCAAAAAAGAGACAGAAGATTTGGTGGCCTAAAGTAAGGAGATTAATTTATGCGTACAAGAATTATTGCAGGTTTAGCATTAGTACCATTATTTATATTCATTATAATTGGGGGAATACCACTATATTTAGCAGAACTTTTAGTAGTATCTATTGCACTTAATGAATTTTATAAAGCTTTTAAATCAAAGGAAATACATCCAATTTATTATATAGGATATATATTTTCTATATACTTGACATTTAAAAATATATTTAATTTAAGATTAGAGTATACATATGCAGTAGCATTTATATTATTTTTAATATCAATAATTAGTTTATTAAGATGTAAAAATAACATTATAGATATAGCTATAACTTTTATGGGTATTATATACATAGCAATATTTTTAGATTTTATAGTATTAACATTTAAAGATTTTGAATTTGGACATTTATATGTATGGTTAATATTTATAATATCATTTGCAACAGATACATTTGCATACTTCAGTGGATATTTATTTGGTAAGCACAAGCTTATACCAAAAGTAAGTCCTAAAAAAACCATAGAAGGAAGCATAGGTGGAATACTTGGAAGCACAATTTGTTGTATAGTATTTGGATATATATTTAATATAAATATATTACCATTAGTTATAATTGGGAGTGTAGGAAGTATAGTAGCACAATTTGGAGATTTATTTGCATCTTCAATAAAAAGATACGTAGGAATAAAAGACTATGGTAAACTAATACCAGGTCATGGTGGAGTATTAGATAGATTTGATAGTGTTATACTAGTAGCACCATTTATATACTATGCAATATCATTCTTTATAATATAATGAATTTTAGCAAAGCGAATTTTTTATAATATAAGTCTTAGTTAAATACTAAGGCTTATTTTTTATAGTTGAAAATATATTCAAATTAGATAAAAATTATATAAATAGTGTTATAATATAATAATGAATAAAGTAAATTATAGAAAGGGAAGCAAAATGAAGAAAATATCAATACTAGGGTCAACTGGATCAATAGGTAAACAAACACTAGACGTAGTAAGACAACATAAAGATAAATTTGAAGTAGTAGCAATAAGTGCAAATAGTAGTGTAGACTTATTACTAGAACAAATAAAAGAATTTAAACCAAAATACGTAGCAGTATACAACGAAAGTTCTTACATAAAATTAAAATCAATGATACCATCAGACATAAATATAGAAGTATTATGTGGTATGGAAGGACTAAAAACTATATCATCACTTCCTGAAATAGATGTATTATTAACTGCGATAGTAGGAATGGTAGGACTAGTTCCTACACTAGAAGCAATAAAAGCTGGAAAAGATATAGCACTAGCTAACAAAGAAACATTAGTATGTGCAGGAGATTTAGTAATGAGTGAAGCTAAAAAAATGGGAGTAAGTATACTTCCAGTAGATAGCGAGCACAGTGCAATATTCCAATGCTTAAATGGAGAAAATAACAAAGAAATAGAAAAAATAATACTAACAGCATCAGGTGGACCATTTAGAGGAAAAACTAAAGAAGAACTTGTAAATGTAACTAAAAATCAAGCACTAAAACATCCTAACTGGTCAATGGGTAGAAAGATAAGTATAGACTCATCAACACTAATGAACAAAGGACTTGAAGTAATAGAAGCAAAATGGCTATTTGGTGTAGAACATGACAAAATAGATGTAGTAGTACATCCACAAAGTATAATACATTCAATGGTACAATTTATAGATAGTTCAGTAATAGCACAACTAGGATGCCCTGATATGAGACTACCTATACAATATGCACTATCATATCCAAATAGAATAGAATGTGACTTTGAAAGATTAGATTTAGCAAAAATAGCTACATTAACATTTGAAAATCCAGACATGGATACATTCCCATGCTTAAAACTAGCATATGAAACATTAAAAATGGGTGGAACATATTCAGCTGTATTAAATAGTGCTAATGAAATATTAGTTAGTGAATTTTTAGAAGACAAAATAGGGTTTTACGATATACCAAAATACATAGAAAAGACCTTAGAAGCACACACTAGCATAGAAAAGCCAACTCTAGAACAAATATTAGATATAGATAAATGGGCTAGAGAATATGTAAGTGGCTTAATAAAATAAGCTTTACAGATTAAGTTAATTAAATATAAAAAAGAGGTGGTAAATTGACTATAATAGCAGCAATACTATTATTTGGTGTAATAGTATTTATACACGAATTAGGACATTTCCTGTTTGCTAAAAAAGCAGGGGTAACAATACATGAATTTTCAATAGGTATGGGACCTAAAATATATAGTAAAACTAAAAACAATACAATGTATTCAATAAGATTACTTCCATTAGGTGGATATGTAAGTATGGAAGGGGAAGATGGAGAAACAAATGACCCTAATGCCTTTGGTAGAAAATCATTACTACAAAGGGCAAGTATATTATTTGCAGGGCCATTTTTTAACATAATATTTACAGTAATATTATTAATACCAGTATTTATGTTTATAGGGACACCAACTAATTCAAATGTATTAGGAGAAATATCTCAAAATAGTCCAGCACAAAAGGCAGGACTTATGGTTAATGATAAAATATTAGACATAAATGGTAAAAAGATAAATTCATGGGAAGACATATTAAATACACTTCAAACTACAGATGGTAAAAAGATAAATATAACAGTAGATAGAGATGGTAAGACTAAAGAGTTTAATGTACAATCCCAAAAAAATGAACAAGGAAGATATGTAATAGGAATAGCAGCACAAAGAGATAAAAGCATACTAAATGCAATACCAAGTGCATTTAAAGGAACATATGAAATGCTAAGACAAATGGTACTATTTTTAGGACAATTAGTAACAAATTCAGTACCTGGAGGAGCTGCAAATGCTGTAGCAGGACCAGTTGGAGTAATAGGAATAGTTTCAGATGCAGCAAAAATGGGTATACCAAATCTTATGTACATAGGAGCAATGATAAGTCTAAACTTAGGAGTGCTTAATCTACTTCCAATACCAGCACTAGATGGAGGAAGATTAGTAATGCTAGGAATAGAGGGTCTAAGAGGCGGGAAAAAATTAGACCCAAACAAAGAAGCTATGATACATACAGCAGGATTTATGTTACTAATGGGACTTATGCTATTTGTAACATACAAAGACATACTTAGATTATTCTAAAATAAATAGTATAATAAATAGGAGGTGGGTGGATAGATATAAATCTATAATCCACCTCTTTAATACTATATATGGCTAAATAATACATAAAATACTAAAGAGGTGAAGACATGTATAAAAGAAGACAATGTAGAGAAGTAAGCGTTGGAAATGTAAAAATAGGTGGGAATAACCCAATAAGTATACAATCAATGACAAACAGTGATACAAGAGATGCAAATGCTACAATAGCACAAATAAAAAGACTAGAAGAAGTAGGATGCGATATAGTAAGGGTAGCAGTACCTGATATGATTGCAGCAAAAAACATAGGTGAAATAAAGAGAAATGTAAACATACCAGTAATAGCAGATATACACTTTGACCATAGATTAGCTATAGAAGCAATAGACCAAGGAGTAGATGGAGTTAGAATAAACCCAGGTAATATTGGTAGCATAGAAAAAGTAAAAGAAGTAGTAAATAAATGTAAAGAGAAAAACTTAAAAATAAGAATCGGCGTAAATGGTGGTTCACTTGAAAAAGAACTACTTCAAAAATACGGTAGTGCAACAGCAGAAGCACTAGTTGAAAGTGCAATGGGCCATGTTAAAATACTAGAAGACTTAGATTTTAGAAATATAGTAATATCATTAAAATCATCAGATATATACAAAACACTAGAAGCATATGAATTAATATCTAAAAAAGTAGACTATCCACTTCATATAGGTATAACAGAATCAGGAAGTGTTAAAAAAGGAACTATAAAATCATCAATAGGAGTAGGAGCATTACTTCTTAAAGGTATAGGAGATACTGTTAGAATATCACTAACAGGAGATCCATGTGAAGAAGTAGTAGTTGGAAAAGAAATACTAAGAAGCTTAGACTTATTAAATGACAAGATAAAAGTAGTATCTTGCCCAACATGTGGAAGATGTAATATAGACTTAATAAGCGTGGTAAATGAAGTAGAAGAAAAAATAAGCAAAATGGATAAAGATATAACAGTAGCTATAATGGGATGTGCAGTAAATGGTCCAGGAGAAGCAAGAGAAGCTGATATTGGAATAGCTGGTGGAAAAGGTGAAGGACTATTATTTAAAAAAGGTGAAATAGTTAGAAAAATAAAAGGCGATGATTTAGTAAAAGAGCTAATGGATGAAATAGACAAATACTAATAAAAAAGAGTACTTGAAAAAGTACTCTTTTTTATTAGTATTATTAGTTTTATTTTTAATCTTTTAAGTATACTTTTTATATGCTATCATATAACTATTATTTTATAGATTGGAGGAGGTTATGAGGAAGAAAATATTTTTAATCTTAGCTATATTATGGATGTGTGTAATCTTTTACATGTCTAATCAACCATCTCACATATCATCAGCTCAGTCTAGTGGTGTTATAAACGTCCTTAGTAATGTACCTGTAATAGGCGCTGCTATAGATATTATGATGGTCAATGGTATTGCTCAGTTTGTTATTAGAAAAAGTGCCCATATGTTTTCATATGCAATTCTTGCTATACTTTGGTTTATGAGTATATATGAAAGTAATAAATATATTAAAAAGACATTTATTACATCTTTATTTTTTACTTTTATATATGCCTGTACTGATGAAGTTCATCAATTATTTATACCAGGTAGAAGTGGCGAGATTAGAGATGTTTTAGTAGATTCTACAGGGGCTATTATTGGACTTTGTGTTTTAGTAATAATTATAAAATTTGTTAATAAAAAAAGCTATAAATTATTATAGTCTTTTATTTTATACGTATAAGCTCATTAGGAAACTTATTTTCCAAAAGAAATTGATACCATATACTATCATATAACTCTACAGCCATTTTAATTTCCTACTATCTATTTTTTTAGCAATTTCTTTTACTTATATCTATATAGTAATTAAAACTTTAGATTATTATGGGATACATAAGTGCATAAATTATGATTTTTATAAAAATAATTTTTAAGTTAAAGATTAGTTAAATTGGAATATTTGTATAAATATAATAAAATTATTTTCAAATCATTAAACTAGTGATATACTAGGAATATTGACGATGAAAAATGATTTAATATCATTTTCAATATAAGCTTCATGGAGGATTTTATGAGTAATAATTTAGCAAAATCGGCATTTTGGCTTATGGTAGTTACTATGCTATCAAAGATACTAGGATTTACAAGAGATATAGTCCTAATGTATTTTTATGGAACTAGTGCTTATAGTGATGTATATATAACAGCTATGAATATACCTGTTGTGGTGTTTGCTGCTGTTGGGGTAGCACTTTCTACTACATTTATACCACTATATCAAGAAGCACTTGAAAATGGCGGAGAAAAAAGAGCGCAAAATTTTGCAAACAATATATTATGTATAGTTAGTATAATAAGTATAATTTTAAGTATATTTGGTTATATATTTGCTGAGCCTATAGTAAAATTATTTGCTATTAGTTTTACAGGTGAAAAATTAGCACTAACTGTAGATTTTGTAAGAATAATAATAGTTGGTGTTTTATTTATAGGTCTTAGTAATATAATGACAGCTTACTTACAAATACAAGGAAACTTCACTATACCAGGTATGGTGCAACTTCCAAATAATATTATAATAATTATATCTATGATAATAGGTGCAGTTACTGATAACTTTGATATATTAGCAATAGGGGCACTTATTGGTATGGCTTCACAGTTTTTATTCCAAGTACCTTTTGCTATAAAGCATGGATATAAGTTTAAGCCTATTGTTAATTTTAAAGATAAATATCTTAAAAAGATGATATGGTTAATACTTCCTGTTTTAATAGGGGTTGCAGTCAACCAAGTAAATGCTATGGCAGATAGAAGTTTAGCTTCAAGTTTAGGTGATGGTGTTATAGCAGCTTTAAATAGTGCTAACAAGCTTAATTTCTTTGTTTTAGGATTATTTATAACTACTATAGGTTCTGTTATATATCCTACACTTGCAAAGCTATCCACTACTAATGATCAGAAAAAGTTTGCAGAAGCAGTATCAACTAGCGTAAACTGTGTAAGTTTAATAATATTACCTATAACTGTTGGGGCAATAGTACTTGCTACTCCTATAGTTAGAATATTATTTCAAAGAGGAGCTTTTGATGAAACATCAACTCAAATGACAGCTATTGCTCTTATGTGTTATTCTGTTGGTATGATTGCTTATGGACTTAGAGATATATTAGGTAAGGTATACTATTCATTAAAGGATACTAAAACTCCTATGATAAATGGTATAATAGCAGTTATTGCTAATATATTCTTTGATGTTACTTTAATGCAAGTATTTGGACTTGGTGGACTAGCACTTGCTACTAGTTTATCTTCTATAATATGTATATTATTATTATTTAGAGGATTAAAGAAAAAGATAAGTTACTATGGACAAGATAGAATATTAAGAACTTTTGTAAAGTCTTTAATAGCTTCTGCTGTAATGGGTGTTGCCACATACTTTGTGTACAAGTTATCTAGTGGTATATTAGGTAGTGGATTTGTACAAGAAGTTATAGCTACAGGTGTATCAGTATTAGTAGGTGCTATTGTTTATGGTATACTTGTTAGTAAATTTAGAGTTAGAGAAGTTAAGATGCTTAAGAAAATGGTTATGAAAAAATTAAATAGAGCATAAAATACATTAAATAAAAAGAGAGCATAAGCTCTCTTTTTTTATTTTTATAATATTTTTTATAAAAAATATATATATTTACAAATTTTGTGATAAATTTATGATAAAATTATTTCAGCGATTATGTAACATATTACTAAATTATATACAAAAAATACAAACACATGGAGGAGTATTTATGAGTTACAAGGAAAAATACAATGAGTGGATAAACAATCCATATTTTGATGAAAAAACTAGACAAGAATTACTAAGCATAAATGATGAAAAAGAAATAGAAGATAGATTTTATACGGATTTAGAGTTTGGTACTGCTGGGCTTAGAGGAGTTATAGCTGCTGGTAGTAACAGAATTAATATATATACAGTAAGAAGAGCTACTTTTGGACTTGCTAATTACATATTAAAAAATGCAAACAGCGAAAAAGATAGAGGAGTTGTTATAGCACATGATAATAGACATATGTCTAGAGAATTTTGTATAGAAACTGCAAACACACTAGCAGCTTGTGGTATAAAGGCTTATATATTTGATTCTTTAAGAACTACACCAGAATTATCTTTTGCAGTTAGAAATTTAAATGCTATAGCAGGAGTTGTTATAACTGCTAGTCACAATCCACCAGAATATAATGGATACAAAGTATACTGGGAAGATGGAGCACAAGTTATGCCCCATATTGCAAGTGCTATAACTGATGAAATAAACTCTATAGTAGATTATAGTACTATACCAACACTTACTGATGAAAATAAAGATTTAGTTATTAAGCTTGATGAAAAAGAAGATACTGATTTTATAGAAGCTGTAAAAACTCAAGTTATAAGAAAAGATTTAATAGATAAGTTTGGAAAAGACTTTAAAATAGTATACACTCCACTTTGTGGAACAGGAAATGTTCCTATAAGAAGAGCTTTAAAAGAAATTGGATTTGAAAATGTAATAGTAGTTAGTGAAGAAGAAAATCCAGACCCTAATTTTTCTGGTATAGAGTATCCTAATCCAGAAGATAAAAAAGCATTAGTTAGAGGAATCAACTTAGCTAAAGAAGTAGGAGCTGACTTAGTAATAGCTACTGACCCTGATTGTGATAGAGTTGGTGTTGCAGTTAAGACTGTAAATGGTGATTATCAAATGCTTACAGGAAATCAAATTGGTGGAATGCTTACAAACTACATAATAGAAGGAAGAAAAGAAGCTAATAGACTAGAAGAAAATCCAGTACTTATAAAGACTATAGTTACATCTGAATTTGGTGCAGACATTGCTAAAGATAACAATATAGACGTTTTAAATGTACTTACAGGATTTAAGTTTATAGGAGAGAAGATAAAATCATTTGAAGAGACTAAGTCTAATTCATACTTATTTGGATATGAAGAAAGCTATGGATATTTAGTAGGAACTCATGCTAGAGATAAGGATGCTGTTGTTACATCACTTTTAATAGCAGAAATGGCAGTTTATTATGCTTCTAAAAATATGAGTCTATATGAAGGATTAATTAAGCTTTATGAAAAGTATGGATACTTTAAAGAAGAAACTAAATCTTTAACTTTAAAAGGTATAGAAGGTATAGCAAAGATTAAGGATATAATGACATACTTTAGAGAAAATGATATAAATGAAATAAATAACTCTAAGGTTGTTGATTTTAAAGATTACTTAAAAGGAATAGATAATCTTCCAAGTGCTAATGTAATTAAGTACTTCTTAGAAGATGGATCTTGGCTTGCTATTAGACCATCTGGTACGGAGCCTAAGTTAAAGTTTTATATAGCTACTAAGGGCAACACTGAAAGTGATGCTATTAAAAATGTAGACGGTATAAAAGCTTTTGTAGATAGTGTTTTAGAAAAATTAGTGTAATATATAATTTAGTAAAAATAATAAATTTTAATGAAAGATAATGGTCTTAGAACATGCTCTAAGGCCATTATTTTTTTATTGTACATAAAAATATTTTGTAATATAATTATTTAATGATAAAATATTGAATATTTGGGAATAAATGGAATATATTATTAAAATTTGAAATGAAAGGAGGTAAAATATGTGTCTAATCAGCTTATAGTAATGAGGACTGAAAAAAAATATGAGATTTCACATTTTACAGTTTTAAAATTAAAGAATATGCTACAAGCTTCTTTGAAAGAGGATAAATTCAATAATATTGATGGATATTTAGTTAGATCTTTATATTTTGATACAGTATATGATAATGATTACTGGGATAAAGAAAATGGACTTGAAAATAGAAGAAAGATAAGATTAAGGACTTATAATCCTGCATCTGAAAAACTTAAATTAGAGTTGAAAGAAAAAAAGGGAGAAAATCAAATCAAGCGTTCTTTAATTATAGACAAATGTAGTTCAAAAAGACTCATAAATGGAGATTACAGTGTTTTAAGAGAGATAGATACTGAATTTTCCAATGAATTATTTTATATCATGCAAACTAATTTATATAGGCCTAAGTGTATTGTTGAATATAATAGATTAGCGTATATGGTTCCTGAAAATAACATACGTATAACAATAGATACGAATATAAAGTCAACAGAATCAAGCTACGATATATTTTCTACTTCATTAGGTCTATATAATGTTACAGAGCAAAATGTATTAGAAGTAAAATACAACAATTTTTTATTAAGTTATGTAAAAGACATTATAGATATAGCTGATAAGTCAGAAATATCAGCGAGTAAATACTGTATTTCTAGAAGTATTAGTTATATTTAGGGGAGGATTTATGAAAGAAACATTATTAAAGTATTTACAAGAAAACAATGGAGTAGTACCAATAGAACAAGTTGGTATGAATTTTTTAGTGGCAATTATATTAAGTATAGTTATTTATCTATCGTATAGATATTCACACTCAAGAGCAGTATATAGTGCTAGATTTAATGTATCTTTGGTTATGCTTACAATTATAACTACTATGGTTATGGGGGTTATAGGCAATAACATAGCTTTATCACTTGGTATGGTAGGGGCATTGTCTATAGTACGTTTTAGAACTGCTATAAAAGACCCAAGAGATACTGTTTATATATTTTGGTGTATTGTTGTAGGGATATGTTGCGGAGTATCTGAATATGTAATACCATCTATGGGAAGCGGAATTATATTCTTATTCCTTCTTATATTTGGTTATGTTAAGTCAAATGATAGATTTTTACTTATAATTCACGCAAAAAATGATGCTGAGGAAGATATAGAAAAAAAAGTATTAATTGCTTATGATGGAAAGGCTAATATGAGAGTAAAAAATACTACATCTAGTAGGATAGAGTATATATATGAGTTATCACAAAAACTCATAGAAATATCTAATAAAAAAGGAATTAATATTACTAAAGGGCTTTATGAAATAGATGGTGTAGACGCTGTAAATTTAGTATGCCAAAATGAGGATATTAATCGATGAAGCTAGATAAATTATCTAAAAGAAGTATAGCACTTATATTTGGAGTGGTATTAATATTAGGATCTTTATTATATGGAAAGTTTCTTGAAAATAATATATCAAATAGATATCACCATCATAAAATGGATAATGTAGATGAAAAACCTAATTATGATATGGTCAATAAAGACAATACTATAAAAGATAATTTTAGTACTAATTTACCATTAGTTATAATTGATACTAATGGAGAAAAACCAAAGCCAGATAGTAGGTGGGATGATGAGAAGGGTTACTATGTTCCAATAAACCATGATGCATATGTAAAAGGAAAAATATCTATAATTGATAACAAAAAAAAGGCAAATTACATAAATGATAAACCTTCGATAAAATCAGATATGCGTATTAGGCTAAGAGGAAATACATCTTTAAGATTTGATAAAAAACAGTATCTTATGAAATTTATAAATTCAGATGGAAGTAACAATAAAGAAGATGTATTAGGTATGGGAAAAGATCACGAATGGATTTTAAACATTTCATTTATAGATAAGTCTTTACTTAGAAACTATATTGGATTAAATATTGCTGGTGAGATAATGCCATATACTCCTGATGTAAGGTATTGTGAAGTAGTTATGAAAGATGGAGAAAAATATACATATGAAGGTGTATACCTTTTAATGGAAAATGTAAAACAAGGTGAAGATAGAGTCAATATATCAGAATATGATAAAAATAAGGCAACTTCTTCATATCTTTTAAGAAGAGATAGATTTGATGAAACAGGTGTTATACTAGATAACTATGGAATGAATAATAAATTAACTACAGGATATTTGGAAGTGAAGTATCCATCTAAAAAAGATATAACTGACAATACTATAGATTACATAACAAAAGATATCAATAATATTGAAAAGTCTCTATTTTCATATAAACCAGATGAGTTTTATAAATATAGGGATTATATAGATGAAGAATCATTTATAGACTATTTTATTATTAATGAATTTTTTGCAAATTATGATGCAGGATACCATTCAACATATATGTATAAAGATGTTAATGAGAAGTTAAAAATTGGACCTGTTTGGGATTTTGATATGATGCTAGATAATAGTAAAAGATATGAACTAAAAATAAATTCAACAGCAATGCATGATACGCCTTGGTTTAGGCAACTACTTAGAAGTAGTGATTTTACAACAAAACTAATAAAAAGATATCATGAACTTCGAAAAAAAGTTCTATCAGAAGAGAATTTATTAAAATACATAGATGAAACTATAGCATTTATAGGGCCAGCACAAATGAGAGACTGGAATAGATGGGGATACTTTTATAAAGGAAAATACCTATTTGATTCAGTAGATAAAGAAGGAAATATAATAGATAGAAATACAAAAACATATGTAGAAGAAATAGAAAAGATGAAAAATATTTTAATCGAACATGGAAGATGGTTAGATGAAAATATAGACTCGCTTTATCAATTTAGTGAAAAAGGCTTAGAAGAAAATACAAAAATTACAACACAAAAGGTAAGTGATTTTATATTTGGAGAAAAAGGTAAAATAGCAACATCCACAATTTTATCCGTAATATTTATAGGTGTGTTTATAATATCTATTATATTAGTTGAAAGATACTAATAAATAGGGGGGAGTTATGAAAAAAAGTACCAAACTAAAAAGAAAAATATTATTAGTAGGAGCAGGTGTGTCATCCTTAATATATATAGGATGGCGTATGTTTTTTACAATTCCCGTAGACTATGGTTTAATATCTTTTATAGCGGGATTATTATTAGTTACATCTGAAGCTGTTGGAATTATTGAAGCTTTCTCACACTACAGAAACTTAAGCTCAGATAAATGCCCAGAAAAACCAGATATACCAAACTATTGGTATCCGCACGTAGATGTATTTATAGCCACTCACAGTGAGTCAACAGAACTTTTATATAAGACGATAAATGGATGTATACATATGGACTATCCAGATAAAAGTAAAGTTCATGTATACATATGTGATGATAGTGATAGATTAGAAATGAAGCTTTTAGCGAAAAAAATGGGAATAGGATATATAGGAATAAAGCCAGAAGATAATAAGCATGCCAAAGCTGGAAATATAAATAATGCATTATCAAAGACAGATTCTCCGCTTATAGTAACTTTTGATGCTGATATGATTCCAAGAAGTGATTTTTTAATGGAAACTATTCCTTACTTTTACTTACCACTAATGAAAAAAGACGAAAATAAAAATTGGGTAAAGCGTGAAAAAGATGAAATAGATGAAGACTATAAGATAGGGTTTATACAAACACCACAAAGTTTTTATAATCCAGATTTATTTCAATATAATTTATTCGCAGAACAAAATATACCAAATGAACAAGACTATTTCTTTAAGGAAGTAAATGTAGGTAGAAACCGTACAAATTCGCCAATATATGCAGGATCAAATACTGTTATCTCAAGACAAGCCCTTGAAGAGGCTGGAGGGATAACTGTAGGAACTATAACCGAAGATTTTGCAACGGGTATGAAAATACAAGCTAATGGGTATAGATGTTATGCAATACCTAAAGTATTAGCAAATGGCCTTGCTCCGACAGATTTCAAAAGTCTTTTAAAACAACGTCAAAGATGGGGACGTGGGTGTGTACAAACTTTAAGGAGTTTTAAATTTTTATTTAGTAACTTACCTATAAGATCTAAATTAAGCTATATAACATGTCTTTTATATTGGGGAACATTTTTTAGACGTTTTGTATATATAATGTCACCAATACTTTATACAGTATTTGGTCTTGTAGTAGTAGAATGTTCCTTTAAAGAACTCTTATTTATATGGATGCCTTCTTATATACTTTATAATTATGCACTTAGGGTATTATCAGGGAAGATTAGAAATCAAAAATGGAGTAATATTGTAGATACTATAATATTTCCGTATATGATTATACCTATATTTCTAGAGACTATAGGTATAAAGCTTAAGAAGTTTGCTGTAACACCTAAAAATAGAGTTTCATCTAAAAATACTGAGATACATTATGCAATACCACATATTATTTTAATAATAGCGACACTTATAGGACTAATTTTCAGCATTGAAGATATCATAAAATATAAAGCTATAGGTGGACTTGTATTAGTATATTGGTCTATAATGAATCTATATTTTTTAATAATGGCTGTGTTTTTTATGTGTAGTCGTGTAAATTATAGAAATGAAGAAAGATACTACACTAAACTTAATGTAGAAATACATACTAAAAATGATATTTTAAAAGGTGTTACTTCAGATATATCAGAAGGAGGTATGGCAATAATATTAGATACACCAGAGTATATACCATATGATGAGGATATAGATATACGTATATATTATTTAGGATATAAGGCATCTGTTAAAGGTAGTATTGCTCATGTAGCTAATGTTAAAGATAAATGGAAGTATAGTGTTAAGATAAACCATACAGATGAAAAAAATAAAAGAGAGTATTATCAGATAGTTTATGACAGAGATCATACACTACCTACAAAAATGAAATCAAACACAATAAAAGAATTATTTAATAATACTGTAAAAAGAGTTAAAAGTACAACATTTTCAAATAGGAAGCTTCCTAGAATACCACTTGGAGTTTTGGTTAGAACAAGTGAAGGGCAAAGTGTTGAAATTATTAATTTTAACTATGAGTATATATTGATTAGAAATAACAATTATAACCAAGATATTATGGACATAAACCTTAGTGAAGACTTAACACTTAAGTGTAAAATTAAGAGTATAAATGAAGAGAATGGAAATAGATTATACCATATAGAAAATTGGAAAGATATATCTAATAATATAGAGCTAAAAGCTATATTACTAGGATGGATAAATAAAACAGAAAAAACTACAACATATAAAGAAGAGGCTGCCAATGTATAGATACAATAAAAGAGGAGTTGAATAACAATAAAGAACAATAAGAGAATATATTTATTAATATTATTGTTAGTTTTATGTATATTAAGTATATTATTAAATCTAAAATTTATAGTAAATAAGGATAAGGACAAATATAGTATAGGTGTAAGCGAAAATGGAAAGCTTTCTGTAAAAGATGGCCAATTGGTAAATGAAGATGGAAAAATTATGAGACTAAAAGGTATGAGTAGTCATGGGCTTATGTGGTATCCAGAATATACTAATTATAGATCTCTAAAAACTATAAGAGATTATGGGGCTAATGTATTTAGAATAGCTATGTATACGGAACAAAACAAAGGATATATATATAACTCTGAAGAGTCTAAAAAAATACTTCTTAATACAATAGAAAATGTATTAGGGGCAGATATGTATGCTATAGTAGATTGGCATACATTAAAAGACAATAATCCAAATGCAAATATAGAAAAAGCAAAGGAATTTTTTGATGAGGTTTCTAGAAGATACAAGGATGAACCTGGAGTGATATATGAAATATTTAATGAACCAAGTGGAGATACAAGTTGGCAAGATATTAAAGACTATGCAAATACAATAATACCTATTATAAGAAAAAATTCACCTAATTCAATTATACTTGTTGGCACGCCAAATTATTGTGTAGACCTTAAAAGTCTTATAAATGATCCTTTAGAATATGATAATATAATGTATACATACCATTTATATACAGGAAGTTGTGAAGGCGGTTATAAGTATTTGATAGAAGAAGCTATAAAAAATAATATCGCTGTATTTGTTTCTGAATGGGGATTAAGTCCAGAAAAAGGAACAAATAATATAGATTTTAATAAAGCTACAGAGTTTTTAGATTACTTGAAAAAAAATAATATAAGTTGGGTAAACTGGTCATTAAGTAATAAAGATGAGCCATATTCAGCTATAGATCCAAATGTTGAAAAGCTAAGTGGATGGAATTTAAATGATTTAACGGAGAGTGGAAAATTTATATTTGATTCATTATCAAAAAAATAAGATACCTATCTTAGATAGGTATCTTATTTTTTTATTAAATAGATATATGCTATATTTGTTTTAATTAAATACTATGAGGTTATTCAAGAATCTAATAGAACTAACAAAGTAATATTTAGAATATTAATACAAATTTGTAGATTATATAAAGATTTTGATATATATTAAAATATATAAGTAAATATTGGGGGAATAAAAAATGATAGATATACATTGTCACATATTACCTGGAGTGGATGATGGAGCTAAGAGTCTTGAAGAAGCTTTAGAAATGGCAAAAATAGCTCAGTCTGAAGGTATAAAAACTATAATAAATACATCACATTATCATCCAGCGTTTGAAGATTATATAGTGGGAGATAAACTTTTAGATATAGCCGCAGATTTTAATAATGAATTAATAAAAAATAATATAGATGTAAATGTGCTAGTTGGAAATGAAATATATTACAATGAAAATATATTAGAATATATAGATAAAAAAGAATTTAAAAGTATAAACAATAGTAAATATGTATTAGTTGAATTTTCTCCTAGCAATTTTCCTAAAAATCTAAGTGATGTTATATTTGAGTTTAAAATAAGGGGATATATACCTATACTTGCACATGTAGAAAGATATAAAGAAATACAAAAAAATTATAGTATTTTAAAAGATGCTATAAATGAAGGGGCACTTATTCAAATCAATAGTTCAAGTGTATTAAAAAAAGGTTCTAAGTCATTTGAAGTTTGTAAATATTTATTAGATCGCAATTTAGTACAGTTTATAGCTAGTGATGCACATGATAAAGAAAGAAGAAAACCATATATCAAAGAAGTTTTCACATATATAAGTAAATACTATGGTGAAGATAGAGCTAAAACATTACTAATAGAAAATCCATTAAAAATAATAAATGATGAAGATATTTCATTTAAAGAAATAGAGCCAAAAAATAGAAAAAAAGTAGGATTTATAAAAAAAATATTTAATAGAAAATAAATAATATAATTATATTACATCTATAATTATGTATTAAATGAAATAATACTTAAGAGTATATTATTCTTTAAATATTCATACATATTATTAAGACTTTAATATCTTAATAAGGAGAATTATCTATGAAGTTTGAAGAATTACTCACTGAGCTTTATCCAATAAATGACAAGAATAATAAGATAAGAAAATTTATAAAAGAAAATTTTACAAAAGAATTGTTAATACTTTACATAACGGAATTAGCAATATATATGATAACATCTACAAAAGTATCTAGTGCTAGTATTATAGAAAAGGTAGTATATGACCAAAATATACTTTGCTTATCTGAAAAATTAAAAGAAGAAAAAGAAGGCTTATATAAAGATGACATAGAATTTCAGCTAGAAGAAGATAAAGAAGTAATAGGAGTTTATTTCTTAAAAGCTAATGAAGAAGTTATAGCTATAGTTAAGGAAGATATAGAATTATATGATGAATTAGAAAAATTTTTATTAAATTAAATGAGTAGCACTCAAGCTACTCATTTTTTATTTTTAAATACAAATATTGATTATTTAAATAATATAAAAAGCTAGATAATAAAATTAATTAACTAGCTTTAAGATTATTTCTATATTCAATAGGTGTTATACCATTTAGTTTTTTAAAAAGTATTGTATAGTAGTTATGGTTATTATATCCAACCAATAAAGCAACATCTAATATTGTAAAATTTTTATTTTTCAAAAACTCTTTGCTTTTTTCTATTCTAAATTTATTTAAAAAATTAGTAAAAGTATATCCAGTTTCTTTTTTAAATATAGAACAAAAATAGCTTTTATTTATGCTTAGATAATTGCAAATATCATCCATATTAGTAGAAGCGTAATTTTTATGTATGTAATCAATACTATCTTTAATGTATGGATTAAATTTATTATCTTTATTAATTTGACCTTTTATAATGCTTTTTAGCATAGTTAATATGTAGTTAATGCAAGAATAAGGTTTAAATGGAATATTTAACTCACTACATATATATTTTGATTTAAATGGTCCAACTATAAAGTATCCATCAAATCTAGTATCCGTTAAAGGTGTTACTATAAAGTGTATATTTTCAAAATATGTAAGGTTTATACTTGAAATAGTACTTTCTTTTAAATTATTATATATGTTTGTTTTTTCTAATACCAAATCAATATCCTTTGAAAATCCCATTTTATAAATAGGGATAAACTTTTCATTGACAAACTGTATAGGAATATCTAGACAGTCATAAAAATCTTTCAATATACTTTCCAAATTACTCATGATCTCCTCCAAAACTTGATTAAAACTAGTTAATATAATCAAATTATTTTAACTTTAAAATTTAGAATTGAAATATTTTAAACTAAAAATATTTATAAAAATAGCAAATATAATTAAAGAACTATAAAAATTTTTATAATATACTTAAAGAGTAAATGATAATCAATATCATCAATATTATCTATTAAAACGAGGAGAAAGTCAATGAGAAAAATAGCGATATATGGTAAAGGAGGCATAGGTAAATCTACGACAACGTCGAATTTATCAGTGGCTCTTTCACAATTAGGATATAAGGTAATGCAAATAGGGTGTGACCCAAAAGCAGATTCAACTAAAAATCTAATGAAAGGAAAGTTTATACCTACAGTATTAGATGTAATGAATGAAAAAGGTGACGATATAGACCTTAAAGATATTGTATTTGAAGGATATAATGGAGTGCTTTGTGTTGAAGCTGGAGGACCAACTCCTGGTGTTGGATGTGCTGGTAGAGGTATAATAGCAGCTTTTGAAAAGTTAGAAGAATTAGAGGCTTTTGAAGTTTATAAGCCAGATATAGTCATATACGACGTACTTGGAGATGTTGTATGTGGAGGATTTTCAATGCCAATAAGAAATGGATACGCTAAGGATGTTTATATAGTAACATCTGGTGAGATGATGTCTATGTATGCAGCGAGTAATATATCTACAGCAGTTAATCAATTTAAAAGTAGAGGATATGCATCATTAAAAGGTATTATATTAAATGCCAAAAATGTAGATGGTGAAGTTGAATTAGTAGAAAATTTATGTAATGAAATAAATAGTAATGTTTTTCACTATATACCTAGAAATCAAATAGTTCAAATATCTGAAAATGATGGGAAAACAGTTATAGAAAAAGATAAAGAGAGCGAGATGGCAAGTATATATATGAATTTGGCTAGAAAAATAGTTAGTGAATAACTAGCCTGTAAAACAGCAATTTAGCTTATAAAAATTATATAAAAATAAACACATTAAATATAAAATTAAAACAAAATGGAGGAAATATTATGAAATTTAGAAAATTAGCATCAGTATTTTTAGTATCAGCATTATTTATAACAGGGTGTACTAATAATAGTAGTCAAAGTGAAAAAGAAAGTGATACAGCCGTTAAAGGTGCTCAAGTTGAGGAATTAGACGTAGTAGCTGCGACAGTTTCAGCTACACAAGTATTAGATAAATTAGATGCAAATGTTATAGGAATACCTACAACTAAAATGGAAATACCAGAAAAGTTTAAAGGATTACCAGAAGTAGGTCAAGCAATGAATCCTGATTTAGAAATAGTAGCATCTCTAGAGCCTGATGTATTTATAATGGATAGTATGTTTAAAGAAAATGTAAAAGATAGTATGAAAGAGTATGATTTAAATACTTTCTACTTTAATACAGGAACATATACAGAATTTGTAAAAAGTATTGAAGAGCTGGGAAAAGAAATAAATAAAGAAGAAGAAGCGACTAAAGTAATAAACGAATTAAAAGAAGTTGAAAAAGAAGCTACAGCTAATAAAAGTGAAAAAGCACCGACAGTAGCAATAATATTTGGTGGAGGAGAAAACTTCATGTTAGCCACAGAAACTTCTTATTTAGGGGATTTAGCAAAAACTGTGGGAGCAGAAAATATAACTAATAAATTAGAGGGAGATATGAGTTCACCTTATGTTCAATTTAGTTTAGAGCAAATAATAAAAGAAAATCCTGATTATATACTTAGATTTGCACATGGAAATATAGAAGAAACTAAAAAAGCTTTTGATGATGCTTTTGATAAAAATCCAGCATACAAAGAGTTAGATGCATATAAAAATGGAAAAGTGATAGATTTAGACCCTGCTATATTTAACGTATCTGCAAACCTACAAGTAAAAGAAGCTATAAAAACTTTAGGGAATGTACTTTACGGTAACTAGGTATGAAGCTAAATAAAAAATATTTAACTATAGGTATAAGTTTTATAATGTTAGCAGTACTTTTAGTACTGCTTTCTACTATAGGTAGTGTAGATTTAAGTTTTAATGAAATAATTAAAGCTCTTATAAATGATGATAATAAAGTAGTAACTACTATTGTCTATAAGATGAGGTTACCAAGAAATATACTAGCAGCATTAGTTGGAGCAAACTTAGCAGTAGCAGGAATATTACTTCAATCAGTTATGAAAAATCCACTAGCAGACCCTGGTATAACAGGAGTATCAACAGGTGCTAGTGTAGCTGCTATTATAATACTTTTATTAGCTCCAAAGTATACGAATATACTACCTATAGTTGCATTTGTAGGTGGGGCTATAGCATGTATATTAGTATTTTTAATGGCTTATAAAAATGGAATAAAGCCAGGAAGAATAGTATTAGCAGGGGTTGCTGTAAATACTATATTAGGAGGAGTTATATCATTTTTATCAACAATGTATAGTGATAGGATACAAAGTGCTATGCTTTGGTTAAATGGAAGCTTAGCTACTAAAACTTGGGTAGATGTTAATATGTTATTTGGATATTCTATAATAGCACTTATAGTATCACTACTTCTTATAAGAAGTGCAAATGTTTTACAACTTGGAGATGAAGCAGCAACAAATCTTGGATTTAATGTTAACTTAACTAGACTATTAATTTCAGGTGTAGCAGTATTTTTAGCTGCTATATCAACATCAGTTGTAGGAGTTATAAGCTTTGTTGGACTTATTGTTCCTCATATATCTAGAATGATTATGGGAAGTGATCATAAATACACTATACCTTTTAGTATGGTACTAGGGAGTATAGTATTATTAGTTGCAGATACTTTAGGAAGAACCATAGGTGGAGCTATAGAAATACCAGTTGGAGTTATTATGTCTATAGTTGGAGGTCCGTTTTTCTTATACTTACTAAGAAAGAGAGGAGATTATTAATGATAAGTGCTAGTAATTTAAAAGTTGGATATGAAGATAAAGTTATAATAGAGAATTTAAACTTAGAAATAAATAAAGGAGAAGTTGTATCCATAATAGGTCCAAATGGATGTGGAAAATCAACTTTATTAAAGAGTTTATCTAGGATGATAAAACCTTTAAGTGGAGAAGTTTTTTTAGAAGGAAAAAGAATAAAAGACTTAAAGGGAAAATTAATAGCTCAAAAGGTGTGCTTATTATCTCAACACAACAATGCACCTATGGATTTAACAGTTGAAGAACTTGTTTATTTTGGAAGAATCCCTCACAAAAAATGGTTTGAAACTAAGACAAATAGTGACAAAGAAATAGTAGATTGGGCAATAGAAAATACAGGGCTTAGTAAATATAAAAAGACTCCAATAGGGGCATTATCTGGAGGCGAAAGACAAAGGGCGTATATTGCACAAGCGCTATGTCAAAAGCCCGATATATTACTTCTTGATGAGCCTACTACATATTTAGATATATCATATCAACTAGAGCTTATGGAGTTAGTTAGAGAAATAAATGAAAAGTTTAAAATAACAATAGTAATGGTACTACATGAGTTAAATCAAGCTAGTAAGTATAGCGATAGGCTTATAATTATGAAAGATGGTCAAATTATAAGTGATGGTAGACCAAATGATGTTGTAAATAAGGATGTTATAAAAAAAGTTTATAAAATAGAGTGTGATATAGATAATGATCCACAAAGTAATAAACCTAGAATACACCCTATAAAAACTATAAAGGCACAAAGACTAGTGTCTTAAAGCTAATGATTAAATAAGTCAATAAATATAAGAAAGAGTCAAAATCAAAATTCACATAATAAGAGGAGAAGTATGTATACTTTAGATATTTTAAATAGATTAGATGAAATAAATGAAGATAAAGATATAAAAAGTTTATCTCATGCAATATTTCCAGGGACACATTGTCCATTATTTGGGGTAGCCCTTACTGCAAGTTATATAAAAAATATGCCACTAGTTGTAGTAGGAACTAGTGAATGTACTTACTACACTAAAAACTTTGCATATCATAGACAAAAAGGAAATGATAGTGTCTATTCAGTAGTTTTAAAAGACAAAGATATAGTATTTGGTGGGCAAAAGAAGGTAGAAGAAGCTATAAAACAAATAATAGAAATAGAAGAACCTGATGCCATAATGATAGTAACAACTTGTGTACCAGAGCTTATAGGAGAAGATTATTCTTCAATAGAGTATAGCTTAGATGGTGAAGTTGATATACCTATATTTGTAGTAAACACAGAACATTTTAAGTGCAACTCTCATATACCAGGAATGTCTAGAAGCTTAAAAGCACTAAGTACTTGTATGAAAAAATCAAAAGAAAAAGAAGGAATTAACATACTAGGACATAGGCAAGAAAATGTTGAATCTACAGAACTTGTGAAACTTCTTAAAAGCGAAGGAGTTAGCATTAATACTGTGATACCATCAAAGTGCGATATAGATGCTATAAAAAATGCATCAAAATCAAAAGTAAATATAGTAACAGATATGATAGCACTAGATTTGGCTAAAGCTATGAAGAAAAAGTTTGATATAGACTATATATACTTTGATAAGCATATGGATAAAAGTACAATATATAAAAACTACAAGAGATTAGAAGAATTATTAAATGTAGATTTATTAAATAAATTAGAAGATAAGATAAATGAATATGATGAGCTTTTTAGAAAGTGTAGTGATATTTTAAAAGGAAAAAAACTTATATATGGAAATACACCTATGATGGCTTTTGAAACTGTAGACTTTTTAAGTGATTTAGGTATGATACCAGTGTTTGTACAAATTAGAGAGTTATATGAACAAGATATAAAGTACAAGGAAAATATATCTAAAAAAGGATATAACCCATACATAAGTAGAATAGCAAATATAGCACCACTTAGACATTTATATGAAACAATAGGAGCAGATGTATATATAGGTCACGAAAGCCCTATAATACTTAGAGAAAAAGGGTTAATGCAAATAACACTAGACTCTCATGCACAAAAAATAGGATATGAACTACCTATAGATATGATGAAAGACTTAATAAAGCTATATGAATTAGAAACTAGCAAAATGGGAGGAATGATGTATGCAGGTATGTAAATATTTCCCCGTAGCAAATGATAGAATGGGAACAATATGGACACTGTCATCAATAAATAATGCATGTATTATAGAATTTGGACCAGCAGGAACAACACACTATTCAATAGAGGCAATAGGAAGCTTAAATGGAGAAGAAAGAGCAAAAATATATTCAACTCATATGGATCAAAGTGATGTTACATTTGGAAAGTACGATAGAATTGAAAATGCAATAATAGAATTAGATGAAAATATAAAGCCTAAATACATATTTGTAATGGCATCATCTATATCATCTATAATAGGTGCAGATATTAAAAGTGTATGTAGAGTACTTAAAGATAAAGTAAAAGCAAAATTAATACCTATAACTACAGGTGGGCTTAAGGACGACTACAACATAGGTGTTGAAAATATATTAGAATTATTAGTAAAAGAAATAACTAAAGACAACACTAAAGATATAAATAAGTACAACATTATAGGATATAACATAGATAAATACAACTTCTTAAGTGATAGCTATGAATTAAAAAGAATTATGAAAGAGCTATTTAATAAAGACTTAAATACAATGTTTACTTGTGATACTTCTATAGAAGACATAGAAAACGCAGCGAAAGCATCTCTTAATGTAGTAGTTAGAAAAGAAGGATTAAAAGCTGCTAAATATATGAAAGAAAAGTACAATATACCATATGTATATAAAAGTTTATATGGTCTTAAAAATACTATGGAATTTATAGAAGCAGTAAATGAAATAGAAGGGTATGAGCTAAACAAAGAATTATACAATAAAGAAATAAGCTTTGTTAAAAATAACATGTTTAGTGTAAAGCGTAAGTTCTTCTTCTACAAAGAAATTAAAAAATGTGCACTATTTGGAGATTATGATACTGTACTAGGAATAAGTGATATGCTTAGTGAATTAAATTTATGTGTAGATAGAAAAGAAGTGCTACATAAAATAGACAGTGAAGAAGATTTAGTTTCTACAGGAAGTGAATTGGATAGAATGAAATATCTAAAAAATACACAACTTCTAGGATTATTTGGTGATGGACCAAGTTTAGACATGAAAAGTAACGCTAAGATGAAATTACAAGTTAGTAATCCAAACTTAAATAAAGTAAATATATATCCATACACTCCATATATAGGTTTTAGAGGGTGTGTATATATAATAGAAAGAATACTTAACGTAAAGTTATAGACAGGAGACAATTAATATGGAAAATATAATAAACAATCAAAAAAGCTTAATGATAAGTTCATTAAATGAAAATAAATTACCAGAAATAAGTTATGCACCATTTGTTATGATAGATAAAGATATATATTTATATTTAAGTAAAGCAGCAAGTCATTATTATAATTTAACAAATGATAAAAATTGTTCAGTTATGATAATAGAAGATGAAAAAGATTCAAAAACTATATTTGCAAGAAAAAGAGTGTCATTTGAATGTGAAGCTACTAAATTAGAAAATGCAGATGAGGCTATATACAATAAGTTTGATGAAGTACATGACCCATCTATGATGATGGTATTAAAAACTTTAGACTTTGATATATTTAAGTTAAATATAAAAAATGGAAGATTAGTAAAAGGATTTGGGCAAGCTTTTGATATAAATATAAAAAATAAAGAATTTGAATTAATTCAAGTAAAAGAAATAAATCATAAGGGTAAATAGAAAAAACACTTAGCATAATATTATGCTAAGTGTTTTATTTTATAATATTATGAACTTACTTTGAGAATATAAAACATATATGTTATAATTTGATATATATACAAAAATAGGGGGAAAATATATGAAATTAAAGAAAAGTGTATATTTATCATTAGCTATAAGTGGCTTAATGTTGGGAAATGTTTCTTATGCTAACTCTAATGAATATGAAACATATACAAAACCAATGCCAAAATCACATAGCATATCTAATTACATGTCAGAGATGCCTACAGAAGTCAAACAAGATATAGAAGAACTTAATAATTTCAAATATCTAAAAACCAAAACAAATTCAAACTATGAAGTAGCACTAGCTAGCCAAGATGGAAAATATATATTTTATAAAGAAGCTAATACTTATGATGAAGCTGTAAATATAGCAAAAAATATACAAAATGAGTATAGTGATGAAAATATAATACCATCAGTTATAAATAAAGAAGGTTTAGTAGTATATAGTACAAATTCTATAGGCCGTATTGTAAAATTAGGAGATGGTATATCTGAAAGTTCTATAAACTATACTGCAAAGTTGTATAAAAATGCAAACGACACTAATGAATACACATATATAAATCATGGATATATAGAGGATGTGCCAGTTATAGAAGAAACTGAAACTATGGCAAAGATAGAAGTTGCTGGATTTAGCGGATGGATTAAAAAGCAAGATGATAAAGGTACAAATATAGTAGTACTTCCTATAAATCAAGCTCAAAACTTAAGTTACTACAAAAATGTAAATGGAAAACTAAGTCATTATATAAGTTCAAATGTACAAGGAAATACAGGAACTTATAGAACAATAGGACAAGCACCTTCATTTATGAAAAATGAAGTAAAGTATTATAGCTATGATGGAAATTATTTTTATGATGATATAAACAAACTTATAAGCGATGCAAAAGAAAATAATCATAACAATGCAGTAAATACTAATGAACCATACTATAACTACTATCAATATTTACCAGGTAGAAGTAAAAGTTCATATGATGCTAATGATATAAATGAGTATTTTAAAGCTAAAACACCAAGTGACAGTGTTCTTAGAAATACAGGAAAATATTTTATAAAAGCTCAAAATAAATATGGAGTAAATGCATCAGTTATGGTTGGAATAGCTATGAATGAATCAGCTAAGGGAACGTCTACTTTAGCTAAACAAAAAAATAATATATTTGGAATAAATGCAAAGGATAGCAATCCAAATAATGCAAATTATTTTAAAAGCATAGAAAATTGTATAAATGAGTTTGCAAAAGAATGGATGTCAAATGAATATTTAAATCCAAATAGTTGGAAATATAATGGTAATAATCTTGGAAATAAAGAAATTGGATGTAATGTTAGATATGCATCAGATCCATATTGGTCAGAAAAAGCATCAAGTTATATGAATGAAATGGATGTAGAATTATCATCTAGAGGTTTAGGAGATGACTATAATAGATATAAAATAGGAATGCTTAATAAGTCATCAAATATAAATGATAAAAGTGGAAATAGATTATATACATCAGATAAAGGTGAAGTAGTTTTAATATCTGATGATAGAAACTCAAATATTGAGATAAATCCTGATAGAATAACTCCATCTAATGTAGCTAATCCTATACCAGGAAGTTATGACTATACATTTAAAGGATATGTAAACAAAAATGATGTAAATATTATAAATAATCAAAAGGATAAAGTAATACTAGAAACTATAATGGGAAATGATAGATATGAGACAGCAGCTATGATATCTGATAACCAAAACTATACTAGTGCAATACTTGTTAATGGAGATAAAACATTAGCAGATGGACTTAGTGCAAGTGGATTATCAGGAATAACTAAATCACCAATACTTTTAACAAAAGTAGATTCTATACCAAATGAAACAACAGAAAGATTAAATGGAGTTAATAAAGTATATTTAATAGGTGGAAAAAGTGTTATATCACCAAAAATAGAAAGTGATTTAAAATCACAAGGAAAAGAAGTTATAAGACTTTCTGGAAATAGCAGAGAAGAAACAAGTTATAAAGTTGCAGATGAAATAAAAAAAATAAATCCAAATATAGATAAAGTATTTTTAGTAAATGGATATAAAGGAGAACCAGATGCTATGAGTGTATCTCCAATTGCAAGTCGTGATGGAGTACCAATAATATTAACAAATGGAAAAGACATACCATTTAACACTAATAACAAAAGTACTTATGTTATAGGATCTAGTATATCAATGAGTGATAATATAGTAAATAAAACAAATGCAACTAGACTTGGAGGAAGTGATAGATTTGCTACTAATAAGCTAGTTGTAGAAAAGTTTTATCCTAATGCTAATGAGTTTTATATATCTAAAGGATATACATTAGTAGATGCCTTAACAGTATCTCCACTTGCTAAGAATTATCCTGTTGTATTAGTTCATAACAACAGTGATAAGTCAGTAATAAAAAATGCTACAAAACTTATACAAGTAGGCGGTATAGACAAGTCTATAGTTAATGAATGTATAAATGCAATAAAATAAATTATTAAAAAATAGAGTGTAAGATTAAAAAAATCTTTCGCTCTATTTTTTTATGTATTTAGTATCTACATATTTATATTGTATGAATATAAAATTAATATATTATTTATACTAAGTACATATAAAGAAAGAAAGGATGTATTTTATGAAAACTACAATAATAGTAGCAAGTCCAAGTGAAAAATCTTTTAGTAAAAAAATCGTAGAAAAATTATCAAAAAAGCTGATTGAAAATAGAGCAGAATATGAAATAATAGATTTGTACAAAGATAACTTCAATCCTGTAATGACTGAAAAAGAAGAGAAGTTATATAATGAAGGTAAGACTGATGATGAATTAGTTAAAAAATATCAACAAAGTATAAGAAATAGTGATGAGATAATTCTAGTTTTTCCAGTTTGGTTTAACAATGTACCTGCAATACTAAAAGGTTTTTTTGATAAGGTATTTATAAAAAACTTTGCATTTAGTGAAGAAGATAATAAAACAAAGGGACTTTTAACTAATATAAAATCAGGTATGGTTATAACTACATCAGAATCAAACACAAGCTATTTAAAAGATAAATTAAATAACCCAATAGAAACAGTAATAATAAAAGGAACATTAGAAGTTTGCGGAATGAAAAATATAAAATATATAAATTTAAATGTAGAAGATAAAGAAAAAGAAGATGTATTTGAAAGCTACTTCAAATAATAAAAGTTATTTAGAAATTTATTTTAAATTACAAAAAAGCTATCTATAAACAAGATAGCTTTTTTTATTAAAGGGAAATTTATTTTTTAGAGGTTTTGTAAACTATTTTACTTCTTTAGCTTGATTAACAAAATCGTCAAATGAAGATGCTGTTATTAGTTCATCTCCTACGTATGCTGTAAACTCAGCACCACATTCACCTATACATTCATTTTCTATTTCTCTACCTAGTAAAGCCTCTCTTAAATCATCTATACTCATTCCAGAACATGCTGAACAAACTCTTATCATAATTATATCCTCCTAATTTATATTAAAATAATTTGAAATTATTATATTTTATATATACACACTATTTAGAAATTTTAAACAAAAAAAATATAAAAATACCATTTTAATTTAAAATATACTATAATCTATCATAGGATAATGTCTAACGGGGGAGGAAATTATGTTAAATAAAGAAGAATACTTGAAAATGATTTCTTACATCCCTATACCATATGTATATATAGAGATGGATGAAATAAACAAAATTAAAGTAATAGATATAAATAAAAGATTTAATGAATTAATAGGGGATAAGATAATTAAAGGAAATATTTATAGTATTGACAATATAGGATACAAAGAAGCTTTTCTAGAAATAGATAGGCATATAGAAGACAAAATTAAAAAAATATATATAAAAGATATAAAGTCATTTTATGAAATAGAGATAATAAAAATATCAGAAAATAGATATTTAATATGGTTTAAAAGAAAAATTGATATAGATAAAAATATAAAAGAACTTATGAATGCATTAGGTGGAGTTATATGGCTAAAAGATAGAGATGGCAGGTATGTATATACAAATAAAGAAATAACAGAAGGTAAATATACAACAACTGAAAATATGATAGGAAAAACAGATGAAGAGATATATCCAGAGGAAATAGCAAAATTATTCTCAAAAGGAGAAGAATATATTATTAAACAAAGTAAAGAATCTAAATATGGGCTATTTTCTTATGATGGAAAATTTTATAATGGATTTATAAAACTTATAAAAAATGAAAATAAAGAAATATTAGGAACCATAGGAATATGCTTAGAGGTTATAGAAAATATTGAATATAATAATCAATTGTCAGCTATTAAAATGTTAAATTTAATTAGTGATAATATTCCAGATAGTATATTTTTAAAAGACAAACATGGAGTATTTAGACATTGTAATAAAGTATTTGCAGAAAATAGAAATATGACTAAAGAAGATATCATAGGAAAAACTGAAAAAGATATAAATACACCTCATGATAAAATAAAGAAATATGAGATAGAAGAAAAAAATATAATGAAAACTAAAAGTAAGCTTATATCTAATAATTCATCTATATCAGATGATGGAAGAGTTAGATATTTTGAAACAGTAAAGGTACCAATGTTAGATAGCAATAAAGTTGTATCTGGGGTGCTTGGAATATCTCGAGATATATCTCATAGAAAAGAGGCAGAGCTTGAATTTGAAAGCCTTAGAATGGAATTTTTTGCTAATTTATCTCATGAATTTAAGACACCATTAAATCTTATATTTAGTTCTATACAGTTAATGGAAGCTATTACAAAACGAAATAACCATGATGAAGAATATAAAAAATATACAAATATAATAAGACAAAATAGCTATAGGTTATTAAAAATGGTAAATAATTTAATTGACAGTACAAGGCTAAATGCAGGCTGCTTAGAATATAATCCGCAAAATTATAATATAGTAGAGTTTATAGAAAATATATGTGACTCTGTACAAAGCTATGCAAAAGAAGAGGGGATAAAATTAATCTTTGATACAAATGTAGAAGAAAAAATAATGGCGTTTGACTTAGAAAAAATGGATAGGATTATATTAAACTTACTATCTAATGCAATAAAATATAATACAGAAAATGGAATTATATACGTAAAATTAGATATAGATGATAAAAATTTAAATATGAGTATTAAAGATAGTGGAATAGGTATACCAAAAGATAAATTAGAAGAGGTATTTACTCTATTTAAGCAAGTAAATAATAGAATAACAAAACCTAGCGAAGGAAGTGGAATAGGTTTATCAATAGTTAAATCTTTAGTGGATTTACATGGAGGTACTATAAAAGTAGATAGTGAAGAAAAGGTAGGAAGTGAGTTTAAGATAGTTATACCAATAAGGTTATGTGAAGAAAACTATGTAAGCCAGAATGCATTTAAATATAATAAATATGTAGAGAATATAGATATAGAGTTTTCTGATATATATACTTCTGTAAGATAGACATATATTAAAATTTTATTATATATAATTAAAAAATTAACTAAGTATTAATTATATATAATATATTAATTTTATTTTCGTAGAATTTTTAGCTAAAATTCTACGAAAGTAAAATTTATTTATAATTTATAAAGAATTATATAGTATTATCACCACATAGTTGTTACAATAAAAGTGAGGAATTATTTTATTTTTGTCAATAATCAATAATTATGGTAAAATTTTATTTTATAATCTTAGAGTTTTTTGATTTATATTGTGAATTTACTAATATACTAATATACAACACTAATAAAAAGTAACCAATTGGAGGAAATAATGATACTTTACGAAAAGAAATACAAAGAAACAGGTAAAGAATATGCATATAGAATTTTAAAAGACAATATAATGTCTTTAGAACTAAAGCCAGGAGAACTACTTAGCGAGTCTGACTTATCAGAAAAACTAAATATATCAAGAACACCTATTAGAGAAGTTTTAATGAAATTAAAAAATGAGCACTTGATAGAGGTTAAGCCGCAATCAGGTACTTATGTTTCTTTAATGGATAGTAAAATAATAGACGAAGCTATATTTATGAGATCTACTATAGAAAAAGAAGTTTTAAAAGAAGCTTGCGAATATTTTCCAGAGGATTTATTTATAGAATTAGAAAAAAATCTATTTGCACAAAAGTTATTATGTGATATAGAAGGAAAAGAAATAGAGTTTCATAATTTAGATAAAAAATTTCATAGGTTAATATTTTTAGGATGTAATAAAATAAACATATGGGATAGTATAATGAATATAAGTACTCATTATAATAGAATGAGATTATTATCTGAAATGAAAACTAATAGAAATAAAATAATAAGTCAACATGAAGAAATGCTAAACATAATAAAAAACAAAGAAGTAGATAAGATAGATGATTATATACAAAAACATATAGTATTACCAGCTAAAGAATGGAGAACATTGATAAAAGACAATGATGATGTAAGTATTTATTTTAAATAAGTATCTGTAATTACAGATGCTTATTTTTTTACATATAAGGAAATTATATCAAGTATAAAACTGTTCATAACTTATAAAATAAGATATTTCAATAGGCTTGAAAATGTAAATGGATTCGCCCACACAGTGGCTTAAAAAATGACATTTTGAGCAACGGACGAAGTCGTTGGGGACATGAAGCATTTCGCCGACACGTCGCTTAGGTGAAGAGAATTTTTTTATGAACTAAAACCTACTAAGTAAATGTTAAATTATATTAATTGTAATGTAAACTAAATAAATTTAGTAAAAAATAATTATTTTATGTAGAAAATAAACGGAATATAAAATATTTTATAAAAAAATGAAAAAGATATTGTTTTCCTGGAGAGGATATGCTAGTATACAAGTATAGAAGACTAAAGGGGAGGCAATAACATGAAATTACCATTTAATGTTGATCTAAAAGATAAAGTAGTTGTAGTAACAGGTGGAACAGGAGTACTTTGCGGAGCTATGGTTGAAGCTTTAGCTAAATGTGGAGCTAAAGTAGCTATACTTGCACTTGGAAAAGAAGCTTGTGAAGCTAAAGCTAAGGAAATAATAGATAATGGTGGATGTGCCATAGGAATAGAAGCTAACGTATTAGATAAAGAGAGTTTAAAAAGAGCTCATGATATAATTTTAGAAAAATTAGGACCATGCGATATATTAATAAATGGAGCTGGAGGAAATCATCCAAAGGGAACAACAACTAAAGAATACTTATTTGAAGAAGATTTAAATAATGAAGAATTAACAACATTCTTTGACTTAGATCCAAAAGGAGTAGAATTTGTATTTAACTTAAACTTCTTAGGAACATTACTTCCATCTCAAGAATTTAGTAAAGATATGATAAACAGAGAAGGATGTACAATAATAAACATATCTTCAATGAATGCATATACACCGCTTACAAAAATACCAGCATACTCAGGGGCAAAGGCTGCAGTAAGTAACTTTACTCAATGGTTAGCTGTACACATGTCTAAAGTAGGAGTAAGAGTAAATGCTATAGCACCAGGTTTCTTTGTAACAGCACAAAATGAAAAGTTATTATTCAATGAAGATGGAACACCAACAGAAAGAAGCAACAAGATATTAAATAGCACACCAATGGGAAGATTTGGAGAAGCCCAAGAATTAATAGGTACATTATTATATCTAGTAAGTGAAGATGCATCAGGATTTGTAAATGGTGTTGTTATACCAGTAGATGGAGCATTTTCAGCATACTCAGGAGTATAGGGGGATATTATGCTAGAAAGTATAAAAAAAGAAGGAATAGTAGCAGTAATTAGAGCAAAAGACCATAAGGAAGCTAAAGGATATATAAATGCTTGTGTAAATGGCGGAATAAGAGCGGTAGAATTAACATACTCAATACCTAATGT
>NZ_JBCIUO010000006.1:80567-142296 GCF_039031195.1 Romboutsia sp. MSSM.1001216sp_RTP31141st1_G3_RTP31141_220114 | reverse complement strand
GGTATAGACTCATACTCGCATATGGGCTGTATAAAAGGTGGTGGAAAAACGGTTGCTGTAATAGGTTCATCTGTGGATAATATTTTACCAAGAAAAAATTTATATTTGAGTAAAGAAATACTAGAAAATGATGGACTTATAATATCTGAATATGGTATAGATTCTAAAGTCTATCCAAGTAATTATGTACAGCGAAATAGAATTATAAGTGGAATAAGTGATGGAGTTATAGTGGTTGAAGCTGCCATAAAAAGTGGAGCACTAATAACTGCAGATTTTGCATTAGAACAAGGAAGGGAAGTATTTTCTATACCAGGAAGTATACATTCTGCCATGAGTGAAGGATGCCATAAAATAATTAAAGAAGGTGCAAAGTTGGTATGCAGTATAGAAGATATTTTAGAAGAATATAAAATTATTAATAATAAAAATCAAGAAAATTTAAAAAAGTATGATAATATTAATTTAGATAAGAAATCTCGTATTATAATAGATACTATAAAAAATAAAGGAACCTTGCATATAGATGAAATTTGTGATAATACTAGAATGGATATAAAATATGTAAACATAATTTTAAATGAATTAGTATTAAGAGATATTTTAGTACAGATTAATAATAATAGATATATTTTAAATTCATAAATAACATAAAAAGTGGGGGTGTGTGGTTATGGCCAAAACATTAGTCATCGTTGAGTCGCCTGCTAAAGCTAAAACGATAGAGAAATTTTTAGGGAAGAGCCATTATACAGTAAAAGCTTCGGTCGGTCATGTAAGAGATTTACCTAAAAGTAAATTAGGTGTAGATATAGAAAATGACTTTGATCCTCAATATATAAATATAAGAGGAAAAGGCGACGTAATAAAGGAACTTAAAAAGGAAGCTAAAAAATCTAAGAAAGTATATTTAGCAACCGACCCTGATAGAGAGGGTGAAGCTATATCTTGGCATTTAGCTCATATATTAAATCTAGATGAAAATGAACAGTGTAGAATAGAATTTAATGAGATAACTAAAGATGCAATAAAAAAAGCTATAAAGAGTCCTAGAAATATTGACTTAAGTCTAGTAGATGCACAACAAGCTAGAAGGGTTTTAGATAGGCTTTTGGGTTATCAAATAAGCCCAATACTTTGGCAAAAAATAAGAAAAGGTCTTAGTGCAGGTAGAGTTCAATCAGTAACGACAAAATTAATATGCGACAGAGAAAAAGAAATAAATGCATTTATACCAAAAGAATATTGGACATTAGAGCTAAATGCAAAAACAGAAAAAAATGAAGATATTAATTTAAAATTTCATTCAAAGAAAAATGAGAAGATAGAAATTGAAAATGAAGAGATGATAAATAACATCTTAGATGATATAAAAGGTAAGAAATTGAATGTAGTATCAATAGAATCTAAGAGTAGAAGAAAATCAGCGCCAAAGCCATTTACTACTAGTATGCTTCAACAAGAAGCTGCAAATAAACTATCTTTTACAACTAAAAAAACTATGAGTATAGCACAAGAGTTGTATGAAGGTATAGATATAGAAAAAGAAACTGTCGGTCTTATATCATATATAAGAACAGATTCTAAGAGAATATCAGAAGAAGCTAAAGAAAAGGCTAAGGATTATATCCTAGGTGAAATAGGAGAAAACTACTATAAAAATGTAGAAGACAAGAAAGATAAAAAAGAAAGTAAAAAAGTTCAGGATGCACATGAAGCTATAAGACCTACATATGTAGAAAAGACTCCAAATAGTATAAAAGAATATCTTACTAAAGATCAATTTAAGTTATATAACTTAATATGGAGAAGATTTGTTGCAAGTCAAATGGAAGACTCTGTATTTGATATATTAAATGTAGAGTGTAAGATAGATGATTATATATTTAAAGCTACAGGATCAAAATTAAAATTTGATGGATATACAAAAATATATAATTTTACTGACAGAGAAGATAAAATATTACCAACTATAAATGAAGGTGACATATTAGATATAGAAGATATAATACCAACTCAACACTTTACTCAGCCACCTGCTAGATTTACAGAGGCAAGTTTAGTAAAGACTCTAGAAGAGTTAGGTATAGGTAGACCAAGTACATATGCGCCTACTATAGCAACTATACTAAATAGAGAATATGTTGAAAAACAAGGTACAAGTTTACATCCTACAGAATTAGGGATAATAGTCACAGATATACTAGAAAAAAACTTCCAAAAGTTTATAGATGCTGATTTTACTGCTCAAATGGAGAGTAAGCTAGATGAAATAGAAGAAGGTCATATGAAGTGGAAAGATGTAGTTAGAGAATCATATGAACCACTAAAAGAAGCTATAGAAATAGCTAAAGAAAGTATAGAAAAAATAAACATGGATGAGGAAACAGATGAAGTATGTGAAAACTGTGGAGAAAAGATGTTTATAAAATACGGTAGATTTGGAAAGTTTATAGCATGTAAAAACTATCCGGAATGTAAAACGACAAAACCACTAGTTAATAAAATAGGCGTAAAATGTCCTAAGTGTCATGAAGGAGATATCATTCTTAGAAAATCTAAAAGAGGGAAAGCATTTTATGGTTGTTCTAGGTATCCAGAGTGTGACTTTGTAGCATGGAATAAACCAACAGGAGAATTATGTTCAGAATGTGGGTCATATATGGTAGAAAAGGTCACAAAGGGTGAAACTAAAGTTGTATGTTCTAATAAAGATTGTAAGAATTTAAATAATAAAGAAAACGATAATATAAAACCAGTGAATGAAAATAGCGAAAATTAGAAAAATAAGGCCTATTATATTGAAAAAGGTTTGATTTTGTGATAATATTCTATTGCATAATGCGTATTAAGAATAAAAATTTAGATAGATGAATAGGGAAAAGCTGAAAAGGCTGATTTTCATGAGGAGATGAATTATAATGGCGAGTGAAGTATTACAAAAAACTAGAAGGATAAATAAAACGTTACAAACAAGTGGTGGCAGTAATGTTTCTTTTGACTTATTAGCTGGAGCATTAGGTGAGGTGTTAAGTGCAAATATATACATACTAAGCTCTAAAGGTAAAGTATTAGGCTTATTCCTAAATGATGAAAAAGATAGTTCGGTAGTAGAAGAAGAGGGGACAAGACAAAAAAAATTCCCAGAAGAGTATACTAAAAATATGCTAAAAGTATCTGATACATTAGAGAACTTAACAGGAGAAAAATTATTAGAGTTCTTCCCTCTAGAAGCAGAAAGAGCACAAAAATATAATACAATAGTTCCTATATTAGGAAGTGGACAAAGATTAGGTACACTACTTATATCGAGGTATGATAAAGAGTTTAATGATGATGATCTAGTTATAGCAGAGTATAGTGCAACAGTTGTAGGTCTTGAAATATTAAGAGCTATAGGTGAAGAATTAGAAGTTGAAATGAGAAAGAAAGCGGTAGTACAAATGGCTATAGGCACTTTATCTTATTCAGAACTTGAAGCTGTAGAGCATATATTTGAAGAATTAGATGGCAAAGAAGGTTTATTAGTAGCTAGTAAAATAGCTGATAGAGTTGGTATAACAAGATCAGTTATAGTAAATGCACTTAGAAAATTTGAAAGTGCTGGAGTAATAGAATCTAGATCGTTAGGTATGAAGGGGACACATATAAAAATACTTAATGACAAGCTTATGGAAGAATTAAAGAAATTAAAATCAAATTACTAATAATAAAAGGTATCTATAAATGTTTATAGGTACCTTTATTTAATACAAGTATATTAGGAGGTAATATGCAACCGTTAGCAGATAGATTTAGACCTCAAAGTATAGATGATATGGTGGGGCAATCTCACATAATAGGAAAAGGGAAAATATTAAATAAATTAATACAAAATAAAACTATACCAAATATGATTTTATATGGCCCTCCAGGAACAGGTAAAACTACCTTAGCAAACATAATAGCAAACGCAACAGGAAAAAAGTATATAAAACTAAATGCTGTAAACTGCGGTATCAAAGAAATAAAAGAAGTAATAGAGGCCACTAAAAGAGACCTATTTTCTTATAATGGTATAATTTTAATGTTAGATGAGATACAAGCTCTAAATAAAAAACAACAACAATCATTACTAGAAGTTATAGAGGAAGGATCAGTAACTTTAATAGCAAGTACAGCAGATAACCCATACTTTGCTATATATAAAGCAATACTTAGTAGATGTTCAGTATTTGAGTTTAAACAAATAAATTCACAAGATATATTTATAGGCCTTATGAATTCAATAGAAAAATTAAGAAATCTCTATAAAAGCAAAACAATAAAAGTTGAAGAAAAGGCTATAAGATATATAGCAGAAACTTGCAATGGTGATATGAGAAGTGCTTTAAACAAATTAGAACTTGTATTTAATGTTAGCATTGATAGTAATTCTGATGAAATTAACATAACTCTAGATAATACAATAGAATGTTCTTCTGTTAAGATACTTAATTATGACAATAAAGGAGATGATAGCTACTCAATATTGTCTGCATTTCATAAGTCTATAAGAGGTTCTGATATAGATGCATCTATACATTATCTAGCAAGGCTTATAAAGGCAGGAGACTTAAATAGTATAACTAGGAGGCTTTTGTGTATTGCATGTGAAGATGTAGGACTAGCTGTACCCCAAGCTATAACTATAGTTGAGGCTTGTGTCAACGCAGCAAATCAACTAGGGTTTCCAGAAGCACAATTGCCTTTAGCACAAGCTACAATATATCTAGCAAATTGTCCTAAGTCTAATTCTACATACGCTGCTATACAATCAGCTATATATGATTTAGATAATATAGAAGTTGGAGATATACCAGTCCACTTAAAAGATGCACACTATAGTGGTGCTAAAAATCTAGGTAGAGGTATAGACTATAAATACCCTCATAATTATGAAAATAATTATGTAAGTCAGCAATACATGCCAGAACTTATAAAAGATAAAAAATATTACAATCCAGGTAAAAATAAAAATGAGATGGCTTTTAAAGCTTATTGGGAAAATTTAAAAAATAAAGGTTAATAAGAAGGAGATATATTAACAATTATAAAATTATCATAAAAACCACTATTGATAATAAAAATATTATAAGGGTAGTTTTCATATATATATTGATTTTTATATCAGGGGGAAGTATATGATTTTGAAAATAGATGAAAAATATCATAAGAAGGTAGTTGATTATTTAAGCAAGGAACCTGAATTTAATTTATTTATAGTTGGGGATATTGAAAGATTTGGATATGATAATAGTTTTTTTAGTGTATGGGCAGATATAGATAGAAGTGGCAATATAGAAGGAGTATTAGTTAAATATTTAGATTTTTTAACATTTTATTCTCATTCTAAATTTAATGTAAAGAGATTTTCTAACTTTATAGACAAATTAGATTATACTGAAATAAGTGGTAAAACAGCATGTTTAGAAAAATTTGAAAATAATTTAAATATCAATAGAAAAAGAATAGTTAGTTTTTGTAAGTTACTTACAACCAAAAATTTAGAAAATACAATGAGAAGTTCAAATGTAAAAAAGATTAGATTTGGTAATATAGGTAAAGTGGTAAAATTATATGAAGTTATAGAAGAATTTGAAAACACTACAGTAGAAAACATAAAAAATCTTCTAAAAACTGGAAGGGGTTATTATATACCATGTGATAAACAAGTTGTTGCTATGGCAAAGAGTACATTAGAAAGCCAAAAATATGGACTTATAGTTGGTGTAGGGACTCATCCAAATTACAGAAATAAAGGTTATGCAACTGTATGTATAAGCAAGTTATGCAGAGAATTATTAGAAGAAGGAAAAATTCCGTGTTTATTTTATGATAATGAAGAAGCAGGAAAGATATATAGAAAATTAGGATTTAAAGAAATAGGAAAATGGAGTATTTATTATGCTTAGGGTGTCCTCTTATTGGGAGATACCCTATTTTATATTCAAACAATATAGACATGACTAAAGTTTAAGAAAAAACTTTATTATTTAGTGAGTATTATAGGATATATTTTTTGTAAAAATTGGACTTGTATAATTATATAATGTATAATCATTAAATATAAAAGAGGTGATACTACCATGAAAAAAATAATTTGCTTAGTATTAGTTATTTTAGCAATGGGAACTATGTATTATTTTTCAAGCCAAGAAGGTAATGTATCTAAAATACAATCAGATAAAGTTGTTAAAATAGTTGATGAAGTAAGACAAGAGGTTACTCTAAAAGATAGTAAGTTAATAAGTATAAAAGATAAAGTATTTAATGTTTTGAAAAGATATGGAAGCAAAAGTTATATAGTTAGAAAATTAGCTCATTTCAGTATATATGCATGTATTGGCATTTCTTTATGTTTAATGCTTTATGTATTTACTAAAAGAGTATTTATATCAGCTACACTAGCATTTATAATAAGTGCTTTATATGCTTATTACGATGAAATGAGACAACTATCAGTAGCTGGAAGAGTTGGAAGTATAAAGGATGTATTTATAGATTCAAGTGGAGCTATTACTGGAATAATAATACTGGTTGTAATAATAGTTATGTTTAATGGAATAAGAGGATTTTTTAATTTCCTATTCAAAAAAAGTAATTATAAAGAGACTGTTTAAATACGGTCTTTTTTACTTATAAAAAATATTTAGAAAAATTAAAAAAATAATATGTTTACGCTATAAAAAAGGTGGTATATATATAGTATAAATAAAGCATTTTAATTAGTGAATGTGAAAAAATAAAACCTAGTAAATTAGTATGAATTTAATGTTGACAAAATTACTAGGATATAATAAAATAATATTGAAGATAAAACCTAGTAAATTACTATGAATTGTAATTGAGTAAAGGGTGATAATATATGAAACTATCAACTAAAGGTAGATATGGGCTTAAAGCTATGTTTGAATTATCTCTAAATGAAGAGAATGGACCAGTTCCATTAAAATATATAGCTAAAAAACAAAATATATCAGAACAATATTTAGAGCAGATATTTTCATCACTTAAGAAATCTGGACTTGTTAAAAGTGTAAGAGGTGCACAAGGTGGATATTTGCTAGCTAAAAAACCTGAAGAAATAAAAGTAGGGGATATTTTAGTAGTGCTAGAAGGACCTATATCAATTTCAGATTGTGTTATAGATGAGGATATTTGTGAAAATTCAAATATATGCGTTACAAAAGTCGTTTGGGAAAAATTAAAGAAGGGAATAGAGGATGTAATAAATGCTATAAACCTTCAAGACATGATAGATGATTACAACAAAAACAAATTAGACTGTGATATAACAAATTTATTAAAGTAGATTGGAGCGAATACAAAATGGAAAAAAGAAGATTATATATGGATTATTCAGCTACAACACCTGTTAAAAAAGAAGTACTAGATGAAATGATGCCTTATTTAACAGATTATTTCGGGAATGCATCTAGTTTTCATACATTCGGAAGAGAAGCAAAAGCTGCATTAGATAAAGCTAGAGGGCAAGTAGCAAACCTTATAAATGCAAAACCAAATGAAATATACTTTACAGCTGGTGGAACAGAAAGTGATAACTGGGCAATAGAAGGAGTTGCTTTCTCTAATAAACATAAAGGAAACCACATAATAACATCTAAAATAGAACACCATGGTATACTTCATGTATGCGAATACTTAGAAAAATATCATGGATTTGAAGTAACTTACCTAGATGTTGATGCTGAAGGTAGAATTAAATTAGATGAATTAGAAAAAGCTATAAAAGACACTACAATATTAATAACTATAATGTTTGCAAATAACGAAATAGGAACTATACAACCTATAAAAGAAATAGGTGAAATAGCTAAAAAAAATAATATAATATTCCACACAGATGCAGTTCAAGCAGCTGGAAATATTAATATAGATGTTAAAGAATTAAATATAGACTTAATGAGTATGTCTTCTCACAAGATATATGGACCTAAAGGAATAGGTGCTTTATACATCAAAACTGGAACAAAGTTACATTCATTTGTACACGGTGGAGCACAAGAAAGAAGAAGAAGAGCTGGTACTGAAAATATACCTGCAATAGTTGGATATGGAAAAGCAGCAGAAATGGCTAAAGAAAATATGGATAACCATATAGAAAGACTTACTGCATTAAGAAAAAGATTAATAGATGGAATACTTGAAAATATACCATACACAAGAGTTAACGGAAGTATGGAACATAGATTACCAGGAAATGTTAACTTCTCATTTGAATTTATAGAAGGAGAAGGAATACTATTAATGCTAGACATGTTAGGTATAGCTGCATCAAGTGGTTCTGCATGTACATCAGGTTCATTAGATCCATCACATGTTTTAATGGCTATAGGATTACCTCATGAAATAGCACATGGTTCTTTAAGATTATCTATAGGAGACTTTACAACTGAAGAAGACATAGATTATATAATAGAACAATTACCAACAGTTATAGAGAGATTAAGAAGTATGTCACCTCTATATGACAAATTTATAAAAGAAAACAAAGACAAATAATATCGGGAAGATTTAATATATAAAATTAAAGGAGGATAACATCATGCAATATAGTGAAAAAGTTATGGATCATTTCATGAATCCAAGAAATATAGGAGAAATAGAAAATGCTAGTGGAATAGGCGAAGTAGGAAACGCTAAATGTGGAGATATAATGAGAATATATCTTGATATAGATGAAGATACAAAAGTTATAAAAGACGTTAAATTTAAAACTTTTGGATGTGGATCAGCAATAGCTAGTTCATCAATGGCTACAGAAATGGTAAAAGGTAAAACTATAAATGAGGCATTAGCAGTAACAAACAAAGCTGTTGCTGAAGCTTTAGATGGTTTACCACCAGTTAAAATGCACTGCTCAGTACTTGCTGAACAAGCTATAAAATCAGCTTTAATAGATTATTCTAAAAAGCACAATATACACATACCAGAATTAGATGGTGTTGTTATAGATGATGATCATGATCATCACCATGATATAGAAGAGGAAGAAATGTAATTTATTAAGTAATAGATGATATAATATCCCTTTTAAGTTAATACTTAAAAGGGATATTATATTTTATATATTGAAAAATTATGCTATTATCCTTTTAAAAAGTTATAAAAATATATATAATAGTAAGATAAATGTAATTAACAAAAGAAGGTGACGTTATGAAAAAAAGAGTTATGATCGGTATGAGTGGTGGAGTAGACAGCTCTGTTGCAGCGTATCTTTTAAAAGAGCAAGGATATGATGTAATAGGTGTTACTATGAAATTATGGCAAGATGATGATAATGAACTTATAGAAAATGAAGGTGGATGTTGTTCATTAGCAGCTGTTGAAGATGCGAGACAAGTTGCTGATAAGATAGGTATACCTTTTTATGTATTAAACTTTAGTGATGTATTTAAGGAAAAAGTTATAGAACCATTTATAGACGAATATTTAAATGGAAGAACCCCTAATCCTTGTATATCTTGTAATAAGCACATAAAATTTGATGACTTCTTTAGAAAAGCTCGTCAAATAGGATGTGATTATGTAGCTACAGGACATTATGCAAAAATAGAAAAAGATGAAGAAAGCGGAAGATTTTTACTTAAAAAATCTGTTACAGATAAAAAAGACCAAACTTATGCTTTATACAACTTAACTCAAGAGCAGTTAGAACATACTTTACTTCCAATAGGAGATTATGAAAAGGATAGAGTTAGAGAAATAGCAAAAGAAATGGGCATGGATGTTCATAATAAGCCAGATAGTCAAGAAATATGCTTTGTCAAAGATAATGATTATGCTGGATATGTTAAAAAACATTCTAAAAAAAGAATTGAAGAAGGATTCTTTGTAGATACTAAAGGAAATGTATTAGGAAAACACAAAGGTATAATAAACTATACTATAGGTCAAAGAAAAGGTCTAGGAATAGCGCTTGGTAAGCCTATGTTTGTTGTTGATATAGACCCTGTTAGAAATACAGTTGTACTTGGAGATAATGAAGATATATTTAATAAAGTATTAATAGCTAAAGATGTAAACTTTATATCAATAGATGGTGTAAAAGAAGACGAACCTATAAGAGTTGAAGCTAAAATTAGATATTCAGCTAAGCCATCACCAGCTACTGTATACAAGCACGGAGAAGATGCTATAAAGATAGTATTTGATGAGCCACAAAGGGCTATAACTAAAGGTCAATCAGTTGTTATGTACAACGGTGATGTTGTAGTTGGCGGAGGAATCATAGACTTAGCTTTATAAAGCTATTTTATTAATAACTAAGATAAAATTACAAGTATTTGTGAAACAATATGAATATAAATTTATATGTGTAGCAAAATACTATTGATTATTTCAACATAATTTAGTAATATAATGTAATAAAACAAATATATTAAATACAGTGAAAAGAAATAGTAAATTAATTGAAGCTTTACAGAGAGAGAATATTGGTGAGAGTTCTTATGATAGATTAATTGAAGCAGTCTTTGAGTATCGATTTTGAAATAATAGTATGAGTCGACGGTAGTTCCGTTATAACTTAAGGTTTTCCGAAGATACTGAATATTCAGTAAGTAGGGTGGTACCGCGAGAATAAGCTCGCCCCTATACTATGTTATAGTGGCGAGCTTTTTTATATGCAAATTTGTAATACATAATTAAGGAGGAAAAAATAATGCAATCAATGGGATTAAATGAAATAAGAAGTAAATTTTTAAACTTCTTTGAATCTAAAGGTCATTTAGTGCAACCAAGTTATTCACTAGTTCCACAAAATGACAAAAGTTTATTATTAATAAATGCAGGTATGGCACCGCTTAAAAACTACTTTACAGGTGCTGAAGTACCACCAAGCAAGAGAATGTCAACTTGTCAAAAATGTATAAGAACAGGTGATATAGAAAATGTAGGTGTTACAGCTAGACATGCTACATTATTTGAAATGCTAGGTAACTTCTCTTTCGGAGATTACTTTAAGCATGAAACATTAAAGTGGGGATGGGAATTTGTTACAGAACATTTAAACATACCTCAAGATAAAATATGGGTAAGTGTATACTTAGAAGATGATGAAGCTTACGAAATATGGGAAAAAGAAATAGGTATACCTAAAGAAAGAATAGTTAGACTTGGTAAAGAAGATAACTTCTGGGAAATAGGAACTGGTGCTTGTGGTCCTTGTTCAGAAATACATTTTGATAGAGGTCCTGAATATGGATGTGACAATCCAGATTGTAAGCCAGGATGTGATTGTGATAGATACTTAGAATTCTGGAATCACGTATTCTCTCAATTTAACAAAGATGAAGATGGAAACTACAACCCACTTGAGCATAAAAACATAGATACAGGTATGGGTCTTGAAAGAATGGCTTGTATAATGCAAGGTGTTGACACTATATTTGAAGTTGATACTATAAAGCATATATTAAACTCTGTTGAAAAAATAACTAATACAACTTATGGAAAAGATGCTAAGAATGATAAATCTATAAGAATAATAACTGACCATATAAGAAGTGTTAGTTTCTTAGTATCAGATGGTGTACTTCCATCAAATGAAGGAAGAGGATACGTTCTTAGAAGATTACTTAGAAGAGCTGCTCGTAATGGAAAATTACTTGGAATGAAGGAATCATTCTTATATAAATTAGTTGACGAAGTTATAAAAGTAAGTGGAGAAGCTTACCCAGAGCTAGTTGAAAAGAGAGACTATGTACAAAAAGTTATAAGAATAGAAGAAGAAAAGTTTAATGAAACTATAGATAAAGGTATAGAAATATTAGCTTCTTATATGGAAGATTTAAGAAAAGAAGAAAAGACAGTATTAAGTGGAGAAAATGCATTTAAACTGTATGATACTTATGGATTCCCTGTTGACTTAACTAGAGAAATATTAGAAGAAGAACATATGACTATAGATGAAGAAGGATTCCATGCTGAAATGGAAAAGCAAAGACAAGCAGCAAGAGATGCTAGAGGAAATATGGACTCTGTAGCTTGGGAAAAAGATGCAGTATCTCAATTAGATAAGTCTATATGCACATCATTTGAAGGATATAACAACTTAAATGAAGAAGCTACTGTTAAGGCAATAGTTAAGGATAATGAAATAGTTGAAAGTGTTGAAGCAGGTGATGAAGCTATAATAGTACTTGATAAAACTACTTTCTATCCAGAAGGTGGAGGTCAAGCAGGAGATAAAGGTACTTTAGTTAATAAAAATGAAGATATCGTAATAGATGTTGTTGATACTAAAAAAGGTCCAAACAATACTATAAAACACATAGTTGTTGTAAGAAGTGGTAAAATAAATGTAGGAGAAACTTTATTTGCTAAAGTAGATAAAGAAAGAAGAATGGCTTGTGCTAGAAACCATAGTGCTACTCACATACTTCATAAAGTATTAAAAGAAGTATTAGGAGAACATGTTAATCAAGCAGGTTCTTTAGTTACAGAAGATAGATTAAGATTTGACGTAACTCATTTTGAAGCTATAACTAAAGAGGAAATAAAAGTTATAGAAGAAAAAGTAAATGATATAATATTTGATGCTTTAGATATAACTTGTGAAAATATGAGTATAACAGATGCTAAAAATAAAGGTGCTATGGCTTTATTTGGAGAAAAATATGGTGATGAAGTAAGAGTTGTTTCTATGGGAGATTATTCTATAGAACTTTGTGGAGGAACTCACTTAACTAACACTTCTCAAATAGGAATGTTTAAGATATTATCTGAAGGTGGAGTAGCTGCAGGAGTTAGAAGAATAGAAGCTATAACAGGTAAGGCAGTTTACAACTACTTAAATGGAAAAGAAGATGTAATAGCTAATGTTTGTTCAAGCTTAAAAACTAAAGAAGATAGCTTAACTACAAGAGTAGTAGCTTTATTAGAAGAAAACAAAAACTTAGCTAAAGAATTACACGATGTTAAAACTAAGATGAGTTTACAATCAATAGAATCAGTACTTGATTCAAAGGTTGATGTAAATGGAGTTAACTTAGTTACTGCTAAATTCGAAGGAATGGATATGAATACTTTAAAAGAAGTAGCAGATAACTTAAGAGACAAATTACAAAGTGGAGTTGTTGTTTTAGCAAATGTAGCTGATGATAAGTTAAATCTTGTTGTAACTGCTACTAAGGATGCAGTAGATAAAGGAATACACTCTGGAAATATAGTTAAATCTATAGCAGCTATAGCTGGTGGAAAAGGTGGAGGAAGACCTAATATGGCTCAAGCTGGTGCACCAGATGTAGAAAAAGTAGAAGAAGTATTAAATGGAGCTAGTGAAGTTGTAAAATCTCAAATAAAATAATTTTAATAAGGGGGATTTAACATGAATAATAATTTTGATAGTACTGTGAAATTTGAAGGATTTGAATCTGAAAATATGAGTATTAGTGATACAATAAAATTTGTATATCAATCACTAGTTGAAAAGGGGTACAATCCTATAAACCAATTAATAGGATATATCTTATCAGGTGATTCTAGTTATATAACTAGTCATAACAATGCAAGGGCTGTTATAAAGAGATTTGAAAGGGATGAAATACTAGAGGAAGTAATAACACATTATCTAAATAGAAAGTAGGTCAATCTTATGAAAAAAAAGGTTGTATCAGTGTTGATAACATTAATGATACTCCTAGTTTCTATTCCAAAATATAGCTTTGCCGATGAACACGGCAAAGTTATATTTATTAATATGAATAGAACTAATTTAAATACTATGCTAAGTGTACCAACTCTTAAAAAAGAATTAAAAAATAGAGGATATGTTGCCCTTATGAATATAAGAGGTGATGGAGGTACTGATGATAGAAGATCTTATGCTAGTATGGGTGCAGGAGGAAGAGTTAATGTATCTGCACAAGAGTATATAGATTTTCAAGAGTTAACTAAAGAAAATGGAAAAGTTTTTAAATCCGTAACAGGTAAAGAACCAAAGGCAATAAACAATATAGATATAAATAAATCTATAAATGATAATATAGAATATGGCCAATATGGATCAATGCTAGGTGCCCTTGGACAAACATTATCTGAAAATAATTTAAAAACAGCAGTTCTTGGAAATAGTGACAAGATTGAAAATGGAGAGCTTGTAAAAAATAGAAATATAGGCTTAGTTGCAATGGATGAGTACGGAAGAATAGATGGTGGAAACATTGATAATATTAATGTAAAAGATGAATCTATGCCGTATGGAATAAGAACAGATTATAATAAACTTATAAAAGAAACTCAAAAATATTACAATGAAAGTGATGCTATATTTGTTGACTTAGGAGATACATATAGATTAGATCAATATAGATTATTCTTAAATGATAATACATACAAAAGTATGAAGGCAAATATAGTTAAAAATATAAATAAATACCTTAAAGAAGTATTTAATATGGTAGGAGAAAATGATGTTGTATATATAAGTAGTGCATTTCCAAATGATCTAGACTACAAAAACAGAAGAAGATTATCTCCTATAATAAAGTTTGAAGGAAATAAAAAAGGATTGTTATCATCAGCAACTACTAGAAGAGAAGGAATAGTTGCTAATATAGATGTTGGTGTTGATATCTTAAATGAATTTGGACTTAAAAATAAAAATATGGTAGGTAGAAGCTATGAATTAATTCAAAAGGATGATAACATAGGTTATATTCAACATGAATTTGTAAAAATGGTTTCAGTATCTGACATAAGAGCAAATGTAGTAAATACATTTGTTGGTATAGTGTCAGCTTCTTGGGTAATAGGAATGATTGCTATATTACTTAGAAAATATGTACCATACAAAGAACGAGTATTTAATGTATTAAAAGAGCTTATAAAATTAGGGATAATAATGCCACTAGCACTACTTCTGGCACCTGTATTTAATTTTAAGACACCTATGACTATAACAGCTGGGATAGTACTTACTACACTAATTCTTTATATATTAGGTAGAAAGCTATTTAAAGATGATATAAAGCAAATGGGATTCTTTGCTTTAGTAACTATAATTGTTATAGTTATTGACTCCGTATTTGGAACATATTTAATGAGAAACAATATAATGAGTTATGATGCTATAATAGGTGCAAGATACTACGGTATAGGTAATGAATATGAAGGAGTAACAATAGCAAGTGCTGTATTTGCTATGGCAGTGCTTCTAAATTACAAAAAAATACCTAAGTGGTTAGTAGCTCTAATGAGTATAGTAATACTAATAACAAGTGCATATCCTTCTATGGGAGCCAACGTTGGTGGTGCTATATCTGAATCAGTAGCATACTTATTATTTATACTACTTATATATGATGTAAAATTAGACTTTAAAAAGGTTATATTACTAGGAGTAGCAGCAGTAGCTGTAGTTGTAGCCTTTGCAGTATTAGACGTAGTATCAGGAAGTGAATCTCATTTATCTGTATTTGTAAATCAAATACTAGTAAATGGACCAGGAGCTATACTACAAACATTTGGTAGAAAGATACAAATGAATATGAAGTTAGCTCAAACTAGTGTATGGGTTAATATATTGCTAGCAGGAATATTTATAATTGCTATGTTTATATTTAAGCCACCTAGACACTTTAGAGACATAGCTAAGAAATATCCTATATTATTTAAAGGATTTATTGCATCTATGGTAGGATGTATAGTTACACTTTTAGTTAATGACTCAGGAATAGTAGCAGCTTCAACTGCATCAATATACATACTTATACCAATAATAATTATAAGTATAAATATGATAATATTTAACAAAGAAGACAATAAAAATTAAACCATAAAGGTCAGGTTAAAACCTGACCTATCTTAAAATTTAAGGAGAAAAAAATGCTAGACGGAAGAATAATGGGACTTGATGTTGGTGATAAGACTATAGGAGTTGCAGTTAGTGACTTAATGGGTCTTACAGCACAAGGAGTTAAAACAGTAAAGAGAATAGGGAAGAAAAAAGACATAGAAGCATTAAAAGAAATAATAAAAGAAAGACAAGTAACTAAGATAGTTTCAGGGTTACCTAAGAATATGAATGGAACATTAGGTCCACAAGGTGAAAAAGTAATAAAGTTTTGTGAATTATTACAAGAAGAAACGGGAATAACAATAGAATACTGGGATGAAAGATTATCAACAGTAGCAGCAGAAAGAACACTTATACAAGGTAATGTTAGAAGAGAAAATAGAAAAAGTGTTATAGATATGGTAGCTGCTGTAATAATACTTCAAGGATACTTAGATAGACAAAGAAATTTTTAAAATATATATAAATTAACTAGTTTATGATATATAATATAGTTAATAAATAGAATTAGAGGTGGATAACATGCAAGAAAATATAATAAACTTAATCGATGAAAATGGCCAAGAAAGTGCTTTTGAAATAATATTAACACTAGAAGCAGAAGGAAAAGAATATGCTATATTAGTTCCTTTAGAAGAAGAAACAGAAGAAGCTTTAGTATTTAGAATTGACCAAGATGAAGAAGGCGAAATATTAGTTCCATTAGAAGATGACAAAGAATATGAAATAGTTGTTGATGTATACAACACATTAATGGAAGAAGAAGGATTAAACTTCGACGAAGACGAAGAATAATAAAAAGACTACCTAGCAATAGGTAGTTTTTTATATATTAAGGTATTATAAACTATTTAGTTTTAGGATAATTTATAGTAGTTTAATATATAAAATTTAAAATATTTTACTGATACTTAGTTTGAGAGATTGATGCAAACATAAGTTAGATAAGATATATAATTGGTAAAATGAAATATTTCGTCGATACGTCGCTTAAGCATAGTAAATTTTTTGAGTAAAAATATAATAGTGAGGCAAAATATTTACAAATAAGAATAAGGAGTAATGATAATGAAAAAATTTATATTATGTCTTTTTATAATACTTATTTGTATAACACAAAAGATTGACTCATTAGAAAATAGTAGTTTAGAAAATAGTAAAAATGATATTGAAAATATACTTCTAATTGGGACAGATAGTTCAAATACTAATAAACCATCAAGGTCTGATTGTATGATAATACTAACTATAGATACTAAAAATAAAGCTCTAAGGCTTACGTCCCTAGCCAGAGATACATTAGTTAATATACCTAATATAGGATATGAAAAATTAAATCATGCATATGCTTATGGTAAGGAAAAACTACTTTTAGAAACAATAAATAATAATTTTAATTTAGATATAAAGGATTATGCAGTAGTAGATTTTAAATCATTTATAGAAATAGTAGATACTATAGGAGGGGTAGAAGTAGACGTTAGTCAAAAAGAAATAGAATACCTTAATAAAACTATAGAAGTCTGTTATGATTTAAATTCTCAAAATGAGGGTAATATAAAGTATATAGACAAAGTAGGAAATAATAAATTAAATGGATACCAAGCTCTTGCTTATGCAAGAATAAGGAAGATGGATACCATTTATAAGCGAGATGAAAGACAAAGAAAAATATTAACTGATATAGCAAACAAATTAACTAATATACCTTTAAAAGATTATCCAAAGGTTATAAGTAGTGTAGTTAAACATATAGATGTAAATATATCTATTGATAAAATATTTAAATTAGCATTAATATCTCAAAAGTTAGCTAATTATGAGATAAAGCAATTGGAGTTTCCAGTAGAAAAGTATAGAGATGAAGGTATAAGCAATGAAAGTAAAAAGTATGTTATAAAGTGGGACAAAGAAGAAAATCTGAAAATTCTAAATGGTTTTATATATAACAAATAAAATGTCTATAAATTATTGACAAAATGGCCATTATCAAATAAAATAATTAATAAAGATTATCAATTGAAAACAAGGGTGATATTATATGAATACAATGGAGTTATTAAAAGATAAATTAAAAGAAACAGGATTTAAAATAACACCACAAAGAAGAGCAATAGTTGAAATACTTATAAAAAATACAGATAAACATTTAAGCAGTGAAGAAATATATGATTTAGTTAGAGTAGATTGTCCTGAAATCGGATTAGCAACAGTTTATAGAACTATGCAGTTATTAGATGATGTTGGGGTTATATCAAAGCTTAACTTAGACGATGGATGTATAAGATATGAAATATGCCTAGATAAAGAAGATAGCCATAATCACCATCATTTAATATGTAAAAACTGTTCAAAGATAATAGAGGTTAAAGAAGATTTACTAGACTCAATCGAAAGACAAATACAAGAAACATACAAATTTGAAATAATGGATCATGATTTAAAGTTTTACGGACTATGTGAAGATTGTTCTAAATAAAAATATAATTATATTTTTTACTAGATAAAAAGGCATCTATCAAAAGATAGATGCCTTTTTGATTATGGATATTTATTAAATGTGTTTACTTAATAATGTATAAAAGCTACATAAGCTATATAAATAAAAACATGTTAAATATATAAAAACATACTTAATATATGATGATAAAAGCCGATAATATAAATTATAAATATTAGAATAGTAAAGCTTTCTAAAGATACAAAAAATATAGAAGGGACATTGAATTATGACTGGTTTAATATCATTATTTTTAGGTTTTGGATTTTTATTACTAGGTTTCATGGGTGAAGGAGGGCATGCTAGTGCTCTTGTTTCTTGGACGCCTCTTGTAATAGTATTTGGAGGAACAATTGGTTCCTTAGGTACATCATTTACTCCTAAACAATTAAAAAATATAGGTAGAATTTTAAAAGTTGCTTTTACTAGAAAATCAGCAGACTTAGTAGAAGTAATAGCATATCTTAATCATGTATTAGACAAAGTAAAAAAAGAAGGTTTTTTAAGTATTGAAGCTGAAGTAGACGAAGAAGAAAAAATGGATCCTTTTATGAAAAAGGCACTTTTATCAGCTATTGATGGGGTTCACCCTGAAGAGCTTAGAAATATGTTAGAAATTGAAGCATCAATGAGTTTTAAAAGACATAAGGTTGGTGCAGCTATATTTGACTCTGCTGGAGGAACAGCACCAACTATGGGTATCGTTGGTACAGTTTTAGGTCTTATACACGTTCTTGGAGGACTAGCAAGTGCAGATATGAATGCACTAGGAGGTAGTATATCGGCTGCATTCTTAGCAACTCTTTATGGACTTGGAAGTGCCAACTTAATATTCCTTCCAATTGGAACTAGACTTAAAAATTTAGGAAAAAATGAACAATTAGAAAAAGAAATTATAATGGAAGGTATAACATTAATTCAACAAGAAGTAAGCTCAACAATATTTATAGAAACTCTTAAAGGTTTTTTAGATAAAAAGGATCAAGCTAAGTTAGAAGAAAGATATTTAGAACACGTTGAATTGGAGGGTTAATCATGCAAAAAAGAAATAGATTTGAAGAAGAAGAAGAGCATGAAAACCATGAACGTTGGTTGCTTTCCTATGCAGACTTTATAACATTATTAATGATATTTTTCATTATAATGTATGCAATGAGTAGTATAAATAAAGGGAAATATGAAAAACTTACAACTGCTTTAAATGAGGCTATGGGTGATGGAACAGCTATAGCAGATACTGGAAGCAATATGGGTGGAGAAACTGGAAATGGCCTAAGTGAAAATGAAAAGTTAGAGAAAGTAAAAGAAAAGTTAGATAAGTATCTAAAAGAAAATAATCTTTCAGGTAGTGTTAATACAACAATAGAAAAAAGAGGATTAGTTGTTAGCTTTAATGATTCATTATTCTTTAATAGTGGTAAAGCAGACGTAAAACCAGATCAAGTTAATAAACTTGTTAAAATAAGTGAGATTATAAATAAATCCTTAGTAAAGGATAGTTATATAAGAGTTGAAGGTTATACAGATAATGTGCCTATGCACAATGAAATATTTAAATCTAACTGGGATTTATCAGTAATGAGGGCTAGTAACGTAGCGCAGATTTTAATAAATAATGGTGGAATAAATCCTCAAAAAATATCAGCAATAGGTTATTCAGAATATAGACCAAAATCTGATAATAATACAGTAGAAGGTAAGGCTAAAAATAGAAGAGTGGATATATTAATATTAAATTCTAAGTTTAATGAAGTTGAGAATAACAAAAAATAAAACATATATGCTCTAATTAACAATTTACATAAAATTATTAATTTAAATATTACTAGTGTAGTTACTGAATATTTATAGTAGCTATAATTTAGAATTAAAAAAGATATTAGCACAAATTGTGTTAATATCTTTTTTATATACAACTAAGCTTTAATATTTTAAGTATTTTTTAATAAATACTATTATAATATTGATAAATTTAATAAATTAAACTTATTTATTATAGTGAAAACTACCAATGTAGTTAAAATCATAATAAATATTATTTCTATAGCGTTATTTAAAAAGCCACCTACTTTAAAAAATCCTAGAGAAAACTTTTTATCACTAATAGGATATAAAAGAGGAATACCTGATCTTGTAAATAAATCTCCTAAAAATATATGACTAGCATAACTTATAGTTCCAAAAAATGATAAATTTAATATATTAGTTATTAGCTCGATTTGTTTTAATAAAAAATATACTATAATTATTGCAAATATACTGTGAGAAAAACTTCTATGTTTTAGCCAAGGAAATGTGGCAAGCATAAAGCAAAATATAGAAAAGTATATTTTAATATTAACTAAATAAAGACAAAATCCGAGAAGTATAAATATTAATGATATAAATACTTTTCTTAAGAAAGTATGATTAAGCTTTGACTCTATTATAAAAATAGATATAAATGTTATTAATGAGCTTAAAAAAAAGTTATCATTTATTTTAAGTGATATAAAAAATATAAATACATTTATCAAATATATTGTGATTTTTAAAATAAACTTAGAAGTATTCTTTTTTAAAAACATTTCAGATACTATTGAATTTGATTCATCTAAATCTGGTAGAATAGAGAAAAATGCAGATAATATGATATTAAAAATAGATATTGGTATATTAAATAATAATGAGGCTTGAATAACACTTAAAACACCTATAGTACAATGAGTTTTACCCCTCATAAAACCTCCCATTATAATTTAGATAAATATAATGTATATTTATCGCTAAATTTTATTTAATCAATACCTAAATAAAATGCATATTTAAGTATATAATAATATTTTATTTTATAGTTTGAGAATATCAGAATAATTTGACTTTGTCAAAATAATACAATAAATGTATTTCAAATACTACTTAATTTATTGATGAAATTATGGTACAATGATAATAACTGGTAAAGAGTGCGTGAATCGATATTATTTAAAATTTTAGAACGTGTTGAAATTTTAATAAAAACTGAATAGACATAGAGGAGATGATGCAGTTGTTCAAAAAAAGCGCCAATAAGATAAAAGTAATGGCACTAGGCGGTCTTAACGAAGTCGGCAAAAACATGACAGTTATCGAATACAAAGATGAAATAATTGTTATAGATGCGGGGTTAAGTTTTCCAGATGATGATATGTTAGGGGTAGATATAGTTATACCAGATATAACTTATTTAATCAAAAACAGAGATAAAATAAAGGGTATATTCATCACACATGGACATGAAGACCACATAGGAGCGCTTCCTTATATACTTAAAAAAATTAATGTACCTGTGTACGGTTCTAAGTTAAGCATAGGTCTTATACAAGTTAAGTTAAAGGAACATAAGTTAAATAACGTTAAGTTAAACGTTACTACACCAAGACAAATAATAAAGTTAGATCATATGGATGTTGAATTCATAAGAAATAATCACAGTATACCGGATGCTTGTTCTATAGCTGTTCATACAGATCAAGGAATAATATATCATACAGGTGACTTTAAAATAGACTTAACACCTATTGATGGGGATGTAATGGATATGCATAGAATATGTGAGCTAAGTAAAAAAGGTATACTTTTAATGTTAGCTGATAGTACTAATGCTGAAAGACCAGGATCTACATTATCTGAAAAGACAGTAGGATTAGGATTATATGATTTATTTAGAAAAGCTGAAAATAATAGAATAATAGTTGCAACATTTGCATCTAATATACACAGATTGCAACAAATAATAAATGCAGCAGAAAGATTTGGAAGAAAAGTTGCAGTTTCAGGAAGATCTATGGTAAATGTAGTAGGCGTTGCTAGTGAATTAGGATATTTAGACGTACCTGAAAATATGCTAATAGATCTAAACGATCTTCACAGATATGAAGATAGTGAAGTAGTTATAATAACTACAGGTTCTCAAGGAGAGCCAATGTCAGCTCTTGCTAGAATGGCAAGTTCTGATCATAAGAAAGTGGAAATAAGAAATGGAGATTTTATAATAATATCAGCTCATCCAATACCAGGAAACGAGAAATTAATATCTAAAGTAATAAACTGCTTATTTGAAAAAGGGGCAGAAGTTGTCTATGATGAAGTAGACATACACGTATCAGGACATGCTAAGCAAGAAGAATTAAAGTTAATCCATAGATTAGCTAGACCTAAGTTTTTCATGCCAGCACATGGTGAGTATAGGATGCTTAAAAAGCATGCGGAACTAGCAGAAGAATTAGGTATGCCTAGTCAAAATATATTTGTAAATAAAACAGGAGATGTTTTAGAAATAGATAGAAATTCAGCTAAGGTAACAGGAACTATACAAACAGGAAATGTATTAGTTGATGGATTAGGTGTGGGAGATGTAGGAAACATTGTTTTAAGAGATAGAAAGCATTTATCAGAAGATGGACTTATGATAGTTGTAGTTACTATATCTAAAGAAGAAGGAAGAGTATTAGCAGGACCAGACATAATATCTAGAGGATTTGTATATGTAAGAGAATCTGAAGATTTAATGGATGGAGCTAAAAATGTTATAAAAGATGTATTAAGAGACTGCGAAGATAAAAATATTAAAGAGTGGGCTTATTTAAAAAATAGTATAAAAGAAAACTTAAAAGAATATTTATACCAAAGAACAAAGAGAAATCCTATGATACTTCCTATAATAATGGAGGTATAATTAGAAAAGATTGAATATAATTTATTATATTCAATCTTTTTTTATGGGGGGAAACTATGTCAGTAAAAGATAGCGCTATGAAATTAGCAAATGAAATAAGAAATAGTAAGGAATATAAAGACTTTAGAAAAAATATGAATGAAGTAAAAAAAGATAAATCTTGTGAAAAACTTTTAAAGGAATATCAAGATATTCAAATTAAAGCACAAGGATATGTACTAAGAAACCAAGAGGTAGATAAAAAAGTCATTATGAAATTAGAATCTGTAGGAAAAAAGGTATCTAATAATAAAAAATTATATAACTACTTAAATAGTGAGCAAAAATTTAAATCTATGATGGATGATATAAATAAAATACTTGCTAAAAGTGTTGAAAAGGATTATAAATAGAAATACTATTAATAAATTTCATAGACTCACTAAGGAGAAAATAATATATGAAGATACTAGTCTTAAAAATAAGTTTAAGAGCAAATTGGGTTCATTCCCTTAAGGAAAAAAGAATGATAGTAAAAAGTATAATAAAAAAACTACAAAATAATTTTAATGTATCTATTATAGAAGTAGATAATCAAGATGTTCATCAGATAATATCAATAGGAATATGTAGTATAAGTTTAGAATTTAGTATGTGTGATTCAATAAAAGAAAAAATAATAAACTTTATAGAAGATAATACTGATGCATTAATGTTTGAAATAGAAGAAGAAATAATAAATTACTAAAAAGGACTTAAAGTTAAGTCCTTTTTTTATTACAAAAAATAACAATCATAAATACCTTATATTAGTAAAAGATAAAAACATATAGAAATTTACTAATAGGAGGTAAAAATATGAGCAAGCAAAATGCAAAAAAAGCTCTAAAGCAACTAAAAATGGAAGTTGCAGCTGATTATGGGATGACTTATGATGATGCATTTGAAATAATAGAAAATGCACATGTAAATGAAGTTTTAGCTAATCATTTAAAAAGAGTAGAAGAACATAAGACTTATTTTTCTAACAAATTAAATAATCAAAATTAATATAACTTAAGCATAAGAGGTGTATAATATGAAAAAGCTAGCTAGTATATTAGTTGCATTTATAATGGCTATTGTACCTATTAATACAAGTTTTGCAAATGATACGGGAAACATAAATGTATCCTCAAAATCCGCAGTACTTATGGATGTAGGTAGCGGAAAAGTTTTATATGAAAAACAAGCACATGAAAAGTTGCCACCAGCTAGTGTAACAAAAGTAATGACTATGCTTTTATGTATGGAAGCACTAGAAAGTGGTAAGCTAAAATTAACAGATGAAGTGCAAATAAGTGAAAATGCATCTAGTATGGGTGGAAGTCAGATATTTTTAGAAGCTGGAGAAGTACAAGATGTAGATACGTTAATAAAAGGTATAGCAGTAGCATCAGCAAATGACGCTTGTGTAGCTATGGGAGAACATATTGGAGGAAGTGTAGAAGGCTTTGTAGATATGATGAATAAAAAGGCTAAAGAATTAGGTATGAAGGATACTAACTTTGTAAACACTAATGGTCTTCCAGTTGATAATCACTACACTACTGCTTATGATATAGCTTTAATGTCTAGAGAGCTATTAAAGCATGAAGCTATAAGTAAGTACCTTACAACTTGGATGGACAAGGTTGTAGTAGGAAAGAAAAAGGTAGAAGTAGGACTTGCTAATACTAATAAGATGGTAAAACACTATCAAGGTACAACAGGTGTTAAAACAGGATTTACACAACAGGCAAAATATTGTTTATCTGCATCAGCTAAAAGAGGAAATACTCATTTAATAGCAGTAACATTAGGTGCAGAAACTTCACCAGAAAGATTTAAAGATTCTTCTAACTTACTAAACTATGGATTTGCAAATTATGAAAGTGTTAATCTTTGTACAAAAGATGATAAAATAGCAAACATAAAGATAGATAAAGCTGAAGATGAAAATATAGAATTAGTTGCAAAAGATGATTTAAGCCTTTTAATCAAAAAGGGTGGAAATAAAAACTTTGAAAGAAAAGTTAAGTTAAATGAAAATCTAAAACTTCCTATCAAAAAGGGAAGTGTACTTGGACAGATGGAAATATATCAAAATAAAAAGTCTATAGGGAAAGTGGACTTAGTAAATAATAAAGATATAAATAAAGCTGGATATATGAAAATGCTACAAAGGGTTATAGAAAACATGTTTTAAAAAATAGGTGCCTTAAACAACTTTTATAGTTAGAATAAGGCACCTATTTTTACTAATAACAAAAACATCTAGATTTAGATGTTATAAATTTCATAAAAATTTCTTCTGATTTACTGAATTTATGATTTTTTCTATAAGATATATAATAATTAAATTTAGTATCTAATTCTTTTACATCAACTTTTTTTAGAGTTTGATTTCTAAGTTCTTGTCTAATTGTAATTTTAGGAACAAAAGAAAGTCCTCTACCAGAAACTACAGATTGTTTTATTGCTTCAGGGGAATTAAATGAAAATATTATATTTAGTTTATTAACATCTAAACCATTTTTTCTAAGTATATTCTCTAAATTAAGCCTAGTAGCAGATGAATCTTCTCTCATTACTATTGGTATATTATAAATATCATCTATAGATATTTTATTATAAGTAGAATCTGGACTTGCAACTAAAACAAGTTCATCAGAAAGTATAGATACACATTCTAAGTCATTAGGAACAGATGATTCTTGGATTATTCCTAAGTTTAGGGTCATATCTTGTATTTTTTTTATAATTGAAAAAGTACTATCTATATGCATGGATATATTTATATCACTGTATATTTGTTTAAAAGTATATAAAGTACAAGGAAGGGCATAGTCCCCCATACTCCTACATGAACCTATATTTAAATCAGTATTTCTTTCTTCAAGTTTTTTTAAAGAAAGATGTATATTATCTTCAAGTGCTAATATAGCATCTGCATAATCATAAACTATCTTACCTTCTTCAGTAAGTTCAACGCCTCGACGTCCTCTATTTAATAGACATACTCCAAGAGTATTTTCAAGACTTTGGATTTGCATACTAAGACCAGGCTGACTTAAGTGAAGCATCTTAGCAGCTTTAGATATACTTTTAAATTTAACAGTATTGTAAAACGAACGTAAATGTATAAGATTCATAAACACTCTCCTAAAAGTTTTTCAAATAAATGATAATTAATTCTTACAATAAATACATTATATAACAAAACGTTATCATATATAACAAATACTTATATAAAATGATATAAAAACTATGTTAATATTTAAATATGAACTTGATATAAAATTAACGAGTAATTAATATTATAAAAAATATTTCAAAGAGGTGAAGAAATTGAGTAGGAAAATTTTAATAGTAGGTGGAGTTGCAGGTGGAGCTTCAGCTGCTGCTAGGCTTAGAAGACTTAATGAAAATGATAAAATAATAATGTTTGAAAAAGGGCCACATGTATCTTTCTCAAATTGTTGTTTACCATATCACTTAAGTGAAGTTATAGAGGATGCAGAGTCTTTAGTTTTTATGCAACCAGATAAGTTCTTTAATCAATATAGAATAGATGCAAGAATAAATAATGAAGTTATAGATATAGATAGAACAAATAAAAAAATTAAAGTTAAAGATTTAATAAACAATAAAGAGTATGAAGAAAGTTACGATAAGTTAATATTATCTCCTGGTGCAAATCCAATAGTACCTAATATACCTGGAATTGAAAATATAAATGTATTTACAGTTAGAAATGTTGTTGATATAGCAAAATTAAAATATTTTGCTAATAAGTCATATGAAAATAAAGTAACTGTAATAGGTGGAGGATTTGTAGGAGTTGAAGTTACTGAAAATCTTAGAGAAGCTGGATATGATGTAACATTAATAGAAGCATCTAAGCAAATAATGAAGCCATTTGACTATGATATGGTACAAATACTTCATAAAGAGTTAGATGATAAAGGAGTTAACTTAATATTAGAAGATAAGGTAGTAGCATTTGAAGATGGACATACTGTACTATATTCAGGAAGAAAAATAAAGTCAGACGTAGTTATTATGGCTATAGGAGTTACTCCTGATACTAAGTTAGCTAAACAAGCAGGGCTAGATATAGGTGAAACTGGATCTATAAAGGTAGATCACAATTATTGTACAAATGATAAAGACATATATGCAGTAGGGGATGCAATAGAAGTATATAATGCTTTAACTCATAGAAAAACTAGATTACCACTTGCAGGGCCTGCTCAAAAACAAGCAAGAGCTGTTGCAGATCATATAAACAATATTCAAGTTAGAAATACTGGATTTATAGGTTCTTCAGTTATAAAAGTATTTGATTTAAATGGAGCATCTACTGGTCTTAATGAAAATATGATAAAGGAATTAGACATTAATATAGACTATGAAGTTGCAAGGGTTATACCTTCAGATAAAGTTGGATTAATGCCAGGAGCAAATCCAATGCACTTTAAATTAATATTTGAAGTACCAACAGGAAAAATACTAGGAGCACAAGCTATAGGTAAAGGAAGTGTAGACAAAAGAATAGATGTTATAGCAACTCTTATAAAATTTGGTGCAACTGTAGAAGATTTAAAAGATTTAGAGTTATGTTATGCACCAACATTTTCAACTGCAAAGGATGTAGTAAACCATGCTGGATATGTAGCATCTAATTTACTTAACAATACATTTAAGCAAGTACCTGTTACAAAGGTTAGAGAGCTAGTAGAAAATGGGGAATATATAATAGATGTTAGAGAAGAAAATGAATTTGAATTAGGTCATGTAGTAGGGGCTAAAAACATACCTTTAAGTCAATTAAGAGATAGATTAGATGAAATACCAAAGGATAAAACATTATATGTACACTGTAGAAGTGCACAAAGAAGTTATAATGCAGTATTAGCACTTAAGCAGTTAGGATTTGAAAATGTATATAATATAGCTGGAAGCTTTTTAGGTATATGCTTATATGAATATTTTAATGATAAGACTAAAAATAGAAAGCCTATAGTTACACAATATAATTTTAATTAGGGGACAATTTGGAGGAGTAATATGATATATAATTTCGATGAAATAATGGATCGTAGTAACAATTTTTCAGCAAAGTATGATGAGGCTAAAAATAAATTTGGGAGAGATGATATAATACCTCTTTGGATTGCTGATATGGATTTAAAAACAGCACAGCCTATAATAGATGCAATAATAGGAAGAGCTAATCAAGGGATGTTTGGATATGTATCAAGACCAGAAAGATACTTTGAATTAGTAAGAGAGTGGCAATTAAAGAGAAATAATTGGGATGTTGATACAAAGTATATGGCACATGCTACAGGAGTAATGCCAATGATGTGTCATTTTATGAGAGAGTTTTTAAATGAAGGTGATAAGGTTATAGTTCAACCACCAGTATATTCGGAATTCTTTACAGCTGTAAAAGATTGGGGAGGAGAATTAGTATACAATCCTTTAAAGCTAGTAGATGGAGATTATCAAATGGACTTTGAAGACTTAGAAAAGAAGCTTAAAGATGGGGCTAAGTTTTTAATAGTTTGTAATCCTCATAACCCAGTTGGGAGAGTTTGGAGTAGAGAAGAACTAACTAAACTTGGTAATTTATGTTTAGAAAACAATGTTATGGTTATATCTGATGAAATACATTCAGACTTAATATTATTTAATAACAAGCATATACCAATGGCATCTATAAATGAAAACTTTAAAAAGAATACTATAACTTGTATGTCAGCTACAAAGACTTTTAATTTAGCAGGTCTTCAAGTATCAACTACAGTATTTCCTAACTTAGAAATGAAAAAGATATATGAAGATGTACAAGGAAAGTTGGATTCTAAAAGAAACAATGCATTTAGTGTAGTGGCAAATATGGCAGCTTATGCTCATGGTGAAGAATGGTTAGAGCAATTATTAACTTACTTAGAAGGTAATGTTGAGTTTATAAATAACTTCTGTAAAGAACATATACCACAAATAAAGCCAAATACTCCAGACTGTACATATTTAATGTGGCTAGATTGTAAGGATTTAGGGCTAGAGGGAGATAAATTAGTTGATTTCTTTACAAATGAAGCTAGACTTGGATTAAATGATGGAAGAAGTTTTGGAATAGGTGGAGAAGGCTATATGAGATTAAATGTAGCTTGTTCTAGAAAGTTATTAGAAAAAGCTATGAATCAATTAAAAGAAGCAGTAGATAAGAAAAACTTATAGGGGAGTATAGGTTTTAAAATAAGGGATTATAGCTAGTTTAGTTATAATCTCTTGAAAATAAATTTATCTAAGAGTTAATGATTTATATAACTAATAATAATTTTGCTCAAAAGGAAAAGGGTTTTATACATTGTTTTAAATAAAATTTTATAATACGGGGGTTTATTATGGAAATTAAAGCACCGGCAAAGTCAAAAAAGAGCTTTCTTTTAAGATCTTTAGACACAGTTGAAAGAGTAGGTAATTCGCTACCTCATCCAGCGACAATATTTATAATATTAACAGCAGTTGTAATATTAGGATCAGCTATTGCAAGTAGTATGGGTCTTTCTGTAAGTTATGATGCTTATGACCAAGCAACTGGAGCTATAGTTGAAACTCAAGTTGTAGCAGAAAGTTTACTATCACCAGATGGTATTAGATATATGTTTACTTCTATAGTATCAAACTTTACTAGCTTTTTTGCACTAGGACCAGTATTTGTAATAATACTATGTGTTGGAGTTGCAGAAGGAACAGGATTTTTATCAGCAGCCTTAAGAAAAGTAGCAAAAGTTACACCAAAGAAGATGGTTACAGCTATGATAATATTCTTGGGAATAATGTCAAATGTAGCATCATCTACTGGATATGTTGTATTAGTTCCATTAGGAGCAATAATATTTATGAGTTTTAAAAGACATCCAATCGCAGGTATGGCAGCAGCATTTGCAGGAGTATCTGGAGGATGGAGTGCAAACTTACTTATAGGTACAAATGACCCAATGTTTGCAGGTATATCAACAGAAGCTGCAAATATGATAAATCCAGAATACTTTGTTCAACCAACAGCTAACTGGTACTTTATGATAGCATCAACTTTCTTAATAGTAGCAGTAGGAACATTTGTAACAGAAAAAATAGTAGAGCCAAGACTTGGAAAATATGTATCAGATGAAGACGCAGTAGTTGAAGATATAACAGACCTTGAAAAAAGAGGTATGAAGTGGGGAGTATTATCATTAATAGTTTATATAGCATTTATAGGATTATTAGTACTTCCTCAAAATGGAGTACTTAGAGACCCAGAAACTGGTTCAATATTAACTTCACCATTTATGAGTAGTATTATACCTATAATGGCATGTTTATTTTTGGTACCTGGAATATTCTATGGAATAGGAGCTAAGGTTATAAAAAATGATAAAGATGTTATAGAGTTAATGATAAAAGGTGTAACTAGTATAGCAGGATTTTTAGTTTTAGTATTCTTTGCAGGACAATTTATAAAGTTCTTTGACTATTCAAAGCTTGGAACTATAATGTCAGTTAATGGAGCACATTTCTTAGAAAATACAGGCTTTGTAGGATTACCACTTATAATATGCTTTATAGTTTTAACAGCTCTTTTAAATATAATAATAGCTGTTGACTCTGCTAAATGGGTTTTAATGGCTCCAATATTTGTTCCTATGTTTATGCAAATAGGATTATCACCAGAGCTTACTCAATTAGTATTTAGAATAGGAGATTCATGTACTAATGTTATAGCACCACTTATGCCATTCTTTGCACTTATAGTGGCCTTTTGTCAAAAGTATGAGAAAAAAGCTGGGGTTGGTACATTAATAACAACAATGTTACCATACTCAATAGCATTTTTAATAGGATGGACGTTATTATTTATAGTTTGGTATACATTTGGTTTACCAATAGGACCAGGATCACCATTATTTTATGGAGCATAATATAAATTAGGAGATAGTGAATATGAAACCTAAAGTTCAAAAGATAAAGAGATTATTAAGAGAAAATAATATTGATGGAGTTATAGTAAACTCTCCGGAAAATTTTACTTATATAACAGCTTATTCTTCACATCAACATACAGTATCTAGACAAGCACATTTTGCTGTAAGTGTATTAGATAACAAAGAAGAAAGTAGGGCTATAGCTATAGGAATGGATTTTGAAAGTGAAGCATTTTCTGATTATATGGACTGTATAGTTAAAAAATATAGTACATGGGTTGGGGGAAAAACTTTTGAAGAAGTTTTAGCTAATAAAGAAGTTGTATCTAATAAAATTTTTGTAACTTCATTAGATGTAGTAGTTGAAAGTATAAAAGAATTAAATCTTGAAGATAAAAAAGTAGGTATAGAACTTGATTTTATATCAGCAACATATTTTGATTCTTTAAAGAGAGCTCTTCCTAATGTGGATTTTGTAAATGTTTCTAATTTATTTATAGAAGCTAGAAGTGTTAAAGAAGATGATGAAATAGAATACTTTAGAAAGTTAGCTAGAGTAGCTGATGAGGCACTTTTACATACAAGTCAGTTTGTTAAAGAGGGAGTAAGTGAAAGAGAACTGTTTGATATATACTGTAAAAAGGTAATGGAATCAGGAATATGCTTCCCAAGTGGATGGTCATCATTTTGTGCAGGTGAAAATTCAGGAAGACTTTGTCGATCTACTGATAGGATAATAAAAAATGGAGATGTAGTAAAATTCGACGGGGGGGTAAATGGAGACACTAACTTTTATACAACAGATTTTTCTAGAAGTTGGATAGTTGGAGATGCTCACCCAGTACTTAGTGAGTTAAAGCAAAGATTAGTTGAAGCTCAAAGGCTTATGATAGATTCAGTTAAACCAGGACTTGGTTTTGATGAATTATTCTCAATAGGATTTAATTATGTAAAAGAAAAGTATAAGTTCTATGAAAGAGGTCATCTAGGACATAGTATAAGTATGGGACCTCAAACGGCAGAGTCACCATTTATATCATTAAGCGAAAAAAGAAAGCTAGAAGTTGGTATGATACTTTGTATAGAAACACCATGTTATATATCTGGATTTGGTGGATTTAATATAGAAGATATGATATTAGTTACAGAAGATGGTTGTGAAGTATTAACACCACTTACACCACATTATAAATAAAAATAGAAGGTAGTGTTAAAGTGCTTAACACTACCTTTTTATATACTGATGAAATTATAATATTTTAAAAGTTATGAAAAATTGTTGTATAGTAAGTTTATATATTTATTTTGAATTTATTAATAAGGTAGATATTAACATGATTACTTTTAAATATTAATACGCATAATATTATATGAAAATATATTGTAGGAGGTAATTGAATGAGAGCACTTTCAGAAATAGAAAATCTATCTTTAGCAGCAGTGTTAAAAATGGAATCTGATGGTTTAATTATGCAAAGAGCAATAGATTCTTTAATATCAGATGAAGACTTAAAGAGACAATCAGAGGCTAGTATATTAGCAACAGAAGGAAGAATTAAAGCAATACAACAATTTATAGTTGAGAATAAAATACCAGCTACTGAGGAGGAATAGATACTATGAGAAATATGCTAGGAAATTTAATAAAAGATAATGCAGATCTAAACGATGAAATAATAGCTTTAGGTATGCTTTCATCTGCAAAAGAAGCTGCAGACATGTATCTTAATTCTACATTAACAAGTAGTACACCAGAATTAAGAGCGCTATATTCAGCATCATTAACTCAAATGGTTGGAGGTCATACAGCACTTACTGAATTAAGTCTTAATAAGGGATGGATTAAGCCATATGATACTCCTATTCAACAATTAACATGTGCTTATAATGAATCAAAACATGTTATTAGCGAAAATAGATAGTTATATTTCAATTTTAAAGAACTTAAATTGTAACCTTTATTTTGTCATTCAACCGACAGGATAATAAAAAATGGAGCGTAGTTAAATTCGACGGGGGGGGTAAATGGAGACACTAACTTTTATACAACAGATTTATCTAGAAGTTGGATAGTTAAAGCTCAAAGGCTTATGATAGATTTAGTTAAGCCAGTACTTGGTTTTAATGAATTATTCTCAATAGGATTTAATTATGTAAAGGAAAAGTATAAGTTCTATGAAAGAGGTCATTTAGAACATAGTATAAGTATGGGACCTCAAACGGTGGAGACACCATTTATATCATTAATCGAAAAAAGAAAACTAGAAGCTAGTATGATACTTTGTATAGAAACACCATGTTATATATCTGGATTTGGTGGATTTAATATAAAAGATATGATATTAGTTACTGAAGATGGTTGTGAAGTATTAACACCACTTACACCACATTAAAAATAATATATAAATTAAAAAGGCAGCTATTAATAAATAATTAGTAGCTGCCTTTTAATGTAATAGATTAGTGGTTAACATATAAGTATCTGATTATACAAAAGTTTTGATTATGAATTAATTACTTGATATAATAAAATTAAAACTAAATATAGGAGATGAAAAAATGAATTTAGATTATATATTGTCAACGGTAGTTGCAATTGCTGTTGCTATAAGCGTTCATGAGTTTGGTCATGCGTATTCGGCACACTTACTGGGGGATGATACAGCTAAGATGTATGGAAGAATGACTATAAATCCAGCTAAGCATATAGACCCTATTGGGCTTTTAATGATGATTATATTTAAAATAGGTTGGGCAAAACCTGTTCCTGTTAATCCAAATAATTTTAAAAACTACAAGATAGGAAATGTGTTAGTTTCATTTTCAGGAGCTATAGCAAACATTATAACTGCTATAATATGTGTGCTTATAAATAAGTATATAAATATGCATGCTATTAATTTAATAGCTTCTATGACTATGATATATAATGTAGGTTTTGCTGCATTTAACTTACTTCCTCTACCTCCACTTGATGGATGGGGAATAGTATCAACATTTATACCATATAAATACAATGAATATGTTTATAGATATGAAAATATGAGTAGTATAATATTTTTAGTTTTAATATTTACAGGATTAGTTGGTATATTTGTAGAACCAATAAGAGATATAATAATTAACATAGTATTTTTATTTGCATAATTTAAGAGGTAATCCATGAAGTATAATATACATTTACAGGTTTATGATGGACCACTAGATTTATTATATGATATGATATCTAAGCAAAAGATAGATATAAAGGACATATCAATAATAGAAATAACAAAACAATACATAAATTATATAAAAATGCTAGAGAAAATGGACTTAGAGGTAACTAGTGAATTTATAACAATGGCATCTAAGTTACTTCAAATAAAATCTAAGTATTTATTATATAAACAAAAAGAAGATGAAGAAAGTGTTGACCCTAGACTTGAATTAGTAGAACAATTAGAAGAATATAAAAAGTTCAAGCTAGCAACAGATTCTATAAAAGATAACATAACTTATATAGATGAATTATTCTTTAGAAAAAAAGAAGAAATAATAACAGATGAAAAAGTAGAATTAGAAGATATATCTATAGAGGCTATAAAAAATATACTTCCTTTAATACTTAAAGTAAAATCTGTTGAAGATGAAAAAGTAGAAGATAAAAGATTAGACAAAATAGTAAGAGGTAGAATAATACCTGTTGAAGAAAAGATATCTTTTATAAGAAGTATAATAGAAGTAGAAAAAGAAGTAAGATTTACAAAGATAATAGAGTCTTGTGATAAAGATGAAGTTATAGCAACATTTTTATCTATATTAGAAATGATAAAAGGAAAAGAAGTAATAGTAGAACAAGACTTATTCTTTGATGACATAATAATAAAGAAAAGCTCGGAGTGATAAAATGAGACGTGAAGATATTAAAAATATTATAGAAGCTATAATGTTTGCTTACTCAGAACCTATAAGTATTGGTGAGCTAAATAGTATAATAAATGAAGAGCTATCAAGCAAAGAGATAGAGTTAATGTTAAACTCTTTAATAGAAGAGTATAAGGAAAACAATAGAGGTATACAAATAATAAAATTAGAAAATAAATACCAAATGACTACTAACAAAGAGTATGCAGGATTTATAAAAAAATTATTAGAACCAAAAAAAAAGAAAACACTAAGTCAGGCAACTCTTGAAACACTAACTATAATAGCCTACAAACAACCTATAACAAAGGTTGAAGTAGAAAATATAAGAGGAGTAAAATGTGATAGAGCAATATCTGTTTTACTTGAAAATGAACTTATAAAAGAAGCTGGAAGGTTAGAAAAAATAGGGAAACCTATAATATATAAAACTACTGATGAGTTTTTAAAATTACTAAGCATAGAAAGCTTAGATGATTTACCACCATTAAATGAAGAAAAAGAAATCCAATAGGTTTATCCTATTGGATTTTTTACATTCAAGATAATTATATTAAGTATAAAACTATTGATAACTCATAAAGGTAAGATATTTCAATAGCTTTGAAAATGTAAAAAATAATATTTTAAGCAACGGACAAAGTCGTTGGCGATATGAGCGAAGCGAATTTTTTTAATTATATTAATTTTAATAAAAAACTTACTTTTCTTTATACATCTTTAAAAGTATTTCTTCGCCTTTAGTAACTAATGATTTAGTCATAGCTCCTCCAACTAGCTCTCCAGCAAGAACATTCTTATATATCCCTTCTAGTGTGTTTTGAGGGGCATTACTTTCAATTTTATCACTAACTTCATTGTAGTTAAATCCTTGTTCATTAGCAATTTCCATTTTAAGCATATTTAAAGCTTGTTTTGCATTTTGGTTAATTGGTTTATTCATAGAATACATCCTTTCATTTGTTGTATTTATAAAATAGGATATACGTAATTTAAAATATAATACAAGATATTAAAATTCTATATAAAAGTATATGAAATTACTGCTTATATAACTTTATATTTAAATTAATATCTGTATTTTTTTGTATATATATTCAATATTTAGAAATAATAAAACTATGAGATACAGTGTGTTATTAATTATTTGTATAGTAATAGTATTATTACTAATACTATTTAACTCAAAGTTACATATATTAATCATTTCTAAAGTAAAGAATGAACATATAAGGGTAGATTTAAGGATAAAGTATTTCTTTAATATAATAAATATAAATATACCACTTTATCCAACTAATAAAAAATGTACCAAAACTAAGAAGGGAGAAATTAAAAGAAATAGAAGCATATACAATTCAAATTTAAAAGAAATAAAAGTAGTATTTGGGTTACTAAAAAGAGTTAAGATAGAAGAAATATATATAGATATAAATTTCGGCAGTGAAAATATACCTTTTACAAGTTTTATATATGTACTTATAAATTTTATTTATTCTAGCATAATAAACATTATAAACTCTAATAAGGTATATTTAAATGTAAAACCAGATTTTACTAAAAACTTTATAAATTGTGATTCAAAGATAGAAATAAAACCGACAATAAAAGATATAATAATAATATCGATTGCTATATATAAAATTTACATTAAAATTAATAAAGGTAAAAGGAATGGTGGTAATATTGAAATCGACAAACTCAATAAAAAGTCTTATGGAGACAACATTTGAAACTATTAAAGGCTCAATAGATGCAAATACAGTAATAGGAGACCCTATAAAAACAGATACAACAGTTGTTGTACCTATATCAAAAATAACAATAGGATTTGGTATAGGTGGAGGAGATTACTCTAGAGGTCCACATAAAGAAAATAGAATTTTAAAAGTAGAATGGGACAATGAAACAAACTTTGCAGGAGGAAGTGCAGGAGCCATATCTATACAACCCGTAGCATTTGTAGTAGTTGAAGATGGTGAAACAAGACTTATGAGCTTAGATAACAATATAAATATGGTAGACAATATATTAGCAGTTACACCAAAGGTTATAGAAAAAATTCAAAAGTTATCTAAGAAGGATGATTTAAACAAAAAACAATGCTAATAGTAAGTAAATTAGGGCTATCTAGAGTTTAAAATAAATAAATTATAGATAGCTTTATTTTAGCAAATACTTTGAAAGCAAATAATTTAATTGGTAAATATTAAAATTGTGTAGTATAATAAAGTGTATAGTTAAAATACTAACTAATGTAGAGGGTATTATAGGGTGTATAGAGCAAAATTTCGAGGTGAAGAGCTATGAACAACAGAGAAATTTCTACATTAATGGTGGACAGTATGAATGACTTTGCTAACTTAGTAAAGCTTATAAGTGCGGAGAGGGTGCAACATGATAGTGTTTTAACAGAGAGGCAATTTGTTACATTAAGCAGAATAAATATGCATAAAAAAATCGAGCTTAAAAATTTAAGTAAAGATTTATATGTATCAACTTCTAGTTTATGTATATTATTAAACAAATTGGTGGAACAAGGATATGTGTACAGAGAAGAAGATCCAAAGGATAGAAGAAATACTTTCTACTGTATAACTGAAAAAGGGCATGTTTTAATCAAAGCTGAAGTAGACCATTTACTAGATGTAATAGGTCATAGAATAGAAAAGTTAGATGAAGATAAAAAAGAAAGGTTATACAACTGTATGGTTGAATCAAGCGTTATATTTAAGGAATTATTATAAAATAAAATAAAAAATCATACCAAATTATGTTATAATGAAAATAACCTAAGATTTTTATTTTCTTCTTACATTTATTATTAGGAAATAAAAGTATATTTGCTCGCTAAATTAGCGAGCATTTTTTTACATGTAATTAAATTATATTAAGCATAAATCTATTGATAACTCATGAAAATAATATATATTAATAGGTTTAAAAATTTACCTTTTAATATTAAAATTAAATTTATCAAATAAAAGTACTGGTATATATACTATATTAGTTGAAATTATAAATACAATGATATTTAAAATATTAAAATTGGAAAAATCACGATTAAAATTAAAGTTTGTAAAAATATTTAAGAAAAATAAAAATGAAAAATATATTATACAAGTAATTAAATTATCTTTAATAGCACTAGAGCTTACCTTAAATTTTCTAACTTCTATTAGATATACATTAGCATATACTAATATCATTTTAGAAAATATAAGTAAGAAATAAAGTATATTTGGAAACCTATAAGGAATACTTTTAAAAAATATTATCTCACCTATAGAACAAGCCAAACTCCATGAAAAAAATACATTAAACAATTGATATCTTTTAAAATATAAAATTGCTATGCAAATATAAGAACAAAATCGACCTGGTCCAATAGGTAGTGAATTTAATGTATCATAACCTCCCATAGATATTAATGAAACTTGTTCAGATACTATTTCTAATATAATAAGTGCACATATTACTTTCTCAACAATATAACTATAAGGTAATAAATTTTTAGTAAGCTTTGGACAAACATATAGAAATATTGAAAATAATAAAAGTATAGTTAGATGTTCTTTAGAAAAAATGAAATCTCCATTCATAAATAACTCTCCTAAGATAAATTTAATAAAATCAAGTATACGGCATATCCAAAAATTTTATATATACTAAAGTATATTTTGAGGCTACAAAAATAGAAGTAATAAAATTTGTATTAATTTGTGGTAGTGTAACAAAAAAAAATTAAAATAATAAATTGATAATATACTATTCAAGACATTAAAAAATAAACAATTTAAGGATGTGAATATATTGAAAAAGGGTAGTGGGAAAATATGTGCAGATGCTGGGAGCAAGTATTGCCCGTGTCATCTTGCTTACTCAGGGGATTGTATAAAATGTCCTCTTATAAGAGGAGAAAAATGCTCAAGTTGTTCATGGCAAGGAGTATGTATTTATAATGAACTTAAGCATAGTGAGAATTCAAAAATTAAACAAAGAGAAGAATATATCTGTGATATAAAAGATATAAAAGAAATTAAGGATAATGTATACCTTATAAAAATACAAGTTCCTAAAAATATCATAATAGATTTAAAAAGCCCAGGAGCTTACATGCTTATTAAGGGGATAGACAAGGATAGAGATATATTTAACACGCCTATATCTGTTATGGATGTGGATGATAAAGAAAACATACTAGAAATAATCATAAAGCCAGTAGGAGTAAAGACTAAAAATATAATAAACTTTAAAAAAATAAGAGTAAAAGGACCGTATTTTAATGGAATATTTGGGATTAAAGAAATAAAATCTACATCCGGAGAAAATGTAGTTGTAATAGGCAATGGATTATCTTTAGTAAACTCTATAAATGTAGTCAAAAGACTTATAGAGAATAATAACAAGGTAGAAGTGTTTATAAATAACCAAGCAGATATATTAGATGAAGTAGTAGATAAGTTAGAAAAATTAGGAATAAATGTATATATAACTGATATAAATGAAAATAAAGACTTCTTATTAGACTATATAAAAAGAAATGATATAAGCCTAGTGTATTCAGCTGGAGGCAATAGATTTAATAAATATATTATGGATATTGTAGATGAATACAGCAAAGATATAAAATTTGCTATATCAAACAATAACTTAATATGTTGCGGTGAAGGAATATGTGGTGCTTGCATAATCAATGTAAATGGAGAAAAAGTTAAATCTTGTAAGATGCAAATAAACAGTAGAGATTTTTTAAATTCTAACAATGTATAGGGGGAGTTGTAATGCCTAAAGTAGTTGTTATTGGTGGTGGATGGTCAGGATGTGCTGCTGCCATATCTGCTAAAAAAGCAGGTGCTGATGTTACCGTATTAGAAAAAACAGACTTATTAATAGGTCTAGGTAATGTTGGTGGAATAATGAGAAATAACGGAAGATATACAGCAGCAGAAGAAGCAATAGCACTAGGTGCTAGAGAGTTATTTGAAATCACTGATAAATATTGTACTCATAAAGATATAAATTTCCCAGGACATGATCATGCTACATTGTATAATGTAACAAAGGTAGAAAGACAAGTAAGAAATAAATTAATAGAAATGGGAATAGACGTTAGATTATTTAGCAGAGTTGTAGATGCAGAGGTTGAAAACGGTAATATAAAAGCTGTAATTTTAGAAGATGGAGAAAAAGTATATGGTGAAGCATTTGTTGAAACAACAGGTTCAGCAGGTCCTATGGGTAACTGTACAAAGTATGGTAATGGGTGTGCAATGTGTATACTAAGATGTCCATCTTTTGGAGGAAGAGTGAGTATAAGTGAAACTTGTGGATTAGAAGATATGATGGGAAGAAGAAATAATGGTGACTTTGGTGCATTTAGTGGTTCTATGAAACTATTAAAAGAATCTTTAAGTGAAGATATACAAAAGGAATTAAATGAAAAAGGATGTGCAGTAATAGCGCTACCTGATGAACTTAAAAATGAAAAGAAGTTAGACTTAAAGGTATGTCAACAATATGCTCTACCTGCATTTTCTGATAATATAGTTTTACTAGATACAGGTCATGCAAAACTTATGAGTCCATTTTTTGCTATAGAAAAACTAAGAAAAGTTAAAGGCTTTGAGAATGCTTGTATAGTTGACCCATATGCTGGTGGTAAGGGTAATTCTATTAGATATTTATCTGTAGCCAAAAGAGATAACTATATGAGAGCTAAAGGTATAAATAACTTATTTGTTGGTGGAGAAAAATCAGGATTTTATGTAGGTCATACAGAGGCAATATGTACAGGAAGCTTGGCAGGACATAATGCAGCTAGAAGCTGTGTTGGAATGTATTTACTTCAACTTCCAACTAATTTATTAATAGGTGATTTTTTAGCTTATTCTAATAATGAAATGCAAAAAGAAGGTGGAGATAAGTTAAGATTTACATTTGCAGGAAGTATTTATTTTAATAGGATGAAGGAGCTAGGATTTTATACTATAGATAAGGATGTTATAAGGGATAGGGTTAGAAAGGCTAGTCTGGAAGGTATATATGACAAGAAGGTTATAGGTTAGGCATTTTGCCTAGCCTTTTTTATAGGGATTATATAGTTGCGAAAGTTAAATTTCTGTATAGAATATATTATAAAAGGGGTGGAGGTGATGTATATGAAGAGATTAAATAATTATATAAATTTTGGATTATTATTCAATATTATTTTCTTGTTAGGAAATTGCACTAATTTACTTCCAGAGTTTATAAAAGGGATATGTGTTGGATTAGGTTTTACATTAATATTTATTGGGATATATTCAGAAACTCATGATGTATCTAAAATAGGAAAATACAAAAAAGGGTACTTAATAAATTACTATCAAAATGATATTTTATTTATTATATAAATTTAAATAGATACTATTATTTTATAAGATAGGAGCATTTGCTTCTATTTTATTGTTATATATTACCTGTAACAATTGCTATAATTAAATAAAGGGGGGAAAAGCTATATGTATGAGTATAAATTTATAAAAGTGCCATTAAAAAAAGGATGGAATGTTAAAACTGGTGATACTTTTGAGGAATGTAAAAATACTATTCAAGAAGAAGCAAAAAATGGATGGAGATTAAAGCAAGTTATTGTTCCAGTAAATGAAAATACTGGTATAGCACCATATCAAGCATCATATTGTTATCAAATTATTTTTGAAAAAGAAATAAAATAACTATTTGAAACAATAAAAGGCAAGTGAATATTCTTATAACCTAATTGATATAAATTTACAATCATGATATATTAAGTATTGTAATTTTTGGAAAATGGTTGAAGGGGAGTAAGATATGTATTCATTTGAACTGCGTGGATTATTTATTTTTGGATTACCAGTATGGATAATTGCAAGAATAATAATCTTAATGAACAGAAAGAAAAAGGGTATTAAATTTAACATTGGGGATGAAATTTTAACTAATCTATTTGTAATATATTTATTTTACCTTATAGGAATAACTATTTTACCTATAAATACAGGTGAAACATTGCCATATTTACAAGAATTAAGCTTTATAGAAAGGTGTAATATAAACATAGTTCCATTTATAGATTATTTTAAAGGTGCAAATTACCTTGGAAGTATAATAAGAAATATAGTTGGAAATTTAATTTTATTAATGCCATTTATACTGTATATATGTGCAAAAAGTGAAAAATCAAGAGATTTAAAATCCGCTACTAAGATAACTTTTTTAATATCATTATCAATAGAGTTAACTCAGTTAGTTATGAATATATTTGGACTTACGTATACAAGAGTTGTTCATGTTGAAGATTTAATATTAAATACATTAGGTGGGATTATAGCGTGGGGCATATTTAAACTTATGTATAGAGGTAAAATAAAAATTATGATAGATAATACACATTCTCAGTTAATTGAAGAGGGTCAAATTTAATATACTAAAACTAATAGAGCATTAGAAATATTGCTCTTTTTTATTTAAAAAATTTTTATAAATATCTAAAATTAGGCATAAAAATAAATTGGTAAAAAGTATTACCAATATTATTTAATATGAAACATAGTGAGAATTTGTAGCAAAAAGTTGTTCATAGTGTTTTTTAACAGATTTATCTAAATTATTTACTTTAATATTAACATACCTAACAGGTATTTTTTCATGATTTGCTATTTTATAATTACAACCAGTAAAGTATTTCATAAAGACATCATCATCTAATAAAAACTCAGCTACAAAAGTATCAGCTTCCTTTTCAAGTTTTTCATAAAGAATCGGATCATATTTTTCAACCTCTAAAGTATTTATATCTGGATGAAGTAGTACATGTCCAAGTTCATGAGTATAAACTCTTTTTTTATCTTCATCAGAAAGATTAGGGTCTATAAGTACATACTTTGTATTACCAATCTTAAAATAACACCCCTCAGGTAAGTCAGTCCCCAAAATATCATCAAAACAAGAAGTAACAACTTTAAATTGATGAAGTAATTCTAATGCACTATATCCTGGATAATACTTCTTTAGAATTCTCACTTTTTCTTTTATATATTTTAAATTCAAAATTAATCTCCCCTTCATAAAAATCGCTTTGCTCATGTCGCCAACGACTTCGTCCGTTGCTCAAAAATTAAAAGTTATTACTATTTATTCTTTTCTTTGTCTATAGCTAAAAGCATCCCCATTTTAATAGCTTGTAAAACCCCATCTATGGCTTCTTTAGAAGCTGGCTTACCACAAAACATTAATCCATCTTGCTTTAACATTTCTTCAGCATTTTCTAATATGTTTTTAATATCTTTTTCACTTTTTTTAGTTATATCACATTCATCATAAGTTCTTTCATCAGTAAGGCCTAGTAAGTAGTCAGTAGACACTTCAAGTGCATCAGCAAGTCTTGAAAGTACGGCAGATTTTGGTTCTCTTAATCCATTTTCATATCTAGATAAACTAGCTTCTGTTATATTTGCTCTTTTTGCTAATTCTTTTTGATTTAAATTTAAATAACGTCTAGCTCTAGAAATTCTCTGTGCAATAGTCTCCAAATTCTTCACGCTCCTTTGGTTAAAATTAACATTATTTAGTTATATTTTAATAATATCACAGTGTTATGAAAAAGGAAATAAAAATATACATACGGTAATAAAAATATACAAAACATACAAATTACTAAAAAAAATGATAATTTGTATAATAAAATTACCAAAAACTAATTGACACTTACAAAATATGGATGTAATATTTAGTTACAAAGGAGCAAAAAAATATTTATCATAAAAAAATAAAATAGAGATAGGGGAGTAAAATAATGGGACTTAGAATACTTAAATCAAAAAGGGCATTATTTGGATTAACACAAGTTAAAGTAGCAAATATGATGGGGATGAATACAAAAACTTATAATCTTAAAGAAAATGGAAGGGTAGATTTTTCATTAGAGGAAGTAGTAAAAATAAGTAAGGTATTAAATCTTAATATTAAAGAAGTAAATGAGATATTTTTAAATTTAGATATTGAGAATTAGTTATACAAAAATTTTTACTCATTATATTACCAAAAGGTAATAAAGATAGCTAAATTATAAAAAAAATGATAATAAATATATACAAAGGGGATTTATATGAGAGATTTAAAGGTATTTTTTAATAAGGAATTTGGAGAAATAAATGTAATAGTAGTAAATAACAAGGAATATATAGAGGCTATAGGAATAGCTAAGATATTAGGATATGTAAATCCTAGAGATGCAATAATAAGACATTGTAAAAAAGAGGGGGTAATTTTTTCCGACGTGGGGGTAGTTACTGGTTTTAGAGATAATAAAAGTGAAATAATACAATTTGTTAGAAAGAAATTTATAGATGAAAGTAATGTGTATAGATTAATTATTAGGTCAAAACTACCTAGTGCAAAAAGATTTGAAAAGTGGATAATGGAAGAAGTAATACCTTCTATTAGAAAAAATGGAGCTTATATGAATGAAGATGTTATTGAAAAAGCTTTAGAAAATCCAGACTTTATAATACAAATGGCAACTAAGTTAAAGGAAGAAAGAAATCAAAGAATGTTAGTAGAGAAAAAGGCTAGAAAGCTTGAAAAAACTATAGAACTAGATAAGCCACTTGTAAATTTTGCAAAGACTATAGCTACAAGTGAAGATGCTATAACAATAGGACAGTTTGCTAAAATACTAAACAACAATAACATAAAAATAGGAAGAAATAGACTATTTAAATTGTTAAGAGATAATGGATATCTTATAAAAAGTGGTAAAGAAAAGAACATGCCAAAGCAAGTATATATAGAAAGAGGGCTTTTTAAAATATCTGAAAGTATTTTAAATACAAGTGAAGGTGAAATAATATCAACAACAACACTTATAACTGGAAAAGGTCAAAAATATTTTTTAGAAAAAACTTACAAATAGATAAAAAAATAATGGTTAAAATTAACCATATTAAGTATTAACAGTAAATAATAAAGATAAACCAATAATAAAAACAACTATATATCCTAGTATATCTATTTTTGTAAATGATTTAAAATCTTTAAAAAATTTATAAAGTACTCTAATTAATATAATTACAACAAATACGCTAATTAGAAAATTATAAGAACTAAAGTTGGTATTAGGTAAAAATATAGCATCAAATGTACTTAAACCTATGGCAAGTACTAAAAATATTATAAATTGCTGTTTATCAGTTAATTTCAAATAATCACCTCAGAAGTATTATATATTACTAGGAAAAAACTTACAAATAAATATAAAGGGGGATAAACTAATGAGAAAATTTTTAGAGGCTAATATAACTCATAATACAAAGAAAATGAGTAAATATGAGTGGTTAAAGGAAAGGGGAAAAGGTATAGGTGGAAGTGATGCATCTAGCGTAGTTGGGCTTAATCCATACAAAAGCTCTGTAACTGTATATTTAGAAAAACTTAACTATATAAAAAATAACATAAACAATATAGATGATAAAACTATAAATAGTATATTAAATAAAAATACACAACATATTGAAGATACTATTTATACAAATTACAAAATGGAGCTAGGTAATAAGTTAAAAGATTTTGTAGCTAAGGAATTTGCCTTAAAAACTAATAAGAAAGTTAGAAATATTAATGGAATACTTAAAAATGATAAATATCCATTTGCAATAGCAAATATTGATAGAGCTATTGTAGGAGAAAAAGCATTTTTATAGCGCAAGGTAAGTGGAAGCTATTTTAAAGGAGAATGGAAAAATGGGGTGCCAATTAATTATAAAGTACAATGTTATCATTATATGGCAGTTACAGGAGCCACTCATTGTTATGTAGCAGCACTTATAGGTAATGAAGATTTGGTTATTCATAAGATTGATAGAGATGAAGAAATAATAGAAGATATTATGAAGTTAGAGAAAATGTTTTGGGAAAAGTGTGTACTAGGAGATAATATCCCAATACCAGATGGAAGTGATGATTATTCAAAGGTACTTAAAAATCTTTATAAAGAAAGCAAAGAAGAAGAGATAATACTATTTGAAAAGGAAAATTACTTAAATAGATATGATGATGTAGTAGGTCTTATAAAAGAGCTAGATAGTGAGAAAAAGGCTATAGAACAATATATACAAAGTCAAATGAAAGAGTATGAAATAGCTTATATTGGGGATAGAAAAATTAGTTGGAAAAAGCAAAGTAAAAATATATTAGATTCTAAAAGATTAAAAAAAGAACATCCTGATTTAGCTAAAAAGTACATGAAAACTACTACATCAAGAGTGTTTAGAATTTAAGGAAAAATTAATTATGGATTTAAAAGCTTAAAATTAGGGGGATTAATATGGCAGTTTATAGGCATATACACATAGATTATTGGCAAGATGGTTTTGTACTTGATTTAACACCAGAGGAGAAATATTTTTATATTTACCTTATGACAAATAGTAAGACTAGCCAATGTGGAATATATGAATTACCTAAAAGGATTATAGAAACAGAAACAGGATACAACAGAGAAACAGTAGAAAAGCTTCTTAAAAGATTTGAGGACTATGGAAAAATTATTTATAGTGAGGAAAGTAAGGAGATTTTTATTAAGAATTGGCTTAAGCACAACAAGATGGTAAGTCCAAAAGTTAAAAAATGTGTAGAAAAAGAACTTTTAGATATTAAAAGCATTGACCTTATAAATTTATTTTTAAAAGAATGTCATAGGTATGGATACGCTATAGACATAAAAAATAAAAATATTACCACTATGGATAGTGTATCTATACCCATAACTAAAGTAGAAAATAACTTTGAGTATGGGTATGGGGAAAAAGAAAAACAAAAAGAAAAACAAAAAGAAAAAGAAAAATATAGAGATGGTGAGATAAATAGGGGTGGTAGTGATGGAAAGTATAAAAATGAGTCTAAAAAATTTAAATGTACCACAAAATATGAAAAAGAGGATGGAGTATTTTATAAAAAGCCAAGTGAAGAACAACTTAGAAAGTTCAGAGAAGAACTTAAAAGAATATAGATGTTATAAGTGTAGAGATATGACTTTTATTATAAATGATGGTGTAGCAGTTCCTTGTAGTTGTAGAAAAGTTAGAGAAGCTGAAGATATTTTAAAAAAGAGTGGAATAAGTGAAAAGTTTAGAAATAAAAGATTTGATAACTTTGACTACTCAGTAGATATGATTCTAATGGATGCTTATAAAAAGGCTAGTGATTATGTAAAGTTTTTTAATGAAATTGAAAATGATAGAGGAAATTCTATTATGTTTTTAGGACAAGTAGGATCTGGTAAGACTCACTTAAGTCTTGCTATTTGTAATGAGCTTATGGATAGTGGTGTTGGTGTTGTGTATATGGGTTATAGAGATGTTATAACTAGGCTTAAGCAAAATATTATGGATGAAGTTTATTATAACAATGTTATGAATAGGTATAAAAATGCTAGAGTTCTTTTGATTGATGATTTGTTTAAGGGTAGGATAAGCCATAGTGATGTTAATATTATTTTTGAGATTGTAAATCATAGGTATTTTAATAATTTGCCTGTTATTGTAAGCTGTGAAAAGAGAGTTAGTGAGCTTATGGATATTGATGAGGCTATTGGCAGTAGGATTGTTGAGATGTGTGGTGATTATATTTGTGAGATTAGAGGAAAGAAGCTTAATTATAGAATTAGGGGATAGAGAAACTAAGTTTATATAATATGAAAATTGAGATATATTACAAAATTATGTAAAATAATAGTAATAAAAAATTATTAAATAAAAGGGGAGTTATATGAAAAAACTTATTATATGTCTTTGTTTTATATTATCAATATTTTCATTAGTTAGCTGTAATAAAGGAAAAGTATCTAATGATATTAAAATTGAAGTTAGTGAATCTACTAAATTTTCTAAAGAGGAAATAGATAATGCAATTAAATGTGTTAAAGATAATTTTAGTTTTGAAGGATCTACTTTAACAAAGATATGGTATGATGAAGAGAAATCTAATCATTGGGTTGATGCTTATTTAAAATATGGACGTGGTTTGGAAAATGGAGCTAAGGGAGAAAATGTTATTGTTTTACTATCAGATTTTGATGTTGATGGCTCTGGTGATAATCCTGTTTTAGAGCCAAATACCACATACACAGACTATCAATGGACATTGATAAGAGATAATAAAGCAGGCAATTGGAAAATTGATGGTTCGGGTTATTAGAATTTAATTTATTATAAATAGCAAAAATAAACAATTTAAGTAATAAAAAAGACAGGTTTCCGATGCCTGTCTTTTTTAATTAGTGAAAATTATATTAAATAAAAAGAATAAAAAATAATAATGGATTTATTTTAGTAGGATATTTAAAGTATGTCCTAAAATGGAATTAATATACAAAAAAATTGTAAATAAATAATTAGAAGAAAATATATTAAGTGATTTAGACTTAATTATAAATTATAAAAAGTATGGATATATCTTAGAATAATTGTAAATGTTTTCATTTGCAATTCAGGTAAATATAAAATATGGTATAATATTACAGTTAAAAAATAAATATTGTTTATAAATTATAAAACATGAGGGATAAAATGAATATAGTAAACTTATTAGGAATAACGTACAAAGAAGATATAATAAGCAACTTAATAGTTGGATTAATAAATGAATCTAAAGTATTTAGAAACTCATTTATTAAAAATATTTTAAATATAGAAAATCCATCAGATTTTAAAGTTAAGGCTTATACAAGAATAGCAACATCAGCTGGTATTCCAGATATAATTGTAACATTAGAAAATGAAAAAGATTCAAGATTATTAATAGTGGAAAATAAGTTAAAGGCAGATGAAGGGTTTAATCAAACTTTAAGGTATTCAGATGAAAAATGTATAGAGGATTTAGTAGATAATAAGTTATTGGAATTAAAAAATAAAGATTTAATAAAAGAATTTATATTTTTAACTTTAATTCCTGAACAAATACCTACTGGGGATAAATTTAAAAACATAACATATAAAGATTTAATTGAAAATGTAGACGTAGATATTGAAGATGAAGTATTAAAAAGAGTATATTGTGATTTTGTATCAATATTAAAAGATTTCTATAAAGATTTAGATATTAATGAATATGATAAACTTATAGATAGTTGTTTTAATGAAGAAGATAAAACTAGGGCATTTATAAAGTTTAAAAATATAGTAAAAAATATAAACGGCAAAAGTGGACTAAGTGTTAGAGAAATTGGAAAAGCAGGTGGAAATGGTAGGTTAAGTTATTATGCAAAAATATCTAAAGATAGCTGGATAGGAAATGAGGAAGCGCGATTTATAGATGATACTTATAAAATAACAGAAGATTGTTATGATATACATCTAGAAGCATCCTTTGATATTTTTAATAAAAAGATGACATTACCTCTACATTATGAACCTAGACCATATATACCTAGAAAAAGGTTAATAGAAAAAACAAATGAAGAAGATTATCAAAAATATATAACTAAAAGAAATTATGTAAAAGGTTTAGTACATAATGAAATTCATGATCTTGGAGATAGTAATATAAAACCTTACAATGGGTCTAACACGATAGCATCTATTAATATACCAATAGATGAAAATATTACAATTAAAGAGTTTATAGAGTCAATTGAAAAGTATATGATTATAGTAGAAAACATAGTAGATAAGTGTTTAAAGTAGGCTATGAGTAAATAGAAGTTGATTTTATGATAACTTAATATAAACAACAAATGAGCTGTATTTTACAGCTCATTTATTTCATTCCTATTATATTTTTAGATAATTCATTAATACTATCAGATAGAACCTGAAGCTTTCCTTCAATCCTTACAAGCAAATACATACTAAGGGCTATAGGAAAGCCAACAGAAGCTATAAGATTTTGTAATTCAGAATTCATAAAAACACATCCTTTCAATAAATTAAAAGCTATGCTAAAAATAGCATAGCCTTATTAACTATAAAACCAAGTCGTACTCAGTAGTTCCAGTTTCAACAACTTTAGCCTCTACTAAAGATGCAAAGTTTTCTCCACCTGGTTTAAATATATTTTTAGAAAGTATAGTAGTCATAGCTGTTTTTATCTCTGATTCAGTTAAATTTTCTCTAGGGTCATCTACTGATATAGAAACTTTTTTTCCTGATGTTGTCATAAAGCTCATTAATAATTTCTTTGTAATTTCCATAATACACCTCCATATAATTTAATAACCTATTCTGATAATGTAGTGTTATCTATTATAGCTACTTCAAGTAACGTATTATTTTGAAGTGATGCTATAACAGATCCAACAGCATATACATCATCATCTGTTGCTTCTGGGTCAACATTAGAGTAAGTTTTACTTTTTACCTTTGTCTTTCCAGTTACATCATCCATACCACAGTCAAATCTTAACTTTAATCCTGATAGATTTTTAGTTGCTACTACTGCCATAATCATTCCCCCTTTTTTGTAGTTCTTGATAATAAGTATAGGTATTTTGAGTTTTAATAGAAATTAAAGTTTTTTATAAAAAAATTTAAATACCTATGTATGAAAACACGACGTAGGGTATTGTATTTTATAATTAAAAATAGAAGGAAGTATATTAAAAATATTGAAAGTTAAGTATAATTTAAATTAAAGGTGGAGGTGCTATTTTATGCTAGATTATTTGACTAAAGATGATTTACCAGAGTCTATTAAGGATTTAGCTGATGTTATTGGAATAGATTCCTTTAAAAAGCTTGTTAAGTTTGCTGGGGGAAGTAGCGTATACATTCCTAATGAAAGTAGTATTACTAAATCTGTTAGGAATAAAATTATGAAAAAAGATTTTAATGGTAATTATAAGGAACTGTCTAGAAAATTTGGCATAAGTGAAGTTCAAGTTAGAAATATTATAAATGACAAAATTGATAGAATTTAAAAAAATTAGGTTACAAAATTATTAAAAAATTAAATTATACATTATAATAAAAATATATTTATATATTTATTGATAACAAAAATACTAACTATATAAATATAGTATTTAAATATTAGAAAAATAACTAAACTTAAATAATTAAGGTTTTTTTATATAAAACTATTAAAAACTAAAAAAATAATACAAAAGATAAAAGTATAGATATATATCTATACTTTTTTGATATGCAAATTTTTACTAACTAAAAGAAAAATTATAAAAAACTTATATTTCTTATTTGAAATATGCTAAAAATAAAATATTTAAGTGTAAAATGATTTTAAAAATAATTTAAAAAAACCTTAAAAATACCTTAAAAAAACATAAAGTTACAAAAGTGTTATTGAATATATGTCGATAAAGTAATAAAATAGTTAGGTATTACGATTAAATTAGAGGAGAGAAATATGAAAAAAATAACTTATTTCATTGTGCCGGTATTAATAGGAGGATTATTTTTATTTGGGTTAGACAAATTCTTAGATCATGAAATAAAAGACCTATTAAATAAAAAAGACTTAATTCCTGTAATGAATTATCCTCTAAGCTCGGAAAAGGATAAGGGAATTATATTAAATAATCATCTTTTAAAGCAAAATGATATTATGATGATAGGATCATCAGAGTTAGGACTTGCTACAAAGCAACATCCTACTTACTATTTCAATACACATAGAAGTAAAAATGGAGTTTTTACAATAGGGAAGGCATATACTCAAAATTTACAAGATGCAACTATAATTGGGAGTACAGACCCTAATATAAAAGATAAAAAAGTTGTATTACTACTTTCTATGCAGTGGTTTATGGATAAAGAAGGTGTTACACCTCAACATTATCAAGGTAGATTTTCACCTGTTCAATTCTATGCCTTTTTACAAAATCCTGAAATATCAAAGGAAAATAAAGAGGAGTTTGCAAAAAGAACAATTGAGCTATTAGCTGGATCTGGAGAGTTTAAGCCAGAAGCTGTATATGCAAAGTTATATATTAGTGATTCATTCATTTCAAAAGTAGAAAAGACTATATTACACCCTTACTTTAAAGCAAGACAATTTGAAGTAGTGTTAAAAGACAAGGGAATGTTATTTAGAAAGTTATTAAGAGCTCCTGAGAAAAAAGAAGTTAAAAAAGGAGAGCCTATTAACTGGGAAAATGAAACAAAACAAGCAATTGAAGATGCTAAAAAAAGAGTTGGAAACAATGATTTATGTATAGACAAAATGTACTATGAGAAAAACTTTGGTAAAAACCTAGATAAAATGAAAGGTAGATACGATTATGTTAATCTATTAGAATCAAGAGAATTTGATGATTATGAGTTAACATTATCAGTATGTAAAGATTTAGGAATAAAGCCAGTAGTTGTTATGCTTCCAGCTATGGACAAGTTCTATAACTTAACAGGAATATCAAGAGAAGAAAGACATGCTTTTTATGATAAAGCAGAGAAAATGGCAAAACAAAAAGGTTTTGATGTTATAGATTTAAGAGACAAAGAAACTGAAAAGTATTACTTAAGGGATGTTATGCACCTTGGTACGAAAGGATGGGTAGATGTTTGTGAAAAATTATTTAAAAAATTTGATCAACAATAAATACTTAATGATAAGTATTACATTAACAATAGTTATAATAGCAGCTATATTAGTGATGACATTTACATCATTTAAAGAATTACCATTTATATATAATGAATTTTAATAAGGAGGATTACTAATGAAAATCATTGAAGGTATAAAAAAATACGCAAATACAGACAGGATAGCATTAAAATGTAATGATGAAAGTCTTTCTTATAAAGATTTAGATAAGTACTCAGAAGCAATAGCTTTATATTTAAAAGAGATACATGAAGATAACACACCAATAGTTATATATGGAAACAAGGAAAATATGATAATGGCATGTATGATAGGTGCCTTAAAATCAGGAAGAGCATATGTACCACTTGATATAAGTTTCCCACTAGATAGAGTATATGATGTAACTGGTGAAATTAAGCCAAAAGTTGTATTTAACTTTAGTGAAGTAAACTTAGATGGATTAAATGTAGTTAATGAAAATGAATTAAAAGAAATTATAAAAAAATATGAAAATAAAGAGATAGATAAATCTAACTGGGTAAAGGATGATGAAAATGCATACATCTTATTTACATCAGGAAGTACAGGAAAGCCAAAGGGAGTTCAAATAAGTTCAAACAACTTAGATAGCTTTGTTGATTGGATTAGTCCATACTTAAACATAGATGGAAGTGAAAAAGTAATAATGAATCAAGCAGCATATTCATTTGACTTATCAGTTACATCTATATATCCAGGATTAGTTCATGGTGCTACTTTATTCTCTTTAACAAAGAAAGTATTAGCAGACTACAAGGAACTATTTAGACAATTTGGTGAATCTGATATGGCAGTATGGGTTTCAACACCATCATTTGCAGGTGTTTGTGTAACAGAAAAGAGCTTTAATAGTGAAATGTTACCAAAACTTGAATCTATGATATTTATAGGTGAAGCACTTCCAAAGAGTTTAACAAAAGAACTTTTAGAAAGATTTGAAAATACTAGAGTTATAAATGGATACGGACCAACTGAAGCTACTGTTGGAGTAAGTGTAAATGATATGACTATGGAATTAGTAGAAGATGAAAAAAGCTTACCTGTGGGATTCCCTATGGAAAACTGTAAGATAAAAATTATAGATGAAGAGGGAAATGAACTAGGTGAAGGTGAAAAAGGTGAAATAGTAATAATAGGACCTTCAGTTTCAAAAGGATACTTCAACAATGAAGAAAAAACTAATGAAGTATTTTACTTTGATGAAATAGATGGAGTAAAACATAGAGCTTATAAAACAGGAGATATAGGATATCTTCTAGATGGAAGAATATACTACTACGGTAGAAAAGATTTCCAAATAAAATTAAACGGATTTAGGATAGAAATAGAAGATATAGAAAACAACTTAAGAAAAGTTGAAAATATAAAAAATGCAGTAGTTATACCAGTTTATAAGGATGAAAAAATAGCATACTTAACAGGTATAGTACAATTAAAGGAAAAGAACTCCCTAAGCAATCTTAAAAATGGGATGATAATCAAAAAAGAATTAGGAAAATATATACCATCATATATGATTCCTAGAAATATAAAGGTTATAGATGAATTCCCAACAAACATAAACGGAAAAATAGATAGAAAGAAACTTATGGAGGAAATTTAATGACTTTTTCACAATATGGAGATTATTTTTATCTTTATATATTATTATTAACGTCAATACCAGCTATAATATTAGGACTTTGTGAAAAAAAGATAAAGTACTATGGAATGATAGCAACTGCATTTATGATACTTTTAATAGTTGGAGTAAATGTACACCTAAAATTCTTAATAGCCTTTATGGTAATTGAAGTTATAGTAGTTAAAGGATATGAATATGTAAGAAAGAAAACAGACAGTAAGCTTGTATATAGATTATTTTTATTAGCATCAATGTCTCCAATAATAATTAATAAATTATCACCATATACATCAATGGGGACTATTGGTTTTATAGGAATATCTTATTTAAACTTTAGAACAATACAAATGGTTATAGAAATTTATGATGGGGCAATAAAAGAAGTAAAATTATTAGATATGATTTACTTTGTACTATTTTTCCCAACATTAAGTTCAGGACCAATAGATAGATCAAGAAGATTTGAAAAAGAATTAGAAAAAAATATATCAAGAAGCGAATATGTAAATGAATATTTAGCTCCAGGTATTAAAAAAATATTTATGGGGATTGGATATAAGTTTGTAATAGCATTTTTAATAAATGTTTACTGGATGTCAAAAATACCTACTGATATAACTTTTAAAAATGCACTAAGCTATATGTATGCTTATAGTTTATATTTATTCTTTGACTTTGGAGGATACAGTTTATTTGCAGTAGGTACAAGTTATATATTTGGTATAAAAGCACCAGATAACTTTAACAAACCATTTATAAGTAAAGATATGAAAGAATTCTGGACAAGATGGCATATAAGTCTTTCTAGATGGTTTGGAGATTATATATTCTCAAGATATTTAATATCTTCTATGAGAAAGAAAAGATTTAAAAGTAGAGCTACAGCAGGTCGTGTTGCTCAAATGATAACAATGTTAGTTATGGGATTTTGGCATGGTTTAACATGGTTTTATATAGTATATGGTATATATCAAGGTCTAGCATTAGTTCTTACAGATATATATCAGAAAAAATCCAAATTCTACAAAAAGCATAAAAAAGAGAAATGGTTTGAATATGTGCAAATATTTGTAACATTTAATATAGCATGTTTTGGACTACTAATATTCTCAGGATATTTTGCTTAATTTAAGGAGGACATAAAATGCAAGAAACAGTTATAGAAATATTTGAAGATGTTTTAGGTAGTGATGAAATAAGAGATGATTTAGATTTTGATTTATTTGAAGCAGAGCTTTTAGACTCATTAGCTATAATACAAGTATTACTTGAAATAGAATCTAGATTAGGAATAGTACTTCAGCCAACAGACTTAGAAAGAAGTGATATGGCTACAGTTAATAACTTAGTTAAATTCTTAGAAAATAGAAAATAATATTTTAATAAAAAGGGCTGTAAAAATACTTAAGCTTGGTATTTTTGCAGCCCTTTTTAATTTTTAAAATAAATTAAAAAAACTAATATATAAATTGTAAAAATATTTGTTATGAAAACGTATTGACAAAAATCTCCAAATATTTTATTCTTTAATTACGGACAACTTAATGACATGTCAAAAATAAAACTTTAAATATTTTACAAAAAGCTTTTATTTTTGAAAATAGGCAAACGTATTCTCGAAAAAGGGGAACTTTGCTTTAGTTAAATACTTATATTTTTTAGGGAGGAAATATGGAAAATAACAAAAGTCTTATGAAAGTTATGCTTGCAACTTTATTAATAGTTGTAGGGTGCGAATTTATTGGAGAGTATACAGTTAAGCTAGGTTCTGTAGCCTTAGTATTATTCCCAATGTTATACGCAGTAATTATAGGAATTATAATCACACCAGATTTATTAGGAAAGAAAATAAAAGTATTAAAAGAAATGGTTGGGGAAAAAGAAATAAATATAGCTGGAGATGTTGTTGGTATCGCACTTGTTTTACTTGGTATAAAGTATGGTTCAACAGTTGGTCCTAACCTTGCAAAAATAATACAAGCAGGTCCAGCATTTTTAGCTCAAGAATTTGGACATATATTAGCACCTATAGTAGCACTTCCTTTAGCGTTACTATTTGGTTTTAAAAGAGAAGCTGTGGGGGCTTGCTCTAGTATAAGTCGTGAAACTTCTTTAGGAGTTATATCTGAAAAATACGGAATAAATTCACCAGAAGGTAGTGGTGTTTTAGGTACATATTTAATGGGAACAGTAATAGGAACTATATACTTCTCTATACTAGGTTCTGTTTCAATATATACAGGTCTTCATCCATATGCACTTGGTATGGCAACAGGAGTTGGTAGTGGTAGTATGATGACTGCAGCTTCAGCAGCACTTACAAAAGTACCAGAAATAGCAGCTGATCCTGCTATGGTTGATACTATACTTTCATATGGGGCTACAAGTAATATGATGTCTAGTTTAACTGGACTAATATTCTTAGTATTTATAACTTTACCATTTACAAATAAGTTATATAAAGTTTTAGAGCCTAAAATAGGTAGAAAGTCTAAAAAAACATCAAAAAATAGTGTAGCTTAGTAAAGAGAGGGATAAAAAATGTTTGCTAATATAAATGTTAAAAAAAGTTTTAATCAACTTATAGTCATGCTAATGGTTGGAGCTATGATTTTAATAGGGCAATATATAAGTAAGGGAGTAGCAATAACTACAGCTCTTCCTGGAATGTTAATAATGATAGCAGCAGCTATGGCAGCAATGATATTAAAAGATTTATTTCCAAAATCAATATTTCCTGCATTTGGATTTGCAACAATAATAGGGTTAATACTTAGTATACCAGGAAACCCAGTATCAGATGTATTTAATGAACAAGTTGCAAATATAAACTTTATGGCTATAACTACACCGCTACTAGCATTTGCCGGAATATCTGTAGGTAATAAAATAGAAGAATTAAAGAAAATGTCTTGGAAAATAGTAGTTATATCTTTAGTAGTGTTCACAACAATATTCTTTGCTTGTGCATCTATAGGACATATAGTACTAAAAATGCAAGGGGTTATATAGTTTAATATAATACAAATATTTATATATTTTGGGAGGAACTAATTATGAATAAAGCTAAATTAAAAGAATTAATTATAAAAACAATAGATGAAAATAGAGATAAAATAATAGAAGTAGGTCGTGGAATATATGAAAATCCAGAATACGGATATAAAGAATATAAAACTACTGAAGCTGTAGCAAACTTTTTAAGTGAAGAATTAGGACTAGAAGTAGAAAAAAATATAGCTGTTACAGGATGTATGGCTACTGCAAATAGTGATAAAAAAGGACCACATGTATCTATATTAGGTGAATTAGACGGAATATCTTGTAAAGAGCATAAACACTCTAATGAAATAGGTGTATCTCATACTTGTGGACATAATATACAAATAGCTGGAATGTTAGGTGCTGCGGTTGGGTTAGTTAAAAGTGGTGTATTAGATAATCTTGATGGAAAAGTATCTTTTATGGCTACTCCAGCAGAAGAATTTATAGAGTTAGAATATAGACAATCATTAAAAAATAAAGGTGAAATAACTTACTTTGGTGGAAAGCAAGAACTTGTTAAAAGAGGATACTTTGATAATATAGATATGTCTATGATGTTCCATTCATTAGATATGGGAGAAAATAAGGCATTAGTAGGTCCAGAAAGTAATGGATTTATAGGAAAGAAAGTTCAATTTATAGGAAAAGAATCACATGCAGGTTCAGCACCACATGAAGGAATAAATGCTTTAAATGCAGCAATGCTTGCTATAAATAATGTAAATGCACTAAGAGAAACATTTAAAGAATCTGAAAGAGTTAGATTCCATCCAATTTTAACTAAAGCTGGAGATATAGTAAATGTTGTACCTGCTGATGTTCAAATGGAATCATATGTAAGAGCTAGAACTATAGATGGTATGATAGATGCTAGTGAGAGAATAAATAGAGCATTAATAGCAGGTGGTAATGCAGTTGGAGCAGAGGTAGTATTAACTGAAATACCAGGATATTTACCAATACTTCGTTATAGAGATATGGATAAATTATTTAGTGATAACTTAGTTGATTTAGGAATAGAATCAGAAAAAATAGTTGACGGTGGAGATTTTACAGGTTCATTTGACTTTGGTGATATATCTCATTTAATGCCGACACTTCACCCAATGGTAGGTGGTATAAAGGGTGCACTTCATACTAGAGAGTATGAAATAGTAGATGAAGAATTAGCATATATAGTACCTGCAAAGTCTATGGCTATGACTGTTGTAGATTTATTATTTGATGGTGCAAAAGAAGCTAATGAAATATTAAATAACTTCACTCCTGTAATGACTAAAGAAGAGTACCTAAGCTTCTTAGAAAAATACGATAGAACTATATAATTAAGTAATAAAAAGGGCTTTTAATAAGCCCTTTTTTGTACTAAAATAAAAGTTCAACAAGGTTTTTAGGTCTACCGACTCCCTCACTAGTTCCCTTTGCACACACTCTTGCTAGTTCTTTTGAAACTAATTTATTTAAAATTCTTCGAGCACTTCTATCACTTATATTTAAGTGTGTAGCTAACTCTTTTGTATCATATATTTTACTTTGTCTAGTATTACTTATTGCTATAATTTTTGATATTGATTCACAGCTTAGTCCTGACTTTTTAGAAATATCTATTGTATATTCATCAGAGGCTATAAGTGAATAGTTAATTTCACTATCTAACCCTAGAGGACCTTTTAAAAACTTATTTTCATCAATTAAATATATATCAAAATCAGAAGAATCTAAAGAACGCTTTAATGCTTTATATCCATTTGTTTCAGCTTGATATGAAGTATTTCCAATACCAATACCTACAGCAAGAGAAAATCCAATAGATTTTATTTTATTTTTTAAACTAAACAATTTATTGTAGTTTATAGTGTTTTCAATAGCACCTTTATGAGCAAATATTATATACTCATCTCTACCAAAATTAAAAACTGAACCTTGTATATCCCTAACATATTCAACTATAATTTTATCAAGGTCACATCTTTTAATCATGTTAGAGTAATACTTGTCCATACTTTCTTTATAATCTACTAAGCTAAGAATTTCAACACCTATCTGAGAGTGTTTAGCTTTATTTAATTCATATTTACTTTTTAGTTCATTATAACTTACTCTTATAAGAGGTCTAGTTGCTTCTAGTCTAAATACTGGATATCCTTTTGATTTTAAGTAATTATAAACATTTGCAAGTCCAGTTAGCATTACATCTGTTTTTTTGCTTTCAAATAAATCAATATGCCATTTAGCATAATCCATTTCAGAAATATCATTAGAATAAGGCATAGAATATACATTATTAATATCAAAGTCAATTTCATATAAAGCATCACTTAAAATCTCGTTATCAACAACATCTATACTAAACTTATTAAAATTTATATTACTGTTTTTTATTTGCCAAAGAGCTTTAACAATACTTGCGTTACCTCTTGATACAAAAACATTAGGCAAGTTTATTTTATACTTAGCCTTAACGGATTCATAAACTCCACAACCTGTAAATATTATTCCATCACATTCATTTTCACAATCTATTATTACTTCTGGTGCATCTACTAACTTTTCTCTTATATATAATTTTATCTCTAAATTATTATCTATTTCATTTAAATATTCTTTTATTTTTTTACTAGAATCTAAAGGTCCTACAACTCCTATCTTCATAAATATCCTCCAAAACCACTAAATTAATTACATATTATGAATTTACTATAACATAGTATATATTATGATAGAAGGAATTTATAAAATATAGAAATACAAACAATTTATCGTTTAAAAAAGAGGTAAACAATAGAGTTTATCAAAATATTATAATAAATATATTTTTAGGGGTAGAGATATATGATAAATGATAAAGATTATAAATTACTAGAAATATATGCAAAGGCATATAAGAAAAGTTCATTAAAGGTAGATTTAGTAAGAATAGAAAAATTAGAAAAGAATATGAAAAATTTAAATGAAGAAATAACAGAATATATAAAAGAATTATGTGAATTAGATTTTGAATTCAAAAAAAATACAAGTCCTATTCCAGACCCTATAAAGTACTTTATAGAAAATGGAAAGGCAATAGAACAATGGGACTATATAAATAATACACTTTGGGATGGATATTGGAAAAGATGTAGTGGAAGGGATTTAGAGTACTTTATGTCTTATTTAGAATATCCAATAATTTATCCAAATCATAAAAGCTATATTGAAAATAATAAAAATTTAGTAGAAGTATTTAAAAAAGAAACTGGACTTAAAAAAGTTCCATATGGTGTAAAATGTGCAGAGGTACTTAATAAAAAATATTTCAAATAAAAATGTTTTAAAATATAAATTTCTCTATATTTCTAGAAAAAGTTACAAAAAAACTACAAAATTTTAGTTTTATTTGTCGGATAAGATTTACTAAAAAAATATACTGTCGTATAATTATACTAATCGTATATAATGTCAAATTTATCCACAAGGAGAGAATATAGATGAAAGAAAAGATAGCATTAGCAGCACTAGCAGCAGTGCCTATGACCGTAAGTAGTGTTTATGCTTCTGATTTAACAGGAATTGTTACAACAAGTTATTTAAATGTAAGAAGTGGACCTTCAACTAGTCATGCAGTAATATTTAGTGTTAAAAAGGATGAAAAAGTATCAATTGAAGAACAAACAGACGGATGGTACAAAATAAAAACTAATACAGGAAATACTGGATGGGCGTCATCTACATACATATCATTATCTAATAATGAATCAAATGATAATCCTTCTTCAGATAACCAAAGAAGAGTTACAATAGAAGGACTTAACATGAGAAATGGTGCAGGTACTAGTTATAGAGCTATAACTAAATTAAAAAATGGAACAATATTAGAATTAATATCAGAAAACAATGGATGGTCTAAAGTTAAATATGATGGAAGAATAGGCTATGTATATAGTGATTATTTAGAAAAAGTTTCAGATTCTAATATAAATACTAGAGCGAATACTACAAAGGTAGTAAATTATGACTTCTTAAATGTAAGAAGTGGACCATCAACATCTCATTCTATAGTTGGAAAACTAAATAGAGGAGATAAGGTAGGGGTTATATCAGAAAGTAATGGATGGAGTAAAATAAATTACAATGGAAAAGTTTCTTATGTATCTAGTAGATATTTAAGTAATCCATCAAATACAAATCCTGAAAAGCCAGACTCAAATAATGAAAGCGTAAAAGAAACAAAAGTAGTAAACTATGAATTCTTAAATGTAAGAAGTGGACCATCAACATCTCACTCAAAAATAGGAACATTAAAAAAGGGAGATAAAGTAGGAGTAATATCTGAAAGCAATGGATGGAGTAAAATAAAATATAATGGAAATATAGCATACGTATCAAGTACATATTTAAGTAAAGAAAATACAACACCAGAAGCACCAAGTAACCCAGGTGAAAGTGTAAAAGAAACAAAAGTAGTAAACTATGAATTTTTAAATGTAAGAAGTGGACCATCAACATCTCACTCAAAAATAGGAACATTAAAAAAGGGAGATAAAGTAGGAGTAAT
>NZ_JBCIUO010000006.1:0-80467 GCF_039031195.1 Romboutsia sp. MSSM.1001216sp_RTP31141st1_G3_RTP31141_220114 | reverse complement strand
ATCTGAAAGCAATGGATGGAGTAAAATAAAATATAATGGAAAAGTAGCATACGTATCAAGTACATATTTAAGTAAAGAAAATACAACACCAGAAGTACCAAGTAACCCAGGTGAAAGTATAAAAGAAACAAAAGTAGTAAATTATGAATTTTTAAATGTAAGAAGTGGACCATCAACATCTCACTCAAAAATAGGAACACTAAAAAAAGGAGATAAAGTAGGAGTAATATCTGAGAGCAATGGATGGAGTAAAATAAAATACAATGGAAATGTAGCATATGTATCAAGTTCGTACTTAAGTAGTGAAAGTACAACACCAGAAGTGCCAAGTAATCCAGATAATCATACAGTAAAAGTAGTAAACTACGACTTCCTAAACGTAAGAAGTGGTCCATCAACATCTCACTCTAAAATAGGTGTTTTAAGCAAGGGTGATGAAGTAAAAGTAAAAGAAGAAAGTAATGGATGGTCAAAAATAGATTACAGAGGAAGTAATGCATATGTTTCTAGTATGTATTTAAGTAACATAGGTTCTAGTGGAGGAAGTGAAACTCCAGATAATGGTGGAGGAACTGCCAATATAAATGGAGCAACTGTAAATCATATACAACTAGGATATACATTAGAAGATCATGTAGTAGTTCAATTAGAAAGAGCACGTGTAGGTGGAAATGTTATAGATTCATCTATAAAAAGAGGATTTGTTACTGCTAGTAGAGCAGACTTAGAATACTACTTAAACCCAAATAACTTTACAGGTAGTACAAAGGGAATGATGCAGTTTTTAAGAACAGATTCATATAAAGGTGGAGTTACTGCTAGTGAATTAAACTCATATTTAAACTCTTTAAGACCAGCATCTTCAGGAACTAATGTATTTTATAATCAAGGGCAAACTTTTATAAATGCAGCTAAAAGATATGATATAGATTTAGCTTATTTAGTATCTCATGCTATGTGGGAAACAGCTTATGGAAGATCAACTTTAGCACAAGGTCAAACTATAACATCATACAAAGGAAAACCACTACCATCACCAGTTAAGGTTTACAACTTCTTTGGTATAGGTGCAATAGACCATAGTGCAAACGTAAGCGGTGCTGAAGCTGCTTATTCAAATGGTTGGACAAGTGTAGAGGCAACAATTGATGGTTCAGCTAAATGGATAGCTCAAAATTACATAAAAAATACAAAATATAAGCAAAATAACATATTTAAAATGAAATTTAACTATGATTACTCATGGCATCAATATGCAACAGATGTAAACTGGGCAAATGGTATATCAGGAGTAATGGTAAAAATAGTTGGCATGTATGATAAAGGAAGCAATTTAGTATTTGATATTCCAAAATATAGCAGATAAATAAAAAAATACCCTCATCTAAATTAAAAGATGAGGATATTTTTTTATTTATATTAAATTAATGGATAAATACTACATAAAATATGGAAAAAATTAGTTAGAAATTCGTAGTAAATTTAATTTATATATGCTATATTCAAATAGTCTCAAGATATAGGGCTTAGGAGGATATATATGAAAAAGTGGGTTAAAAATAATTTATGGATTTTTGGAATAATTATAGTAATAAGTGCTATTATATTCTTTTTTGGTAATAAAAGAAGCTTAGATACTGAATTTAATAATGGAAGTAAAATAAAAATAGAAAATTTAAGCAAAAATCAGATTGAAAACTTAAGTAAATTATGCAAAGTGTGGGGATTTGCAAAATACTATGACCAAGAAGTTGTATCAGGCAACATAAATTGGGACTATGAATTATTTAGAGTAATGCCAGACATATTAAATGAAAAAAATCCAGATAAGGTAAACAAAATATTATATGATTGGATTAAAAAACAAGGAAATATAAAAGAAAATCCTATTGAAAAATCCGAAACTGAAGAAGTGGCACTTAAAAGAAATATAGACTGGATAAATGACAAAAACTATTTAGGAAAAGACTTAAGTGATTTATTAATTAAGATGTCAAGTACCAATATACTAGATAGAAAGAATGCTTATGTTTCTTTTGATGATGAATCTATTTATTCAAATTTTGAAAATGAAAAGCCATATATAAATATGAAATTTGATGATAGTGGATATAAATTACTTAGTTTATTTAGATATTGGAATATAATTGAATACTACTATCCATATAGAGATATAATAGGAGAAAATTGGGATGAAGTTTTAAAAGAATTTATACCAAAATTTATAAAAGGCAATGATAAATTAGACTATGAACTAAAAATTTCAGAACTTACATCAAAGATACATGATGCACACGCTTGGGTTTTGGATGAAGATAAAACTTTAGATAAATATTGGGGAAATAAGTACGCTCCTGTAGAGTTTACCTTAGTAGATGATAAAATAGTCATTAGTAAGATATTACCTAAGTATGCAAAAGATTGCCAACTTAAAAGAGGTGATATTGTCTTAAAACTAAATGGAGAAGATATAAACAAGATAATAAAAGATAAATCAAAATACATATCACTAACAAGAAAAGAAGCTATAGTGAATTGTTTACAGAAATATCTATTTAGAGCTTCAGATGATAGTGTAAAATTTACCATAGAAAGAGATGGAAAAGAACTAACAAAAAATGTGAAATATTACTCTGACCAAAGTATGTTTGATACAAAGGAGCCATCACACAAAATACTAGATAAAGATATAGTATATATTAATCCAGGTCAATTAGCAGAGGGAGAAATAGATAAAATAATGAAAAAATCTATGGATAAAAAAGGAATAATAGTGGATTTAAGATATTATCCATCGTATCCAATTATGGATAGTTTATCAAATTATCTTTATGAAAAACCTGTAGATTTTGTTAAGATATCATTTGCCGATAGACAAATTCCAGGCGAATTTATAACTTTTGAAAATTTTAAAATGGGAATAGAAAATAAAAATTATTACAAAGGAAAAGTAGTAATACTTATAGATGAACGTAGTCAAAGTCAATCAGAGTATACTACAATGGCACTAAGAAAATCACCAAATGCTACCGTTGTAGGAAGTGATTCAATTGGCTCAGATGGAGATGTAGCTTTTATTCCATTACCAGGAATGGTTAAAACTACTATTAGTGGCCTAGGAATATACAATATTGATGGTTCGCAAACTCAAAGAGTAGGCATTAAACCTAATATCTATGTAAAACCTACTATACAAAGTATTAAAGAAGGAAAAGATGAGATTTTACAAAAAGCAATAGATGTTATAAATAATTAAAATAGTATAAAATTTAATCTATTAAAGAACTATCTATACAGATAGTTCTTTTTTTACATAGTAGATATTATAAATCATAAAATTTGTGGACAATTTATAAAAATAAATTAAAAATTCAATAAAAATTAAAAAATAAGCAACTTTTTAGTGTACATAAGCCGTCTATATATATGTACAAGAAAGGAAGGTTTAAATTATTAATGAAACTGCTAAGCTTAAGCAAAGATTTAAAAGAAAAAAAATTAAAAGACTATATAGTTAAAAACAAAGAGTCATTTTACAAAATAGCTTATAGCTATGTTAAAAATGAATATGATGCCCTAGACATAGTTCATGATGCTATATGTAAAGCTCTTTCTAAAATAAATACATTAAAAGATACGGATAATATAAAGCCATGGTTTTATAAAATACTTATAAATACTACAACAGACTATATAAGGAAAAATAAAAAATACATAGTAGTAAGTGATGATGTTTTAGAAGATTCTAAAATAGATTATGATAAATATAGTGATATAGATCTACTAAGGGCAGTAGATAGCTTAGATGAAATTTATAAAACAGTTATAATACTTAGATACTTTGAAGATATGAAAATAGAGGATATAGCAAAGACATTAGACCAAAATATAAGCACAATAAAAACTAGAATTTATAAGGCTCTTAGTAAGCTTAAAATAAAAATAGACATCAAGAGAGAGGATGGTTAATAATGAAGGATAAAGATAGCTTGAAAATGTTAAAGAAAGATTATGATAATATTAAAATACCAAAAGAATTAGATGATGTAGTAAATGATGCACTAAATAGCAATATAAAATATAGAAAATATCAAAACAAAATGGTAATAGCAGCATCTCTTTTACTTGTTGTTTTAGGCATAAATATTAGCCCAGCATTTGCTCAAACTCTTTCTAAAATACCGATAATAGGAAATTTAGTAAAAATAATAACTATAAAAAATTACAGTATAGATGAAAATGGATATAAGGCATCAATAGATGTTCCAAAAATAAGCGGATTAACAGATAAAAAATTAGAGTATAAATTAAATAGTGAGTTTGAAAAAGAAGGAAAAAAATTATACGAAGATTTCTTAGAAGAAATGGAAATATTAAAATCAGATAAAGTACAAGGGCATAGCTTAGTAGAATCTTGGTATGAAGTATTAACAGATAACGAAGATTTATTTTCAGTAGTAGTTTACACTCATTATGCACAAGGTTCATCAAATACAATAAGAAAATTTTATAATATAGATAAAAAAAATGAAACAGTATTGTCTTTAGAGGGGATGTTTAAAAATAATGACTATATAAATGTTATAAGTCAAAATATAAAAGAACAAATGAGAGACAATATGAAAAAAGATAAGAATAAACATTATTGGATAGATGATGAAATAAAAGAAATGAATTTTAAGTTTATTGATAAAAATCAAGATTTTTATATAAATAAAAATGGTGAACTTGTTATATGCTTTGATAAGTATGACGTAGCGCCAGGGTATATGGGGTTAGTTGAATTTACTATACCTAATAATATAATAAAACCATTACTTAATAAATAGGGGGAAATAGGGGAGATATGAATAAAAAGGTTATTGACATAATGTTTTGTACTGGATGTATAGGGCTTATAATATCTATGTACATAATAATGTCAAAATAATTAATATATTTTAATATTTAGGGAAAATGTCTCAAAATTATTATTTTGAGACATTTTTAATTTAAAAAATATAAGAGTATGTAAAGCTATGCAACTTTTTTTGTATATCGTAAAATAGTATCTATATTATGCTCTCTTACAACACTTTTAAGATTTCCAAAGTTATAAGTAGCAAGTGCATACTCTTTTACCTTGTTAAATATAAACTCTTCATGGCTATTTTTAATGTTTACCATAGATTTAGCATTATTCCAAGCTGTAACTTCTCTATCAATTAGATTTTTCTTTAAAGCAATAAGGTTTTTTTCTAAATCATCAGGAATATTTTCTTTATGGATATTGTTATTACTAACATCTATGTCGTATTCTATTATTTTATCTATTATTGAATATATTATAGCGCTGTATTGTTCCTTAGATTTATATATATTTTTATCTACAATATGACCAATCTCGTGAGATACAACAAACTTAGCAATTAGAGATATAGAATCTTCGCTAATTTCAACACAAACACCATTTGAGTTTACAAAGTTAAAAAAATTATAGCAAAAAGATAAAAAGCTATGTCTAGAAGCAAGTATTGATCTTAGTCTAGGTAAAGCACATATAGGAATATTTTTATATTTAAAATAAAATAAAAATACTCTTTTGTTTAGATTTAGACTATTTAAAGAAGATTTAAATAATTTTTTTTCGCCTAATGTTTTATAATAAGTTGTTATTTTTCTATAATTATTTTCGTTAAAGGTAGCCATATTAACACCGCCTAATTATATAGTCTTTTAATATAATATTAAAATAGGTGCAATTTGTAGCTAATCCAAATTAAAATAGTATATATGGGTATAAATATAGATAACTCTAAAACTTAAAAACTGTGATATAATATATTACTAAGTTTTGAAGGGAGGATGCTATGGAAACTGTTAGTGAATACTTAGATAAACTAGAAATAAACAATAATATATTAAAAAAACAATTAAAAGAAGTTTATATAAACAAAGTAACTTACTTTAAAGAAGACAAAATAGTATATTTTTATTTAAACTCAAAATCTATAATATCCTATGAAGTACTTGATATGTTAAAGGAAGACTTGCACAATAAGCTAGACTACTTTAAAGATATAAAAATAAAAATAAGATATACAGGGCTTGATAGAAAAGCTAATAAAGACATTATAAAAATGTACTGGGTAAATATATTATATATTTTAAAAAGACTTTGCCCATCTATAGCAGGATGGTATAGGCAAGTTGAGTATATGTGTATAGATGATTTACTAAAAATAAAAATTCCAAAAGGAATATTTTATGAAAGACTTATAAAACAAAATGTAGTATATGTATTAAAAAGTGTGTTAAGTGAGGAGTTAGGAATAGATATTAATATAGTCATGGAAAGGGCTATAGATGAAGATGTAAACATTGAAAGAATATTAAGAAAAAGCGATAAAATAATAGAAGATAAGATTAAAGATTTAGAAATACAAGCAACTAATGAACCTAAAGAAGATGAAGAAGAGGCTTATGTTATAAGACCTGAATTTGATGAACATCTAATATATGGTGAAAATGTACATGCTATGGTAGAGAAAATTGAATCTCTTAACCAAGAGTCAGGTACAGTAGCAGTAGTTGGTGATATATTTGATATAGAAATTAAAGAACTTAGAAATGGTAAAATATTATTTATAGCATCTATTACAGATTACACAAGTTCTGTAAGCTGTAAATTATTCTTAAACGATACTAATAAAGATAAAGTCATTGATAATGTTAAAAAAGGTTCACATGTAAAAATAAAAGGTGATGTTATGTATGACACTTACCAAAGAGAACTTACAATGACTATAAGTGGTATAAGAAAAGAAGAAAAAGAAGAGAAAAAAGATTTATCTGAAAATAAAAGAGTTGAACTTCATGCACATACTCAAATGTCATCAATGGATGCACTTTGTTCTACTAAAAAGCTTATAGAAAGAGCTGCAAAATGGGGACACAAAGCAATAGCAATAACTGACCATGGAGTGGTTCAAGCTTTCCCAGAGGCTATGGGTGCAGCTAAGGCTAATGATATAAAAGTATTATATGGTGTAGAAGGATATTTAGTAGAAGACTCAAAAGATATAATAGAAGATGCTAATGATAAAGAACTATCACAAAGCTTTGTGGTATTTGATATAGAAACAACAGGGTTTTCTAATACTAATGATAAAATAACTGAAATAGGTGCAGTTAAAATAGAAAACTTTGAAATAGTAGACAATTTTAGTGAACTTATAAACCCACAAAAAGATATATCATATAAAATCCAAGAACTAACAGGTATAACTAATGATATGGTAAAAGATAAACCAACAATAGAAGAAATACTACCTAAGTTTATGGAGTTTATAGGAGATAGTGTGCTAGTTGCTCACAATGCAGAATTTGATATTGGATTTATAAGAGAAAAATGTAGACAACAAAATATAGAATTTAATAATAAAAGTATAGATACACTTACACTAGCTAGAATATTACTTCCAGATTTAAAAAGGCATAGATTAAATGTAGTAGCAAAAGCACTAGGTGTACCACTTTTAAATCACCATAGAGCTGTAGATGATGCAATAGCTACTGCTTTAATATTTCAAAAGTTTTTAGATATGCTAGTAAAAAAAGGTGCAAATACCTTAAAAGAAGTAAATGAAATATTAGGTAAAGTTGATTATACAAAGCTAGGGACTAATCATATAACTTTACTTGCAAAAGACTACACAGGGCTTAAAAATCTATACAAAATAGTATCAGATGCCCATGTTAATCATTTTTACAGAGCACCAAGAATACTAAAAAGCTTCTTACAAGAACATAGAGAAGGACTTATAATAGGTTCTGCTTGTGAAAATGGACAGGTATATCAAGCAGTAAAGAAAAATGTTGATGATGAAGAAATGGCAAAAATTATAGAATTATATGATTATATAGAAATAATGCCAATAGATAATAATAAATTTATGATTCATAAAGGTGAAGTAGAAGATGAAGAAGAACTAAGAGATTTAAATAGAAAAATGGTAGAGGTAGCCCATAAATTTGGAAAAATACCAGTAGCTACAGGAGATGTTCACTTCTTAGATGAACATGAAGCTGTTCTTAGAAAAATACTTAAATACTCTCAAGGATTTAAAGTAGATGAAGAAGAAACTTATCTTCACTTTAGAACAACAGATGAAATGCTAAGAGAATTTAGCTACTTAGGAGAAGAGCTAGCCTATGAAGTTGTAGTTACTAACACTAATAAAATAGCTGATATGGTAGAAGATATACTACCAATACCAGATGGAACATATCCTCCAGAAATAGAAGGTTCAGATGTAGAACTTAGAGAAATGTGCTACAACAAAGCTAAAAGAATATATGGAGATCCTCTTCCAGAAGTTGTTCAAAATAGACTTGATAGAGAGCTAAACTCTATAATAAAAAATGGATATGCCGTAATGTATATTATCGCCCAAAAGCTAGTTACAAAGTCACTAAGAGATGGATACTTAGTTGGTTCAAGAGGTTCGGTTGGTTCATCAGTAGCAGCAACAATGAGTGATATAACAGAGGTTAATCCACTTCCAGCACATTATATATGTGAAAATGAAGATTGTAAATATTCATATTTCTATGAAATAGGTGAATGGGGTTCTGGAGTAGACTTACCAGATAAGGATTGTCCAAAGTGTGGAAGAAAGCTTAAAAAAGATGGTCATGATATACCATTTGAAGTTTTCCTTGGATTTGAAGGAGATAAAGAGCCAGATATAGACCTTAACTTCTCTGGAGAATACCAGCCAGTAATACACAAATACACAGAAGAACTATTTGGTGAAGGATATGTTTATAGAGCAGGAACAATAGGTACAGTAGCTGAAAAAACAGCATTTGGATACGCTAGAAAATATGTAGAAGAGAATAATATACAAGTACCAACAGCAGAGGTAGTAAGATTATCAAATGGATGTACAGGAGTAAAAAGAACATCAGGACAGCATCCAGGTGGAGTTATGGTTGTACCTCATTACAAGGATGTATATGATTTTACCCCAATACAATACCCTGCTAATGATACAAGCTGTGGAGTAATAACAACACACTTTGACTACCACTCTATAAGTGGTAGAATACTAAAGCTAGATATACTTGGGCACGACGTTCCGACCATAATAAGAATGTTAGAAGATATAACAGGAATAGATGCAACAGAAATACCTTTAGATGACAAAGAAACAATGTCACTATTTACTTCAACAGATGCACTAGGAGTAACACCAGAGGAAATTAACTGTCCTATAGGTTCACTTGCTATACCTGAGTTTGGTACAAAGTTTGTTAGACAAATGCTACTTGATACAAAACCAACAACATTTGCAGAACTAGTACGTATATCAGGATTATCTCATGGTACTGACGTTTGGCTAAACAATGCACAAGAACTTGTTCAAAAGGAAATAGTTGGTCTTAAAGATGTTATATCAACACGTGACGATATAATGAACTACCTTATATTTAAAGGACTTCCACCAAAGATGGCATTCACCATAATGGAAAATGTTAGAAAAGGTAGAGGGCTAAAGCCTGAACATGTTGAGTTAATGGAAGCTAACAACGTACCAGAATGGTATATATGGTCATGTAAACAAATAAAGTACATGTTCCCTAAAGCACATGCCGTAGCATATGTTATGATGTCATTTAGACTAGCATACTGTAAGGTTCATTATCCAGAAGCTTTCTATGCAACTTACTTTACAACAAAGGCAGAAGACTTTGATGCTGATTTAATAGTTAAGGGACTACCTGCAATTAAAGCTAGAATAAATGAAATAGAAAGTTTAGGAAATGACGCAACAACTAAAGAAAAAAATATGCTTACAGTACTTGAAGTTGCACTTGAAATGTATGCAAGAGGTATAAAAATACTTCCAGTTGATATATATAAATCAGATGCAAGTAAATTCCAAGTTGCAGGAGAAAAGATGCTACTTCCTCCAATGATAGCCCTACAAGGGGTTGGGGAAAATGCAGCAATAAATATACAAAAAGAAAGAGAAAATGGAGAATTTATTTCTAAAGAAGACTTAAGAAAGAGAACTAAGATTTCTAAGACCGTTATAGAAACATTAACTAGTCACGGTTCACTTAATAATATGAGTGACGAAAACCAATTATCTTTATTTTAAAAAAAATAGTAATAAAATACATTAAAGCTTAGGTATAACCTAAGCTTTTTTATTTAAAAACTATTTATAATTTATAGTTTAAAAAAAGTACAAATTTAAATAATCCATTTTTTAACAATAAATGTTTTAGATAAAAAATAATAGGGTATATTAAACTCATAGACATTAAGTAACAATCATTGGAGGAATTTTTATGAATAGGAAAGAGTTAAAAGAACTTTCTAAAAGTCAACTAAAGGGTAATTGGAATGTACCAGTATTAGCTATGTTAGCTTATTCAATAGTAATGTTTTTAGTATCATATCTAGATAATAGCGAGTCTTTATTTGTATCATTAATTGGAATAATACTTGCTTTAGTTATAGAATCATGGTTCTTTGTAGCATATCCGAAATTATCTCTAAACCTTATAGAAGATGAAAGCGTTGATTTTAGTGATTTATCAGTATCAAATAAAACTTTCTTTAAATCTTTAGGATTTTCTGTATTAGTAGGTATAATATTAATAATAGTATATATTGTATTAATGTTTAGTTTTGTAGGTGGATTTACAATAACTTTATTAAGCGCAAATGATTTATTTGAAGTTATGGCACCAATGGTAATTGTAGGTATTATATTATGGTTAATATCAATAGTAATTCAATTAGCAATTTCTATGGTACCATTTATACTTGCAGATAAAGAAGAAGTAGGAGTATTTAAATCAATATCTCTTAGTATAAAAATGATGAAAGGTCATAAATGGAGATTATTCGTTATATGGCTAAGCTTTATAGGATGGGCTATATTAAGTATATTAACTTTAGGAATAGGATTTTTATGGTTATCACCATACTTTACTTTAACTATGGCTAACTTCTATAAAGAACTAGATAAAGAATATAACGCTAAACATATAGATTAAAAGTAAAAGGAGCTTAATTTAAGCTCCTTTTTTATTGTAATTTTTATAAATTTATATTGATAATTATGATGAAAAATTCTTGCAAATCGTTTAAAATAGTACATTTAAACAAGGTTAATTTAAGTTAAATAGAAAGCATTTAAAAGAAAATAAAATAAAAAGCTATCTATTATTAATAGCATGTGCTATAATAATACTTGTAGCGATACAAAATCGATACACAAATAAATTAAGAGAGACCTAGAAATAGGTTCACAGGAGTATTTTTTAATGATAAATGGAATAGTAAAATGGTTTAACAATGAAAAAGGATTTGGTTTCATATCAGTAGAAGGTGGAGATGATGTATTCGTACATTTTACAGATATACAAACTGATGGGTTTAAATCATTAGAAGAAGGTCAAAAAGTAAACTTTAATATAGTTAAAGGTGCTAGAGGTCCTCAAGCGGAGAATGTAACTATATTATAATATATATATATGTTCGGAAAAAGACACATTATGTGTCTTTTTTATTGTAATTAAATATTAGTAAAAACATATAAATAAATTTTTACACAGTTAGTTTATATAATATGTTAAAAAACATCTGTTTTAGTGGACATTTATAAAAATTACAAGTACTGTTATAATTAGATTAACAATAGTTATCTGATTTAAAGTATGTATTTAGTTTCATTAAGGGGGATAATTTATGAATTTAACTATAAAGAGAAATATATGTATTTTGATGGGTATTTTATTAGTTACTATTATCAAAATTGATATAATGATTCCGAATATTAATATTTTATTGGCAATAGGTTGTTTTTATAAAGCATATAAGGTTAATAAATTACTAAAAAATAAAGAGAACAAGTCTATTTAGGATAATTAATGTTAATATATTATTCTATTTTATATGTTTAGTGAAACATATTTTTTCGCGAACATATTTAATTTAGTTAATGATATATCTAAACGTATTTGTAATATACTTAAAATTGTACATGAAATTAAAATGACCTATTTATAGGTCATTTTTTATTATATTTTTTAAAATTTAGACTAGCAAATCTTAGAACTATTGGTCATACATTTGAATATATATATATTGAAAGTAAAAGTTTAAGGAGGGATGAGATTTTGACTAGAGTAGAATTAAAACAACTTTCTAAGAGTCAACTTAAAGGCAATTGGAAAACCCCAGTATTAGTCATGTTAGTATATACCATAGCAACCATGGCTCTTTCTTTTATGTCTGAATTTTCAAGTTCAATGGGTATATACTTAATTAGTACAATATTTTTAATTGGATTAGCAATATGGTTTTCTGTAGGATTTGCTAATTTCTTTTTAAGATTTAGCGAAACTGATGGAAAAGCTAAGTTTGATGACTTATTAGTATCTAAAAAATCAATATTAAAATCATTAGGATTATTTGCTTTAATGTTTGTTATAGGAATTGTATTAGGTATTATAATAGTTTTTGCCACATCATCTATGATAGTTTTTAGTAAAAGTGTATCTACTGGTATGATAGTAGGAGCATTAATAGTTGGAGTAGTATTATCTATACCTATTGTTATACTTGAATTAGCTTTAGCTATGACACCATATATCTTTGTTGATAAAGAAGAACTTGGTTTAATTGATTCAATAAGACTTAGTATAAAAATGATGAAAGGTAATAAATGGAACCTATTTGTTATAAACCTAAGTTTTATAGGATGGGCACTTTTATGTATTCTTACTTTAGGTATAGGATATTTATGGTTAGGGCCATATATACAATTAACTATTACCAACTTTTATATAGATTTAGATAATAATTTTAATAAAGTATCAATTTAAAAATAAAAAGGCTGACTTTAATCAGCCTTTTTATTTTATATAAAGTAAAAAACTATATTAAAATAATATAGTTAGATGTGTGATAAAATAAATTAATAATAAAGGAAAGTTTTGGAGGAGATTATTTTGATATTTACTATAGGACAAGTGGCTAAAATGTATAACATAAGTCATGACACACTAAGATATTACGATAAAATAGACCTATTAAAGCCAAGTTTAAAAAAGATAATGGATACAGATATTACACAATAAGGGAAATAGAATTACTTGAGATAATATTAGTAGCAAAGCAACTAGAAATACCAATAAAAGACATAAAAGATATTATAAAAAAGGAAGATGAAAGTAGTTACATAGAATTATTTAAAAATCACAAAAAGTTGTTAGAAGAAAAAATAGAGTATTTGACAAAATTAAAGGATGAAGTACAACACTCTATAGATGCAACAACTCAAATGAAAAACTTTTCTAATAAGGAAAAAGAAAAATTTGAAAATGTATATATAGAAAAGGATATTATATATTTTAATCAAAATGATTATAACCACTTTGGAAAATTTTTAAATAAAAAAAATCTAATATTAAAAATAGATAATATTGATAATAAAAATATATTTTTTAATGAAAATATAATTGGGTTTGAACTAGATAATGAAGCCATTAGTAATGATGCAAAATACGAAAAAATTAAATATAGAGGAAATTATATTTTATTAACTCGAAAAGATACTGCATCTAACATAGAAAAGTTTATAGAAGAATGTATAGAAGAAATTTATAAATATAAAAAAATAGAAAAAAATATAAATGTATTTATGGAATGTTTATTTACACTATTAAAAAAGAGTAAAAAAAATATATACTTCGTAAAAATATATATAGAAAATATTAGATAAAGTCTTGACTATTGAGTTGGTCAAGACTTTATTATTATACAAAGAAAGTAATTCATATATAGTTTATCTTGTATTAACAAATATAAAAATTGATAGATTAGGAGGGGATAATATGCAAGAGAATATATTAGGTAGTGAAAAAATACCTAGATTATTTATAAAATATTCTATACCAGCTATAATAGCTATGGTAATTACAGGCATGCAGGCAGTTGTAGATGGAATATTTGTAGGAAATGTACTAGGACCAAACGCAATGGCTAGTGTGAATATAGCAGCACCATTTATGCAAGTTATAATAGCTTTATCTATGATAATGAGTATAGGATCACAAAGTTATATGGGGCTTAGTTTAGGAGATGGTAATGTAGCTAAGACACAAAATATATTTAAGACAGCTATGATATTTATATTAGTTTTTGGATTTGGTATAACGGTAGTTGGATTTACAATGAACTCACAAATAGCATATATATTAGGTGCTAGTGATATATTATTAAAAGATGTTTCTTTATATATCAAGACACTTTCAGTATTTACAATACCAATGTCTTTAATGTTTTTATTTGGTTTTTCAGGAAGAATAATGGAAAAACCTCAACTTTACTTTTATGGTTCTATATTAAGTTTATTTGCAAATATAACATTAAACTATACATTAATATATAAGTTAAAACTTGGAATTGTAGGAGCTGCAACTGCTACAGGGTTAGCATACTCTTTAGCATTTTTAGTTGTAGTATGGCCTGCATTAAATAAGAAAAACATAATAAACGTATTTGTTGGAAAGTTTGATAAGTCTGTAATATTTCCAGTAATTTATAATGGTTCATCAGAAGGAATAAATTCAATAGCTACAGCCACTAGTGCATATTTATTTAATATGGCATTTATGAACATAGCAGGAGAGAGCGGTGTAGCAGCTTTTACTGCTATAAATTATGTAGCTCAATTTGGCATACTTTCAATGTTTGGTATATCTGATGGTATAGGGCCTATAGTTAGCTACAATTATGGAAGTAAGAAATTTGATAGAGTAAAAGCTATAATGAAATTATCTGACAAAGTTATAATAACTATAGGAATAATAATATTTACTTCATTATTCTTCTTTGGAAGAAATTTAGTTAATATATTTGTAAATGGAAATGAAGAAATATTAAATATAGCATCTGTAGGAGCAAAGATATATGCATTTGCATTCTTTATAAATGGATTTAATATAGTTAATTCTGGATACTTTACAGCTATAGGATATGCTAAAGAATCAGTAATAGTAGCTTCATGTAGAGGTTTAATATTTATAATTATAGGTATATTTACATTACCTACTATATTTGGAATAAATGGTATATGGATGAGTGTACCTTTTGCAGAACTAATTACTTTGTTTATTGGAATTAAACTTATGAAAAAATCATATAAAGTTATGAACAAAAACTATGAGGTAAGTATTAACGGTGCTTAGAAAAATAAATAGAAAATATAAACCCTTGTAAATTACAAGGGCTTTTTTACGCTTAAAGAAATTATATTTAATACAAAAATTGTGTATAAATTATTAAATATAGGTATATCAATACACTAGGTTTTGAGCGTAAAAAAGATTTTTGAGCAATGGACGAAGTCGTTGGCGACATGAACGAAGTGAATTTTTTATTAGAAATAAACAAACTAAAGCTAAAAAGGTGGGGTAAGAAAAAACGACGTGGGGTATAACTCATTCATATAAATTCGATAGTATTTTGTAATTAGATTTTAACCATATATAGTAAAAATTAATATATTATAAATATAATAAGAACTTTAAAGATATTAAAATAAAATAATTATTTAGAGATATAAAAAGGGAATATATTTAACAACTATAATCTTTTATAATGATTAATAAAAATAGGGGGGATATGGTGGAAATAAAATATACAAATAATCGTGAAGATTATATTAAGGGGTATGAAAAAAGTAGAAAGTATGCTTTAAGAAAAGATGTATTCACACTTACATTAACTATGCTAACACTAATGGGAATTACTTTTTTCTTTATCAATGAAATGTCTAGCTTTTATAATATAGAAATTACATTATACATAGCTGTAATATCAATTCTAGCAACAATGACTATAATAACAACAATACTTCTGAACATAATGTCTAAAAAAAACATACAAAAATTAATTGATAAGCTAATAGAAGCAAGAAATAGTACAATAGGTCCTAAATTGATAGAAGTAAAGAATGATATTATTATACATAAAGGTGAAAAATCATATTGTGAATACAATATAAAAGCTATTGATAATATTTATGAAGAGGATAATGTATTAGTTATTTGTATACAAAAGATAAATCCTATAATACTACTACCTTTAAATTCCTTTGAAAGTAAAGAGGTAAAAAATCAATTTATCAATATGATAAAACAAAAAAGTGAATATTTAAGGTAGGTGGAATATGAAAAAGAGTATAAAACTTATAGTAATTATAATATCAATAATCATTATAGCGTGTTTATTTAGGGTAGGCTATACAATATATAAAAAGCAAGAAATGGATAGCTTAATAGATGTTACAAATAATTTTTTTAATGAATATATAAAAAAAGGTGAAGCCTCATACGAAGAAAAAGGGATGAAAGCAGTTTACACAAATAAAGAAACAGTAATAGTAGCAGGAGATAAAAATGAGTTTATGGCAATGGTTTACTTTGATGTAGAGGTAGATGTAAATGATGAAAAAGATTTTACATCATCACATCATAAAATGAGAATCAAAAAAGATAATAATGGAAATTACACATTAATTGATGAAGGCAATATGGTAGATAGCAATGGTTTAAAAGTTGTTAATTACTCAAATAAACAAAAACAAAAAGAGGAATTAAGTGAAATAAAAGAAGAAATAGATACAAATGAAACTAAAAAAATATTAGGAATATATTATCAAATGACTTCAAATGGTCTGCAATTAAGCTATGATAAAAAGAAAAATTGGGTGAGTGTACCAATACCTAATGAATATTTGATGTCGATTTTTGATTTTGATAATAATAAATTAAAAGAAAACACTTACTATATAAGTCATAAAAAAACAGCCTTTATATCTAATTTTAACTCAGATATATTAATTATTGTTACAGATGATAAGGGGAAAACTTGGAATGAAATAAAATTAGAGGATGCTTACCAAGGTGGAGAATTATTTATAGGATTTAGTAGTCAAGACATAGGATATTGTGTCATAACTACTGATGTTGCTATGGGTAAGCAATATAGCTATATATACATAACTAATGATGGTGGTAAAACTTATAAGGAAATTGGAAATACAAATGAAGTTTATCCAAGAATAATTACAGGAGTAGGATTTTTAGATGAGAATATAGGCTTTGTTGGATTTAGGTATGAAAGTGATAACAACCCAACTGTATATAGAACTGAAGATTCAGGTAGTACTTGGGAAAAGCTCGATATAAAACTTCCTGATGAGTATATAGGTGACTATGCAACTCCTCTTAATCTTAAATTTGAAAATGATATTATAATGCTTCCTGTAAAACTTAGAGATAGTGATAAAGTAATAAATTTTATATCTACAGATAAAGGTTTGACTTTTAAATATAGTGAAAATATACAAAGATAGTATTTAATAAATGTAATATATTACGAACTTATCTATGCAAAGTATAAAAATAACTGTATCTTATAGCGAAAATATTGAATTTGCTAAGATACGGTTATTTTTATATGCTATTTATCACAAAGTTAGTTAGCATAGTCTAAAATTTAAATCAGAAAATAGAAATAATAATTATGATAATTCTATAAGAGGAATAAAGATTAAAGAAATTAATTTTAAATCAAGAATAAAGATAATGGGCTTAATATCATGTGCAGGAAGTGTATTTTATTATTATCTATTACAGGGCTAATATTAAGTATAGAAGGTTTGTTTATTTGTTCACTTTTAATATATTTGGCTTGTAAAGTTATTGGAAATAAACAAACCAAAGCCAAAAAAGTGGGGGTAAGAAAAAACGACGTGGGGTATAACTTATGTAAATAAATTAGAAATTATTTTGTAATCAAATCTTTACCATATATAATTAAAATTAATATATCATATATATGATAAAGATTATGGAGGGGTTATGTGGAGTATATATACAAATTTATAGAGTTTGCAGAAGAAAGTGGTATGATAAATTTAATATTTTGGGGAGCTATAATAGCATATCTAATACATATATATTATAAAAAAGAAGAAAATGAAAAATACCTAGCTTTAAAATTAGTAGGATTTTTTATACTTGGGGGATTTAGATTAGAATTTGCATTTAACTGGTATCCAATAATAATACCAGCAGGATTTTTATTATATTGGTTTTTATTAAAAAACAAAGAAAGACCAAATAGTATTATAAAGAAAAAAGCAACAATATTAGGAGTTTTAATGTTATATTCAACTATATTAAGTAATGTCATATATGATGTAGCAGAGTATAGAGATATAAAATTTGATATAAAAAATATATCTATGGATACATTAAAAGAAGACTATGAAAAAATAAAAAATGAATTAGGATTATCATTGGACACAGATATATTAAATTTTGAAGTAAAATATGACAATAATAAAAAAATAAAATTACTAGATATGTATATAGAGGATAAAGTAAATAACAAACTTGTAAGTATAGGAATATATAATGGTGATTATTCTGTAAAACAAAGCAAAATAAGCAACAAAGGTCAGATTGTAGAGCATGAATTTAACACGACAACTGAAGAACTATTAGAAACTATAGATAATATAGAGTTAAAAAAATATGATAAAGCAGATATTTACACTATAAGATATGAAAATGATTTAAGTCATATAGAAAATGAAAAAGCACATATAGTTAATTTAGCGGATTATTCAACTAATAAACTATATCCTAATAATAAAATAAACTATGCTAGTGGTATTATGTATATTCCTATGGAAAAAGTAAGTAAAGGCTCATGGAGTGACATAGATTATAAATATTATCTAACAAACTATGAAATATCTTCTAATGAAGAAGATTATGAGGATTTAGAAATAACTATAAAAAATATAAATAATAATAAAAGTGTATTAATAGATGATATATATGAAAAATACAAATTAATGGAAGACCTTAATTCTATACATATAACTAGATGGCATGGAGAAAATGATATAGATTTAGAGCCAGACTTATTTATAAAAGATAATGAAGGAAATAGATTAGGATTATGTAGTAAAGATAAAGGCTTTGCCAGAAGGGATATAGGAGAGACTAGTGTATGGTATATAGTTCCTAGTGATTTATACGAAAAAATAAATATATATACAATGAAATAATAATTATGATAATTCTATATGAATATGAATTTTGATAAAAAGGAGGGGATTTAGTGGATTTATATGTAAATAGCCTAACTAATAAACAACTTAATAAAACTAAAATTTGTATTTCGTTTGATTTGGCAGCAAATGAATCACCATATTACGAGATGGCTTACAGTGAAAATGAAGAATTAAATTTTAGGCCAGAATATATGGATTTGTGTGCTAAATCAGCACAAAATATATGGGATAAGTGTAATTTTTCAAATGATTTGACTGTTTTATTTGAAGATAAATATAATACTTATCATAAAGGAGAAAAGGAGTTTATAGAAAATTGCTTAAATTCACCAACTTGTTTTGTTTATTCTTTTGAATGGAACGATGAAGGTGAAAAATTTAAGGCAACACGATATATCTGGGTTACTAACAAAATAGATAGTAAATCACTCTTTAGGAAAATAATTCTTTCTGATATAGGTGAAGATACAGTTTTAGATGGTGCAGTATATATTATAGACAATAAAACTAAAAATGTATTCTTTTTATATGATGATAGAGGCGTTGATATTTATTCTAATGATGAAAAATTTATATATAAAATGAAGAATTATTATTTATAATGTAATATTGATTAGTGTAAAATTAATAACTCTATCTTAGTATATATTGAAATAACTATGATAGAGTTATTTTTATTTGATATTTATCATAAAGTTGGCTAACATAGCTGAAACAACCTTTTTCTGTATAATTTCTTTAATGACCTATTATAGGTCATTTTTTATTTTACAAATAAATTATTTGAATGTGACAAAGTCACAGAACTAAAAATTAAAAATTAATATAATACTTCTATAAGAAATATAGGAGGGAATAATTATGAAAATAAGAAAAAAGGCAATTATAGATACAAATCACTGTGTAGCTTGTGGAACTTGTATAAAAGAATGTCCACTAAACCTTATAAGCATAGAACAAGGTGTATTTGCAAAAATTAACCTAGAAAAATGTGTAGGATGTGGAAAATGTGCTAAAGCATGTCCTGCATCTGTTATAGAAATAAAAAGCATGGAGGAATGTAGATAATGAAAAAGCAAAAGAAAACTTGGAAAGAGTATATGTGGATACTAAGTGCCTTATATTTATTCCTAGGATTATTTAATATATTATTTGCATGGCTTGGATTATTATGCTTTACAATACCATTAGTTATGGCAATATTAGGAAAAGGAAAAACATACTGCAATACTTACTGTGGAAGAGGTCAATTATTAAACTTAATGGGAAATAAAATGAAATTATCAAAATACAATAATATTCCTAAGTTTTTAAAAAGTAAGTGGTTTAGATATGGATTTTTAGCTTTCTTTATGACAATGTTTATAAATATGCTATTTATGACATACTTAGTATTTAATCAAACTAATAGCCTAAAAGAAGTTATAACAATACTTTGGACATTTAAAGTGCCATGGAAAGTGGCTAATGTAAGTATGGTAAGTCCTTGGGTAGCACAGTTTGCATTTAGATTTTATAGTATTATGATTACATCTACAATATTAGGTGTAGTTACAATGCTTTTATACAAGCCTCGCTCTTGGTGTGTTTATTGTCCAATGGGAACTATGACTCATATAATATCAAAGGCTAAGTATAAAGATAATATGTAAAATTAGGATTTAAATTATTAATAAAAATGGCTTAGAAACATAGTAATTTCAAAAAATTTGCAATTAAACCTTATATATGTTATTATAGTATATAAAATAATACATTTTGCAAACACTAAGAGTGAGACCAGAAGTTCTCACTCTTTTGTTTTAACTAAACTGACAACTGAATAGGAGGGAAAAATATGAAAAAGAGTATAGAAGCTACTATAGAAGAATTAGTATCAGAAATAACTGAACCACTTAATTTTGAAATAGTAGATGTAGAATATGTAAAAGAAGCTGGAGAGTATTACTTAAGAGTATTCTTAGATAAAGAAGGCGGAATATCATTAAATGATTGTGAAGCTGTAAGTAGACAATTAAGCGAAGTTTTAGACGTTAAAGATCCTATAAAAGATAACTACTTCTTAGAAGTATCTTCACCAGGACTTGATAGACCGCTTAAAAAAGATAAAGACTTTGTAAGATACGCTGGAAGAGACGTTGAGATAAAATTATACAAACCACTAAATGGATCAAAGCAATTTGAAGGTACATTAGTTGGATTAACAGAAGAAAATACTATAAAAGTTATAATAAATGATGAAGAAGTTGAATTTAATAGAAAGGAAGTAGCTCTTGTAAGACTTGCAATAAAGTTTTAATAAGATAGCTTAGGGTAAAAATAAAATGAACCACGAATTTATAGAAGCATTAGATGAGTTAGAAAAAGACAGAGGAATAGATAAAGAAATACTTATAGACACTATAGAACAAGCTCTTTTAACAGCATACAAGAAAAACTTTGGTTCTGCTCAAAACGTAAGAGTTGAGTTTGATAGAGAAAGAGGAGACGTTAAAGTATTCTCTCAAAGAGTAGTAGTTGATGAATCAGATTTATACGATACATTCTTAGAAATAGAATTAGCAGACGCTAGAGAAATAAGTCCAAACTACGAATTAGGAGATATAATAGAAAATGAAGTAACTCCTATGGACTTTGGAAGAATAGCTGCTCAAACTGCTAAGCAAGTAGTTGTTCAAAGAATAAGAGAAGCAGAAAGAGAAATAGTATACAATGAATTTATGGATAAAGAAAATGAAATAGTTACAGGAGAAGTAGCTAGAGTAAACAAAAACATAGTTCATGTTAATCTTGGAAGAATAGAAGCAATAATGACTCCACAAGATCAAATACCTGGTGAAACATACAGAGCTGGTCAAAAAATAAAGGTATACATATTAGAGGTAAAGAAAACTAATAAAGGACCTCAAATAGTAGTATCAAGAAGTCATCCAGGATTAGTTAAGAGATTATTTGAATTTGAAGTTCCAGAAATATTTGAAGGTATAGTTCAAGTTAAATCTATATCAAGAGAAGCTGGTTCTAGAACTAAGATGGCAGTTAAGTCAATAGATGAAAAGATAGATCCAATCGGAGCTTGTGTAGGACCAAAAGGTTCAAGAGTTAAAAACATAGTTGATGAATTAGGTGACGAAAAGATAGATATAATAAAATATAGTGATGATCCAGCTGAATTTATATGTGCAGCACTTAGCCCATCAAAAGTTGTTAAGGTTGATATAAATGAAGAAGAAAAATCTGCTTTAGTAGTAGTACCTGATTACCAATTATCACTTGCAATAGGTAAAGAAGGACAAAATGCTAGACTTGCAGCTAAGCTTACTAACTGGAAAATAGATATAAAAAGTGAATCTCAAGCAGGGTTAGAGCCTCAAGAAACTAACATAGACGCTGAGTAATAAAGGAGGGGTACTCTTTGCAAAAACAAAAAAAGGTTCCTCAAAGAAAATGTATAGCATGTCAAGAAAGAGATGCAAAAAAAGGGCTAATAAGAATAGTTAAGACTAAGGAAGGTCAAATATTTTTAGACCCAACAGGAAAGGCAAACGGTAGAGGTGCATATATATGTAAGGATGTAGAATGTCTAAAAAAAGCTATAAAAAGTAAAGCTTTAAATAGAGCATTCAAAATGGAAGTTCCATCTGATGTATATGACAATCTACTTAAGGAGCTAGAAAGTTATGAAGACTAGTGAAGCAAAAATATATTCATTTTTAGGCCTTGCCACAAGAGCAGGGAAGATAGTGTCTGGCGAATCTACTTTAGCTGACCTTAAAAAAGGGAAGGTAAATCTAGTTATAGTAGCAGATGACGCATCTGATAATACTAAAAAGTTATATAAAGATAAATCATCATATAGAAGTATACCGTATGTATACTTCTCAACAAAGCTACAACTAGGGCTAGCTATAGGAAAAGCTCCTAGAGCAGTCATAGGTATAAAGGACAAAAACTTTGCTGATAAAATCAGTGAGTTGATGGAAACACAAAAAATATAATAGGGGGTGGTCTTGTGTCAACAAGAGTATACCAAATCGCAGAAGAATTGAAAGTATCAAATGAAGAAATGATACAAAAGTTAAAAGAATTAGATATAGATGTAGAAAACGAAAATTCTGAAATAGCAGAAGATGAATTAGAGTTAGTTATAGACATATTAAAAGAAGAAATAGCAGCGGCTAAAGGAAATATATTAAAAATAGAAGGAAAATTAACTGTTCAAGAGTTAGCTAATGCCATTGATAAGTCAGCTTCAGAAATAATAATGAAGCTTATGAAAATGGGAACTATGGCTACAATAAACCAAGAATTAAACTTCGAAATAGCTTCACTTGTTGCTAAGGACTACGGATTTGAATTAGTAGTTGGAGGAGCAGATGAAGAAGAAGTTGAAGCAATAGATGCTTTAATGGAAATAGAAGAAGATAAAGAAGAAGACTTAAAGCCTAGACCTCCAGTTGTTACAGTTATGGGACACGTTGACCACGGTAAAACATCTTTACTTGATGCAATAAGATCAACAAACGTAACTTCAAGAGAAGCAGGTGGAATAACTCAACATATAGGTGCTTCTGAAGTAATGGTAAATGGACAAAAGATAGTATTTTTAGATACTCCAGGACATGAAGCCTTCACAGCAATGAGAGCTAGAGGAGCACAAGTAACTGATATAGCAATATTAGTTGTTGCAGCAGATGACGGTATAATGCCTCAAACTGTTGAAGCTATAAACCATGCTAAAGCTGCTGAAGTACCATTAATAGTAGCTATAAACAAAATAGATAAACCAGCAGCTAACCCTGATAGAGTTAAGCAAGAATTAGCTGATCAAGGATTATTAGTTGAAGACTGGGGTGGAGATGTTATAGCGGTTCCAGTTTCAGCACTTAAAGGTGAAGGAATAGATACTTTACTTGAAATGATATTATTAGTTGCAGAAGTTGAAGAATTCAAAGCTAACCCTGATAAAAGAGCTGTTGGTACTGTTGTAGAAGCAGAGCTTGATAAGGGAAGAGGACCAGTTGCTACTGTACTTGTTCAAGGTGGAACACTTAAAGTTGGAGACCCAATAGTATGTGGTACTGCAAGTGGTAAAGTAAGAGCAATGATAAACTCTAAAGGAAAAAGAGTTAAAACTGCTGGACCATCTACTGCTGTAGAAATATTAGGTTTATCAGAAGTTCCACAAGGTGGAGATCAATTTGTTGCTGTAGCTACTGAAAAGATAGCAAGAAGTGTAGCTGAAAAGAGAGCTCAAATGGCTAGAGAAGAAATGTTAAAATCTAACCAAAGAATGTCTCTTGATGATTTCTTCAGTCACATGAATGATGCTGATGTAAAAGAATTAAACATAGTTGTTAAAGCTGATGTTCAAGGTTCAGTTCAAGCTGTTAAGCAATCACTTGAAAAATTATCTACTGAAGAAGTAGCAGTTAGAGTTATACATGGTGGTGTTGGTGCTGTAACTGAGTCAGATGTTATGCTTGCTGCTGCATCTAATGCTATAATAATAGGATTTAACGTAAGACCTGGAGCTACTGCTGAAACTATAGCTAAAAAAGAATCTGTTGATATAAGATGTTACACAATAATATACAAAGCTATAGAAGATGTTCAAGCTGCAATGCTTGGAATGCTTGATCCAGAACTTAAAGATGAAGATACTGGTAAAGCTGAAGTTAGAGAAACATTCAAATTATCAGGTGTTGGAACAATAGCTGGATGTTATGTAACAAGTGGTAAGATATTTAGAGGTTCTAAGGTAAGAATAGTAAGAGATGGTATAGTAATCCATGATGGACAATTAGCAGCTCTTAAGAGATTCAAAGATGATGTTAAAGAAGTTAACCACGGATATGAATGTGGATTAAGCTTTGTTAACTACAACGATGTAAAAATCGGAGATATAATAGAAGCTTATATAACTAAAGAAGTAGAAAGAAAAAGTTTATAATAAGTTTTAGATAAATAGACAATAATAACAAAAAGATATTTTAAGTCATATAATAATATATTACAAAAACTTTTAAGGTTTAAAACTATGTAATATGTTGTAAATAATTATGGCTAATAAATTAATAGATAAAATCAAAGCACATTAAAGAAATTATATTTACTGCAAATATAATTTCTAATGTGCTATTCTAAAATAGAAGTAAAAGAGGTCGATATTTATGGCATCATATAGCAGAACAAAAAGAATAGCAGAAGAAATAAAAAAAGTTATAAGTACAATGCTTATAAGTGGAATAAAAGATCCTAGAATAAACTCTATGGTAAGTGTAACTGATGTTGAAGTTACAAGTGACTTAAGTTATGCATACGTATATATAAGTATACTAGGCGGAGATGAAGAATCTACATTAACAGGACTAAGAAGTGCAGTAAACTACATTAGAAGAGAAGTAAGTAGAAATGTTAAATTAAGACATACTCCTCAAATAATATTCAAAGTTGACGATTCTATAAAAAATGGAATGTATATGGATACATTGATTAAAAAAGTCAATGAAGGAAAAACTGCAAATGAAATAGACGAGGAAATGTTTGATGAAGAGTAATCTAGACAATATAATAGATTATATAAATGGAAGTGATAATTTTGTTGTCACTTCTCATATTAGTCCTGATGGTGATAATATAGGTTCAACTCTAGGAATGTATTATAGCTTAAAAAAGCTAGGTAAAAACGTTTACTATGTTTTAGATGATAATGCACCTAGAAATTTAGAATTTTTAGTTGAAGATATAAACATACTTAAATCTAATGAATTTAATGAAAGCAACTATTCATTAATAGCCCTTGATTGCGGAGATAAAAAAAGAATATGTTTAGAAGAAGAAATAATAAATAATGCTAATAAAGTTATATGTATAGATCATCACGCAAGTAATGATAATTATGGAGATTTTAATTACATAGATATAAATGCATCATCTACTTGTGAGTTAGTATACAATTTATTAGTAAGATATAGTGAAACTAAAAACATAGACTTAATAGATGAAAAAATAGCAACAGCCTTATATACAGGCCTTGCAACAGATACTGGAAACTTCTCATATTCAAACACTCATCCAAGTAGTTTTGAAATGGCAAAAGAACTACTTATAAAAGGTGCTAAAAGAGATATGATAATCCAAAAGGTATTTCAAAGTAATCCATACAACTATTACAAGTTATTAGGAGAAGCTTTAAATACTTTAGATATAGTTAATGAAAAAGTCGCTAGTATATGTATAACAAAAGAAATGTTAAAAAATAACATAATAAGCTTCAATGATGTAGATGGAATAACATCTTATACTAGAGATATAGAAGGAGTAGAAGTTGGAATACTTCTTAAAGAGAAAAAAGAAAATGAAGTAAAAGTAAGCTTAAGATCTAAAAATTATGTAGATGTAAGCCTTATAGCACAAAGCTTTAATGGTGGAGGGCACGTAAAGGCAGCAGGATGCACTATATATGATAGTGTTGAAAATGCAAAAAAACAGGTATTAGAAGCTGTATTAAAAACAATCTAAGGTGATAAAGACATGAACAAAATAGTAAACATAATAAAACCTACAGGAATGACATCTCATGATGTTGTTAGTGTAGTAAGAAGAACCTTAAATATAAAGAAAGTTGGACATACAGGTACCCTTGACCCAGATGCGGCAGGGGTATTACCTATATGTATAGGAAAAGCAACTAAAGTAAGTGAACTTATACTAAATAAAGATAAGAGCTATATTTGTGAATTAACTCTTGGTATAACAACAGACACTTACGATTCTTCAGGAGAGATAATAGATAGAGTTGATAACTTTAGCTACACTAAAGAAGAAATAGAAAAAGCTTTTGAAACTCAAAGAGGACATATAGATCAGTTACCTCCAATTTATTCTGCACTTAAGGTAAATGGAAAAAGAATGTGTGATTTAGTTAGAAGCGGAAGAGCAGATGAAATAAAGCTAAAGACTAGACCAGTAAATATTAAAAAATTAGAAATACTTAGCATAAATGATAATAAGATAATGTTTTATGTAATGTGTTCAAAAGGAACTTATGTTAGAAGTATATGCTATGATATAGGAAAAGTTTTAGGTTGTGGAGGCCATATGTCTTTCTTACTTAGAACATCTTCAGGTAAATTTAATCTAGAAAATGCTATAACTTTAGAACAATTACAAGAATACAAGGAAAATAACACTTTAGAAGAACATTTATATGACATAGACTACGTATTATCAAATTTTAACAGTCTATCTATACACCCTAATGCAAGAAAGTATTATGTAAATGGTGGAATAATAGATGAAAGAAGATTTACACAAAAAGATTTCAATAAAAATGATGAAATTGTAAGAGTTTACTGTGAAGGTGAATTTTTAGGTAGTGGTAAATTAATTAAAAAAGGTAGCGAAATAAGTGTAAAGAGTGATAAACTATTTATAGTATAAAACTAAAAAAATACTATAATTCAGTGGGGACTCATTATGGATATTATAAAATCTATAGATAAAATACAAAACATAAATAAAAGTGTAGTTACAATTGGTAACTTTGATGGTCTTCATAAAGGTCATCAAGTCTTAGTAAAAAAGGCAGTAGAATATGGATTTAAAAACAATATAAAAAGTGTAGTATTTACCTTTGACAACCATCCAGCAAATTATTTTATAAAAAACTCAATAAAAAATATTATAAGTAATAAAGAAAAAGAACAAAGAATAAAAGATATGGGTATAGATTTAATAATAAGTATACCTTTTGATGAATATATGACTAAAATATCTCCAAGAGAGTTTGTAAAAGACATCTTAATAGATAAGTTAGGCGTTAAGAAAATAATAGTTGGATATGATTTTACATTTGCAAAAAATAAAGAAGGAAATGTAAATTTATTAAAAGAACTATGTAGTGAGTATAACTTTGAACTAGATATAGTAAATCCTATAAAAATAGATAATATAAGAGTTAGCAGTACTTATATAAGAAATCTTATAAAAGATGGACAAGTATCTAAAGTAAAAAAATATTTAGGACATAACTATGAAATAAAAGGAGAAGTTATACACGCTAAAAAACTTGGAAGAACTATAGGTTTTCCAACAGCTAATATTCAAGGCGATAAAAATATGATAATACCTAAAAATGGTATATATGCAACAAAAGTATATATTGATGGTAATACTTACTATGGCGCAACAAATATAGGCTTTAATCCTACTGTAAATGGGGATAAGCTATCAATAGAAACTAATATATTAGATTTTAATGAAGATATATATGGCAAGATTATAAAAGTTGAGTTTTTAGAAAGAATTAGAGATGAGCGTAAGTTTTCATCCTTAGAAGAACTAAAACAACAATTGAAAAAAGATACCAACTATGTAAGAGAAAACTATGTTTGCAATATTAGTGAATGTATGGTAAAATAGTTGGAGTAAACCATTACTCGGCATAGAATTACTCCAATTCGTGCTTAGTAATAGGCGATTTTTAAATATTATGGAGGTATTCAAATGAACAAATTAGAAATAATAAAAGAATTCGGAAGAAGTGAAGGAGATACTGGTTCTCCAGAAGTACAAATAGCTTTATTAACAGCTAGAATAAACGAATTAAACGACCACTTAAAAATCCACAAAAAAGATCACCACTCAAGAAGAGGTCTTTTAAAGATGGTTGGTAGAAGAAGAAACTTATTAGCTTACTTAAAAGACAGAGACTTAGAAGGATACAGAGCGTTAATAGCTAAGTTAGGATTAAGAAAATAATAATTTTTCTATATATAAAAAGTTATCTCGTAAGAGATAACTTTTTTCATTTAAGAAAATTATTATACTTTAAAAACTGTGGGTAACTATTACAGTTAAGAATTATATAAAAAGCCTCTTATTAAATATTTAATAAGAGGCTTTTATATGTTGATAATTATGCAAAACTTATATTCTAATGATGGTTGCATCCATCATGAGAGCATGTGTGATTACTTGGGAATTCATTTAATTTGTTTTCATTGAATAAATCTATATTTTCTTTTAAAGTAGCTCCTAAAGCCTTATATACTTTTATTCCCATAGAATTTAATTTAACTATAGCACCTTGACCTATACCACCAACTATAACTGCATCTACAACATTTCCTGATAAAGCTTTTATAGGTTGGCATTTTCCATGTTCATGACCTAAATCTCCATTATCTAAAGCAGACACTTCATTAGATTCTAAGTCGTAAACTAAAAACATTGGAGCTGAACCAAAGTGTCCAAATGGCTTACTTAAAAGACCTTCATTTACTTCTACTGGCATACAAATTTTCATAATTAAACATCCCTTCTTTTACAACATTTTTTTATAGATCTGCAGTTAGTACTGCAGTCTGTACTTATAAGATTAATGTTTGATAAATCTAATAAGTTTTCATTAATATTTCCTAGAGAATTAAAAAATGATATACATTCATTAAAAACATTTTCATTAATATGATAAAAAACGTAGTATCCTTCTTTATATCCTCTTATTATCTCAGCTTCCTTTAAAACCTTTATGTGCTGAGATACTGATGAATCAGTTATACCTAAGTACCTAGAGATTCCTTTTTGACAAATATCTCTTTTTGAAACTAACAAAAGAACTTTAAGTCTTGTTTCATCACTTAGTGCCTTAAATACTTTAGCTAAATTATTCATGTTCACTCCTTTTAGTTAAGTGATTACTTAATTAGATTATAGTACTCTTAATTAAATATTTCAAGTATACTTAAAAATTTATATAAAATATATTTCTAAAATGTGATTTTTATAGAAAATTATACCTATGTTTTATTATAATTATTTAGGGTATGTATCAAATGTAAATGATAAGGAGGGATAAGTTTTGATAAACTTTAGAGACATTGGAGGATGTAAGTCGTCAGATGGAAGAACTGTAAAAAAAGGATTATTTTTCAGATCTGGAAATTTAGCTAATTTAAGTAGTGATGATATACAGACATTAAGAGATTTAAACATAAAGTTAGTATTTGATTATAGAAGCGAAGAAGAAAGTAAAGAAAATCCAACAGAAGAAATAGAAAATATAGAGTACATAAGAGTATCTGCTATGAATATGGATGATATGAGCGCGGCTAAGTTTGGATCTGTCAAAGAAATGTTATTAAATATGTTTGAAAATGAAAATGCTTTTAATATGTTAAAAGAAAGATATTATGATTTACCAGTAAATAACAAATCATATAAAAGATTAGTTGAACTTATTAGAGATGAAAATAACCTACCAATTTTAACTCACTGTACAGCAGGAAAAGATAGAACTGGAGTAGGATGTGCTATAATTTTAATGATATTAGGTGTAAGTAGAGAAGATATAATAAAAGATTATTTAAAAAGCAATCAATCAGCACAAGAGGCTATAGAAGAGATAATGAAAGTACAACCTGAGTTAAAAAATGTTCCTGAGGAAAAATTAAAATATTTATTTGGTGTAAATGAAGATTATATAAACGAAGCATTTAGAAGAATAGATGAAGATTATAAAACTACAGAAGAATATTTATACAATGAATTTGGATTAACAGTAGAAGATCTAAAAGAATTAAGAGATAGATATTTATATTAATATAAAAAGTCTGTATTTGACTTAAAGTATTTTAAGTTAAACACAGACTTTTTATTTAAAAAGAATATATTAATTGATTAAAACATATATGACTAAATTTATATCAATAAGTAAATAATAAATTAATAATAGGTTATTTAAACAAAGCTATCTCAAATATAGTAAATTACTTTTATGTTGTTAATTTATACTATTTTTGATAATATAATACATAGGATGATAAACGTGTTTTTTAAAGAGGAGGCAAGCAATTAATGTTTGAACATAAAATATTTAAAATGGATTTAGCAGGGAGAGAACTTTCTGTTGAAATAGGAAAAATAGCAGAACTTGCTAGTGGTAGTGCTATACTTAGATACGGAGATACGATGGTAATGGTTAACGTATCTAAGTCTTCTGCACCAAGAGATGGAATAGATTTCTTCCCACTAAGTGTAGATTATGAAGAAAGATTATATTCAGTAGGTAAAATACCAGGAGGATTCTTAAAAAGAGAAGGAAAGCCATCAGAAAAGGCTATACTTACATCAAGACTTATAGATAGACCTATAAGACCTTTATTCCCTAAAGGATTTAGAAATGATGTACAAGTAGTTGCAACAGTTTTATCAGTAGATCAAGACTGTACTCCTGATATAGTAGCAATGATAGGTTCTTCAGTAGCATTATCTATATCTGATATACCATTTAATGGACCAACTGGTTCTGTTTTAATAGGACTTGTTGACGGGGCATTTGTTGTAAATCCAACAGCAGAGGAAAGAGAAAAGAGTTCTATGCACCTTGTAGTATCAGGAACTAAAGATGCTATAATGATGGTTGAAGCAGGGGCTGAAGAAATACCAGATGAATTAATGCTTGAAGCTATATTGTTTGCTCATGAAGAAATCAAAAAGATAGTTGAATTTATAGAACAAATAGTAGCTGAAGTTGGAAAAGAAAAAATGGAAGTTGTACTTCATCAAATAGATGAAGATGTAGAAAAAGCTGTTCGTGAATTTGCAAGCGAAAAAATGGCTAAGGCTATAAAAACATTTGAAAAGTTAGAAAGAATGGAAAAGATGGATGCTGTTAAAGCTGAAACTTTTGAACATTTTGCAGAAATAGCTGAAGAATTTGAACAAGATATAGAAGAAACTCTTCACGCTATAATAAAAGAAGAAGTAAGAAAATTAATAGTACATGAAAATGTAAGACCAGACAACAGAAAGTTAAATGAAATAAGACCTATATGGTGTGATAATGGATTTATACCAAGAGCTCATGGTTCTGGATTATTCACAAGAGGTCAAACTCAAGTAATGTCTATAGCTACACTTGGAGCTTTAGGAGATGTTCAAATACTTGACGGACTTGATGAAGAAGAAAGTAAAAGATATATGCATCACTACAACTTCCCAGCATACAGTGTTGGTGAAGCTAGACCATCAAGAGGTCCAGGAAGAAGAGAAATAGGTCACGGAGCTTTAGCTGAAAGAGCTTTACTTCCAGTATTACCATCTAAAGAAGAATTCCCATATGCAATAAGAGTTGTATCTGAGGTACTTAGCTCAAATGGTTCAACTTCTCAAGGTAGTGTTTGTGGTTCAACATTATCACTACTTGACGCTGGTGTTCCTATAAAAGATATGGTAGCAGGAATTGCAATGGGTCTTATAAAGCATGACAATAAAGTAGCAGTACTTTCAGATATACAAGGTATGGAAGACCACTTAGGAGATATGGACTTTAAAGTTGCAGGTACTGAAAAAGGTATAACAGCTATACAAATGGATATAAAAATAGCTGGTATAGATGAGCAAGTACTAAGAGATGCATTAACTCAAGCTAAAGCTGGTAGAATACACATACTTAATGAAATGAGAAAGACAATAAGTGAGCCAAAACCTGAATTATCTAAGTATGCACCTAAGATAGTAACAATGAATATAAACCCAGATAAGATAAGAGACGTTATAGGACCTGGTGGAAAGGTTATAACTAAGATAATAGATGAAACTGGAGTTAAAATAGATATAGAACAAACAGGAGAAGTATTCATAGCAGGAATAGATGCTGATATGATAAAACTTGCTCAAAAGCTTATAAATGATATAGTTGCTGAAGCTGAAGTTGGAAAAACTTATACTGGTAAAGTAACTAGAATAATGAACTTTGGAGCATTTGTTGAAATACTTCCAGGAAAAGAAGGATTACTTCATATATCTCATATAGCACACGAAAGAGTAGCTAAAGTTGAAGATGTACTAAACATAGGAGATGAAGTAGAAGTTAAAGTAACTGAAATAGATGAAAAAGGAAGAGTAAACTTATCTAGAAAAGTACTTTTACCAAAGCCTGAGAAAAAAGAAGAAAAATAATATATTAATACAAAAAGACTGTAGAACTAATTTTCTACAGTCTTTTTGTTTGATTAAAAGTAATATACAATACAAAAATAATCTCAAAGAAATAGAGTCATAAATATTAATACAACCTAATAAAATATATAAGAAGTTGTACATAATTAAGGCTTGATTAGGGGGAAAACTATTATGATGATAGTAATCAATAAGAAAAAATTAAAAAAAGTCATTATAGGATTAATAGCAGTTATATTAATTGTAATTTCTGGGTTATACTTTATGAAAAGAGAGACAAAACCAACCTTAAACTTAGATGTAGCAAATCAGCCATACTACCAAGGAACAAAAGTTAAAAGTGGATACGTTGCATTAACTTGCAACGTAGACCTAGGATGGGAAAGTGAATATGTAGAGGGAATACTAGAAGCACTAAAAAAAGAAGATGTAAAGATAACTTTTAATGTAACTGGTAGATGGGCAGAAAACAATAAAGAATTACTTCTAAAAATTAAGGAAGAAGGACATGAAATAGGAAACCATGGACATAAACATTTAGACTATGCAAATTTATCTTATGAAGAAAATTTAGAGCAAATAAAAACATCTAAGAAAATAATAGAAGATATAATAAAGGAAGAAACTAGATTTTTCCAAGCTCCATCAGGTTCATTTGGGGACAACACTGTAAAAGCAGCAAAAGAAATGGGATATACATCTATAAAGTGGGATATAGACACAATAGACTGGAAAAATAGAGAAGAACCAGATGTTATAATTGAAAGAATTAAGAAAAAAGACATAGTAGATAATAGTATAGTTTTAATGCATCCAACAAATGCAACAGTCCAATGTGTAGATGATATTATAAATATAATTAGGGACAAGGGGTTAAAACCAGGTAAGCTAAGTGATGTATTTTAGGATAGTAATAGTTGAATAAATAAAAATAGTAACTTATAATTTAATACATGTAGTTTAATAAAAACTACTAATATTTAGATTTTTTATATTAGGGTATAGATATTTACTACATATCTCATGTAAAGCACTAAGTAAAAATAAAAAACTTTATAAATATATTAAATTATAAAATGACATTATAAATGGAGGGAAGTATGTATAAAACACACGTATTAGATAATGGACTAACAATAATAGGTGAAGAGATACCTTATTTAAAGTCTATTGCACTAGGGGTATGGATAAACGCAGGTTCAAGAATAGAGGATGAGAAAATAAGTGGTATATCTCACTTTATAGAACATATGCTATTTAAAGGCACTAAAAATAGAACTTCAAAAGATATTGCAAATGAGATAGATAATTTAGGTGGACAAATAAATGCTTTTACAAGCAAAGAATGTACATGTTATTACGTTAAATTATTAGATTCTCATATAAATAAAGGAATAGACATATTAAGTGATATGATGTTAAATCCACTGTTTAATCAAACTGATATAGATAAAGAAAGATTAGTAATACTTGAAGAATTAAAGATGTATGAAGATTCTCCAGAAGATTTAGCTTATGACTTATTGAGTGAAGGAATATATAAAGGGCATTCTTTAGGATACAACATAATAGGGACAGAAAAGTCTTTATTTGATATAAACAAAAAAGAAATAGAAGAGTATTTTGGCAATTATTATGTACCTAATAATTCAGTAATATCTATATGTGGAAACTTTAATTTTGAAGAAATAGTAAAAGAAATAGAAGATAAGTTTAAATCATGGAATAAAAAAGAAGTAGATATAAACTTTACTAAGGCAGATTTTAAAAATACTTATATAACGAAAAATAAAGATACTGAACAAGTTAATCTAGCAATTGGTTTAGAAGCTATAGCATCTGAAGAAACAGAAGAAGCCTATGCATTAGCTATAATAAACACTATATTTGGAGGAAGCATTAGTTCTAGGCTATTCCAAAAGATAAGAGAAGAAGAGGGATTAGTTTATTCAATATATTCATCTCAAAGTTTATATAGACAATGTGGAGAGTTAGGAATATTTGCTAGTATGAGTAACGAAAATCTAGAAGAAGTATATAATTTAGTTATAGAGGAAATAAAAGATCTTAAAAACAATTACCTAAGTGATGAAGAGATAAGATTAACTAAAGAACAATTAAAGGGAAGTTATATGCTAGGTCTAGAAAGTACAAGTAGCAGAATGATGGCAATAGGTAAGGCAATGCTACTAAATAAAAAGGTAAGAAATAGTGATGAAATATTAAAATCTATAGATAATATAGATAGAGAAACTATAAAAAAGGTAATAGATAAAGTATTTAATTTAGATAAAATAGGAGTATGTATAGTTGGTAGAGATGTAGAAAACATAAAGCTATAATACTTTAAACAATAAAATAAACGAATGAAGAATATCTCAAAGTTGATTAAAATTAATATAAAAATTAAGGTAAATATAATCATATAAAAGTGAACTAATATTTAACTTACTTTTATATTACAAAATGCTTTGAGATATTTTACTATAAAAGAAAAAATGGGGGGATAAACATGAATTTATCTGAAATAGCAGGTAAAGAAATAGTAAATCTAGTTACAGGAGAAAGATTAGGTGTAATTGGAGAGTGTGACATGATAATAGATGAAACTACAGGAGAGATACTAGCATTATTAATACCAAGGGAAAAAGGATTCTTTGGTATTAGAAAGGATAAATCAGTACTTGAAGTACCTTGGAGAAATGTTAGAAAAATAGGAAATGATATGATAATAATTGAATATGACGGAATATACTAGGGGGGCATTATGGAAATCTTAGTTCAAAAATTTGGTGGTACATCAGTTGGATCTTACGAAAAAATGAATGAGGTATGCAAAATAATAAAAGCATATAAAGAAACTTATAAGGATTTAAAGCTAGTTGTAGTAGTATCAGCTATGGGAAGAAAGGGTTCACCATATGCAACAGATACATTAATTTCTTTATTAAGTGAAATAAACGATCAACCAAACAAAAGAGAACTAGATATGATAATGAGCTGTGGCGAAATAATATCAGGAACTGTACTTACAAATATGTTACAGGTTAGAAATATAAAGGCTACTTTCTTGACAGGATATCAAGCTGGAATAATAACAACTAATAATTTTTCAGATGCAAAAATATTAGATATAAATACAGAAAGAATATTAAAAGAGTTAAATGATAACAATGTAGTAGTAATAGCTGGATTCCAAGGTAAAACAGAAGATGGAGAAATAACAACACTAGGAAGAGGGGGTAGTGATACATCAGCTGTTGCAATAGGAAAAGCATTAAACTGTTCTAGGGTTGAGATATATACAGATGTAGATGGAATAATGACAGCAGACCCAAGAATAGAACCTGATGCTAAGGTATTAGATTGTATAGATTATGAAGAAGTATTTCAAATGGCAGAAAAAGGAGCTAAAGTTATACACCCAAGAGCAGTATCTCTTGCAAGGAGTGCAAATATAACACTTTCAATAAAAAATACATTAAATCCAGAGTTTGCAGGAACTAGAATATGTACAGAGTGCCAAAGGGAATATATGGAGTATGAAGTAAAAAATAGCCTAATGACAGCTGTAGCTCACAAGGATAAAGTAGAACAAGTTAAAATAAAAGCAAGTGAAGATGACTTTACAAATATATTAAATGATATAGAAAAAGAAAACATAAGTATAGATATGATAAACTTTTTTATAGAAGAAAAAGCATTTGTAGTAGAAGAAGAGTATATAGAGCAACTTGAAAATATACTTAAAAAATCAAACATAGAATATTCCATAAGAAAAAATTGCGCAAAAGTAACTTTAATAGGTGCTAAGATAAATGGCATACCAGGAGTTATGTCAAGATTAGTAAAAGCTTTATCAAAAGAAAATATACCATTACTTCAAACATCTGATTCTAGTATGACAATATCTTGTTTAGTAGATAGTAATGATATATCAAAGTCAGTGCATGCAATTCATAATGAATTTCACTTAAACTAATCAAGTAAAAATACCTAATATACAATAAAAAATGACTAAATACAAAAATTATATTAAAATTAATAAGTGTAATACTTTAAAACTAAATGCTTAAAGAATTTTTTGCATATATTTGGACAAAATAACATGAAAGCAGAGTTTGAGAGGAGTATTACATACATGAGATATTATGAAGATAACATTAACTACAATAATCATATAGAATTTAGCCGTGATAGAGGTAGAGAAAAAAGTACATTACAAATAAAAAATGAAAATGAAGAAAATCCAGTAAATGAAACTAAAGATATACAAAATATAAAACAAATGGGTGTGCCTGATATGCCACCACAGCCTAAAAAAGATATACAATGTATAACTATAATAGGAGAGATAGAAGGTCACTACGTAGGAAATCCTCAAAAAAAATCAACTAAATATGAACATATAATACCAATGCTTTATTCAGTAGAAGAAAATGCAGACACTAAAGGCATACTTGTCATATTAAATACAGTAGGAGGAGATGTAGAAGCAGGTCTTGCTATAGCAGAACTTTTAAATAGCATTTCTAAAAAAGTAGTAACATTAGTACTTGGAGGAAGTCATAGTATAGGAGTTCCTCTTGCAACTGCAGGAGACTATTCATTTATAGCACCAACTGCTACCATGATAGTTCATCCTATAAGAACTAACGGACTTGTAATAGGAGTAAATGAAACTTTTGAATACTTTAAAAAAATGCAAGAAAGAATAAGTAATTTCATAACTAGAACTTCTAATATAGATAGAGATGAATTAGACAGGATAATGCACTCAAAAGACGAACTTGTAAATGACGTTGGAAGTGTATTAATAGGAAAAGAAGCTGTAGATGTTGGGCTTATAAATGAAGTTGGAGGATTAAAAGAAGCATTAAGTAAGTTAAAAGAACTTATAAAAGAAGATGAAAAGAATCAAGATAAATAAAAATTGTTATAAATATATGTTGTATGATATAATTAAATGATAAAATAAAAGTGTTAGTGTTAAGGCATTAACACTTTTTGCTATGATATACTTAAAGTAAGATAAGAGGTGAGATGAGTGGCTAAAAAGAAAAAAAGCAAGAAAAAAGAAAAGAAATTAAGCTTTAATCAGGAATATCATAATTTGGTAACTATATTTATAGGTATATTTTTATTATATAGTTTAAATTCAAGTTCAATGGGATTTATAGGATCTATGATGCAATCTTTATTTAAAGGATTATTTGGTTCTCTTTCTGTAATAATACCATTTATAGTAATTATTATAGGGATACTTGGATTCTTTGAAGGCAACGAATATATATATAGATTAAAAAATACTAAAACATACTATGTAGTAATATTATTTATGTTTATATTCTATGGATTATTAAATGCAAAAAGTTTACCTGTAGATTCTCCTTTAAGCTCAGACATGATTAAAGGTGTTATGGATATGGGGGTAAGTGGAGAAGGAAGTGGACTTGTATCTACCACTATAACTTACTATATCGTTAAAATGTTTGGATTAACTGGTGGATGGATGATAAGTATATTTGCACTTGTAATGACTATATTATTTATCTTTAACATATCAGTTAAAGATTTAATATTAAACATAAAAGCAAAATCATCAAGTGCTAAAAATGGAAACCTAAACTTAAAAGAAAAAGTATCTAATATGAAAAAATCAGCAATAGATATGATGACAGAAGAAGTAGATGAAGAAACTATGGTTGATAAAAAAGGTCTATTTAAAGGCTTTATGTCTAAAAACTCTAAAGAAGAGGAAGAATATGTAATAGACCAAGACGAAGATGATATAGGAGATAAAACTATAAAAATAGTTGGGTTTAATAAGGCAGAAGATGAATACCTAGAAATATTAGAAGGTACTCAAAATATTCCAGAATTAGATACAATAAAGGAATTACAAAGCTTTAAAACAGGAGTTGTAGAAGATGTAAAGGAACAACCTATAAAAACATCTAAAACATTCAATTCCGATATGGAGAAAACTCAAGATATAAATGTAGCTTCAAATATGAGTTATGAAAACTATAAAATGCCAAGCTTTAACCTTTTAAACAAAATAGATAAAAAAAGTGATGATGGAGGAAGAAAAAAAGTACTTAAAAACGCATCTCTTTTAGAAAAGACTTTATCTGATTTTGGAGTTGAAGCAAAGGTTAATCAAGTTACAGTAGGACCTACTATAACTAGATATGAAATACAGCCAAGCCCAGGAGTTAAGGTTAGTAAAATAGTAAATCTAACAGATGATATAGCACTAAGCTTAGCTGCTAAAAGTATAAGAATGGAAGCTCCAATACCAGGTAAAAGTGCAATAGGTATAGAAGTGCCAAATGAAAATGCACAAATGGTAGGAATTCGTGAAGTATTAGAAAGTGAAGAGTTTAGAAACTTTGAATCTCCACTTGCTATGGCACTAGGTAAAGATATAGCAGGAAAAACTGTAATAGCAGATATAGGAAAAATGCCTCATATGTTAATAGCAGGGTCAACAGGTTCAGGAAAAAGTGTATGTGTAAATACACTAATAAGTAGCATACTTTACAAAGCAAAGCCAGATGAAGTAAAGTTATTACTTATAGACCCTAAAGTCGTTGAGCTTGCAAATTATAATGGAATACCACATCTACTTATACCAGTAGTTACAGATCCTAAAAAAGCTGCTAATGCACTTAACTGGGCAGTTACAGAAATGAATAGAAGATACAAGTTATTTGCAGGAGCACAAGTAAAAGATATAACAAGTTACAATCAAAAGGCAGAAGAAAAACTTCCTAAGATAGTAATAATAATAGATGAGCTTGCAGATTTAATGATGGTAAGTTCAAATGATGTGGAAGATTATATATGTAGATTAGCACAGATGGCAAGAGCAGCTGGAATGCATTTAATAGTAGCAACACAAAGACCATCTGTTGACGTTATAACAGGAGTTATAAAAGCTAACATACCATCTAGAATAGCATTTGCTGTTTCATCACAAACAGATTCAAGAACTATACTTGATATGGGTGGAGCCGAAAAACTATTAGGTAAAGGTGATATGCTATTCTATCCATTAGGAGCAGCAAAACCTGTTAGACTTCAAGGAGCATTTATATCAGAAGGTGAATCTGAAAGAGTTATAGACTTTGTAAAATCACAAGTTAGTGGCAATGAAATAAAGTATGAAGAAGATATAATGGAGACTATATCAAAAGCTAATATAGCAAAATCAAGTGATGAAGATGAGCTATTAAGTGAAGCTATAGAATTTATAGTTGAAAGTGGCCAAGGGTCATCATCTATGTTACAAAGAAAGTTTAAAATAGGATTTAATAGAGCAGCAAGACTTATAGATTCTATGGAAGAAAGAGGTATAGTTGGACCAAGTGAAGGAAGCAAACCAAGAAAAGTATTAATAAGCAAACAAGACTTACAAAGTTTAGAAGGTGAGTAAAATTGAAGACAATAAAGATAGAAGACGCACTTAAGTTAGAAAATGTAGTTTTTATAGATGTAAGAACTGAATCAGAGCATGAAGAAGATAATATATTAGATGCATTTAGCATGCCATTATTTAAAGACAATGAACATAATGAAGTAGGTACTATATATAAAATGCAAGGAAAACATGAAGCTATAAAAATAGGATTTGATTATGTTGGATATAAATTAAAAGATATATATCTTAATGTATTAGAAGCTGCAAAAAATCATGACAATGTAGTAGTTTATTGTGCTAGAGGAGGAATGAGAAGTGGATCGGTAGTTAACTTAGTTTCTTCTCTAGGCATAAATGTATACCAATTAGAAGGTGGATATAAAGCTTATAGAAATTATGTATTAGATTATCTAAGAAATATAATGAATACAAAAGAATTTATAGTAGTTCATGGACTTACGGGAGTCGGAAAAACCGACTTACTTAAAATGTTAGAAGAAAATAACATAGACAATATAGATCTAGAAGGAATAGCTAAAAATAGTGGTTCTACATTTGGATTTATAACATTTGACCAAAAACCACCAAGTCAAAAGAAATTCGAAACTAAAATATTTGAAGAATTATTTTACTCAAACTCAGATTATATATTTATAGAAAGTGAAAGTAAAAGAGTAGGTCATGTTTGTGTACCTAATGAAATATATGATGCTATTATAAGAGATGGTCATCATATATTATTAGAATGTAGTACTGAAAATAGAGTTAAAAGATTATGTAGAGATTATATACATAATCAAAAAAATAAAGAAGAAAACATACAAACTTTAAAAGATTGTATAAATAAATTTAGAAAAAGATTAGGTCATAAGAGAGTAGATGAATATATTAATCTATTAGATGAAGGAAAATACGAGGAATTAGTAGAAAGATATTTAGTAGAGTATTATGACCCTTTATATATGCATTCGGTTGATAAGTATAAATATAATCAAGTTATAAACTTTGATGATATGACTAAAGGACTAAATGAAAGCATAAAATATCACGAGAAGGCAAAAAAGGAGCAATAAAGATGTTAAAGATAGCACTAGAATCACTAGGATGTTCGAAAAACTTAGTAGATGCAGAAATAATGATGGGAATACTAAATAGAAAAGGTTATAAGTTAGTAGGTGATTTTTCTGAGGCTGATATAATACTTGTAAATACATGTGGATTTATAGAATCAGCAAAGCAAGAATCAATAGATACTATTCTTGACTTAGCACAATACAAAGTAGATGGAAATCTAAAGATACTTATAGTAACAGGATGTTTAGCACAAAGATATTCAGAAGAATTAAAAGCAGAAATACCTGAAATAGATGCAATAGTAGGTACAGGAAGTTATCAACAAATAGACGAAATAATAAAAGACTTAGAAAAAGAAAAGCAAGTTGTTAGCTTAAATGATATAGAATTTGCTTTCAACGAAGAATTACCAAGATATGTTACAACTCCAAATCATATGGCATACCTAAAAATAGGTGAAGGTTGTGACAACCATTGTACTTACTGTATAATACCAAAATTAAGAGGTAAATATAGAAGTAGAAAAATGGAAGATATAGTTAAAGAGGCTAAAGATTTAGCAGCTAGAGGTGTTAAAGAATTAGTAGTTATAGCACAAGATACAACTAAGTATGGATTTGATTTATACAACAAAGAAATGTTACCAACTTTACTAGAAGAATTAGCTAAAGTAGAAGGCATAAAGTGGATAAGAGTAATGTATTCTTACCCAGAATCAATAAGCGAAGAATTAGTTATGGTAATGAAAAAATATGATAATATATGTAACTACTTTGATATGCCTATACAACATGCAAGTAACAGAATACTAAAGCTAATGAATAGAAAAACAACTAAAGAAGATATATTATCTAAAATAGAAATGATAAGAAAGCATATACCAGATGCTACAATAAGAACAACTATAATAGTAGGATTCCCAGGTGAAACTGAAGAAGATTTTAATGAAGTTGTAGAATTTGCAAAAGAAGTTAAATTTGATAGATTAGGTGCATTTGCATATTCAAGAGAAGAAGATACGCCAGCAGATAAATTACCTAATCATATAGAACAAGAGATAAAAGAACAAAGAAGAGATAAACTAATGTTAGAACAACAAAAAATATCTCAAGAATTAAATGAAGCTAAAGTAGGAAATACTTACGAAGTTTTAATAGAAGAACAAATAGAAGATAAGGTATATATAGGTAGAACTCAAGGTGATGCAGAAGAAATAGATAGTATAGTTTACGCAAAATCTGAAAATCAACTTAATATAGGGGATTTTGTAAAAGTAAAAATAGATAAAGCTTTAGAATATGATTTAATGGGAGATGTATTATAAATGAATTTACCAAATAAATTAACTTTATTTAGGATATTCTTAATACCAGTATTTATAATAGTAATGTTACTTAACATACCTAACAAATATTTAATAGCTTGTATAATATTTGTAGTAGCATCAATAACAGATGCTATGGATGGACACATAGCAAGAAAGCATAATCTAGTTACAGACTTTGGGAAATTTATGGATCCACTTGCAGATAAGTTATTAGTTTTATCAGCATTAATATGTATGATAGAAAGTGGCTTAGTAGCAAGTTGGATGGTAATAATAATAGTAGCGAGAGAGCTAACAGTAAGTATACTAAGAGCAATAGCAGCAGCTGATGGAAAAGTAATAGCAGCTAGTGGAGGAGGAAAGTTAAAGACTATAAGCCAAATGGTAGCTATAATAGTATTATTATTAGGAGCAAACTTTAACAATTCACTATTAATTATGATAGGAGATATATCTATATTAATAGCAACACTTCTAACACTTTACTCAGGATGGGAATACTTATATAAAAATAAAGAATTATTCATGAATAGTAAATAATAAAAAGTGGGCATAAACTGCCCGCTTTTTACTTTATACAAAATACAGTTTTAAATATAAGCTAAAGTGTAAATATTAATTTACACAGATACAAGTTATACTAAAACATAAGTTTTATATAAAATGTATAAAAATGTAAATAAAGGTTTATAAATAAAATTAGTATGGTAAAATTTAAATATAGGAAAATAATATAAATGTAAAAACAAATTTTTATTAATTGACTGTAATTAAAAATTAGTATATAATCTATATTACAGAACAAATGTTTGTAAAAAGCGAAAGAAAGGGATGGATATAAATGAGTATAGAACAAGATAAATTAAAAGCACTTAACCAAGCGTTAGGTCAAATAGAAAAAGACTTTGGGAAAGGGTCAGTAATGAAATTAGGAGAAGCTACATCTATGAATATAGATGTTATACCAACAGGTTCAATAGGGCTAGATATTGCAGTTGGTATAGGTGGATTACCAAAGGGAAGAATAATAGAAGTATATGGACCGGAATCTTCAGGTAAGACAACAGTTGCACTTCACACAGTAGCAGAAGCTCAAAAACAAGGTGGAATAGCAGCATTTATAGATGCAGAACATGCACTTGACCCAGTATATGCAAAAGCATTAGGAGTTGACATAGATAACTTAATAATATCTCAACCAGATACAGGGGAACAAGCACTAGAAATAGCAGAAGCACTTATAAGAAGTGGAGCTATAGATATAATAGTAGTCGATTCAGTTGCAGCACTTGTTCCAAGAGCTGAAATAGAAGGGGACATGGGAGACTCTCACGTTGGTCTTCAAGCTAGACTTATGTCTCAAGCGCTTAGAAAATTAACAGGTTCAATAAAAAAATCTAATTGTGTTGCAATATTTATAAACCAATTAAGAGAAAAAGTTGGTATAATGTTTGGAAATCCAGAAACAACAACAGGTGGGCGTGCGCTTAAATTCTACTCATCTGTAAGACTTGATGTTAGAAGAGTAGATAGTATAAAACAAGGCGATAAAGTAATCGGAAGTAGAACAAGAGTAAAAGTAGTTAAAAATAAAGTTGCACCACCATTTAAGCAAACAGAGTTTGACATAATGTATGGTGAAGGTATATCTAAGGTTGGAGATTTATTAGATATAGCAGCAGATATAGATGTAGTTAAAAAGTCAGGAGCTTGGTATAGCTATAATGATATAAAATTAGGACAAGGTAGAGAAAATGTTAAGAAATTCTTATCAGATAATCCTGATTTAATAGCAGAAATAGATGAGAAGGTAAGAGCACACTACAAATTAGATGAAAATAAAGAAAATGCACCATTAGAAGATGAAATAGATAAGCAATAATAACTTAAACATACACCTCCTATTAACTTGACATGAGTTAGAAAAAATTATAAAATTAAAGAGAAATAAAATATCTAAATTTAGTTCTATATATAAATATTCTTAGATAAATATAAATAAAGGTATTTTGTTGTTATTACAACATAGATTATGAAAATACTTATAGTTTATAAACGTATATCATAGTTATGATTGTACTTTAACGATTAAAATCTTAGAAGTGACATTTTGGGATATTAACTAAAGGAGGTGGATGTCATAGAGACTGTAGTAATGCTTTTGATAGGGGCAGCAATAGGTATTATAGCTGGATATTTTGTAAGAAAAAATATATCTGAGACTAAAATTGGACAAGCAGAAAGCTTAGCCAAAGAAATTATAGATAAAGCAAATAGAGACTCAGAAACTATTAAAAAAGAAAAGCAACTAGAAGCTAAGGAAGAAATCCACAAGTGGAGAACTGAAGCTGAAAGAGAAAACAAAGAAAGAAGAAATGACTTACAAAAATACGAAAGAAGAATAATACAAAAAGAAGAAGTTCTAGATAAGAAATTATATAACCTAGAATCAAAAGAAAATAGTTTAAGTGATAAGCTTAAAAATGTAGCAAAAAAAGAAGAAGAAGTAGAAGAAATAAAAGTAAAGCAACTTGAAAAATTAGAAAACATATCAGGTATAACTTCTGATAAGGCAAAAGAGATAATATTAACTAATGCTGAGAGAGAAGTAAGACGTGAAATGTCTATAATGATAAAAGAGATAGAATCTCAAGCTAAGGAAGAAGCTGAAAAAAAATCAAGAGAAATAATAGGTTATGCTATACAAAAATGTGCAGCAGACCATGTTGCAGAAACAACTGTTACAGTAGTTAATTTACCAAATGATGAAATGAAGGGTAGAATAATAGGTAGAGAAGGAAGAAATATAAGAACTCTAGAAACTTTAACAGGAATTGATTTAATAATAGACGATACTCCAGAAGCTGTAATTTTATCAGGATTTGATCCTATAAGAAGAGAAGTTGCAAGAATAGCTTTAGAAAAGCTAATAGCAGATGGAAGAATACATCCAGCTAGAATAGAAGAAATGGTAGAAAAAGCTAGAAAAGAAGTAGATAATATAATTAAGGAATATGGGGAACAAGCAGCATTTGAAACAGGAGTGCACGGACTTCATCCAGAGTTAATTAGACTATTAGGTAGACTTAACTACAGAACTAGTTATGGACAAAATGTACTTAAACATTCTATTGAAGTTGCACATATAGCAGGTATAATGGCAGCTGAAATAGGAGCTGATATAAAATTAGCTAAAAGAGCTGGTTTACTTCATGATATAGGTAAATCTGTTGACCATGAAATGGAAGGTACACATGTAGAAATAGGTATGGACTTATTAAGAAGATATAAAGAATCTAAAGAAGTTATACATGCTATGAGTACTCACCATGGAGACTATGAACCTCAAACAATAGAAGCTGTTTTAGTAACTGCGGCAGATGCTATATCAGCAGCAAGACCAGGTGCTAGAAGAGAAACATTAGAGGCGTATATAAAGAGACTTGAAAAGCTAGAAGAGATCGCAAACTCTTATGATGGTGTAGAAAAATCGTTTGCTATACAAGCAGGTAGAGAAGTTAGAATAATGGTTAAACCTGAAAATGTAAGCGATGAAGATATACATTTATTAGCTCGTGATATGACTAAGAAAATCGAAGATGAATTAGAATATCCAGGTCAAATAAAAGTTAGTATAATAAGAGAAACAAGAGCAATTGAATATGCTAAGTAAAAAAGAGAGTAATTTACTCTCTTTTTTTATTTGTATAAAAATTAGTATTAGAGCCCTTTATTAATATTTAAATTTTCTAATCATATATAAATTTATAAAAAATATAAAAATTTGCAACTTTTTAGTATTTATGTCAGTCTAATTGTTGTATACATTTTGTGTCATGGCACATTGAAAAAAAGGAGGAACATATGGGAAATGTATTAACATTACCTTGGCAAGGAAGAAAAAAAGGAGAGTCTAATATAAAGCTAGCTAAAAAAGCTATAAAAGGGGACTCAAAAGCATTTACAGAATTGATGAAAGTTCATAAAGCATCTCTTTACAAAATTGCATATAGTTACGTAAAAGATGAGCAAAAAGCTTTAGATATATTACAAGAGACTACTTACAAGGGATTATTAAATATAAATAAATTGAGTGAACCAAAATTTTTTAAAACTTGGATAACAAAAGTGCTAATAAATGTAGCTATAGATTATTCAAAGAAGGAAGACAAGATAGTTTACATAGAAGAAGAAGCAAATATAGTTGAAAAAGCAAAGGAAATTTCAATAGAAGAAAAATTAGATTTATATGATGCGATAGATAGTTTAAGAGAGCAATACAAAATGGTTATTATTTTAAAGTACTTTAATGACATGACTATTGAAGAGATTTCTCAAAATATGGATATACCAATAAATACAGTTAAAAGCCATATGAGAAGAGCAAAGAAGCAATTAAAGGAAATATTAATGGAGGGCGAGATAAATGAGCAATAAGAAATATGATAATATAAATATACCTTTAGATATAGATGAAGCTATAGAAAAGGGAGTATCAAAGGCATTAAAAGAGAAAAATAAAAATCATAAAAGAAATAATTTGCCTAAAATAGCTGCTGCAAGCTTAGTTGGAATACTTACACTAGGAGCTTTAAACCCAGCGTTAGCATCTAAAATACCTTTTGTAGGTAATGTTTTTGAAGCAATAGAAAAAAATATTTACTTCCCAGGAAATTATTCTCAATATTCTACAGCTATTAATGAAACAGCATATTCAAATGGGATAGGGGTTACACTTTCAGAAGTTGTATGCGATGGGCAATCATTATATATAACTTATGTAGTTGAAAATGAAAAACCATTTAAATATACTTCTTGGGGAAATGGGAAAAAACTAGATATGAATCAATTAATAATAGAAGAAGCTTATAATAAAGTTAGCTTTAGTGATAAAGAACTAGATTCAACTGGATTTGCAGGGTTAGAAGGAAAATTTATTGATGAGTATACATTTGTTGGAGTACAAAAATATAAAATAAATGAAATAAAAGAAGAAGTACCAAATGAATTTACATTTAAGACTAAATTAAAAGTTATAGATAACTATGCTATAAATGAAGGTGATAAAGATGATGTAACTTGGGGAACTTGGGCGTTTAACATTCCAGTAAAAGTAAATAAAGAATTAAGAAATATTATAAATTTAGAAAATGTTGAAAATGATTTTGTAAAAGTTAATTCAATTTCTATAACACCTTTTGATATGATAATCAAAAATTCTTACAAAAAAGGTACGTGGGATGAATATAGAATGACAGTATTTGATGACAAAGGAAAAAAACTAGAACAATCAGAGTCTACAGCAGATAATGATAATAAAGGTGATAAAACTTATTTACAATCACCAAAAGATAGCAAAAACATTAGAGTAGTGATAGAAAAACCTAAATATAAAGAGTTAAAATCACAACCAGGAACATACGAAGAAATAGGTAGTGATGTAGTACTTGATGAAGTCATAAACTTAAAAAAATAATATAGCTTTAAAAAGAGTGCATACTTAAAATTTTATAAGTATGCATTTTTTTATATAAAGAAACAAAAATACAATATAGTACAATACTTATGTATATAAAGATTAAATATAAGCAAGAAAATTGGAAATACTAAATATGTGTAAGTTTATTATAAATAAAAGGAGTGCTAGTATGCTAAAACAATTATCAAAAAATCAGTATGTAAAAATGACTAAAGTTAATGATAAAGAAAAAGAAGTTGAATATGGAGTAGTTCTTAATAAAAATGAAGATAATTATGAAATAATGACAATAGGATTTATAAATAAAAATGGCAACTTTTTAGAATACCCTATAGAATCATACAATCTAGTAGATACTTATAATATAGATGATGCTTATTTTGATGAAGTAAAAGAAAATGAAGTAAGAAGAAAAATGAATATTTGGATGGAAGAACATTATAGACATTAAAAATTTTAAGGGGAGTTATAAACTTCCCTATTTTTGTAAAAACTATAATATAATGATACAATTTATATAATTAAATTAATATAAATTAAGAAGTTTATAGAATACATAGTAAATATAGTAAATTATAAGTTTAAATGCTATAATTATTAGTAAGCGAGGGGGAATATCAGGTGAAAAATTACATAAATATTGACTCTGAACTAGATGCTTTAAAAATAAAAGAAGTAGAAAAAGTATTCTATGAAAATATAGAAAGAGATGTAAAAATAATACCTAAAGTAACACCATTTAAAGGGATCAATACAGATATGTTATATATAAAAGACAATAAAGCGCTATTTATAAAATTTATGGATACAACAGAAGATATATTCTATATCCTAGAAGAAGACCTATTAGAGGTTATGAGTGAAGAAAATGACCTGTTAAGTTTAAAAATGAAGCAGTCTCATAGTGATATAAAATATAATTATGTTTTTGTTATGCCATATGTAGATATAGAAGAAGATTATGGATTTAGCGAATTTATATATAAACATATAATAGACAAAAGTAAACTTGAAGAAATAATGAATGATAAAAAACTACTAGATAATTACCTAGAAGAATCAAATAATGAAGTAACATTAAATTTATTTATGATGGACGTATGCCCTGAGTATTATTTACTTAATAGTAAATATCACTTAAATAAAAATTTTAAAAAGATATCTTTTTATAGTGATGACTATGAGTATAGTGCGACTATGCTAAATCAAAGTCAGCTTATTAAAAGTATATCTATAAAATATGGTGATATACTCTTAAAAGGAGCACCAGGTACTGGTAAAACAGCAATAATGTTATCTAGAGCTATAAAATTAGCTAGAATATATCCACATCATAAATTTTTAATAATAACACCATCAAAACAAGGATGTAATGAGCTTAGAGAAAAGGTTAAATTATTATATAAAAATAATAATAATTTAGAAATACATACATATAGCTCTTTTATATTTAAGCTAGCTAAAAAATACAATTTAGTAATAAACTATAGCTTATTAAAAAAGGACTATGAAAAAGCTTTTGAAAACCTTATAAAGCAAGCTAAAAATATAATAAAAAATAAGAAGATGTTTAAAGGAATATTTGTAGATAAAGGCGAACAGTATTCAAGTGAGGAAATATATTTCTTAAAAGAATTCTTATATAAAACTAAACACATATTCAATGTGTATTCATGTGAGAGTTCAAACATAAGTAATGATTTAAACATATTCAAACCAAATGTAAACAATCTAGCGTTTGATGAAATAATAGAATTAAAAGATAATTATAAACAAACTAAAAGATTAGTGGAATTTGTAAATAATTTCTCTGAAAATGCAAATAATTATATACATTCTTTAAGAGAAAATAAAACTTATAATGAATTTTATAAAAGTATATCTAAAAGAGAAGAAGGTAAATCTGTAGATATAATAAAAGTTAGTGATTTAGATGAACAAATAAGCTCTGTAATATGGGAGATAGAGCATTTAGTAGAAGATAAAGGATTAAATTATAGTGATATAGGAATAGTATATCCATACAATAAAAAGAAATTAAAAAGTGGAAAAATGATATACTTCCAATATATGCTAAGAAAGGCATTAGATGAAGCAGAAATACCTTATATATGTGCAGATGAAGACTTAACTAATATGAGTGAAAAATTTGGAATAACCATTTCTAATATTTATAATATGAGTAATTTAGAATACAAAGCTTTAGTATTATGTGAGTTAGAAATGTTATACAATCATAAAATAATAGATAAAAGTCAGGATTATCAAATAAACGATTTTGTAGGCGATTTAAATAAAGTGTACTCGGCTATAAATAGAGCTTGTGATGATTTGACTATAATAACTGCATTTAATGAAGAATCTAGTGATATAATAAAACTTCTTATAGAATCAAATATATAAGTTTGAAAATATAAGAAAAACATAAGTATTTTCTTATAGTAAATAAAACATTATAAACATTATAAGAGTATTATCAGGTTTAATATGCATTATAAAAGTCTTCATTTAGATAATCAAATGAAGACTTTTATATTTATATAAAATTTATAAAGATACTATTTTATAAGGTAAAAATAAGCTAAAACTATTATACCTAGGACTATTCTATAGTATCCAAATACTTTAAAGTCGTGCTTTTTGATATAATCCATTAAAAACTTTATAACAAATACTGAAACTACAAAAGCCACTATAGAACCAGTTAGAAGTACAACCCACTCAAGTCCACTAAATGCTAAACCAGCTTTAGCAAGTTTTAGTGCACTAGCCCCAAGCATAGTAGGTATAGCTAAGAAAAATGAAAATTCTGCAGCTACATATCTAGATGTACCAAGAAGTATTGCACCTATTATAGTAGATCCAGATCTAGATGTTCCAGGTATTAAAGCTAAACACTGGAATAAACCTATACCGATAGCTAACTTATAAGTTACTTGAGAGAAATCATTATACTTAGGTTTTTTATTTCTATTCTCGAGTAGTATCATGATTATACCGTATACTATAAGTGCAATAGCAACTGTTGTAGCATTAAAGAAAGCTGCTTCTATTTTATCATCATACAAAAATCCTAATATTGCAGATGGAAAAACAGCTACTATAACTTTAAGCCATAAGCTTATTGTTTCATTCTTTTGAATAGAAGTTTTTGAACTATCAAAAGGATTTAGTTTTTTAAAGAATATGATAATGACTGCTAGTATTGCACCAAGTTGTATTACAACTAAAAATGTATTTACAAAAGTAGCCGAAAAATTAAGGTGCATAAATTCATCTACTAGTATCATATGGCCAGTACTACTTACAGGTAACCATTCAGTTATACCTTCGACAATACCAAGTATTACGGCTTTGAAAATTTCTATTAAATTTGCCATTAAAAAGTTCCTCCAACATAAAATTTTAACATACTAAATTAACGTCAACTTAGAGTATACCAATAAAAATTATAAGGTGTCAACTAAATATAATATATGAAATGAAAGGATAAATATATGAATAAAATTATAGAATTAGATGATTATGAATATGAGATTTTTAAAAATTTTTCGAAAAAACTTAACCCAGCAACTAGGCATGATTACTTATCAAAAATAATAGCATTTAAAGAGTTTATAGACGATAAAGAACTCTTATATGTAGATAAAGAAGATTGTCAAAAATTTATCGATGATGTAAAAGAAAACTATGCAAAGTCAACATCAGAAAAGATATATAGTTATTTACATAGTTTTTATAATTTTTTAATGAAAGAAGAATATATAGAAGTAAATCCATTTAGATATGTAGAAAAACCTGAAGTAACTAGAATAAAAACTAAAGATGATGTGTTAAGTATTCAAGAAATAAATCAACTAGTAGATTCCATACATAAGTTAACTATAAGAGATAGAGCTATAATAGTATTTTTAGTAACAACAGGATGTTTATTAAATGAAGTAGTTAGTTTAAAATGGAAAGATCTTATGGTAGATGAAAAAGATAACCACTATGTAAGACTTGGCAAAAAAAGAAAGGAAAGGATAGTAAAATTACATCCATATTGTTTTAAGCTATTAGAGGATTATAGAAATTATTCTGGATTATCAGAGGTTATAATGCCTACAGAAGATTTTGTATTTACAACTCAAAAAAGTAATTCTATAACCGATAGAAATGTCAGATTAATAGTTAGAAAAGCATTAGATAATGCTGGGCTTTGCCAATATTCTGCAAAAGATTTTAGACACTCTTATGCTGCTATAGCACTAAGACTAGGTGCTAATGAATCTGATATAAAGAAGCAATTAGGTTGGAGTGATAAATATTATGCTATAAGGTATAAATATGTATTAAATTTTGTTGATAGTGAAAGTATAGATTATATGATGCAAAAAGAAAATCTTACGTTAAATAACAAATAAAATGAACATAAATAAAAAAAAACTTGTTATGGTTCGTAATATTTTATATAATTATTATATAACAACTTAAGGAAGGTGCGAAAAATTATGATAGATAAAAAATATAGTACATACCAAAACCCTTTAATAGATAGATATTGTAGCAAGGATATGAGCTATATATTTTCTCCACAATTTAAATTCTCAACTTGGAGAAAGTTATGGGTGGCACTTGCAGAAGGTGAAAAGGAATTAGGAATAAATATAACTGATGAACAAATAGAAGAATTAAAAGCTAACATATGTAATATAAATTTTGATGAAGCTAGAAAAATAGAAAAAGAAGTAAGACATGATGTAATGAGTCATGTAAAGGCATATGGACTTCAATGTGATAGCGCTAAAGGTATAATACACTTAGGTGCTACTTCAGCTTATGTTGGAGATAATACAGATGTTATACAAATGGATGAGGCTTTAAAACTTATAAGAATAAAGCTTGTAAACTTAATAAACAACTTAAGAGAGTTTGCTTTAAAGTATAAAGACGTTCCAACACTTGGATTTACACATTTCCAAGCAGCACAGCTTACAACAGTAGGTAAAAGAGCTACATTATGGGCTCAAGATTTAATACTAGATTTAGAAGATATAAACTACAGAATAGATAATATGAAACTAAGAGGAGTTAAAGGTACAACTGGAACTCAAGCAAGTTTCTTAAGTCTATTTGAAGGAGATCATGAAAAAGTAAAAGAACTTAATAAGTTAGTTTGTGAAAAGATGGGATATAAATCTTCTTATGCAGTAAGTGGACAAACATATACTAGAAAATTAGATTATCAAGTGTTAAGTGTATTATCTGGTATAGCACAAAGTATGCATAAAATGACTAATGATATAAGATTACTACAAAGTTTAAAAGAAATAGAAGAACCATTTGAAAAGAATCAAATAGGATCATCTGCTATGGCATATAAGAGAAACCCAATGAGAAGTGAAAGAATAGCATCACTTTCTAAATATATAATAGCAGAATCATTAAGTCCTGCATTAGTACAAGCTACTCAATGGTTAGAAAGAAGCTTAGATGATTCAGCAAACAAGAGATTATCTATACCACAAGCATTTATGGCAGCAGATGCTATAATAGAAATAGGTATAAATGTAACTAATGGATTAGTAGTTTACGAAAATATGATAAATAAACATATAAATGAAGAACTTCCATTTATGGCTACAGAAAATATACTTATGGAAGCTGTAAAAAGAGGTGGAGATAGACAAGAACTTCACGAAATAATAAGAGAGTACTCTATGCAAGCAGCTTATAGAGTAAAGCAAGAAGGTAAAGATAACAACTTAATAGAGCTTATAATAAATGATGATTCTTTCAAAATGTCTAAAGAAGAAATACTATCTGTAATGGATCCTAAAAACTTCATAGGTAGAGCACCAGAACAAGTTGTAGAATTTGTAAAAGAGTATTTAGATCCTGCAATAGAAGCGTTTAAAGAGCAAATAGGAATGACAATAGACTTACACGTATAAATTTTTAAAAGTACCATATTATATGGTACTTTTTTAATACAAAATAATACAAAATAAAAATATATAATAAAATTATTTTAAAATAAAATAAAAAGTATTGTCTTAATAAGATTTATAATGTAAACTAATAGTTAGAAAAAGAAATATATATAAACATCTAAGGAGGCAAAATGAACCACGTAGTATCAGATACAATCGCGTTTTTATCAAGAACATTTCCAAAAATATATTCAAGTTTATATTTAGAATATTTAAAAGAATATTCTTCTATAAAAAATGTTAATAAAACGCAGTTAAGAGCTTTGATGTTTATCAAAAACTATGGGGATATAAGTATGACCGATCTATGTTCAAAGTTAAACATAGAAAAGGGGAGTTTAACTAGCATGGTTGATGATTTAACAGAAAAAGGATATGTAATAAGAACTAGAGATTTATCAGACAGAAGAAAGTATTTAATAAGTATAACAGACAAGGGAATGAATCTTGCATCAGATTTTATGGAAAAGTTAAGCCAAAAACTAGAAGATAAATTAAGTAAATTAAATGATGAAGATATAAAAAGATATAGGGACGCTATAAATACTTTAGAAGATATACTAAATCAAGAAAACTTCAGATAAATATATAAGAAAAATTTTATATTATGAAAATAAATAAAAAAGAGGTAAAAATTATACCTCTTTTTTTACATACAAGGAAATTATATTAAGCATCAGCAGATGATAATTGAGATTTTTTTAGTTCTACGTATTTTTCAAGTCCTTCTTTTAATATAGAAGCAGCTTTTAATAAGTCATCTTCATTTAATATATATGCAAGCCTAATCTCATCACGACCTAAGCCTTCTGTTGAGTAGAATCCTTCAGCAGGACAAACCATAACTGTTTCATTATCTTTATTAAAATCTTTTAGCATCCATATAACGAAATCTTCAGCATTTTCAACAGGAAGCTTAGCAACTATATAAAATGCACCAGTAGGCTTTTTACAAACTACACCATCAACCTTCATTAATTCATTATATAAAACATCTCTTCTTCTTCTATATTCCTCATTAACTTCTTTAAAGTATGAAGTTGGAGTCTTATATAGCTCAACTGAGCCTATTTGTTCTAATGTAGGTACACAAAGTCTTCCTTGGCAAAGTTTTAATATTTGTGCTATAAGCCCTTTATTTTTAGATGCTATAGAACCAATTCTTGCTCCACAAGCACTGTATCTTTTAGATACACTGTCTATTATAACAACTCTATCTTCTATTTCTTTTACATTACCGAAACTTGTATATGAAAGACCATCGTATACAAATTCTCTATAAACTTCATCTGCTATTATCCATAAGTTGTTTTCTATAGCTATTTTACCTATCATATCTATTTCTTCTTTCGTATAAACTGTTCCTGTTGGATTACCTGGGTTGGAAAGTAATATACCCTTAGTTTTCGAATTGATTCTTGATGTGATTTCTTCTTTAGATGGTAAGTGGAATCCTCTTTCAGCTTTAGTTGTTATAGGATTTACTTCTACATTTATACACTGACTAAAGCCATTGTAGTTAGTATAAAAAGGTTCTGGTACTATTATATTATCTCCTGGATCACATATTGCCATAAGAGTGAAAAGTATTGCTTCACTACCTCCATTAGTAATTAGTATTTCATCTTTATCAAAATGCATATCATATGTAGTATAATAATCTTGAAGTGATTTTATTAATTCTGGAATACCATTAGATACAGCATATTCTAATACATTACTATCAAAGTTTTTTACTGCTTCAAAAAATCCTTTTGGAGTCTTTATATCTGGTTGGCCTATATTTAAATGATAAACTTTAATTCCTCTAGATTTTGCATCAAGTGCATAAGGAACTAACTTTCTTATTGGAGAAGACTGCATAGCAGATACTCTCTGTGAATATTTCATTTAAACTACCTCCTATATAATTAAAATAACCAGACAATTTTATAGCCCATAGGAAATAATATTATGACGATAAAGCTTTATAGTAGATTTTCCATAGATAGCTTTAAAAAGTCAATTTATAATTTCAAGATTATAGTAGCATATATGGCGTGAAAAATCTTGTATACATAAATATAAGAATATACACAAATAGTTAAAGATATTAAAAAAGTAGCAAAAAAATGGATATATAATGTAAAATCAATAGTATAAGGCTTTTATAATAAAGAATGTATTTCTAAGAGGTGTTATAAATGAGTAACTTAATAATAGATAACATGAATAATGATAAAATAATAGTAGCAAAGGATAGGTCAAAAAGGCCTATGGATAAAGCTAAAAATTATGAAGAAGTGGAAATATACAATGAGTATGAAGTAAAATGTCCTTTTTGTAGAGGAAATGAAGAATTTATAGAGGATGAAAAATATAAGGTATGTGATAAAAATGGATGGCTTGTAAAATCTGTAAATAATAAATTTCCTATAATAAATGATGAAAAAGAAGACATATATGGCATTCACGAAGTAATGATAGATACCTATAGGCACAATGGTAATTTTTATAACATGACTAAAGAAGAGTTTATTCATATGTTTGAGATGTATAAAAATAGATATAAAAATTTAATAAATGATAAAGGGATAGAGTATGTTAGTATTTTTAAAAACTTTTTAAGAAAATCAGGTGCATCATTAGATCATCCTCATACTCAAATCATATCTCTATCAATTGTACCACCAGAAATATACAATGAAATAAATATAGCAAAGGATTATTATAATCAAAATAAATCATCTTTATATGAAGATATAATAAATAAAGAAATTAAAGAATTTAAAAGAACTATATACAATGGTAAATACTTTTTAGCTTTAGTTCCTTATGCCACTAGATATAGCGGTGAGATAAGAATTATATCAAAAGACAAAATTAGATTTGAAAACATGGAAGACAAACATATAGATGAATTATCTAAAATATTTGAAAAATTATTTAAAAAACTATATAAGGTAAGAGGATATAGTCCTTTTAATCTATATATACATACACATCCAAATAAAATAAAATGTGATGAGTATTATAATTTTCATATGCATATAATACCTAGGAAATATAGTTTTGGAGGATTTGAATTAAGTACAGGACTATATGTATCATCAATTAATCCTTCAGAATTTGCAAATAAATTAAGGTTTGATAATATAGATTGATAATAATTAAAACTGGGTAATATAAAAATACAATAATAAACTTAGGAGGAATAAATGAAATTAATATCTTGGAATGTAAATGGAATAAGGGCGTGTGTAACAAAAGGATTTTTAGACTACTTTAATGAAGTAGATGCAGATATATTTTGTTTACAAGAAACAAAGCTTCAAGAAGGTCAAATAGACCTTGATTTAAAAGGATATCACCAATATTGGAATTATGCAGAAAAAAAAGGATATTCAGGGACTGCTATATTTTCTAAAATAGAACCTTTAAGTGTATCTTACGGGTTAAATATAGAAGAACATGATAAAGAGGGAAGAGTAATAACTTTAGAATTTGAGGACTTTTACTTTATAACAGTATATACACCAAACTCTCAAAGTGAATTAAAAAGACTAGAATACAGAATGAAATGGGAAGATGATTTTAGAAATTATTTATTAGAACTAAACACTAAAAAGCCTGTTGTAGTATGTGGAGATTTAAATGTTGCTCATAAAGAGATTGATTTAAAAAATCCTAAAACTAATAGAAAAAATGCAGGATTTACAGATGAAGAAAGAAATAAATTTACAGAACTTTTAGATTCTGGATTTATAGATACATATAGATATTTTAATGTAGATAAAGAAGGCGTATATTCTTGGTGGTCTTATAGATTTAATGCAAGAAAAAATAATTCTGGATGGAGAATTGATTACTTTGTAGTAAGTGATGATATGAAAGATAGATTAGTTAGTGCTGATATACATACACAAATATTAGGATCTGATCATTGTCCTATAGAATTAGTCATAAAATAATTATTAATAAATTTTATATCACCTTAATATAATGTATAGTAGCATGATTATATTAAATCATAAGAAAAATTTATATTAAGGGGGACAAAATGAAATTATTAGAGCTTAAGCATAAATTAGAAAAAGGAGAATCTTTAGGCGGAGAGGTTATTTATATAAAAGAAGATAATATACTATATGGAATAGAATGTTTATATGAAGATCGAGAGAATGAATATATAACCTTGCTAAAGTCAAAAGAAGAATCTGTTAAGGTATGTGACTTTTTAAATATATTAAATGAACTATATGCCAATATAGGTGATAAAGATGTATTTATAGGAGAAAAAGAGCTAAATAGAAGTGAAAGTAAAGAAATAAAAAGTGTAGAATTTGCTCAGTATGAGCTTATGAAGATGCTATTTATAAATATTTAAATAAAAAAAGATAGAGTATATACTCTATCTTTTTTTATATTTAGGTTCACCACTTAAAAATTGGCCAGTTTTCCCCATCTTATATGCTAAATCAATAATTTTTTTATCTTCACGAGTTAATGGTCTTTCAAGAAGTTTTTCAAATTCTTTGAATAGTTTATCATAATCTAATTGCTTTTTTTGACTTCTTTTAGAAGAACAAGGTGCTTTAACTGTAGTATACATATATACATCAGGAACTATACTTGGATTATATATTTTAATAAACACTTGAGAAGTATAATATGCATCATTTAAAGCATTATGATATGATTTGTCTTGAGTTAATCCTAATATATTAATAGCATTTTGAAGACCAATACTTTTTCCAGCGGGGTTATTAAAGTAATTTGAAGCGTGATGTTGTATATTTATATATGATTTAGGCAAAGTTTTAGAAGGTAGACTATAGTAATTTATATTTCTATATAGCTCTTTTAAATCACCAGTTCCCCATACACAAAGCACAGGATTTTTAGTAGAAATAAATTTTTTAAAATCCTTATAAACTTGTGGGAAGGTAGGGGCATCTAAAACATCATCTATAGTGATATTAGTCATTTTACCAACAAAAGGATGAATTTTTTTGTATAGTTGAGGTTTTACATAGCTATTAAAGGTATCTATTAGATTAAAATTGCTATCTAATTTAATTGCACCTATTTGAATTATCTCAAAAGGACATTTTTCATTAGATACTGTCTTATTAATTTTTTTGTCAAAGCCTTGATTAAATTCTAAGTCAAAAACTATATATTCCATAATACTTCTCTCCTAATAATCTTATCTTGTGATAAAATGTATAATTAAATTATAAAATTACTTGTATTAATATATAAAAATACATCTTACTTTAGTATACCCTATATTGATAAAAATGTTAAATAAATGTATAAAAAACAGTAATAAGTAATATCGTGAATATGTTTAAAATATAAATTAATAAAAATATTGCGAACTTTAAAAGCTTAATATATAATAAGTATAAATTAAAATACGAACAAAACGATTTATAAAAATTAAAATATAAAAGTTTTAGGTATCGTGTATATTTTTCAGTACAAAATACATATCTTATAGGGGAGTGTGCTTAAATGCAAAAACTATTATATACAATAGAAAGAGATAATCATAATGAAAAAAATCTTAGAAATATATTAAGTAAAAACAAGCATATAAAGTTTGTATCATTAATGGGTGTTGACTTAGGTGGAAATGCAACTGATGAAAAAATACCTATGGAATTGTTTTTAGATGATATAGATAATTTCTTAGAATCGGCAGTTCAAACTGATGGTTCAAGTGTTGAGCTTTATAATATTGCTACATTAAACAATGCTAAGGTAGATTTAATGCCAGATACAGAGTGTACATGGTTTATAGATTATAATTTTGAGCATATAGATGAAGAAACTAATTTGCCTGTAGGTACCCTTAGAATACCTGCATTTTTAATACATGAAAATAAAAAAGTTTGTTCAAGGGGAATACTTAAAAAATCAGAAAAATATTTTAAAAACTCTATAATAGAGTTATTTAGGGAATATCCACATCTTATAAATAATATAGGAATAGAAAAAGCAGATGATATAGAAGATATAATACTAACAGCTGCAACTGAATTAGAGTTTTGGGTAAATACTCCAGAAGATAAAGCTGACTTAGAGAAATTATCGGTATCTCAAAGCTTAAAAGAACAGTACTGGAAAAGAACACATGGGATAATAAGAACGTGCCTAGAAAAGTCAATAATAGTACTTCAAAAAATGGGAATAAATCCAGAAATGGCACATAAAGAAGTAGGGGGAATAAATAGTTCTATAAGTATAGATGGTAAAACTAACCACGCGATGGAGCAATTAGAAATATCATGGAAATTTTCTAGCCCTATACAAACAGCGGACAATGAGTTATTAGTAAGGGAGATAATAGAAGACGTATTTACGTCTCATGGACTTGAAGTAACATTTAAAGCAAAACCTATACATGGAGTTGCAGGTAGTGGAGGACACACTCACGTAGGAGTTAGTGCAAAATTAAAGGATGGAAGTATAAAAAATTTATTTGCGCCAAGAGATATGAATAAAGATTATGTAAGTGAAATTGGTTATGGAGCACTTATGGGTATCCTTAAAAACTATGAAGTATTAAATCCTATAGTAACGGCAACTAATGATGGATTTAATAGACTGGTTCCAGGGTTTGAAGCACCTGTTTGTATAGTTACATCTCTAGGGCATAGCTATAAACTACCATCAAGAAATAGATCTGTATTAGTAGGGTTAGTAAGAGATATTAAAAATCCTAAAACAGTAAGATTTGAACTAAGATCTCCAAATCCACTTTCAAATACATACTTAGTTATAGCTGGATGTTACCAAACTATGTTAGATGGAATAAAAGCAGTAGCTAAAAGTAAATTAACAACTAAGGAACTTGAAAAAGAAATATCTAAAGATATAGGAGAAGAAAGTTTTTATTTAGAAAAAAATAGATCATACAGAGATGAAAATGATGTATTTGAGTATTATACAATTGAAGAGAGAAATGAAAGATTCTCAGCACCACCAGCAACTGTTTATGAAAATATGAGAAATCTAGAAATAAATAAATCTAAGGTAGAAGTGTTAAAAATGGGAGATGTATTCACAGAAGCTATAATAGATTCATTTAAGACAGGCGCTATAGACAAGTGGACAAAGGAATTAAATAATAGAATAATACAAAATGATAGAGAAATAATAAGAAATTGTGTAAAATTACATGATAATGAAAATATGGACGCTTTAGATGAAGTTACATGGAATAAAATATGTGATATAAAGTTTAAAGTTATGAAAGATACATTAACTAAAAAATCACTATTTACAGAAATAAAAGAAGCTATAGAATTTAATGATTTTGAAAAAGTATCAAAGTTACAATTAGAATTAAATGGATATATAGAAGATATTCAAGCACTATATGCAGATTACAAAAAAAATATTTACTAAAGTAAAGGAGCTATCTCAAATAGAGAATAGCTCTTTTTTATATACAAAAAATTATATTAGGTATGTCGCTTAGGTAAAGCGAATTTTTATAATAAAAAATTAGGAAAGTTTACTTTATTACTTAACAATAATTCTTAAATTGAATAAAAAATGTAATAAAAATGTAAAAAATAGTTAATACTGATAAATAGTTTTAAAAGGAGTGAAAAAATGAGAAAAAATATATTTATTTATATGTTAATTTTATTAGTATGTATTTTGCCATACAATAATGTACATGCATCAACAGAATTACAAATTGATAGACTAATAGAAAATCAACAAAAGCAAAAGGAAATATCTAAAAAAATAAATGAACTAGACTTAGAATTAAAAAAAGAAGAAAGTGAATCTATAGAAGTTATAAGTATAAGCTTTTTAGAAGAAGATATGGGTCTAGTAGAAGAAAAAGAATATTCATTACAAGAAAACAAAAAAGCATTAGAAAAAGAATTAGAAAATATAATGATAGATAGTATACAAATACAAAAGAGCATAGAAAAAAATAAGAAAGAATATTTAAATAAAAATAATTTAAGTTTTATACCTGGCATATGGCCTTTAAAATCATATTATGAAATAAGCTCTGCATATGGACAAAGAATACATCCAATAACTAAAAAAGCAAATTTTCATAGAGGAATAGATATACCTGCTCCTAAGTCTACTGAAATATTAGCTAGTGATGATGGAATAGTAGAGTTTTCTGGTAGTCAAAATGGGTATGGTAATGTTGTGAAGGTAAAACATTTTGATGGAAAGACAACAGTATATGCACATAACTCATATAATAGAGTTAATAAAGGTGATATAGTAAAAAAAGGACAAGCTATAGCGGAAGTTGGAAGTACAGGAAATTCAACTGGTAATCATGTCCACTTTGAGATTTTATTAAATGGAGAAACTACAAATCCTATTGATGGAGTAATAAAATAATTTAAATATATTAAAAAGGAGGGTAATATACCCTTCTTTTTAGCATAAAATAAATTATAATAAAGTAATCAAAAAACATAAGCCTAATCTATAAGTTAAAAATTTAGAAAATTTAGAAAATTTAAAAAGGGATGATGCCATGAAAAAAGATTTTCTATTAGATATGCTTTGTTATATACTTTTACCTTTGGGGGTTTGCTATATAAGTGAATGGAAAAGTCTAGAGTATATAGCTATATTATTAATAGTGCCAGGAATACTTTATTCACTTTATACATTTAAAAGCCAACATAGATTAAACATTACATCAATAATATTTTCTTGCGTATATATAATAATATATTTAGTAAAAAAAGATATGGATTCAAGCTTTGAAAAATATGCATATGATATATATATCCTAATAGGAATATTAGTAGCTATAATTATTAGTAATTTATTAAAAAAAGATATAGCAAGTGCTTTATACACAGATATACTAAGAGCTAATGGTCATAGTAAGTATATTATAAAAAATAATATAAGAAAGTATAATCTTTGTAATGAATTTAATAGAATTTCAAATATAATAAATATTCATATTTTAGCTATAATATTTATTAAGTATTACACTATAATAAATTATAGCAACGAAAGTTATAAAATAACATTAACATTAGAGACTCTAGTAAATATATTATTTCTTATAGGAGAAATATATATAACATATAATATATTTAATCATGCTAGTAAAAAGTTAAGAAATAAAAATACAAAGGTATTAGAAAGCAAAAAAGACAATATAATATATTTAGATAAATGTAAAAAAGCTAATAAATAACAAGTGTATTACTTGTTATTTATTAGCTTTAAAATACTGTCTCCAATACTTTCATTTTCTATAGTGTTTTTAAAAGATTTCATATTGCACTTCATAAAATTAAATATAGAATCAAATTTATTTGAAGCTATACTATTAAAAATATCTTTTAAATCTTCATCATTTGTATATACTAATCCAATTCCTTTATCTATTATGAATCGGGCATTTTCTATTTCTTGTCCTACCTTAGGAAGCTTAACGACAACTGGTGTTTGAGAAAGAATTCCCTCAAAAAGTGTTGCCCCTCCAGGTTTAGTTATCATTAAATCATACTCTCTTAGCAGATTGTGCATATCAGTAACAAATCCTAAAACTTTAATATTGTTTAAAGGTTTTTTTTCTTTTAATATATCATAAAGCTTCTTATTTTTACCAGTAACAATAGCTATTTCTATGTTATTACAGCTATTTTCTATAAATTCATCAATCCAATACATGAAATCTTCATCTATATCAAATAAACCTCTACCACCACCAAGTAATAAAATTTTATACTTATTAGATTCTTTTGTCTTATTCTCAATACAAAACTTTTTGTTTATAGGTACACCAGTTACTTTTATAGATTCTGGATTAATACCTTTTTGAACATATCTATTTTTTATTTCTAATGATGGTACAAAATACATGCTTGTATCTGGATATATCCATTCGAGGCTATCAACTACATCTGTGACAACTGTTAGTGTGGGAATATTAATACTAGGGTATTTAATTTTAAAATTATACACACAAGCAGCAGCAAGAGGAAACGTTGATATAATAACATCAGGATTTACATCTAATATAAATTCGATAAGCTTAGGAGTATATAATTTATGAGCTATATCATGTTTTGAATCAAAGGACTTTTTTAAATAATAATAGTAGTTATATAGTCCAGGAACATATTTAGTATTGTTTTCATAAAGTTTTACCATTGGTTTATTCATCCTAGGTATACTAGCTGTTATAAAATTTTCTATTATTACATTAACAGAAGAATCCTTTTCTAAAATATAGTCTTTTATGGCATTTGCTGCACTTATATGTCCTGCACCAAATTGAGCAGTAAGAATTAGTACAGTCTTTTTATTATCTATATCCATTAAATATTCACCTCTAAAAAATTACCTTAATAAGTATAATTTATTATAACCATATAAGGAAAAATAAGCAATAATAGAAGTTGATGTTAGCTTCTAAATGTCTATAAATAATTTGTAATTTAAAATTTTATAGAGGAAATATCAAATAAGAATTGAAAATAATAAATGAGGTGGTGATATGGAAAATATTAATAAAATTAATGTAAAAGATGATTATAATAGAGAATATTTTATAAAGTTATCAAAATCTATAGTATACACAGCAATTGGAATAATTATATTTTTTATACCTATTAAATTAAATGGACAAGTATTGAATTTAATATATCATATATCATATAAGCTTCAAAGTAATATGAAACATTTCATAGAAGTGTGTATTGTATTTTATTTAATTATAGGAATGTTTAAAGAAATATTAAAATGTAACTTGAAAAATAAAAATATTCTTATGATTAGTAGAATTGTAGCATTAATTTTCTTAGTAAATATATTTTTTGGAAGTAAAAACGGACTTTTAGGAAATGATAATGTATATCTTCTTATAGAAGAAGTAGTCTTAAATACAATAATTGTATTTACTATAGGTGTTTTATTTATGCCATTTTTAGAATATGGATTGTTAGAATTAACAAGTGTTTATCTAAATAAATATACAAAATTGTTATTTAGAATAGATGGTATAAGCTTTTTAAATATATTGGTATATATTTTTACAAATCCATTTTGTGGAATGTTTATGACTAATAAATTATATAGAGAAGGTAAATTAAAGGAATATGAAGCTTGTAATATAATATTAAATTTTTCAATACTTTCATACCCAATAGTTATTTATATATGTGGATATCTAAATATAAATCTAGCTTATGCCATTACGGTGTCAACTACTGTATTAATATTAATAAATATGGTATTAAGTAGAATATATCCAATATCTAAGAAGAAAAAATCATATTATTTAAAAAGTAATAAAAAAAATAGTTACCCTAAAAAGGATAAATTAAAAAAAATAATAAAATATTATTTATCTAATAGTGATAGTAAAGGTCTATTCAAAGCAATTATAGATAATTTAGAAGAAAGTATAAGTATATCTATAAATCTTATACCAAATATAGTTATATTTCTATATATAGGGCAGATAATATTAAATAGTGAGATAATAATAGAAATAATAAAGATTTTGATTAATCCAGTATTAGATGTTTTGCAAGTTAAAAATATAAATGAGTTAGTAGGATTTATAATAGATGTATTTTATAACACTATAATAGGAATAAATAATGTAGATAAAAGTATAAGTATACAAACCAAAATTTTAATTTGTATAATAGGAATTTTAAGTTGTACATCTATTAGCACAAATATTATATATATAGCTAATAATAAAATGGCATTAAAAATAAATATAAAAGAGTTTATAATATCTTATTTACTTAGAATAAATTTAATTATAATAATATACATATTTATAGCTTACTTGTATAGTGGATATTTAATATAAGATAGGGAGCTATTTAAGCTTAAAATAGCTCCTTTTTCAAAATTATCAACTTAAAGGATAATTTTAATATTAACTTATTATAAATTACTATTGTGCAAAACAAAGTACTGTGCTATTATATAATCACTATTATAATAAAACAATGTAGTGTGTTATACACAGTAGACTGCTTAATGAGAGGAGGAGTTTTGTGAATACTCAGTTTAGAAAAGGAGTACTTGAAATATGTGTACTAGCTCTTATTTCTAAAAAAGACATGTACGGATATGAGATAGTGCAAAATATATCTAAAGTTATAGAAGTTAATGAAGGAACTATATACCCTATTCTTAGAAGACTTACAAAAGATGGATATTTTGACACATATATATTAGAATCGAGTGAGGGACCTGCTAGGAAGTATTATAAATTAACAGATTTGGGAAAAGAAAACTTAAATAAGTTAATTGTAGAGTGGAAAGATTTCGTAAAGGCTGTAAATATTTTAATAGAGTAAAAGGAGTGATAATATTGAATAGAGCTGAATTTTTAGATATATTAAGAGATTATCTTAAAGGTAGTTTTTCAGAAGAAGAAATAGGAGATATATTAAGAGACTATGAAGAATACTTTTTAGATGGAACAATAGAGGGAAAAAGCGATATAGAAATAATAAAATCTCTTGGTTCACCTAAAACTATAGCTAGTGAACTTATAGCAGAGACTAAAAATAAAGAAGAAGATAATAATATAAGACTAAAAATAAATATAATAAAGTCAAATTTTAAAAGACAATATATAAACTTAAAAGATAGAGTTAGTGAAAAATTAACTTTAGATATTGAAAATAATGACCAAAATAAAAGAAAAATAATACAATTAGGTCTTAGTATACTATCTTTAATAGTATTCATTCCAAGATTTTTAATAGTATTATTTTTATCTGTAGTTGGTATTATATTAGTTTCATTAATTGGTTTATATGTAGCTACAATGCCTATAATAATAAATTTTATATCTCAAACACATGAGGTGATGGGACTTTATGTATTTATGTCTATTGCATTTGTAGGTGGTCAGATATTAGCATGGCAAATATATATATTTATAATATCTATATATAAAACAAGCGTAAATAGGTATAAAAGTTGGATGAAAACAAGAAAACTATATATAAATGCTAGTAAGAAAAAAGAAGCTAATAATAAAGAAGAGAATAGTTTTAAGGAAGGAGAGGAAGATGATGAATAAAAAGGTAACCATATTTTCAATAATATTAATAGTAATTGGTATAGTTGGTACTATATACTTTTCTATATCATCTGTCCCTTATTTTACTCAAACTATATTTAATATAGAAAAAAGCTTAGATAAAGAACAAGTAATTTACAATAAAAATATAAGTATAGAAAATTTAGATGTAAAGACTAAAGTGAGTAATATAATAATAGAAAAATATGAAGGACATGAAGTTAGAGTAGTGAAGAAAGGTATAAGTAACTACAATATTAAAGAAGATGGCAATAAATTGAGTATAGTTGAAAATGAAAAGGAATATAATTATAAAATAAGCAACAATTTAGAAGAATTTATAGAAAATGTGATTAATGCATTTTACTATAATAATAGTCAAAGTTTAATTATATATGTTCCAAATAATATAAATGTAAATGCATCTACTGATCATGCAAGATTAAGTATAGAAAATAATCTATTACTAGATAGTGTATATTATAAGACTATAAATGGGTATATATCACTGCCCAAAGGGATGAAAACACTTAAAAACCTAGATATAAAATCTAACGGACATATATACTTATCTACAGAGGAATTAATAGGAATAGATAACGTTAATATAGAAAGTGGTGGAATTGAAATATATTCAGCTCAAAATGAAATATTTGTAGATGATATTGAAAAATTTATACCAAAAACTATAAATATAACTCAAAATAGTAATAGTAGTTCAAATATTAATATAGATACAAATATACCAATAGCTAAAGAATTAAATATAAATGCATACAATTCAAGCGTTTATATAAACATACCAAGTAAAAATTATAATTTTAGTGTAGATATGAAGTCTATATCAGGTATAAATGTAAGTAATATGCTTATTGATGAGCATTATAGAAATGATGAAAATTTAAAAGAGTTAAAGGGAACTTTAAACAAAGAAAATTTAAATAATGAAGAGAAATATATTATAAATGTAAAAGCGAATAATATAAATTTACATTAAATAAATGAAATTATAGCCAAAAAATATAGAATAATCAATTAACTCCAATAAAAAATGCTAAAAATATAAAGTATACTATGTTATAATATTTATAAATATAAAAAGAAGAGGTATACTTATGAATAAATTAGCATTAAGTTTTATAACAGCTTTTACTTCATTTTTAGTTATAGGATGTAGTGATAAAAGCGTAAATGATGATAATAAAGTAGAAGTTAAACCATCTTCTGCAGTAGAAAGTGAAATATCTCAAAGTGAAGCAACACTAAAGGAATCGGATAAAATTAAGCAAAATTCAGATAGCATTAACATACCTATACATATACTTAAAGATGATCCTAAAGAGGTTAAGTATATAGAAGTTAAAAAAGATAGTACACTTCAAGAAAAGATAGAAAGTATTATAAATGTATTATCTAAAGAGTGCTTTAATAGTTTACCAATGAAAGTTACTGTTTTTATTAAGAATAGTACTGCAAGGATTGAATTGATAGAACCAAAGACTGATTCAGAGAGTAGAGTATCTTGGAAGAAAGATTATCTAAATGAAACAACAAAAGAGTACACAATAAATACAATTGTAAAAAATATAATTCAAGAAGATTATAAAGGCGATTGGATAAAAAAGGTACAATTATATTATGATGGTAAGTTAATATCATTAGATTAAAAGTCAGTATTAGAAGTATTTCTAATACTGACTTTTTTATGTTTTTATGATTATTTTGTTTTTAATTTACTTATAATTTCTATATGTATTTCAAAGAAATATAAGTAAAAACAATTATCATATAAATTAGATATCATCTATTGTATATATATCATCATCAAGATTTGATATATAGTTAGCTATAGATAATACACCTATACCAGCGAGAAGCTTCATTTGTTGCTTGCAAGTTGCTTTAACTGTTGAAGTTGTTATTTTTCTAATTGAAGGACTAATTACACTCAAAGCAGCTAATGTAGCAGAACCTATTAAAATACCTTTTAATAATTGATTATCTTTATCCATGGTGTCACTCCCATCAAGATATAATTTATAATATTAAAAATTAATTAAAATTTAATATATAAATAGGATGTGTAAATGATAAAAAAATATAATCTAAAACTAATATTTTAAAAATATTTATGATTTTAGGATTATTTACTTTAATAATATTATTAAAAGAACTAGTAACCAGATTTTAAGATTTTCATATAATTATATTAGACAGCATAAGTTTATTATGCGAGTTGAATATTACAGCAAAAGGGGTTTTGACGTATTATGAAGAAAAAGAAAAGCCAAGGGTGTGGATGTCAACCTAAGTGTGACAATTTCAATGTATGCAATGACAAAGTAAAATCATGTAAACCATGTAACTCACACAAATCAAATGTTTGTTGCAAAAAACCTTCAAAAAAATATATAGATTGTGATCATGAGAGTAAATGTGATTTTATGGACGATTGCAAATGTGATGAGCATTTTGAGATTACATGTGTAGATAAGTGCTTAGAACTAGTACAAAAAGCAGAAGATTTATTTGATGAAGCATCACGCTGTGAATGTAAAGCTAAGGAGTTAATGGAAAAAGCTAGAGAGTGTGAAAAATCATCAAATGTATTAGCAGCAAAAGCTAATGATTTAAGAGAAAAAGCACAATGCAACGAGAATGAATCTAGAGCAGCAGAATGTAAAGCCAAAGAATTAATGGAAAAAGCTAGAGAACTTTGTGAAAAGGCTAAATGCTTGCATAAAGAAGCTGAAGAAATAGAGAATGAAGCTAGATGTAAGTGTGAAAAAGCAAATGATTTAAGAGACAGAGCACAGGAATTCAGTGAAAAAGCTAAGTGTTTATATGCTAAAGCTTTAAAATTTGATGAAAAAGCATTAGAATGTTACAAATCTGCAGAAGATAAAATAAAAGAATATGGACATAAATCTAAAAAATGTGAAGAAATGATAAAAAAATGTAGTAGCAAGTTAGATAAGTGTGAAATGGATATGAAAAAATATATAGATTGTGATCACAAAAAATATTGTACATGCGATACTAAAGAAAGCAAATCACATTACAAAAAAAATAAAGAGAAGTATTGTGATATAGGTCTAAAGCAAGAATATTGTAAGCCACATTGCAAAGAAGATGTGTATATGGATTGTGATTGTGCAACTTATGTAAGCCCTATGTATGATATGTGTAATATGCACTATATAGGGGATATGGCAGATGAATATCCAATGGTCGGAATGCCTTATATGAATGCTTGCTCTAATCATTGTCAAGACGCAAATGATATGTGGATGCACTATTATATGAATATGAAAAATATGATGAAAAATATGGGATGGCCAAGATATTAAAATACTAAGAATAAATAAAGAATGCCTGCAGGTATTCTTTATTTATTCTTAAAGAAAATTATACTTATTTTAATAATTCTTTTTCTATAGACTTATATACTTTTTCCATGAGATTATTAAAATCTCTAGTAGATTTCATATAGCTAGAAACTAGAGGTAAATTAAAAAATTCTTGATATTCCTTGTTAAGTTCGGCTAATTTACTTGATGCATCTTCTATTCTATTATTAGAGTAAAGCTTATTTTTTTTATCTATATAATTATCAAGTTGTCTTTTTAAATTTTTATTTTTATCAAGTTGGGATTTAGATTTCTTCATAAGTTTAAATTCATCACTAGATTTAATTGAATTAGCAAGTTCAAGTGCTTTTTTATTTATATCCATATATACCTCCATTTATAAAAAATACTATATTACATTTTATAATTTAAGAAGGTAATATATACTACATATTTAAAAGGAATATAATTTACATTATAAGCGAGTTAATTCATTTAAAAAGTATTCAAACATAATACCATCATTTCTATCAGTGTCAAATTTGGATGTATAGTTTACTACTTTATGAACAAAATAACTAGATTTGTTAATAGCAAATTCTAAATCATGACCATTTGCTATTAAGCCACATATAATAGATGTGAATATATCACCAGTGCCACTATAAGATAAATTATTATATTCAAATGAAGTAATAAAACAATTATCACTGATTTTATCATATCCAATATTTAGTATATAACCATCCTGAACTACTCCAGTTATAATTACATTTTCAGGGCCTAATTCAGAAATTTCTTTGGCCATATTAATAATATCTTTTTTAGTCAAATCACCAATATCAGAAATACTTCTATTGGTTAATAGACATGCTTCAGTTATATTTGGAGTCGTAAGGTTAGATATCTTTACTAAATTTTTAATTTTTTTACACATATCGTTATCAAATATAGAATACATATTTCCATTGTCTCCCATTACAGGATCCACTATTACAAAAGAATTATTATTTTTCTTTATAAAGTCAATCACTATATCTACTTGGTCTTTAGAACCTAAAAAACCACTATAGATATAATCAAAATTAATATTAAGCTCAGACCAAACATTAGAGTATTCTCTCATGTGATCAGTAAAATCTAAAAAACTATATTTAGGATAGCCTGTTTGACTAGATAAAATTGCTGTAGGAAAAGGACAACATTGAGTTTTTAATGCAGATAATATAGGTATTGCAGCAGTTAAAGAACATCTACCTATACCTGATAAATCATGAATAGCAGCTATTTTCTTCAAAATAGCACCTCCCTATAAAAATATTTATATAAATATATTACTACTAAAAAATTCAAAAACAAATATATAATTACAAAAAATAAAATGTATGGTTACAATTTATTTAAATATATATTACAAAGATTTGAGAGAGTAAAAGCTTTAAATAAATTAAAATTATTTTTAATATGTTTGGATATAATAATATAAATCAAGAGAATACATAAATTGCTTTTAGGAGGTCTGACATTGATAAAACTTAATATTAAAAATAAGTATGCTAAAATTATAATTATATCATTATCATTAACGATAGCTATTGGATTATATTCATATATAAAAGAAGGTGAATTAATAATAAAATCAAACTCTACCGAAGTAAGTAAAATAGAAGATGGCGAAAATAATAAATACAAGCTTCTTCTTGAAGAACTATTTGATCATAGAAATAAAGCAATACTTGATAAAAATGAAGAAGGGCTAAAAGAATTATATGAGGTAGATAAAAAGTTTGGTTTATGGGCATGGGAACATGAAGTAAAAAAGATGAAATACCTAGAAAATTGGTCTAGTAAACAAGGAGTTAAGTTTAATGATATAAAAGCAAAAGTGAAAATCAAAAAAGTAAAAGAAAAGGAAGAAGGTTTATACGGCATTATATGTACAGTTTCAACAGAGTATAAGTATTCATATGATAAAGAACCAGATATTATAAATATGTGTAGAATAGGAACTTATCATTATATAAATGTCAAAATAATAGATGATCAATATATAATAACTAAAGAATGGTATACAGATCCATTTGCTGATTCTTTAAACTTAGATAATATAAAATCTGAAGACATAAAAAATTATATAAGTATGCAAAAGCCTACAATATTAGATTTAAAGCAAGAGCAAATAAAAGCCATAGAATATGCACATAAATATTGTGGAGCAGCTGCTGATGAAGAAAATGGTTTAAAATTCAACTCAAATTACAGAGATTATAATCCAGAAGGTGGAGACTGCGCAAACTTTGCATCTCAAATAATGTTTGAAAGTGGGAGATTCAAAAAAAATGATACATGGAATTACGCAGATGGTGCAGGAACTAAGGCATGGGTAAATGCACAAGCTTTTAAAAATTATATAGTATATAGTGGTAGAGGAAGTTTAATAGCAAAAGGAAGTTATGAAGATATTTATAAAGAAGCCTATAATTTAAGACCTGGGGATTTTGTGGCATATGAAAAAGGAGGCAGAATAACTCACGTATCAACTGTAACAGGACTTGACTCAAAAGGATATCCTTTAGTAACTTGTCACAATACAGATAGATTACTAGTACCATGGGATTTAGGGTGGAGTGATAAGGCTATAAGATTTCATTTAATTAAGGTACATTACTAGAAACTAGAATCTATAAGTTGATGTGTATAAACTTAATAACATTTGACAATGATATGTATATATGTTAAAGTAATAATAAAGTTGCAAACATTTGTAGCTAAATAATTTTTGTGTGTTTTTAGGAGGATCTATTAAATGAAAACTGGTGTAGTTAAATGGTTTAATAATGAAAAAGGATTTGGATTCATATCTGTAGAAGGTGAAGGAGATGTTTTCGTACATTTCTCAGCTATAGCTGCTGATGGATACAAGTCTTTAGAAGAAGGACAAAACGTTCAATTCGAAATAGTTGAAGGTGCTAAAGGTCCTCAAGCTGCTAACGTAGTTAAATTATAATTAATTTCATATATATATTAGTAAGTCTAGTAGTATGTGAAACACCCGCCGCAATTAAGCGGCGTTTTTAATTTCACTATTAACTTATTCTTTTACAAGTCCAACTCCATTTATAAATTTAAATCCTTTTTCATTAATCAAAGCATCAAATAAATCTAAAGAATTGTATTTACAGAAATTATCTAAACAATAAAGAGTATCATCTTCTAATTTATCAAATTCATTGTACATATGAAAAGGAGTACTAAACTTAATCATTTCATCTCTTAATTTGTCCATATCAATTAAAAATTCAGCATAAGATAAATCAAGACTTCCATTTAATATTAGGGATTTCACTATATCTAATATTTCATTCTTATCTTCAAATTTTATAACTATCTTTTCTTTATCTCTACGAGATTTAATATAGTCATTTATTTTATCAACAATGCTTAATAAATTATTATCTATAAAATAAATAAAATCAGCTTGATTAAATTTACTTTCAATATCTTCTATAAGTAATTCATTCATATGAGATTCCCAAAGTTGTACACCATATCTATTGTAATTAGCATTTTTTATAGGCTCTCCTTTATAGTCATAAATTCTAGGAACAGAGTAGTTGTGATAGTTAGCTATTTCACATCTAAAGTAGTATCCATCTTTATCTTTAGGAATTAAATTTACTATAAATTCATGCATATCGCTTCCTAAATATATTTTTGTGTTTTTTAATAAATCAAATCTATCTTTTAAAACTTTAGCATCTATATTGTATAAATTATTTTCATATGCTATTTCATATACCTTGTGTTCATATATTTTATTTAAAAAACTATTAACTTCTATATTATAATCAAATTTCATTGTTATACCTCCAAATTTAAAACATAAATAATTTTTATTTAATATATACCCATAAAAGATAATTTAAATAAAAAAATAATTTTAACATATTTTAAATTAAAATATATATAAAAATATGTTAAAATTATAGTTGAGAGAAAGAAGAATATAATACTTTTGTATATAAATTAATTAATGTTTACTTATTGGAGGTGCAGTATAGTGAATATATTATTTTTTCTAACACCTAAGAGTGAAGTTGCATATATATATGAAAACTACACTATGAGGCAAACTCTAGAGAAGATGGAATATCATAGATATTCATCTATTCCCATAATTAATGATGAGGGGAAGTATGTTGGGACTATAACAGAAGGAGATTTATTGTGGACATTAAAAAATAAATTTTCGCTAGATTTAAAGGGAGTAGAGGATATTCCTATCAAAGAAGTAAATAGAAGAAAAGACAATTCTCCTGTTGATGTTAACGCTAATATAGAAGATTTAATTTCAAAATCTATGAATCAGAACTTTGTTCCTGTTATAGACGATCAAGAAATTTTTATTGGTATAATAAAAAGAAAAGATATTATAGAGTATTGTTACAATAAATTAAAAGAATAAGATAAGACCTAGTATATACTAGGTCTTATTTTTAGTCATTTAACTTGATCATATTTCCATATTTAGATCTAAGGTCATTTAATTTTTTAGAGTAAACTTCTGTTTGCTTTTGATACATTAAAGTTCTTTCTATTTCATTTTTAACTTCTTCGTATTCAGATTCTCCACCTTTATTTAAATCTTCTAATTTTATTAAGTGGTATCCAAATTGAGTTTTAACAGGTCCTGCTACTTCACCTTTTTCCATATTGAATACTGCTTCTTCAAATTCTGGAACCATTTGTCCTCTAGGGAATGATCCTAAGTTTCCACCAGCTTCTTTAGAAGGGCAAGTAGAATGTTCTGATGCTGCATCTTCAAAAGATACTTCATTAGCTTTTATTTTATTTAATAAATCATTAGCTTGTTCTTCAGTTTCAACTAATATGTGCTTAGCAGTAGCTGTTTCTGGCTTATTGAATTTATCTTTATTAGCATCAAAGAAAGCCTTCTTTTCTTCTTCAGTTAAAGATATACTAGTTAATACTTTGTTTATAGCATATTGCTTTAACATATTTTCTTGAACTCTTTGTAATTCTTTTTTAAACTCTTCATCGTTATGTAATTCATTTTCTTTAGCTTCCATATAGAATAATTCTTGGTTAACTAAATCATCTAATAATTGCTTTTTACCTTGCTCACTATTAAAGTGCATAGCTTGATATGGTTCTAAGCTTTGTAGAGCACTCTCAACATCGTAGTTAGTGATTTCTTTTTCTCCAATTGTTGCTAAAACTTTTCTTTCCATAATTGTTACTCCTTTATGTAAGTTTATAATTAATATTACTTTCAATTTAAATGATATCAGAAAAAAACTTATATGTCTAACATTTCCAAATTTTATACTAAATATGTATTAATATGAAAAAGTAATAGTTATAAGTAAAAGTGATGATAGCATTCCAACGACACCTTCATTTTCATTGTATTTAAAATTTTTTATGCAAGAAACATAAAAGTATATAAATAAAAATATTAGTTTAAAAATAAGTAATATTCTGTTTTTAGAGAATAATAAATAGCTACATAAAAACAGTATAAATGCTAAGATTGTAGTTATTCTATATAATACATCTATATCTTCTATTTTATTAATAGATTTTAGAATCATTATTATATAAACTATAGATGCTGTTAAAAATAATAAAAACATAAATATTTCAATTCTCATAGCAGCAATAGAAACATAGTCGTACCAAACTATAGGCCAAAAAAATAAGAATAAAAATTTAAAATATTTATCAAGAAATTCTTTTGAAATAATAAACACATCCTTTCAAATTCAATCTATAAATAAATTAAAGCATACAAATTAATCAAATACTACCATTATTATATCTATATAAAAAAAATATATGAAATATTTATTGTTTAATTAGTATATATATTAATTAAGAAATTAATTTATAAAATATATTAAGGTGGGATAAGTATGTATAGATATTATACTAAAGGTGTATGTTCAAAGTCTATATTAATGGATATTGAAGGCAATATATTAAAAGACGTAGTTTTCGAGGGTGGATGTAGTGGAAATACTATAGGAATAAAGCATCTAGTTGAAGGTAAAGATATTGATGATATAATAAAAAATCTTGAAGATATACCATGTAAGAATAGAGGAACATCTTGCCCTGATCAATTAGCTAAAGCACTTAAAATATATAAGAAATATGTTTATAATAAATAAAAAAGTCTTCTAACGAAGACTTTTTTATTACTTAGTTACAACTATAGCTATTTTAGCATCAGGATTGTAACTAACTTGAACTAATTGATTTTTCTTAAGTCCAGCAAGGTCTTCTCCACCATAGTTTATTTCTAATTTTACTGGCATTTTACCTTGTTTTATTATAGCTACGTACTCATTTTTACCTTTTTTCTCTAGACTGATTAAGTTACCAACATAAGGCTTGAAGTTTTGATATTTTTCCCCAGCTTTTTTTATGTAGAAGTAAGTCCCAAGAGCAACTAATAAGTTAACTGCAAGTATAGCCCAACCATTTATCTTAGCAACCATACCAACTATCATAATGATAACCATTAAAACAATAGGAATTATAGCTTTTTTCATAAGTAGTTTGCCCATTATTTCATTAGCTCTTTTTTCAGGGCCAGTCATTGTTTTTGATCTAGCAAATGATTCTGCGAATTTGTCTTTTAAGCCCATATTAATCCTCCTAATTTAATTAATATTAGATATAATAACGATGTCATGCTTGAAACTTAAAGGTCATTACATTTATATTATGTACAAGTTTGTTATTAAAATTTATATTCAAGCAAAGCAAAATATATTAATTATTTTATCATATAATTAAAAAAAAGGAAATAAATGAGTTATAAAAACTTGATAAATATATATAGTAGTATAAATTAACATAATCTCATTCTTTAATAATATAATTTAGCTATTTTGTTTATTGTGGTAATATATATGTATATATTCATTAATAAAGTAAGGAGATTAATATGGAAAAGAAATATATAATATCTCTAGATCAAGGCACAACAAGTTCAAGAGCTATATTGTTTGATGAAAATGGAGAAATAGTAAGTAAATCGCAAAAAGAATTTACTCAAATATATAAACAATCTGGATGGGTAGAACATGATCCTATGGAAATATGGGGAACTCAAAGTGGGGTAATGAGAGAAGTAATAGAAACTAAGGGTATAAGACCGGAAGAAATTGCTGCAATAGGAATAACTAATCAAAGAGAAACTACTATAGTATGGGATAAAAATACAGGAAAACCTATATATAATGCAATAGTTTGGCAGTGTAGAAGAACATCAGATATATGTAAAGAATTAAAAGACAAAGGATTAGAAGAAATAATAAAAGATAAAACAGGTCTTTTAATAGATGCTTATTTTTCAGCTACTAAAGTAAAATGGATATTAGACAATGTAGAAGGCGCGAGAAAAAAAGCAAATAATGGTGAATTACTATTTGGAACTGTTGACACTTGGCTTATATGGAATTTAACTAGGGGAAAAGTTCATGCTACAGATTACTCTAATGCATCGAGAACTATGATGTATAATATAAAAGAGCTAAAGTGGGATGAAGATATATTAAAAGAACTTGATATACCAAAATCAATGCTCCCAAATGTATACCCATCTAGTTATGTATATGGACACACTGATTCTATGATGATGGCAGGTGCAGAAATTCCAATATCAGGATGTGCAGGGGATCAACAAGCTGCGTTGTTTGGACAAACATGTTTTGAAAAGGGAAGTGCAAAAAATACTTATGGTACAGGTTGTTTTTTACTTATGAACATAGGTGAAGAAATAGTTAAATCTAGAAATGGTTTAATAACAACTATAGCTTGGGGGATAGACAATAAAATTACTTATGCATTAGAGGGAAGTATATTTATGGGAGGTGCCTCTATTCAGTGGCTTAGAGATGAATTAAGAATGATAAAAGAAGCTAAGGATAGTGAAAGTTATGCATCAAAGGTTGATGATACAAATGGAGTATATGTTGTTCCAGCATTTACAGGTCTTGGAGCACCTTACTGGGATATGTATGCTAGAGGAACCATTGTAGGTTTAAGTAGAGGAGCTAAAAAAGAACATATAATAAGAGCTACTTTAGAATCTATAGCATATCAAACTAAAGATGTATTAAATGCTATGGAACAAGATTCAAATATAAATCTTAAGTTTTTAAAGGTAGATGGAGGAGCAAGTAGCAATAATTTTTTAATGCAATTTCAATCAGATATATTAGATGTAAATATAGATAGACCAAAGGTTATAGAAACAACAGCACTAGGAGCTGCTTATCTGGCAGGACTTTCGGTAGGATTTTATAAAAGTAAGAATGATATAAAGGTTAAGTGGGGAGTTGATAAAGAGTTTACTCCTAAAATGGATAAATGCAAAAAGGAGAAATTATATAAAACCTGGAAAAAAGCTGTAAAAAGAGCTATGGAGTGGGAAGAAGAAGAGGAATAAAAAAGATGGTATCAAACCATCTTTTTTATTTATGTTATATTACTCCTTTATAGCAGCTACAACACTCATCTCAACAAGAAGACATTCTCTAGCCATCTTAGCTTCAACACATGCTCTAGCTGGAGCAAATCCTTCTTCAATCCAAGCATCCCAAACAGAGTTCATATCAGCAAAATCTTTCATATCTTTTATATATATAGTAACTGATAACATATGATTTTTATCTGAACCATACTTATTTAATAAATCTTCTATTTTCTCTAATACTTTAGCTGTTTGCTCCTTTATATCACCTTCAGCATGAACTTGACCACATAAGTAAAGAGTATTGTTGTGAACAACAGCTTTACTCATTCTTTCAGTTGTTTCAAATCTTTTTATTTCCATAATTTTACCTCCAAGTTAAAAATATTCCAATAAATCACATTACATATAAAAATATATCATATAAAGTAAAATTATTAAACAATTAAGTGAAATAAATTCCAATTCTAATATAGATAAACATAAGATGTATATGATGATAAGTTAAATAATAAATGGAGAGTTTTTATTTATTGAAATTGGTCAAATATATTATATAAATAATAATTTAAAACTATATAAATATGTTATAATCATATACAAGTAAAGATTTTTAAAGGAGGATAAATATGTCTGACGATAGAGTGATAGATTTTAACAATTTAAAAAACAAGGCTAAAGATTCTGATGTAGATAAGTTTGAACAGTATATATATAATTTATATTTTTCAGTAATGGATGGAAGTATGACAATGGCTGAATTTTCTAAGAAGATATTTGATTATATGAAGGATAATAATATATCTTATGAGAAGTTTATGAATATACAAAAAAAATTTATGGAAAGATATGGTATGAATCCTCAAGAAGTAGAAGATCAACTTAAAAATTTTGGAATAGATCCAGCAAATTTAGACATGTCTAATATTAGTGAAGAGAGTATAAATTCTATAAAGAATACAACATCATTTTATGAAAAATATGCTAATAAAATACAAACTAAAGGTTGTGTAACTACTTATATAAAAAATGATACAAATGATATAGAAGTTATAATAGATAAAGAAAAAGTTACATTATGTAGTAGTAAGAAAATAAATTTAGTTGATGCTGAGTTAAATGAATTTTTACTAGGATATAAA
>NZ_JBCIUO010000005.1:90138-185535 GCF_039031195.1 Romboutsia sp. MSSM.1001216sp_RTP31141st1_G3_RTP31141_220114 | reverse complement strand
GTCGAAGGTGTAAGTGCAGTAATGTATTTAGCTTATCGATACTAATAGGTCGAGGACTTGACCAAAATAAAATGATTAATTCTAAATGATATACAGTTTTCAGAGTATTAACTCTAAAAGATAAAGATTATGTGGTTATTATAGCAAAGAGGATACACCTGTTCCCATACCGAACACAGAAGTTAAGCTCTTTAGCGCTGATGGTACTTGGGGGGCGACCTCCTGGGAGAGTAAGACGTAGCCACGTAATCTTTTTTATTTTATAAAATATTAGATATGTATAGATAGCTATTTAAGGCTATCTCTTTTTTATTTTATAAGTTTATTGTTATGATATTTAAAAAGGTTAAATAAATTAGATAAGTTATTAGCAAATTATTCAGCAGAAGTAAAAAACGGTAAGACAATAAGCACAAATTATGGTATGAAAAATTCACTTCAAATATGCTATTTTATGAAAAGATAGAAGGAATTATTTATATGGTAATAGGGGATTTTATGTTAGAGGCAGCAGTCAAAATAAATAATCACTGTATTGGGATAAGTTATGTGATATAAGAAGTTGTAGTAATATATATGCTGATGGAGAATTATTCTATGAAAATGGAAAGTTTGTAGACTATATTTTATGTAAGTACGGATTATAAATAAAAATAAGTAGGGGGTTAGGTTATATACTAAGCCTCTTATTTTTTAATAAAATTTTATTTTGTTCTAATAAAGAATTGAGATAATTTAGATATTAAGTAATTTTAAATCCATAAAACAGTCAAAGTATTTAAACGTAAGGTATTTAAGTAAATTTTAGATAAATTAACAAGGTAGTGTAAGGATAAAATATTATATCAGATTATAGATTATATGCTAATATTATAGTATATAACAAAGACAAGGGGGACTGACTATGGGTATAATAGTAAGTTTATTAAACCAAGGTGTAGACGAAAAATTAATAAATGATGCAATAAAGTTTAAAGAATTCTATAAAATAGATGAGAATCTTAAACATAGGATATCAGATTCGACTAAGTATTTTTATGGAAAAGATATATGGAATATGGCTATATCAGCTATATTAGAGGGAGAAAACATACTATTATCTGGCCCAAAGGCGACAGGAAAAAATCTACTAGCAGATAATTTATCAGAGTTATTTGGAAGACCTCAGTGGAATACATCGTTCCATATAAATACAGATAGTACAACTTTAATAGGTACAGATACATTTATAGATAATGAAGTTAAGTTAAGAAGAGGCTCAGTATATGAATGTGCTATAAATGGGGGATTTGGTATATTTGATGAAATAAATATGGCTAAAAATGATGCAATTGCAGTACTACATTCAGCGTTAGATTATAGAAGAGTAATAGATGTACCTGGATATGAAAGAATAAATCTTCATGATGCAACGAGATTTATAGGAACTATGAATTATGAATATGCAGGGACAAAAGAATTAAATGAGGCACTAGTTTCTAGGTTTATGGTCATAGATATACCTGCTGTAGAAGAAGAAAAATTAATGCTAATATTAAAAAAAGAATTTGAGGATGCAGATGAAGAAAAATTAATCCAATTTGGAGGTATATTCTTAGACTTACAATTAAAATCACAAAATGGAGAAATATCTAGTAAATCAGTAGATTTGAGAGGATTAATAGGATCACTAAAAGCTATCAGAAGAGGATTAAAACCATCTTTAGCGGTTAATATGGGAGTAACAAGTAAAACATTTGATGTATATGAGAAAGAGATTGTAGGAGATATTATAAAGACTAGAATACCAGATAAATGGGAAACTAAAGATATATTTCCTAAAATAAATACATATTAAAGTAGGAAATAATTATGAAATGGGTATATGGGAATTATGAATTTGAAAATAGAATTAGCAATCTATCTTGGACTGTAGCAGGAGATTATAATGATGATATTCAAATATCTAAAAATGAATATTCATCTAAAGATATCGCCTTGTATTTTGCTACGATGGCAGGAGGAAGGCATAAATACATAGATTGGATCTTAGTAAAAAGATACTTATTAAGTAGAGCTAAAATGGGATATGATATTGATGTTATATCTGATTTATTGCATATAACATTAGATAGGTTAGTTGAAGAAAAGATTATAAAGGAAAGACCAGGTATTGAAGATATAAGATTAAGTGCTTACAAAGATATTTTATCAGGTTTTAGTAAAATACATAATGAAGAAATACTACAAAAAATAAAATACTTTTTAGTTTTAGAAAGGATGGGAAAACATCCAACTATAGACGGACTAAGTAGAAGGATAGTAAATAAAATAAATGAAATTAATCTTAATGAAAATATAGTTGAAATACTTAGGGGAATAGATGAAATTTATATAAATTATTTTAATGATACTTCAAATAAATATGATAATGAAAACTATGAAAATGAAAGAATAATAAATTCAAATATAGATTTTGACACATTTTCAGATTTTATGTATGAAGAACTTTATGATAATGAACACAGTAAAACTATAGAAAATCAAATAAGCGAGATATCATCATCTATGTTAATTGAAAGCTTAGGAGAAGTTGATATTAAAGGCTCAAAACATAGTTCTAACAATGTACTATATGTTGATGAGGAAACTTTAAATAAGATATATAAGAAAATAGAGCATTACTACGGGAAATCATATATAGGTGACTTAGAATTAAAAAAAATAGAAAGCAAATGTTGTAGAGGGGTTCATGAGGGATGTAGAGTACATTTTACAGATGGAGTATTAAGAAGTGAATGTAGTAATATAGCTCAGATAAAATATGCAACTAGACAAAAAGAAAATAATACTCGTAAATTTAGAGAAAACATAAAAATATATAAAAGGAATATATTAAAATTAAAGGAAACTCTATTGAGAATATTAATAGAAGAAAATGAGAAAAGTAGAGTTTATTGTGATAGTGGTACTATATATGCAAATAGGGCATGGAGAGCAACTAGAAGCAATAATAATAAAATTTTCTACAAAGATATTGAAAATGAGAAAGGTAGGTATGTAATAGATATACTTTTAGATTCTAGTGGGTCTCAAACTAGAAATCAAGCCAATGTAGCGATACAAGCATATATAATATCAACAGCTTTAACTAAGGCTGGTATACCAAATAGAGTTATGGGATTCTCAAGCCTTATGGATTACACTATATTAAAAAGATTTAGAGACTATGAAGATAAAATAACCAATAATGAGAACATATTTGAATATTTTTGTGCTGGAAATAATAGAGATGGACTAGCCATAAAATCTATTTGTGAAGGATTATTAGAAAGAGAAGAAGAAAATAAAATCTTAATTGTATTAAGTGATGGAAGACCGAATGACATAAAGATAGGTAAAGACAGGGAAAGAAGTATAAGAGGAGAAATGTCTTATAAAGGTATGATTGGAGCAAAAGATACTGCATCAGAAGTAAGAAAAGCTAGGCAAAAGGGAATAATGGTACTAGGAGTATTTACAGGAAAAGAAATAGATTTAGAAGTAGAAAAAATTATATATGGTAAAGACTTCATATATACTAAAGACATCCAGAGGTTTTCTGATGTGGTTTCCATGTATTTAAAAAAGATAATAAGAAATTAGAAAAATAAAAGGAATATTAAAATATATAGCGAATATAATTTAATATAGAAAAGTATATATTATAGGTTCTTAATATAAGATTAATAGGGAAAGAGGTTAAAATCCTCTACAGCCCCCGCTACTGTGATGCTGATGAAATTTCTAAAACCACTGTAATATTAGATTATGGGAAGGAGAAAGAGTAAAATGAAGCTAAGTCAGGAGACCTGCCTAATAATATTAAATGATTTCTTCGGGGATGGAGAATGTCTTTAAGCTACTTATATAGTTATTTATGTAGATAAAGTCTAATCCCTGTGGATTAGGCTTTTTTATTGTGAAAAGTTTAAAATTTTATATAAATGATATTAAGAAATATTTTAAATAGATGAAGTATATAAGATTAAGCTATGCAAGATAGTTTGCATTAAAAAGAGACTTGTAATGTATAAGTCTTAAAATTAATTTGCCTTAAGCCTAAATTTAATATAAATTTTATATCTAAAGCTTTATGCTTAAAAAGCCCTTATTACATTTAAGGGCTTATTTTTTTATGTAATGATCTTATATTAAGAATAAAAATGTAGATAATTCATATTGATAATACACATTAATTAGTATGAAAATGTAAAAATATTAAAAAATACATGAAGCCATAAGTGATATGAGCGAAGTAAATTTTTTATTTAACATAAATTGTTTACATGTGTAAAGACATATAATACAATTTATGTGTAAACATAATTTATCAGGGGGAGATTTAGTATATGTTAAAGTTAAAGAAGAGATTAATATTTACAGCAATAGTAGGGATTATGTCTTTAAGCATGATTGGATGTAGTAATGACTCAAAAGAAGGTAGCAAAAACATGAAAGGTGACGAAGAAAAATTTTCTGTAGGAATAGTGCTTGGAGAAGGTGGGGCTAATGACCAAAGCTTTAATCAATCATCATTAGAAGGATTAGAAAAGGCAAAATCAGAACTAGGTATAGATGGCTCATACTTGGAGTCAAACCAAGATGCAGATTATGCACCTAATATAGAAACCTTTATAGACCAAGAACGTGATGTAATTATAGGTGTTGGATATACAACAGCAGAATCAATGTTAAATGCAGCAAAACTTTATCCAGATAGACAGTTTGTCATAATTGATCATAATTATGAAGAAGAGGGACAAGAAATACCAGACAATATGATATGTATGACTTTTGATGAAAGAGAGGCAGCATATTTAGTAGGTATAATAGCATCTAAGATGAGTGAAACTAATAAAGTTGGATTTATAGGTGGTATGGAAATACCAAATATAACAAGATTTGAAGAGGGATTTAAAGCTGGGGTAAAGTCGGAAAATAAAGATGTAGAGTATTTATCTCAATATGCAAATTCCTTTGATGATGCTAGCTTAGGAAAGTCTATAGCTAATCAAATGTATAATAATAAAGTAGATGTAATATTCTCAGCTGCAGGTGGTGTTGGAACTGGTGCGATAGAGTCAGCTAAAGAAAAAGATAAGTATGCTATAGGAGTAGATATGGACCAAAATAATTTAGCTCCTGACAATGTAATAACTTCAGCTATGAAAAGAGTTGATATTGGTGTTTTTGATACAATATCAAAGATAAAAGAAGGAAAATTTGAAGGCGGAAAAGCTGTAGTTTATGGATTAAAAGAAGAGGCAGTTGGGATAGCACCAAGTACTGGTAAAAATGTACCTAAAGAAATAATTGATTATGTTAACAAAAAAGCAGAGGATATAATAGAAGGAAAATTAGAAGTAAAATAATACATAAGATATAAAATGGCTATTTAAAATAATAACTTGTAACTTAAGAAAGTATAAATTGCAAGGATTATTATTTTTAGATAGCCTATTTATTTTAAATAAAATACAAGAATAATATAAAGTATGGTATAGTATAATTTCATTTAATAAATAAATTATATTTTTATAATATCCATTTTAGAATAATTAGATTATGGAGATTATCAAAATATAGGACTGATTTAAAGTTTGAATAAATATTTATTATAGATTAAAATATAGTTATAGGAATAGCGACAGGAGGAAAATTATGAATTTAGATACATTAAATCCTGCCCAGAGAGAAGCTGTAGAAAAAACAGAAGGACCGGTACTTATACTAGCTGGAGCTGGGTCAGGGAAAACTAGAGTTTTAACAACGAGAATAGCACATCTTATAGAAGATAAAGGTGTACAAGCCCCAAATATATTAGCAATAACATTTACAAATAAAGCTGCTAATGAAATGAGAGAGAGAGTAGAGGAAACTTTAGGAACAGATACAAAGGAAATGTGGATAAGTACTTTCCACTCTTGCTGTGTGCGTATACTAAGAAAAGATATAAATAGAATCGGATACAATAGAAGTTTTGTTATATATGATAGTGCTGACCAAGTTACCTTAGTAAAGGACTGTTTAAAAGAGTTAAATTTAAGTGATAAAGTATTTGAACCTAAGGTAATAATAAGTACAATATCAGGGGCAAAAGATAAGCTGTATAGCCCATCACAATTTAAAGATATGCATAGACATGATAATAGAATGAGTAAGATTGCAGATGTATATGCACTATATCAAGATCGTTTAAAAAGAAATAGTGCTTTAGATTTTGATGATTTAATATATAAAACAGTAGAACTTTTAAAATCTGAAGAAGAAGTTTTAGAATTTTATAGAAGTAGATTTAAATATATAATGGTAGATGAGTATCAAGATACAAGTAAAGCTCAATATGAACTAATAAAATTATTAGCAAAGGAACATCAAAATATATGTGTTGTTGGAGATGATGACCAAAGTATATATGGATGGAGAGGTGCGGATATAAGAAATATACTTGAGTTTGAAAGAGACTATGATGATGTTCATGTTGTTAAGCTAGAACAAAACTATAGATCTACTCAAGTTATACTAGATGCAGCAAATACTGTTATATCTAATAATATAGAAAGAAAAAGAAAGAAACTTTGGAGTGAGAAAAAAGAAGGAGAGCTAATAAAGATACAACTATCTGAAAATGAAATAAATGAATCTGATTTTGTTGCAGATATGATAGCTAAAATAGCAAGAGAGCAAGGTAGAACTTATAAGGACTTTGCTGTACTTTATAGAGCTAATGCTCAGGCTCGTCCAGTAGAAGATGCACTTAATAGAAGCCAAATACCATATAATATATATGGTGGAACAAAATTCTATGAAAGAAAAGAAATAAAAGATTTACTAGCATATTTAAGGGTTATACAAAATCCTCAAGATGATATATCTTTAAAGAGGATAATAAACGTACCTAGAAGAGGTATAGGTCTTAGAACTATAGAAAAAATAGAAGATAGAGCTAGTTTAAAGCAAGAGAGTATGTACTCTGTACTAATAGATATAGATACAAATTCAGATATATCAACAAAAGCTAAAAATAGTATAAATGGATTTGTTGATACAGTAGGAACACTTAGAACTATAAAAGAAGTATATCCTGTAAGTAAGCTTATAGAGAAAGTATTAGAGACTACAGGATATATAGATGAGCTATCTAAGGACAAAAGTGAAGAAGCTCAAGATAGAATTGATAATCTAAAAGAGTTTATATCTATAGCATTAGAATTTGAGCAAAGTAGCGAAGAAAAAGATTTACAAACATTCTTAACAGGTGTTGCACTTTCATCTGAATCTAGTGAAGATGAAGAGATAGAAAAAGTATCATTAATGACTATACACACATCAAAGGGGCTAGAATTCCCTGTTGTATTCTTAATTGGTATGGAAGAGGGATTATTCCCAATATCTAGAGCAGTAAGGTCAATGAGTGAGTCAGATATAGAAGAAGAAAGAAGACTTTGCTATGTTGGTATAACAAGGGCAAAAGAAGTTCTTTATATGACATTAACTCAAAGAAGAACTTTATATGGAAAAACTAATCCATCAATAGCATCTAGATTTATGGAAGAATTACCAGAACAATGTATAGAGAAGCTTAACAAAGTAGAAAAAGAATTAACTTACTCAAAGGCTAATTATAATGTATTAGATAAGTACAAACAAAAATATATGAACACTATGAATAAGTCCACAGTTGCTAAAAAAGTAAATGCGACTATAAAAGATACTAAAAAAGAAACTGATATAGATGATATAAAGCTAGGAGCAAAGGTACATCATCCAAAATTTGGAGAAGGTACTGTTGTTGGTATGATGGGCTCTGATGTTACAATAGCATTTAAAGAACAAGGAATTAAAAAAATAAATAAAGAATATACAACATTAGATGTATTATAGTAAATAAAAATAAAGGATATACTTATATATCCTTTATTTTTATTTAAATAATATATTTAAAAAGCTTAGGTTAACTATATAACACATTAGAACTCACTAAGTTAATGACAAATATAAATATAGTAAATCTTTATTTTAAAGATTAAAATACTCTGTTTAAGATTGGGAAAATTAGTATTATAATATATTTATAATGTAGAAATACATTAATTTACATTTACTAGGGAGGCTACAAAATGGAACAAAAGAGATTTGCTAAAGATTTAATAGATTTTATTTATAAAAGTCCAACATCATTTCAAGCAGTAGAAACATCTATAAAGCTTTTAGAGGATAATAACTTTAAAGAATTAAAATTAGATGATATATGGAACATAGAAGTAAATGGGAAGTATTATGTAACAAAGAATTCTTCTGCTATAATAGCCTTTGAGGTTAACTCTAATAACATAGAAAAAGAAGGATTTAGAATATTAGGTTCTCATACTGACTCACCTACATTTAGAATAAAGCCAAATGCTGAAATGTGTTCTGAAGGTACATACTTAAAATTAAATACTGAATGCTATGGTGGACCAATATTAAATACTTGGTTAGATAGACCTTTAGCCATAGCTGGAAGGGTTGTATTAAAGGGAGAAAGTATATTAAATCCAGTAGAAAAAATGGTAAATATAAATAAACCAATATGTATAATACCAAATATAGCTATTCATTTAAATAGAGGAGTAAATGATGGATATGCACTAAATAAACAAAAGGATATGTTACCTTTAGTAGGTCTTATAAACGAAAGTTTAGAAAAAGATAACTTCTTAATAAATGAAATAAGTAAGTCACTAGGTATAAATAAGGAAGAAATATTAGACTTTGATTTATTCTTATATGAATATGAAAAAGGTTCTTTAATGGGTCCTAATGAGGAGTTTATATCAACAAGCAGATTAGATAATTTATCAATGGCACATGCTAGTTTACATGCACTTATAAATGCTAATGGTAAAAATGGTGTAAATTTAGTAGCTGTATTTGATAATGAAGAAGTAGGAAGTTCTACTAAACAAGGTGCAGATTCTAATATGTTATTAAACATACTAGAAAGAATATGTATATCTTTAGGTAAATCAAGAGAAGAATTCTTTACAGCATTATATTCTTCATTTATTATATCAGCTGATTTAGCACATGCAGTGCATCCAAACTTAGGAGAAAAGCATGACCCAACAAACAAACCAGTAATGGGTAAAGGACCAGTTATAAAGATAAATGCAAATCAAGCATATACAAGTGATGCCAACTCAATATCTATATACAAAGCTATATGCAAAGAAGCTAACGTTAAGTATCAAGAATTTGTAAATAGATCAGATGAAAGAGGAGGAAGTACTATAGGGCCAATTTCATCCACACATATAGATATACCATCTGTTGATGTAGGTTCACCAATACTTGCAATGCACTCTATAAGAGAATTAGGAAGTGTAAAAGATCATTATAGTATATATAAGACATTTAATAAATTTTATGAAATATAAATAGGAGATGAGACAGATGAAAATAGGATTATGCCTTTCTGGAGGAGGAGCTAAAGGAGCTTATCAAGCAGGAGTTATAAAGGCTCTTTATGACAGAGGGTTAGATTTTAGTGCAATATCGGGAACATCTATAGGAGCAATTAATGGATATTATATATTCACAGGAAATGTTGAAAAGTTAGAGGATATGTGGACAAATATAGAAATAGATCCTGCAAACGATATCAAAATAATAGATAATACTGTGGATAATTCTTATGTGATAGAAGGATTAAAAACTTTAGAAGTAAGTAAAGAAGCGGAAATAGACTTTTATGTTAATTATATAGAAATAAAAAATAAAAATCTAAATGAAAAGGTAATGAATATAAAAGATGTAGATAAGTCTAAAGCTTTAGAAAGTATTAAGTATAGTTCTTTATTACCATGTAACCCAAAAGCAACTTTACCGCTAGGACAGCAGTTTATGAAAGATGTAAGTGAAGGGCTATATGATGGATTTAATCTTGATGGAGGATTAGTTAATAATACATTAATACAGCCATTAGTAGAACAAGACTTAGATAAAATAATAATAATAGATACACATACAGAATATGAACTACCTGCAGAAATAAGCGATAAATTTGGTAAAGACAATATTTTTATAATAAAGCCTAAAAAACCTTTTGAAAAAAATGCTACATTAAGATTTGAAAAAGAATTTTGTAAAAAAATATACAATGAAGGATATGAAATAGGAAAGAATTTTTCTATGTGCATATAGAATAGTTTTTTTAGAGTAAATATTAAAATATGAACATTTCTATGTAAATATATAGAATTGTATCAAAAACATTGAATAAACTGCTAAATATTAGTATAATATAAAAGTTCCTTAAAAAGAATATAAATTATGGAGTTGATATAAATAATGGCAACTAAGAGAATAGCAGTTTTAGGTGGGCCTAGATGTGGTAAAACTACACTAATACAACACCTATACGTTGAAATGAAAATAGCAGGATTAAATGTAGGATATGCTTTAGAATACTCAACTGATTATTTAAAAGATAAGGGTATGATAGAGACTATATCTGAACAATACGGAATATACTTAGGGCAAAAGAGAATAGAAGATGAGTTATCAACATTTGATTATGCTCTAACAGACTATGCTACTTTCGTACCTTACATATATGGAAGATTTATGTTAGGAAATAAGGAAAGAAGTAAAAAAGAAATACAAATACTTAAAGATTTATACTGTCTAGCAATAGAAGATATACAAAACTATGACACTATAATATATGTGCCACGAGAGTTTGGATATGTGCAAGATGGTGTAAGATGGCAAGATGAAGAAATCGCTCTTAAAATAGATGAAGCTATATTAAGTTTCTTAAAAGCTGAGAATGTAAACTTTGTAGAAGTTAAAGGCTCTACAAAAGAAAGAGCTAAGCAAATATTAGAGTTATTAGATATAAAATATCAAGATACTCCACAATTAGATGGAGAAGAAAAATAAGCTACTATTATATAGTAGCTTATTTTACTTATACAAAAATAATTACTTTATAATTCAAATATGTAGAGAATTATTTCAAAGTTAGTATATAATAATAAATAGAAAATACATAAAGATAAGAAGAAAGGAATTAAAAAAATGGAAACTAAAAACCCAATAGTAACTATAGAAATGGAAAATGGAAAGAAAATAGTAGCTGAATTATATCCCAATATAGCTCCTAACACAGTTAAAAACTTTGTAACACTAGTAAACCAAGGATTCTACAACGGAGTAGGGTTCCACAGAGTAATAGAAGGATTTATGATACAAGGTGGATGCCCTAATGGAAATGGAATGGGTGGACCAGGATATTCTATAAAGGGAGAATTCAGAGGAAATGGATTCACTAATAACTTAAAGCATGAAGCTGGAGTATTATCTATGGCTAGAACTATGGCTCCAAACTCAGCTGGATCACAATTTTTCATAATGCATAAAAATTCTCCACATTTAGATGGACAATATGCTGCATTTGGTAGAGTAATAGAAGGAATGGACGTTGTTAATGAAATAGCTACAACTGCGACAGATAGAGCTGACAAGCCTAAGACTCCTCAAATTATGAAGTCTGTAACAGTGGAGACATTTGGAAAAGATTATTCAGATGTTGAAAAATGCTAGTTAGTTTCTAAAAGGTAAAAAATAACTATTTACAATCTAACTAAATTATTTTAAAATATTATAAGGTTTAATCCTAACCGAAACACACAAAACACACAAAATACAGAAATTAAACCATTTTATTAATCTACATTATTTATAAGTAGACGATTTAAATTTATAACATATGAAAAAGGAGCTAATCTATATTAAAGATAGCTCCTTTTTCTATATATTAAATATATTATAGTAAACAAAAAAGTATTTATAAAAGATTATAAAATCATTATAAATACTTTTTATTTATTATTATAAATTATTCTTAATAGCAGAAGTTAAATTTGGAACTAATTGTTTCTTTCTAGAAACTACACCCTCAGCAAATACTCCTTGATGAGCTTCAACATTAAATGCTTCAGATATTACTTTATCTTCAGCTTTGTATATTAGGTAAGAACCTTCTTTTATTATGTCAGTTATAGCAAGAACTAACATATCGTAATCAGTAGAGTTTATATAAGATAAAAATTCATCTTTTTTATCAAATATAGAATCTATATCTAAAGTGAATACTTGACCTATACCAACTCTTTTTCCACTCATATCAAATTCTTTAAAGTCCATATTAACTATTTCTTCTATGCTGTATTCATCTAGTGAAGTACCAGCTTTAAACATATCCATAGCATAGCTTTCCATATCAACATCAGCTATTTTACTTAATTCCTCACAAGCTAACTTATCTTTTTCTGTAGTAGTTGGAGATTTAAATAATAATGTATCTGATAATATAGCAGATAATAAAAGTCCAGCTATATGTTTTGGAACCTCAACATTATTTTCTTTAAACATGTTGTAAATTATAGTACAAGTACATCCAACAGGCATTACTCTAAATGATATAGGTACATCTGTAGTTATACCACCTATTTTATGATGGTCAATTATTTCTACTATATTAGCATTTTCTATGCCATCTGCACTTTGAGCGTATTCATTGTGATCAACTAAAACTACATTTTTATTAGTTAAATCATCTATATTTAATATTTGAGGAGCTTCAACATTGAAGTGATTTAAAGCGTATTGAGCTTCTTTTCTTACCTCCCCTAAAGCATAAGCAGTAGCTTCTTCACCTAATTGATTTTTTAGGTAAGCTAATGAAATTGAAGAGCATATAGAATCTGTATCTGGATTTTTATGCCCGAAAACTAGTAATGTCATACAAAAAAACTCCTTTCACAAAATTATGTATTAATTTTAAAAATAAACCTCTATATAAGAGAATAAAACACTATATCTATAATTAATAGTACCAATATTTAATATGTATTATAAATATATTTGTTAATAACAAAGATATTATATCAAAATAACTAAAAAAATTGTTTAAAAAATAAAAAATTTAAAAAAGTATATTATATTATTGCCAATTTTAGTAATAGCGATAACAAATAGGGTATTCCTGTGAAAATATATAGTATATTGAAATATTATTAAAATAAGTAAATTAAAAATTACTATAATATTTAATCTAATGTAAAAATACAAAAATAAATAGTTTGATTAAAAATTAACTATTAGAATTAAATGAATTTTAAATACTTAAAGTAAGATTTTAAAATAAATTTTAACTTATAAACAAAGATGCAGAAAATTAAAACAAACTATAAAAACGATTTCATAAAACAAATAAGATAAAAATTTAACAAAAAATATTGACAGTTTTATTTATGTGATGTATTATCTAAACATAGAAAGTTTGTTAAATAACTAACACAGTTTTATATAAATTGCCTGGGAGGAAAGCATAATGACTAAAGATTTAAAAAAAGTTAAAAATGTAAAAGAAAAGCAAGAACTAACTGTAGAAAGTATGATAAACGATTTAGTAACAAAAGGAAATAAAGCTAAAGAGGAAATGTTAAAATTAGACCAAGAAGCAGTAGATAAGATAGTAAAAGCTATGGCTAAGGCTGGTCTTGATAAGCATATAGAACTTGCACAAATGGCAGTAGAAGAAACTGAAAGAGGAATATTTGAAGATAAAGTAACTAAAAATATATTCGCTACAGAATATGTTTATAATAGTATAAAATATACAAAAACTGTTGGTGTAGTAGAAGAAAATGATGAAGAAAACTACATGATGGTTGCAGAACCAATAGGAGTTATAGCAGGTGTTACACCTGTTACTAATCCAACTTCAACAACAATGTTCAAATCATTAATAGCTATAAAAGGAAGAAATCCAATAATATTTAGCTTCCATCCATCAGCTCAAAAATGTTCAGCAGAAGCTGCTAGAATTTTAAGAGATGCAGCTATAGAAGCTGGAGCTCCAGAAAATTGTATACAATGGATAGAAGAACCATCATTAGAAGCATCAAGTGCTTTAATGAAAAATAACAAAGTAGCATTAATATTAGCTACTGGTGGACCTGGAATGGTTAAGGCAGCTTACTCTTCAGGTAAACCAGCCTTAGGGGTTGGGGCAGGAAACGTACCTTGTTTTATAGAAAAATCAGCAGATATAAAACAAGCCGTTAACGATTTAATATTATCAAAAACATTTGACAATGGAATGATATGTGCTTCAGAGCAAGCAGTTATAATAGAAGAGCCAATATACAATGAAGTAGTAGATATAATGAAGGGATACAATTGCTACTTTGTAAACAAAAAAGAAAGAGAATTATTAGAAAAAACAGTTATAAATCCAGAAACTAAAACATTAAATCCTAATATAGTTGGGCAAAGTCCTTATAAGATAGCTCAAATGGCAGGATTTGAAGTACCTAAAGATGCTAAAATGTTAGTAGCTGAAATAGAAGGTGTAGGTATGGATTACCCATTATCAAAAGAAAAGTTAAGTCCTGTACTTGCTTGCTTAAAAGTTAAAAATGCTGAAGAAGGAATACAAAGATGTGTAGAAATGACTGAATTTGGTGGATTAGGTCACTCAGCGGTTATACATTCAGAAAATGATGACATAATACTAAAATTTAGCGAGAAAGTAAGAACAGGAAGATTATTAGTAAATGCGCCATCTACTTTCGGAGCAATAGGAGATGTATATAACGTGAATACACCATCATTAACACTAGGATGTGGATCTATGGGTAATAACTCAACTACAGATAATGTATCAGCGGTAAATTTAATAAACCTTAAGAAAGTTACTAAGAGAAGAGTAAATATGCAATGGTTTAAAGTACCTGAAAGAATATATCATGAAGTTGGATCTATACAATACTTAGAAAAACTACCACAAGTTGAGAGAGTAATGATAGTTACTGATAGAATGATGGTTCAATTAGGATATGTTGAAAAATTACAATATCATTTAAGAAAAAGAAGAAACCCAGTTATGATAGAAGTATTTGCTGATGTAGAGCCAGATCCATCTGTTGATACAGTGTTAAATGGTGCTGATGCTATGAGAAAGTTCAAGCCAGATACTATAATAGCTTTAGGTGGAGGATCTGCAATGGATGCTGCTAAAGGTATGTGGTTATTCTACGAAAATCCGGAAGCAGACTTTGAAGATTTAAGACTTAAGTTTATGGATATAAGAAAGAGAATATATAAATTCCCTAAATTAGGAAGACAAGCTAAGATGGTGGCTATACCAACTACTTCAGGAACTGGTTCAGAAGTTACTTCTTTCGCAGTTATAACTGATAAAGTTAATAATATTAAATATCCTTTAGCTGACTATGAGTTAACTCCAGATGTAGCTATAATAGATCCTACATTTGTAATGTCTGTGCCAGTAGCTGTTACTGCAGATACAGGACTAGACGTATTAACTCATGCTATAGAAGCTTATGTTTCTGTAATGGCAACTGATTATACAGATGCTTTAGCTATGAAAGCTATACAAATGGTATTTGAATATCTACCAAAATCATATAAAGGAGCAAATACTCAAGAAGGTAAAGAAGCTAGAGAAAAAATGCACAATGCATCTTGTATGGCAGGGATGGCATTTGCCAATGCATTCTTAGGAATCAACCATTCATTAGCTCATAAGTTAGGGTCAGAATTCCATATACCTCATGGTAGAGCAAATGCTATATTATTACCATACGTAATAGAGTACAATGCATCTATGCCAACTAAGTTTGCTGCATTCCCAAGATATAAATCTTTTGTAGCAGATAAGAAATATGCTGAGATAGCTAAGATGTTAGGATTAAAAGCTAGCACTACAGAAGAAGGGGTTAAGAGCTTAGTAGAAGCTATAAGAAACTTAATGAGAGAATTAAATATGCCAATGACTATAAGAGAATGTGGTATAGAAGAAAAAATATATATGGGAGCTATAGAAAAGTTAGCATTAGATGCTTTTGATGACCAATGTACTCCAGCTAACCCAAGACAACCACTAGTATCAGAGTTAGTAGAAATATATAAGACAATATATGGAGATAAGAAAACTAAGTAAATAGTTTAAAAATTAAGCAAGTATATTGAACATTAAAATATAAAATAAAGAGGGGCCTTATTAAGGCCCCCTCTTTATTTTATAGACTTGTACATAACAACTTTTTCATATTCATTTTTTATGCTTATTATAGAATTAGAAATATTAATTTCGAAGTTGGCGAAAGCAGAGAATAAATCAATATCTCTCATTAAATGTATAGTGATAATATCGCTCTCTTTGTTTAATCTTAATATAATAGACCTAACAAATGGAAATTGTACTCTTGAATTAAAAAAGTTTGAATCTTCTAGTTTAATATCTAAGCTGCGATAGTTTAAGTCTATAAATAAGTCCAAATCATTTTCTTCTTCTCTTATGACTCTGTATTCAAAGTCTGTATCTAAGTTTAATTTACCGAAAGTTACCATTTTACAACCTCTTCTACCGAAAGTTTTTTTATATATTATACATTATAGAATGATAGCTAACTATACATTTGTAAAATGTTTTGAAAAATAAAAAGCCTTCGTTGGGGGAACGAAGACTTAATTTGGGGGAGATTGAGTTAAATATTTAATTTTATATTACTATTATGGACAGATAACTTTAATCTATACATAAATTTATAAAATATTTTTAAATCTATCTCTTCTTGTTTATAAACTTAGGTCCAAGGTATTTTCTTATATCGTCATCAGATGAAAAATCATCTATAAGAATTTCTCTACCACTTTCTTCTAGCACAACTAGAACTTCACAGTCACCTTGTAAGAAGAACTTTCTAACTGTTTCTTCTCTAACTTCCCTAACTTTAGTTATATTTTTCTTTTGTTTTTCATAATCCTTTGTATAATAACTATCCATCATGTTTATTATTTTTGTATATCTAGTCATGATTACCTCCTGTATGTTAAATTGAATATTTATTTCTTAAGTAAATATTTTTCTTCACTTAACTAATTCGTATCACACTAATAAAAAGTGTGATATAATAAGTTTTTGTATTAACCTAATAATTATAACAAGGAGTAATAATAATGGCTAGTATAAATAGAAATGATATTTTAAATTGTATAAATTATTGTAAGGAAAATGAGCTGTTTGATAAGTTAAATGATACTTACAAATCACTACCAAGTGGAGATTGTACTGGCTGTGGTAATTGTTGTATGGAATCAGTAGGTATAAATTTAATTGAATTTATTAATATATATAGCTACTTATTAGACAAAGATGAATTAAGAAAGACAAGTTTAAGTAAAATTATAGACTACTATTTTTTAGAATTTACTAAAAAGAGTGCGTGTCCATTTAAAGATGAAAATAACAGATGTTTAATATATGAAGTGAGGCCACTAAATTGTAGAATTTTTGGTCATTGGAAAAAAGAGGATTATAATAAAAATTTATCAAATATAACTAAAAGGAATAGAGAATATAGTGATCTTATGAAATCAAAGTATGGATTTGATATAAGTGAAAAAGTTGTTAATTACAAAATAAAATACTGTGAGGATTTTAAACCCCAAAATGGATATTTAGATAAATCGACTAGATTAAGTTTTGCAGATGAGCTAATGATACTAGATTCTAAGTTATATTCTAAAGGTATTATAGATATAGATTTTAAAGATAGAGGTATAGTTGAATATTTTATAGAAGCTTTATTAAAAGATGATACTGCTTACAATATAAAAATAAGATTATCAAAAGATGAAGAGGTAAGAGAGATAGCATTAAAAAGATTAAAAAAGATACTATTATAATTAGGTGATTAAATGGAGCTTAAAAAAATAAAAGGAAACACATTTTATATAAAGGGTGGAACTAACACTGGTGTTTATATTTTTGATGATAATAAAGCTTTGATAATAGATCCTGGGTTAGCTGGTTCAAGACCTAAGAGAATTATAAATATGTTAGAAGAAAAAAATATCAAGGTAAATTTTATAATAAATACACATGAACATGATGATCATTATGGAGCGTGTAACCAATTTAAAGAGTATTATAATGATATTTGTATATTATCATCAGATGAAGCTAAATTATATATAGAAAAGCCTTATCTATTTGGCAAATATATAATGGGTGGTAAATATAATAGATTTTTTGTGGATAAATTAAAAAATAAATCATTAGATGAAATAAAAGTAGATAAAATAGCAAAAGAAGGAAGTCTGTTATTAAATAATGAAGAATTTGAAATAATAGATTTAAAGGGACATACTGAAGGAAGCATAGGAATATTAACTAAAGATAAAGTTTTATTTACTGGAGACCTTCTAATAGGCTTAGATATGCTTAAAAAGTATGATTTCTTATTTTTGTATGATATAAAGAAAGAAATAGACTCAATAATGAAATTAAAAGAAATAGATTTTGATTATTTAGTCTTAGGGCATAGTAAAGAAGTAATAAGTAAAAAAGATTCTAAGTTTATAACAGAAATGCATTTAAATGCTATTGATAAGTACTTAAATAAAGTAAGAGAAGATTTAAATGTACCAATAACGTTAGAAGAATTATTAAAAAAAATTATAATAGATAATAATTTAAAGTGCAATTATAAAGAATATCATTTTTTTAAGTCATCTTTAGTTTCGATGATAAGCTATTTAGCTGATTTAGATGAAATAGACTATATATTAAATGATGGAGAATTGCTTTATTGTACCAAAAAAAAATAAATTATGCTAAAATAGATATGTTAAAAAAGACTCAAAATAAGATAAAGGGTGAGTACGATGGAATTTGAAAAATGGGATGAAATACTAACACCTTATGACCATGCAGTAGAAGAATTAAAAGTTAAGTTTAAGAATATAAGAAAAGAATTCTTAGCAAAAGGAGAATACTGTCCTATAGAGTTTGTAACAGGAAGGACTAAAAAAATAGCTTCTATAATATCTAAATCAAAGCGCCTAGGAATTGAAGATATAGAGGGTGAGATGGAAGATATTGCAGGTATAAGAATAATGTGTAAGTTTGTAGAAGATATATATACAGTAGTTGAACTTATACAAAATAGATGTGATATGAGTATAGTATATGCAAAAGATTATATAAAAAACTTTAAGGATAGTGGATACAGAAGTTATCATGTTATAATAAAATATCCTATAAATACGATAGCAGGTTCAAAAGAAATATTGTGTGAAATCCAAATAAGAACTTTAGCTATGAACTTTTGGGCAACTATAGAACATTCTTTAAAATATAAATATGAACATTACATACCAGATGAATTAGCAGTTAGATTAAGAAGAGCATCTGATGCAGCATTCCTATTAGATCAAGAAATGAGCGAGATAAGAGAAGATATAATGAAAGCTCAAGTTATGTGCCAGGTAAAATCAGTTACAGTAAGAGATGTACTTAGTAAGATTCAAGAATTATATAATCTAGGAGAAACACATAAAGCGCTTATATATCAAAGAAGGCTAGATAAAATAGATAATGAACAAGATATAGAAGAAATATTACATCTTCAAAGTGAGGTAGATAATTTATTAGAATTTTACAATAACAATAATAAAGTTAGATAGAGGTTATCCATATTCATGGATAACTTTCTTTATATAATAGTATAGTAATTGAATTTAAATTTAAACTATAGGTATTAATATAGAATATATAAGAAAAGCTACATAAGAAAGGAAAAAAGACATGAACTTATATGCAATAGGAGATTTACACTTTTCAACATCAGTAAATAAGCCTATGGATGTTTTTGGAAAGAATTGGATAGGTCATGAGGAAAAGTTAATAGAAGACTGGAAAGAGAAAGTAAGTGATGAAGATTTAGTATTAGTATTAGGAGATACTTCTTGGGGAATAAATCTAGACGAAGCAAGAAGTGATTTAGATATAATAGATAATTTGCCGGGGAAAAAGATATTTATAAAAGGCAATCATGATTATTGGTGGACTACTGTAACAGCATTAAATAAGCAGTATGATAATATGAACTTTTTACAAACTAATTTCTATGAATACAAAGATTATGCTATTTGTGGAGGAAGAGGATGGATATGTCCGAATGATTTTAAGTTTGATGAAAATGACGCTAAAATATATAAGAGAGAAGAAAATAGGATAAGAATATCTTTAGAAGCTGCTAAGAAGAAAGGACATACTAAATTTATAGTTATCACTCACTATCCTCCTACTAATGATAAACTTGAAGAATCGTTATTCACTAAATTATATGAAGAATATAAAGTTGAAAAAGTTATATATGGACACTTGCACGGAAAAGAATCATTTAAAATGGGATTAAGAGGTGTAAGAAATGGAATTGAATATATATTAGCATCTTGTGATTACACTGATTTTAAATTAATAAAAATATTAGATTAATAATCTTAAAATTGTAAATACTATTATATATGGTTAAAATATGAAAATTGGGGGATTTTTGTTTAAATATACAAAAGAAGGAGATGTTAATGATGAGATGGATATTAGTATTCTTATTTTTGTATCTTATCCCCTTGATAATATTATTTAGAAATTATAAAAATTTGAGAAGATCGTACATATATAGTAGTATTTATGTTGTATTAGTTACAATGATAGTAGCAACAAATCTTTATATGAGTGGATTAAATAAAATCAGAGAAGCTATATATTATTACAGTTATGTTAATGATGAGCCATACGAATATAAGGATAATGTAGGCAAAGAAGAGAATATTGATGAAATTTATAAAGTAGATAAGCAAGACAGTGAAGTGTATGAAAGTAAAGGAGATAAATCAAATGAAGTAGCACTAGAATCAAAAGAAGTAGAATTAAATCAGGATAAAGAAGTAGAAGTTATTAAAAAAACTGATAAAGAAATAATTAGTGATTTCAAAAAAGAAATTTACAATATAGAAAGAAAAGCATTAATTCCTATGAGGGATTGTATTCCTTATACAAAAAATATATCTGAGAGTATAAAAAAATTACCGACTATAGAAAATGACTTAAAATATGCCAGCAAAAAATGTAAAGAAGTTATAGAACTTTATGAAAGTATGGATATACCTAGTCTTTCAGATGAACAATATACTACAATACTAAGCAATGCAAGAGATGATGTTAAAAAGGCTTATGAGCTAAGAGAAAAGGCTATGAACGAGTCTATAAACTTAGTAGAAAGTAAGAATCCAAAATATATTGGAAAAATAACAGAGTATTTAAGCTTATCTGATGAGCACATAGCAAATTTTAAGGATAGAATAGATAAGCTAAGTCTAAATATAAAATAACAAAAGCTTATCTTTTATGATAAGCTTTAAATATACTATAATGCATAAATTTTGATTTATAATATAACATATGATATAATTTTCGATTATAACGTTAATCAGGGAGGTATGTATGGGAAGATTAAATATATGTATAGATATAGATGGAACTATAACAAGTCCATATCATTTTATTCCGTACTTAAATGAGATATATAATAAAAATATAAAAGAAGAAGAATGTGTAACTTATAACTGGGAACAATTATATGGTGATACCATGGATGAAATATTAAATAAATTCCATAGTAGCTGTATGCATTCTTATGAAGAAGCAGAAATAGTAGAATATGCTAAGGACGTTATAGAAAAGTGGTTAGCTAATAGCCACAACTTATATTTTGTAACGGCAAGAGATAAAAGTCTTACAGAGATAACTACAAGATGGTTAAACGATAAAGGATTTTCTGATATAGATGTTCACTTATTAGGTAGTCACGATAAAATAGCTAAAGCTAAAGAACTAGAATGCAATATATTTATAGAAGACAATCCATCAAATGCAATGCAACTTGCAAATGAAGGTATGAAAATACTACTAATAAATACCAACTACAATCAAGGTGTAGAACATGATAATATAACAAGAGTAGACACTTGGAAAGACATAGATAAATTCATAGAATTGTACAAGTAAACATAGCAATACTATAGGGGGAGGTGGTCTTATGGTCGAATTAAAAGTAGAAAATCGAAAAGGCAATATAAGCATAAATAGCAATGATGTTAAAGAAATCATCAAAATAAGACCAGATATAGAATATACAAGAGATATATCAAATACAATTAATCAAGATGGTATAATGGCATTTGACTGCAAACTGTCTCAAGATGTATTTAATATGCAAGATATAGAAGATGTACTAGATGAAATAGGAGAAGACTTAGACGAAAGCTATTTCCAAGTATTATTTGAAGATGTAAGAGCATATTTAAAAGATGCTACAGATGAAATTGAAGAAGAACTTCAGGATAAATATTTATTTGATAATGTAAGATGTTTCTTTGATATTTATAATATAGATGAATCTTTTACAGATTTTAAATTTGTATTTTTAGTTAGCTTCAAGGATATAAAAATAGCATCATTAGCTAATCTATCTAAGATAGTAGGAAAAAGACAGTTAGTAGGAGCATCAAAATTCTATAGCTAAGGATTATAAATAATATAAAAGATTAATATAGAAATAAAAAAGAGCATCTTTATACAAAGATGCTCTTTTCATTTAATTTTTAAAAGGAATTAAGCTTTATTTATTGATCCGAATAATTCCATTTTTTCTTTAACAGTAGTTTTTATAGCTTCAAACCCTGGAGCTAAAAGCTTACGAGGGTCAAATCCTTTACCTTCTAAGTCTTTACCAGCTTCTATATACTTACGAGTAGCATCAGCAAATGCTAATTGACACTCAGTATTAACGTTTATTTTAGAAACACCTAATGATATAGCTTTTTGTATCATTTCAGCAGGTATACCAGTTCCTCCGTGTAATACTAATGGCATGTTTCCTGTAGCATTATTTATAGCAGCTAAAGCATCAAAGTTTAATCCAGCCCAATTTTCTGGATATTTACCATGTATATTACCTATACCAGCAGCTAGCATATCTATTCCTAAATCTGCTATTAATTTACATTCAGCTGGATCTGCAACTTCACCAGCACCAACAACACCGTCTTCTTCTCCACCTATAGAACCAACTTCTGCTTCTAAAGAAAGACCTTTAGCATGAGCTAATTCAACCATTTCTTTAGTTTTAGCTATATTTTCTTCGATTGGATAGTGAGAACCATCAAACATTATTGAAGAGAAACCAGCTTCCATAGCTTTTTTAGCTCCATCGTAGCTTCCGTGGTCTAAATGAACAGCAACTGGAACAGTTATGTTTAATTCTTCCATCATTCCTTCAACCATATTAACTATAGTTTTAAAACCACACATATATTTAGCAGCACCTTCAGATACTCCTAATATAACTGGAGAATTGTTTTCCTGAGCAGTTAATAATATTGCCTTAGTCCATTCTAAGTTATTTATGTTGAATTGACCTACTGCGTATTTTCCTTCTCTAGCTTTTTGTAACATGTCTTTAGCTGAAACTAACATATATAAACCCTCCATACAATTAATTATTAAAAATAATCAAATATAAAATTTACCCATCAATTAATATTATAACCCTAATACAAAAAAAGTACATAGTAAATTGTAATAACTAGTAATTAAAAGTATAATAATATCTATAACTAAATAAATTTTAAGAAAAGAGAGGAATTATATATGCCACAAATAAAAGTAAGAGGTATAAATGAAAATGATATATGTAAAATAAGTGAAAATATGATAGATAAATTAGTGGAAGCAGTAAAATGTCCTAGAGATTATTTTGAAATAGAATGTATAAAATCTGTAGCAATAAGAGACGGAAAAATAGCAGATGTATATCCATTTGTGGAAGTAGCTTGGTTTGATAGAGGACAAGAAGTCCAAGACACAGTAGCTAAAATAATAACAGATAGTATAAGGGATGGATTAAAAGTAGAAAGTATGGATTTAGCATTTACTGTTTTTGAAAAGGAAAAATACTATGAAAATGGAGAACATTTTTAATGGCTAAAAAATTACGTATAGATAAAATACTTTCTAATATAGGATATGGTAGTAGAGCGGAAATAAAAAAATACTGTAAGCAAGGTATGATATCTGTAAATGGAAAAAATATAAATAATCCAGGGATTCAAGTTGACCCAGAAAATGATAAAATACTTTTTAATGGAGAAGAAGTAAACTATAGAGAATTTGTGTACATAATGTTAAATAAACCAGATGGATATATATCGGCGACTTTTGATAAGCATGACCCAATAGTATTAGACTTAATAGATTCATCATACTATGTTTTTGAACCATTTCCAGTAGGTAGGTTAGACAAAGATACAGAAGGGCTATTGGTATTAACAAATGATGGACAACTTGCACATAGGGTATTATCACCAAAAAAGCATGTACCAAAAACTTACTATGCTAAAATAGAAGGAATTGTAACAAAAGAGGATGTAGTTGCTTTCTCAAAAGGAGTTACGCTTGATGATGGATATGAAACTATGCCGTCACAACTTAAAATATTAAAGAGTGATGAAATATCAGAAATAGAACTTACTATACATGAAGGAAAATTCCACCAAGTTAAAAGAATGTTTGAGAGTGTAGGTAAAAAAGTAGTATACTTAAAAAGACTGTCTATGGGAAAATTAGAGCTAGATAAAAATCTAGAGCTAGGAGAATATAGAGAATTAACAGAAGATGAAATAAAATTATTAGAAGAAAGATAACAATTGAGCGGAGGTAGTTTTAGTGAAAAGAAGAGACATAATAGAGTTTGAAATAGATAAAATGGAGTTCGGTGGAACTTCTGTAAGTTTATATGATGGAAAAGATATATATATGAAGGGCGGAATAACTGGACAAAAAGTTAAAGCAGTAGTCCAAAAAGCTAGAAGTAAAAAAGCTGAAGTTAAAATGCTAGAACTTCTAGAAAACTCACCGCTAGAAACAGAAGAGCCATGCAAACATTTCAATCAATGTGGAGGATGTAGTATATTATCAGTTCCTTATGAAAAACAACTTCAAATAAAAGAAAGACAAGTAATGGATTTATTCTTACAACAAGAGTTATTTGGATTCAAATTCTTAGGAATACAAGGAAGTCCTGAGCAAAGAATGTACAGAAATAAAATGGAATATACTTTTGGAGATGAGGTTAAAGATGGTCCACTATCTTTAGGTCTTCACAAAAAAGGAAAGCATATAGATATAATAACTGTTGATGGATGTTATTTAGTAGACCAAGACTTCATAAATATATTAAAAGCTACTGTAGAGTACTTTAATGAAAAGCAAATACCATATTACAGAACATTTAATCACAAAGGATACTTAAGAAACCTTGTAGTTAGAAAAGGTATAAATACTAAAGAGATGATGGTAAACATAGTTACATCTTCTCAACTAGATTTTGATATGACTGAGTATAAAAACATGCTTTTAAATTTAGGTTTAGATGCAGAATTAGTAAGTATACTACACACTATAAATGATGGATTAGCAGATGCAGTAAATTGTGATGAATTAAGAGTTCTTTATGGAAGAGATTATATACAAGAAGAAATATTAGGGTTAAAATTTAAAATATCTCCATTCTCATTCTTCCAAACAAATACTAAAGGAGCAGAAGAGCTTTACTCTATAGCTAGAGAGTTTGTTGGAGACCACAGTGACAAGGTAGTATTTGACTTATACAGTGGAACTGGTACTATAGGACAAGTCATGGCAGGATCTGCTAAGAAAGTTTATGGTATAGAAATAATAGAAGAAGCTGTAGCAGCTGCTAATCAAAATGCAAAATTAAACGGTTTAACAAACTGTGAATTTATAGCAGGAGATGTTGCTAAAACAGTAAACAAATTAAAAGAAAAGCCAGATTTAATAATAGTTGACCCACCAAGACCAGGTGTACACAAAGATGCTATAAGAGATATATGTGGATTTGATTCTAAGGAAATAATATATATATCTTGTAATCCAAAGACATTAGTATTAGATTTAGTTGAATTTAAAAACTATGGATACGAAGTAGAATTAGTTAAATGTATGGATATGTTCCCAAATACACCTCATGTTGAAACTGTTGTTAAGTTAAAAAAAGCTTAATATAGATTATATCAATAAGACTACCTATAAATTTAGGTGGTCTTATTTTAAGTGTAAAACAATTAAAAATTTTGTATACTTTGAATAATTTGATTTGAAATATTAACCAAAGACTATATAAAAGATATAATAAAGGAGTGTTATTATAAAAATTATATCAAAAGAGTTTATAAAAGTTACAAATTAATATATTATTAAATGTATATACAATTAAATAGGCAATAAATTCATGTTTAAAGCCGAGGGAGGAAAGTTATGGGTCAACCTATATATAAAATAATAGAGAACTATGTAAAAGAATTAATTAATTCAGGAAAATTAAATCAAGGAGATTTAATACCATCAGAACATCAATTATGCGAAGAATTTAATGTAACAAGAATGACTGTTAGATCAGCACTTAATAATCTAGTTAAAGAAGGATATATAGCAAGGAGGAGGGGTATAGGAAGTATAGTTTTAGGAAGTAAGGTATATGACAATATATCTTCTATAAGTGGTTTTACAAAAGAGATGAATAGCAAAGGATATAAAGTATCAAGTATATTAGTTAGTTTAGAAAAAATAGAAGCAGATGATGAAATTTCTGAAAAGCTAAATATAAGTGAAGGTGATTATGTTTGGGAGATAAAGAGAGTTAGACTAGCAAATGATAAAAGATTATCGTATATGATTACATATATGCCATATAAACTATTTCCAAATATAAATGAAACTCACTGCAAGGGTTCTTTATATGAATATGTTGAAGAAGTTAGCGGACGTAAGATAGCTATATCAGAAAGAGAAGTAGAGGCTGTCATATCTAATGATGAGTTAGAAGAAAATCTAAAATTGGATAGAAAAGAACCGTTATTATATATAAAGCAAGTTTGCAGACTTGATAACGGTGAAGCATTTGAATACTCTCATACATACCATTATGGTTATACTTTAACCGTTAACGCTATATCTAAATAAAAATACATATAGTGTGAAAATGTTTTCTTGAAATGTCTATACATTTAATACATAATAAATGTATAGACATTTAAATTTTAATAAAATATATTTTGGGGAGGTACAAAAAATGGTAAAAATAATGTTAGCTTGTTCAGCGGGGATGTCAACTAGTTTACTAGTTACAAAAATGGAGGCTGCAGCGAAGGAAAAAGATATAGAGGTAGAAATATGGGCTATATCAGAAGTTAACTTAGATAGGGAAATAGGAAATTGTGACGTTTTATTATTAGGACCGCAAGTTAGATATATATTAGGTAAAGCGACAGAGATGGCTAAGCCACACAATGTACCAGTAGAGGTTATAAATATGATGCACTATGGAACATGTAATGGTAAAGCTGTATTAGATAGAGCAATGGAGTTATATAATTCAAAGTAAATTAAAAAGGGGGATAATCAAAATGGAAGCATTAATGAACTTTATGGAAAGACATTTAGTTCCAATAGCATCTAAGGTTGGCTCACAAAGACACTTAGTAGCAATAAGAGATGGTTTCATTGCTATGATACCAGTAACTATGGTTGGGGCATTTGGATCACTTATAAAAAACTTACCATTAAAACCTTACCAAGATATGTTAGCTAACACTACAGTTGGTCAACAAATATCTGCACTTGGAGGCGATTTATGGTGGGGATCACTTGCAATGATGTCATTATTTTTAGCTGTGTCAGTAGCCTATTCTTTAGCAAAATCATATGAAGCAAATGGTTTACAAGCAGGACTTCTAGCATTATGTGGATTTTTAGTGTTATCTCCTCAAACTGCAGACATAGTAACTGAGGCAGGAGAGGCAGTTTCAGGGTGGGGGTTTATACCTTGGGGTTATGTGTCAACTAATGCACTATTTACTGCTATGGTAGTAGCACTAGTAACAACAGAAATTTATGTAAGATTATCTAAAGTAACTTGGTTAACTATAAAAATGCCAGATGGTGTACCACCAGCAGTTTCTAGATCATTTGCAAAATTATTACCAGGAGTAATAGCGTTATTTATAGTAGGTATAATAGGTATAATAGTAAAACTTTTATCAAACGGATTATTTATAAATGATTTATTATCAACATATTTATCGAAACCTTTAACTGGTATGGCTGACTCTTTAGGAGGGGCTGTGTTTACAGTATTGTTTATCCATGTTTTATGGATATTTGGATTACATGGTGCAAACATAGCACTTCCTGCAGTAGAGCCAATATTAATGGAATTAGGTGGTAAAAATGCTGAGTTAGCATCAGCAGGAGCAACAGAAGGTTACCATGTATTTGCAGGAGCATTTTTAGATGCATTTGTATACTTAGGTGGTTCAGGTATGATACTTGGATTAATAATAGCATTAATAATAGCATTAATAATAGCAGGTAGAAGACGTAAAGAAATGATAGCTTTAGGTGGACCACCAGCATGTTTCAATATAAGTGAGCCTATGATATTTGGTATGCCAATAGTATTAAATCCAATATACATGATTCCATTTGTACTAGCGCCAGTATTATGTACAATAACTTCATACTTAGCTATATCCAGTGGGATAGTAGCACCAGTTTTAATGGCAAAAATTCCTTGGATAACTCCTCCAATATTTAGTGGAATAATGGCTACAGGGCATTGGACTGGTGGAGCATTAGCAGCAGTTAACTTAATAATATCTGTTGTTATATATTTACCATTTGTAGTTGCAGATGAAAGAATGGCAAAAAAAAGATTAGCTAAACAACAAGGTTAGTTAATAATCATAGAGATTGGGTGGTAGAAGATTATGAAAAAAGGTCTTAAGATAGTTACAATAGGGGGAGGATCAAGTTATACCCCCGAATTAATAGAAGGATTTATAAAAAGATATAGTGAGCTACCAGTTAAAGAACTATGGCTTGTAGATATAGAAGCAGGGAAAGAAAAATTAGAAATAGTAGGTAATCTTGCCAAGAGAATGATTAAAAAATCTGGATTAGATATTAAAATTAACCTTACATTAGATAGAAGAGAAGCTTTAAAAGGTGCAGATTTTGTAACAACTCAATTAAGAGTTGGATTATTAGATGCTAGAATAAAAGATGAAAGTATTCCTTTATCACATGGAGTAATAGGTCAAGAAACTAATGGTGCAGGAGGGCTGTTTAAAGCCCTTCGCACTGTACCAGTTATACTAGATATAATAAAAGATATAGAAGAGTTATGTCCAAATGCATGGTTAATAAATTTTACAAATCCAACAGGTGTAATAACTGAAGCAGTATTTAAATACACAAACTTCAAAAACTATGTAGGATTATGTAATGTTCCTATAGGTGTTAGAAATGGAGTTGCAAAGTTATTTGAAGTAGAAAGTGATAGAATATATATGGATTTTGCTGGACTTAATCATATGGTATATGGGCTTAATGTTATTTTGGATGGCAAAGATGTCACAAAGGAAGCAATAGATAAGTTTGTAAGTTCTAAAATAAGTATGGAAAATATAAAGGCAATAGATTTTAATCCAGAGTTTGTTAAAGCTTTAGGTGCTATACCTTGTCCATACCATAGATATTATTATAAAACTAAAGAGATGCTAGATGAAGAATTAGAAGAATTTAAAAAAGGTAAAGCAAGAGGTCAAGTTGTTAAAGAATTAGAAGGGCAACTATTTGAACTTTATAAAGATGAAAGTTTAGACATAAAACCACCTCAACTTGAGAAAAGGGGAGGAGCATATTATAGTGATGCAGCTTGTAACTTAATAAGTTCTATATACAATGATAAAAGGGATATACAAGTAGTTAATACATTAAATAATGGAGCCATAAGAAACTTTAGAGATGATCAAGCTGTTGAAGTTAGTAGTGTAATAACTAGCGAAGGACCAAAACCTTTATCAATGGGATATCTTCCGCAGTGTACTGATGGTTTAGTAAGTGATATAAAATCTTTTGAAATATTGGCAGCCAAAGCAGCCGTATATGGAGATTACGAAAGTGCATTATTAGCACTTTGTATCAACCCATTAATACCTTCAGATGATTTAGCAAAAACTATATTAGATGAGATGTTAGAGGCTCATAAAGAGTACTTACCTCAATTTAATAAGTAGGTGAAATTTATGACTAAACTTATAGTAAATGCAGATGATTTTGGATATTGTAAAGCTGTAAATTACGGGATAATATCAGCGTATAAAGAAGGAGTAGTAAAATCTACAACAGTTATGGCTAATATGCCAGGATTTGAGCATGCTATGAAACTTTTAAAGGAAAATCCAGGTTTGGCATGTGGAGTCCATATGATTATTAGTTGTAATAGACCAGTACTTCCTAATTTGGAAAGCCTAGTAGACGGAAATGGAAGATTTTTTAGGCGAATCACTAATGATGTAATAGATAAGATGAGCTTAGATGAAATTTATGAAGAACTTTGTGCTCAAATAGAAAAAGTAAAGAAATACACTGAAATTTCTCATCTTGATAGTCATCACCATGTTCATACTTTAAAGAAACTACAGCCAGTTATTGAAAGGATAATAGAAAAGTATAAGTTACCAATAAGAGGTGGATTTGAATATAATCTAGAATATTCAAAAGTAGTACCTATGTTAGATACTTTTTATAGTGATAATGTGGAAATTGATTACTTTAAGAAGAATATAAATACTTTAAAAGAATATGACGCTTTAGATATAATGACTCATCCAGCATACTTAGATGCATATATTTTAAACTCTACATCTTATGCAATGCAAAGAACAAAAGAGCATGAGATATTGACATCAGAGGAAGTTAAAAAGTATTTAAATGATAATTTTGAATTGAGTAGTTACAGGGACATTTAGGAGGTTTTTTTAAATGGATGAAAAAATATTTGAAATATCATTTGGCATAATAGGATATGCAGGGGACGCAAAAGGATTAGCTTTTGAAGCAATAGCCCAAGCTAAAAAGGGGAATATAGAAGCAGCAAGAGAAACTATGAAAAATTCTAAGGAAGTAATAACTAAAGCTCATAGATTCCAAACAGAGCTTATACAAGGTGAGGCTAATGGAAGCAAAACAGAAGTGAGTGTTTTATTAGTTCATGCACAAGATCATTTGATGAATGCCATGAATTTTCAGCAGTTAGCAGAAGAGTTTATAGATTTATACGAAAAATTAGAAAGTAAGTAAAATATTTTTTTATACAAAAGGGTATTGAATTAAATTCAATACTCTTTTGTATTTTATAAAAAGTATATTGATTATATTCTTTAAGATAGTTTGTCATATATTTTTAAATATATATGAAGTTGTATTAATATAGTCAAATTATGATATAGCAAATTGTGTAAATTAGAGGAGTATTAATACTTAATGAAGAAAATATACTAAGTAAATGTAAAGTATATCAAGGGGGGACATTAATGAAAAAAGGGGATTTTATATGGGGAGGAATTCTTCTTATCTGGATACTTATATTAGTTATACCAGTTAGTAGGGATTTATTCATTACTGTAACAGGAGAGTATCCATATGTAAGTGGATTTATTAAATTTGCGGTCTTAGCTACAATGGGAGAGTTACTAGGTATGAGAATAAGTTATGGGTACTGGAAGCAACCAAATGGAGTTATGTTTAGAGCGATTATTTGGGGTGTAATAGGTATTGTTATAACATTAGGATTGCCAGTATTCTCTAAAGGTGTAGAGGCTGCTCAAGAGATGGGAAAGCTTCCTTTTAAAGAGTCTATTTTTGCACATGCATTTTTGACAAGTGCGATTATGAATATATTACAATCACCAGCAGTATTTTTATTTCATAAGTGTACAGATACGTACATAGATATAAGACATTATAAAAATGGAGGAAGAGTAAGTCTTAGAGATATAACAAATAAAATCGACTGGTATACGTACATTGATTTCACAGTGTTAAAAACTATACCATTTTTCTGGATACCTTGCCATACGATTGTATTTTTATTTGAACCACAATATCAAGTTATAGTGTCTGCATTTGCATCTATAGCACTAGGGCTTATACTAGCAATGGCAAATAAATCAAAATTAAAAAGTTTTTAGTAGAATAAAAATATAATAAATTCAAAACATAGTAATGCAATTATGTTTTGGAGGAATTATAAATGAATAAAAAAAGAAATATAAGAGTATTTATGTCATTAATATGTATAGCATTACTATCTTTAATACTTTTATATAATACTGAGTTAGTAGATATATCAAGTAAAGTAAAAGCTAACATAGTAGATAGTATAAAAACAGTAAAGGTTACTGAAGAAAGAAGTAAAATAGAATGTAAAAATTTATCAATAACAGTTAGAATGCCTAAATTATATTGTGATAATAAAAATGCTGAAAGGTACATTAATTCTTTTATCAGAAATAATATAAATAGTTATATAAATCATAAGAGGCAAGATATAGAATTACAAAATAATAAACAAAAAACTAATATATTATTAGAATATAATTTAGCGTTTCAAAGTAAAGATGTAATCAATATAGTTATAGTAAAAGAAACTAAAAGTGGAAAAAATAAATTTTCAACCAACAAAGAAAGTTATGTTTTTGATTTAAAGACAGGGCAAAGAATATATATAGATAATCTTTTAGGAGAAGATGAAAACTACAAAGAATTAATAAAATCTTATATAAATAAGACTATAGATGAAAATAAAATAGATATAGACAAAAATCTAGTAATTATAGATAAGGAAACTAATTTTATAATTGTAGACGGGGGATTATCAATAATATTGGACCAAAATAAAGATGGTAAGATGAGAGAATATGAATTTAAAGTTCCATATGATGTTTTTAATAACAAAGTAAAATCAATAAACACAAAAAATATAATTGCAAATGTAGATACGCAAACAATTACTCAAAATAATAAATATATAAATAGTATATTAAATATTCCTATAATAATATCTTCAAATAAGGATATAGATAAAGAATTAAATTATAAAATTAGAAAAGATATAATGGATTTTTATAATAAAGTTTATGAGAGCGCTAAAAACTATTTTGATAATGTTGATGTATCAAAAGATAAATTTGTTGCAAATGTGGATTATGAAGTTAAAAAAAATAGTGATGATATATTAAGTATAAAAGTAACTTACCATCAATATAGTGGAGGAGCTCATGAAGACTATGAAGATATAAGTTATAATATAGACATGAGAAGTGGAAGAATATTAAAATTAAGCGATTTATTTAAGCCAAACTCAGATTATATAAAAGTAATAAATAATGAGATTAGAAGGCAAATAGAGGAATTAGTTAAAAATAATAAGGAGTATGAAGGTATATATCAATTTGAATCAATAGAAAAAGACAATAAGTTTTATATAGAGGACAATAATATAGTTATTTACTTTGATTTATATAAAATTGCACCATTTGCAGCAGGGATACCAGAATTTAAAATAAATAATAGTATAATAAGTCATATGTTAAAAGAAGAATACTTAGAAATACTAAAATAGATAATAATAAAAAGCTTTACTATTTATATCTAATAAAAATTAGATCATAATCAGTAAAGCTTTTATTATTTAGAAATATATTTTATATCTATATTGTAGGATTTAAAGAAGCTATTTTAGTTACAGCTACATATATTCTAGATATTTCGTACCATGTTTTAAAATCAACAATACCATTTTTAGGTAGGCCAAAAATTCCTTGAAATACTTTAACAGCCTCAGCAGTAGATTCTCCAAAAATGCCATCTTCTTTAACTTTAGGTATTAGAGGGTATGAATTAGAGATTGCATTAAGTTGGTTTTGAATAGTTTTAACATAGTTATTATTAGAACCTACTTGTAAAATTTGGCCAGGGAAAGATATAGGAACACCACTTACGATAGGTGCTTTTTCAAAGATTATTTGCTCACCATAAAATGATCTTAATATACTTTCATAGTCTTTACCTTCATCTCCAAGGTATTTACTTCCCCATTGAGTCATTTGATTTGGGCATTGAGATTTTACACCATCACAATATTGAGCTAAAAGGGGCTGTCTAGAGGTAGGTGGTCTTTTTATAAAAGTATTAAATATATCATCAACTACAACATTAATAGTATCAAAGAAGTTTCTATTATTAATAAATTTATGGTCAAAAGCAGTAGTAGAAGTAATAGTATAGCTATAGCCTTTATTTCTGTACCATTCAGTAAATACTCTATTTAAAGTGAATGAAACTATAGCTATTACATTAGCATAAATAGTTTGTTCAGGCCACGTAGAATATATTTCAGAAGAAGCTACGTTTTTTATATAGTCTTTAAAAGGTATCCAATAGTTAGGAGCTGAAGTATCTTCAGGCATTCCATCATGAACGACTATAAATTCTGGAACTACTGGATTATCAAGAACAACAAACCCAGTAGGAGGTGGTAGAGGTTTTAAACTACTTTCAGGGATTTTAGGCGGATAATCTCCATATAGGGTATGGTCTGGAATATCAAATACTTGTTCATTTTGTCTGGAATAAGAATTTCTAGATCTAGTTTTTAAATTAACAGGAACTGTTTGTCGAGCTTCTACAGTAGCTAAGATCTGCGTACCGTCTATTAAAACTGTTTCATAACCATCTTTAGACACCTCAACAGAATAAATGCTATATGGTCTTATAGGTGAAGAAGGATCTAGTGAATAATTTACATCTGGAGCATCTAGTGTTAAACCTGTGATTTGACCAGAAGAGTCTGTTTTTAAGTTTTCGTAAACTTTAGTTAAACGTTGCTCTGACTCTGGAATAGAGTAGATATTAACAGTAGCATTTTCTATTGGTTGATTAGTATTGCTATCTATAACACTAACCGTTAAGAAACCATCTTGCATGCAATCACCCCTTAAAAATAGTATCTTATTATTTTATAGTATGAATAAACATCTTATTTTGTTAAGGAAAATGGAAATAATATAGATTATACAAAAAAGAAAGAAGTGATTATATGAACATAAATATATTTACATTGGCCATAGCACCAACTATAGCTTATATATTTTGGATATACCTAAAAGATAAATATGATAAAGAACCTATAAATAGGTTAGCAAAGTTTTTTTTATTAGGAGTATTTATGGGGATAATTGCTCTTATTGTAGAGCTTTTATTATTGAAATTAGATATATTAACAGGATATACAAGTATAATATATATATCTTTTATAGTAGCAGGTATGACAGAGGAAGGATTAAAGGCAATTGTATTGATTCCAAATCTTTTAAAAGAAAAATATTTTAATGAAAAACTAGATGGAATTATTTACTCCATGTTTTTGTCATTAGGATTTGCAACACTAGAAAATGTATTATATATCTTAAAAGAAGATAAAAGCACAGTGATGGAGGTTGGATTGATTAGAGCTATAATATCTACACCAGCTCACATGTTATTTGCAATAACCATGGGATACTATATATCTAAATATAAATTTAGTACAGAGAAATTTAAAAAAAGAGAATATTTAATACTATCTGTTTTAATACCAATTTTAATACATGGAGTTTTTGATTTTATATTGATGATAGAGTATAGATGGTCTATTATATTGTTTGTGGTTTATATAATTTTTTTATGTAAATTAAACTTAGACAAATTAGATAAATACATAATTAGTTCAAAAAATAGATTTAAGAGAAGAAAAAAGAGAACGAGGAAGGACGATAAGAATTGACAAAGCTACCTGAAAGATTTTTAAGTGATATGAAAGAAATACTAAAAGATGAGTATGATGAATTTATAAAAACATATGATGATAAAAAAACTACCGGCCTTAGAGTTAATACATTAAAAATAAGTAAAAATGACTTAGATAAATTAAATTTATTTAAACTAGAACAAATACCTTGGGTAAATGAAGGCTTTTATTATGATGAAGATATAGATAGACCCGGCAAAAATCCACTACATGAGGCAGGAGCATATTATTTACAAGAACCATCAGCTATGAGTGTTGTGCCAAAGTTGGATATTAAAGAAGGTGAAAAAATTCTAGATATGTGTGCTGCTCCAGGAGGAAAATCAACATACATACTATCAAAACTAAATAATACAGGATTATTAGTATCAAATGAAATAAACCCAATGAGAATAAAAGCACTAGGAGAAAATCTAGAGAGATTTGGAGCTAAAAATTGTATAATAACAAATACAGACTCAAATAATCTAAAGAAGGTATTTAGAGGATACTTTGATAAAATAGTAATAGATGCTCCTTGTTCAGGGCAAGGAATGTTTAGGAAAGATGAAGTTGCTATAAGTGATTGGAGCTATGCAAAAGTATTAGAATGTCAATCTATTCAAAGAGAAATAATAAGAGATGGATATGAGATGCTTAAAAATGGAGGTACGTTAGTATATTCTACATGTACATTTGCGAAAGAAGAAAATGAAACAGTTATAAATGAGTTTATAGAAGAATATGAAAATGCTAAGCTTATAGAGATGGAAAGATTATGGCCTCACAAGATAAAAGGAGAAGGTCACTTTGTAGCTAAAATACAAAAAAATGAAGAAGAGGATATAAAAACTAAAGAATTAAAAGTTAAAAGATTAGATACAGAATTAAAGGATTTTAGAGAATTTGAAAAGAAATTTTTAAATGAGTCAATAGGAAATAAATTTGATATAAGAGGAGAAAATTTATATCTATTGCCAGAAGAAAGTCCAGAAACTAAAAAATTAAAAGTTTTAAGATATGGACTTCATTTGGGAATACTAAAGAAAAATAGGTTTGAGCCATCACATGCATTGTCTCATTATTTAAAGCCAAATCAAGTTAAGTATACAGAGAATTTATCAATACAAGATGAAGAAGTATTAAATTATTTAAGAGGAAATATTATAAATACAGGACAAAGTAGAGGATGGGTATTAGTAACAGTAGAAAATATACCACTAGGGTGGGGAAAAGAATCCAATGGAGTATTAAAAAACCACTATCCGAAAGGTCTTAGAATAAAATACTAAAGTAGCTATAAAAAGGTACTAAGTTATAACTTAGTACCTTTTTATAGTATATATGTAGACACACTTATTTTAAATTTATAGATAAATATAATTATTATATATATTATTCAAAAAAGCCTTAATATATTATATTTAATATGAGCTTTTTTACATAATATAAACCTTCTAGTTTAATAATAAACATATGTGTATTAAAAAGAGGTACAACTAGGAGGGAAATATGAATCCATTAGATAAAAGTAAAGAGTATGTTATATATAAATTTTTACAAAGATATGATTATGATGCGGTAATTGATGTATTAGAAGAAGTTGGTATAGTCGAAGGAGATCTATACCTATTAATGGAATCATCTAAGTATGCTATAAACTTTGACTTTAAAAAAGCATCGATAAGTTTAAAAAAGATGAGCAGTGAGATGTTAAGTAGAAGAGAGATAAAAAGATTGGTTTCTAACCTAGAAAATCTAGAAAATGGAGAACCTGAAGACATATTATCAGAGCTCATAGAAAATATGAAGATACAAATTGTTAATGAAGAGTATATTGATTTTTTGGGAAGGTTATATAGATTAAAGGAAGCATTATTTAAATATATATTTGTAAGTACTAAGGAAAATAAAAAATATAAAGTAAATATGCATGGTTATATGGTATCAAAGAAAAATATTCTATATACATTAAAAAAGAAGTATAATATATATAATGGAAATCTAATAACTGGGGTGACTAACTATATAAATAGGTATATTAAAAAAACAAAAAGAATGGAAAAGGTTGTTGATATATTAAATGGAGAAAGACTAGAAAATTTAATTAAGATTAGACATGAAAGCCCAGTTGGACATGGATTTAAAGGGGTTAGCAAAGAAGATATTGAAGAGTTATATGGCAATCCCATGGAAGTAGTTCAGGACTTAGTTAAAGCATGTGAATTACTAGACTTAGGTATAAAAATGGATAAATATGATAATATAAATGAGATGGCTATACAAATGATAGGAAGTTACACCAATTATTAACTAAATTAAAATTTAGGAGGAGATTATTAGGATGAGTGAAAAATTAAAAAAAGAAGCAATAGAGTGGATTAAGGTAATAGCTACTGCTCTTATTTTTGCATTTATAATAACTCAATTTATAAGACCTACTTTAGTTAAGGGAGAATCTATGTATCCTACTTTAAAGGAAAATGATTATTTAATAATTAATAGAATGGCTTATAAAATAGGAGAGCCAAAAAAGGGAGACATAATAGTATTCCATACGAATTTACTTCAAGACAATGGAAAACCTAAAGACTTAGTAAAGAGAGTTATAGCAACCGGAGGAGATCATATTAAGATAGAAAATTCCAAAGTATATGTAAATGGAAAGTTATTAGATGAACCATATATACATGATAATTATACAGATGGATATATAGATATGACAGTTCCAAAGGGTGAAGTATTTGCAATGGGAGATAATAGAGAGAAGAGTTTAGATAGTAGATATGAAGATGTCGGGTTAGTAAATGAAAAAAATATAATGGGTAAGGTAATGATAAGGTTATATCCATTTAATAAAATAGGAACTGTAAAATAGGTGAATTACATGAAAATTGGTATATCAGCATTATTATATAATCTTGATGAAGCAATAAATTTGTGCAAAGAGATAGATGAAATAAAACATATAGAACTTGGTATAGATAACTTATATGAGTGTGATGAGATATACAAATATATAGACAAGCTTAAAGAATTAAATGTATCTTTAAGTATTCATTTACCTATGGAGTTAAACTTGTGTGAGAATATAGAATTTATTAGACAATCTTGGGTAAGATTTGTAGAAGAAATGAACTATAAATTAAAACATTTAAATATTTGTTACTACAATCTTCACCTAGGGTATGTTATATCTGATAGATTAGATAAAAATAGAGAAAAATATTTAGATATATCATGTAGTATGTTAAATGATATTATAAATAAGACGAAAGCTAATATATCAATAGAAAATACTTATTCTAATAATGGTGATTTATCAAATGTAGGTAACAAACTATATGATTTTGAATATATATTTAATAAAGTAGAAAATGAAAAATTATGGTTTTGTTATGATACAGGCCATAATCTAATCAATAGGGATAATTATATAGACAAATTACATAACAAGATTAGAATAGTTCATTTAAGTGACAATGATGGAAAGAAAGATATACATATAGGGATAAATAAAGGTATATTAGATAAAAAAGAAGTTAAAACTATCATTGACTTAGAACCAGAGTTCTTAATATTAGAGATAAAATATCATGATATAAAGGAAAGTATAGAATATATAAAAGAGATTAAAAAAGAGGTTTAAATACCTCTTTTTAAGTATAAAAGAAAGGAGATTACTATGAAAAATATAACTATCAATGTAGAAGGAAATGAAAAAGTTTATAAAATAGAAAAAGATTCTCCAGGAGTAAAACTAGAAAGTATAGTAAAAGAAATAGATAAAGACTATAAAGGATACATAACATTAGGAGTTATAGACAACAAACTAAGAGAATTAAATTATAGTATAAACAAAGACTGTAAATTAAGTTTTTTAGATACAACTAGCGAAGATGGATTAAGAGTATACTTTAGAACTGTGTCATTTATATTTATAATGGCTTGTAACGAAGTATTTAAAGATTGTCGAGTAGTAATAGAACATTCTCTATCAAAGGGATTATATTGTGAAGTTCATAAAGATGGAGAATTGATAGAGAAAGATGTAGAAGCTATAAACAAAAAAATGAAAGATATAATAGAGTCTAATTATAAAATAGAAAGAATAGACACTAATAAAGAAGAAGCAATAAAAATATTTAAAGATAATAAAATGTATGAGAAAGCAGAGCTTCTTAAATACAAGGAACATGATGATGTAAAGATATATAAGTGTAACAATCATATAAATCATTTCTATGGATATATGTTACCATCTACGGGATATATAAAGACATTTGATTTAAAACCATATAAAAATGGAATAATAGTATTAGGTCCAAGTGAAGAAAATAAAAATATACCAACTAAATTTAAAGAACAGCCTAAGTTATCGAGTGTATATCATGAAGCGGAGAATTGGTCAAAGCTTATGGGAGTAAGTAAAGTAACTACACTTAATGAGGTAATAGAAAGAAAAGAGTATGGAGAAATTATAAGAACAGTAGAAGCTCTACATGAGAAAAAATTATCTCAAATAGCAGATATTATAAAAGAAAAAAATAAGAGAGTTATATTAATAGCAGCTCCTTCATCATCAGGTAAAACAAGTTTTGCTCATAGATTATCAATACATCTTAGAGTCAATAATCTAAATCCTGTATCAATATCTTTAGATGATTACTTTGTTAATAGAGAGCATACTCCACTAGATGAATTTGGAAATTATGATTTTGAGTCTATATATGCAATAGATTTAGAGAGATTTAATAAAGATTTAAAAGATTTACTAGAAGGTAAGGAAATAAGTTTACCTAAGTTTAATTTTAAATTAGGAATAAGAGAAGAAAAAGGAAAGAAGTTAAAAATAAAAGAAAATCAGCCAATAATATTAGAAGGAATACATGGATTAAATCCTATGCTAACATCATCAATACCAGATGAAGATAAATTTAAAATTTATATAAGTGCCCTAACTCAAATTAATTTAGATGACCATAATAGAATACCTACAACGGATTTAAGGTTAATAAGAAGAATGGTTAGAGATTATAATTTTAGAGGTTATAGCGCAGAAAAGACAATAATGCAGTGGGAATCAGTAAGACGTGGAGAGAAGAAAAATATATTCCCATATCAAGAGGAAGCGGATATAATATTTAACTCTGCATGTATTTATGAATTAGCAGTATTGAAAAAGTACGCAAAACCATTACTAGAGGAAATTGATAAGGAAAATAGTTCATATATAGAAGCTAATAGACTTTTAAAGTTTCTTCAATATTTTGTTGAGTTATCAGACATATCAGATATACCACCAACATCAATATTGAGAGAGTTTGTAGGTGGAAGTAAAATAGTTGATTAATACTATAAAACCCCTGATGTTGACAGAATATCAGGGGTTTCTGTATTATATATTTATTAGACATTTGGAAACGTAATTAAATTAGGAGGAGAAGTATGGAAAAGATTCTTGAAGAAGTATTAAATTCAAATAGGAAATATACAAATTATGGACAGGTAGCAGGATACATACCAGAATTAAAGAAAGCCAAAAGAGATGATCTAGGTATATGTGTAATAGATAAAGATAACAACATATATAAAGCTGGTAATTGGGATACTAAATTTACGATTCAAAGTGTATCTAAAATAGTTGTTCTTGCGATGGCGTTGATGGATAATGACTGGCAATATGTTTTTTCTAAAGTAGGTAAAGAACCTAGTGGTGATCCATTTAACTCAATAATGAAATTAGAAACAAATGATACTAAAAAGCCAAGTAATCCAATGATAAATGCAGGTGCTATAGTAACTACATCTTTAATAAAAGGTGCTAGTTTAGAAGAAAAAGAAGAAAGAATGTTAAAGTTCTTTAGAAAATTAGCTAAAAATGATAACTTGGGAATAAATTATGATGTGTATAAGTCAGAGAAAATGACCGGAGATAGAAATAGAGCTATGGCTTATCTTTTAAGAAATGACGGGTTTATACAAGGAGATGTAGAAGAATTATTAGATTTATACTTTAAACAATGTTCGATAGAAGTTGACACATTAGATTTAGCACGAATAGGAGTTAATCTTGCATCTTATGGTGTAGACATAGAAACTGGTGAAAGAATAATAGATGAAAAAGTATCAAGGATAGTTAAGACATTTATGGTTACATGTGGAATGTATGACGCATCAGGAGAGTTTGCTATAAAAGTTGGAATACCTGCAAAATCAGGAGTTGGTGGAGGAATACTAGCATCTGTTCCAAATACTATGGGTATTGGAGTATACGGACCAGCTCTAGATAAAAAGGGAAATAGTATAGCTGGTATAAAGATACTAGAAGAATTATCTCAAAGGTTAGAACTTAACATATTTTAAATTATAGAATTTTTTGACAACTACAAGTCCTTAATATATAATTATCTTATAAATAAAACAATTTTTTTATAGGGGTGGGGGAATGAAGGAAGTACTAGTGCTTAGGGACTTAGAATGTATAAAAGCAATTGCACATCCTAGAAGAATAGACATTTTAAAAACATTTGATAAATCACCACTATCAGCAAAGCAATTATCACAATTATTAGATGAGCCTCATGCAAAAATTAACTATCATATAAAAACTCTTTATAAGGTAGGAATTTTGGAGTTAGTAGAAGAAAAGATAAAATCTGGAATAGTAGAGAAGTACTATTACCCGAGTGCAAAAAATATAGTTATTGGGCAAAAAATTCTTAACTTCTCACTAACAGATGAAGAACAACTTAGTATATCTAAGTTTGAAAACATGAGCGAATTATTTTATAGTGCAGCAGAGGGAAATAGGTTGCTTGATGAAAGTATAGTTGAATATCAAAATATATCACTGACGGAAAGTGAACTTATAGAGTTAAATAATGCAATTAAGATAAAAATACAAGAAATCGTAGATTCTAGAAATACTGATGAAAATGAAATAGGATATAACATATCAGTATTGGCAATACCAGTAGAAGAAGCGATTAGCATATAATAAGTATCGACCTTTGTTGATACTTATTTTTTTGGGTATAATTAAAATATAAAATAAATCAAAATATGATAAAAGACATAAGGAGAGTAAATATGATTATAATAGGACCACATATATCGATAGCAAAAGGATATGCAAAAGCTGCAAAAACAGCAGTCGAAATAGGAGCTAACACATTTCAATTCTTTAGTAGAAATCCAAGAGGAGGAAATGCCAGAGAATTTGATACAAAAGATATAGCAAACTTTCAAGAAATAAGAAAAGAAAATAACTTTGGCCCATTATTGGCACATGCACCATATACTATGAACTTGGCAGCTGCTAAAGATGATGTATATGAATTTGGAAGAAAAGTCATAAAAGAAGATATAGAAAGAATGGATTCTTTAGGAATAGAGTATATATGTTTCCATCCAGGCAGCCATGTTGGTGTAGGGATTGATGCTGGAATAAATAAGATAATAGCAGCACTAAATGAAGCCTTAACAGGAAATGAAAATATAACAGTTCTTTTAGAAACTATGTCTGGAAAAGGTACTGAAATAGGATTTGAGTTTGAACAAATAAAAAGAATTATAGATGGTGTAGAACATAATGAAAAACTAGGGGTATGTTTAGACACTTGCCATATATTCTCAGCAGGATATGATATAGTAAATAACTTAGATGAAGTTTTAAATCAATTTGATGAAATCATAGGATTAGATAGATTGAAAACAATACATTTAAATGATAGTATGATGGGATTTGGTGAAAAGAAAGATAGACATTCAGTAATAGGAGAAGGTAAAATAGGATTAGATGCTATTATTAATTTTATGACACATCCAAAGATAAAGGATTTACCATTTTTCTTAGAAACACCTCTTGAAGATGAAGGTCATAAAAAAGAAATAAAAATGCTAAGGGATATAATAGAAACTAAATAGTAAAGTTTAAGTGGAGGGAAGTAGATTGAGAGAATTAGGTAAAACTAATATGAAGGTTAAAAGAGTAGGATTTGGGGGAATACCTATACAAAGAATTACCCAAGAAGAGACTAATAAAGTAATAAATGAACTTGAAGAACAAGGAATAAACTTTATAGATACAGCTAGAGGATATACAGTTAGTGAAGAGTATATAGGAAATGCAATTGAAGAAAAAAGAGAAAAATTTTTTATAGCCACAAAGAGTATGTCTAGAGACTATGAGGCTATGAAAAATGATATAGAAATAAGTCTTAAGAACTTAAAAACAGATTATATAGATTTATATCAACTACACAATGTAAAAAGTGAAGAATATGATGAAATATTTGCAGATAATAAAGCATATAAAGCTTTGTTAGAAGCTAAAAAAGAAGGAAAAATAAAACATATAGGAATAACTAGCCATAGTTTAGAAACTATAGAAAAGGTAGTTGAAAATGATAAATTTGAAACTATACAGTTTCCTTATAATATAGTTGAGAATCAAGCAGATGAAGTATTTAAAAAAGCTAATGAGAAGGGTATAGGAATAATAGTAATGAAACCTTTAGCAGGAGGAGCACTAGATGATGCAACTTTAGCTATTAAGTATATATTATCAAAAGATTATATTGATGTTGCTATACCAGGTATGGAAAGTATAGAGCAGGTAAAGCAAAATAGTGCGGTACTTAATAATCTAGAATTAAATGAAGATGACAATAAAAAAATAGAAGAAATAAAAAGTACATTAGGCAAAAGATTTTGTAGAAGATGTGAATATTGCTTACCATGTCCAGTAGGAGTAAATATCCCAGCCAATTTTTTACTAGAAGGATATTATACTAGATATAACCTTAAAAAATGGGCAAAAGAAAGATATGCATCTACAGTTGGTAAAGCTAATGAATGTGTAAATTGTGGGTTATGTGAAACTAAATGTCCATATAATTTACCAATAAGAGAAATGTTAAAAGAAGTATGCGCTAAACTTGGTTAATAAAAAGAGAACTTAATTTAGATTAAGTTCTCTTTTTAGATATAAAATCTTATAGCTTATATAGTTTTTAGAAAAAATAATCAAAGTAAAAATCAAAAAGTTTATGTTACTATTTATTTTTTAAGAATGCTATAAGAAACATCATATTCAGAAGCAGGATAAAGTTCTATTTCAACACGAGGATTTTCTTTATCTATAAAATCAAATAATAATACAGGTTTTAACTGTTTATCATTTTTTATTATTCCACTTTTTTCTATTCCATCACATATACTTTTAGGATAGTTATGTAAATCGCCCATACGTTTATTAGGGAAATATAATTTTAAAATAGTTATTAAATCTTCTTCTATAGTTTCTCCATCATATTGTTGGTTTATATAACCTGCTATCATGTTTTCATAGGCTAAATATTTAGAGTGTTTACCTTTTGATGGCATCCATGCTTGACCATGGACGTTGTGAAGTTTAAAATTAGACTTACTTATTGGTCTACCTGGGATTGTTAATTTAATCAATTTATCACCATCCTTACATCTTAAATATTATAAAGCTAATAAAAAATTAATGGAAGGGAATTTTATGAATAAAGAAAAATTAAAAGAGTACTTTAAATCATTGGGCTTAGATACAGTAGGCATAACAGGAGTTAATGTAAACTATGAATTAGAAAAAAAATTAAAAGAAAGAATAGAAAAAGAACATATTACTGGAATGGAAGAACCTATTTTAGAAAACAGAATTAATCCTAAAAATATAATGAAAGATGCTAAATCTATAATAGTATGTGCCTTTCCATACCATATAGATAATGAAAAAGAGTCAAATTTATCTAGATACTGTAGAGGTTTAGATTATCATATAGTAGCGAAAGAATTATTACAGAAAGTATGCGATTATTTAGATGAGAATATCGAAGGATTTGAATATAAAATATTTGTAGATAATGGTCCATTAGTAGATAGAGAATTAGCTTATTTGTCTGGAATAGGGTATTTTGGAATAAATAATAATATAATAACAGATAAATATGGTTCTTATGTATTTATTGGTTATATTATAAATAATTATGAATTTTCTTTAGATAAGCCATTGGATAAAGAATGTATGAAATGTGGAAAATGTGTAAAATATTGTCCGGGAAATGCTCTTTTAGGAAATTATGATATGAACCCTAGAAAGTGTTTATCATATATAACTCAGAAGAAAGAAGAATTATCTTTAGAAGAAGTTAAAGCAATTAAAAATAGTGGGAAAATTTTTGGATGTGATATATGCCAAGAAGTATGTCCTCACAATAAAAATATAAAAGAAACTCATATAGAAGAATTTATGAAAGATTTAATATTAAATTTAGATTTTGAAGAAATTGATGAAATATCAAACAAAGAGTTTAAAAGGAGATATGGAAATAGAGCTTTTAGTTGGAGAGGCAAAAAAATAATAAAAAGAAATATAGAAATAATATTAGAAAAGTCTTAGTCTTTTAGATTAAGACTTTTTTTATAGATATATCTACGAAACTTTTACAAGCTATACAACATAAAATGTATAAAAGAGTTGAGGAGGTATACATATGTTAGTGTATAAAAACACATCAGAAATAGAACCTCTAGAAAGTATATTGGGGCAAGAAAGAGCTATTGAAGCTATGGAGATAGGTCTTAAAATAAACAACCCTGCGTATAATATATATTTAGCTGGAGAACCAGGAACAGGAAAAACTACTTATGCAATGAAAGCTCTTAAAAAATATTCATTAGAAAAAGATACACATAAGGATTGGTGTTATGTGTATAATTTTGAGCATCCAAGAGAGCCAATAGCTATAGGATTAAGAAAGGGATCTGGGAAAATATTTAAAAAAGATATAGAGAAATTAATTGAGACTTTATTAGATGAATTGATAGAAGCTTTTGAAAGTGAAGATTTTGAATTAAGCAAAAATCAACTTGTAGAAGAGTATGAAATAGAAAAAGATGCTTTGCTTAAGCAGATAAAGAAATATGGAGAAGAAAAAGGATTTAAGCTAAAAACTAGTAAAGTTGGAATGGTATTTATGCCAATAGAGGAAAATGGAGAAGAAGTAGATGATGATGAATTCTATAAATTAAAAAGAGAGTTAGAAAATATGGCAATACAAGTTGCATATAAAATAAGGGATTTAGAAGATGCAGCAAAAGATGCATTGCTTGACCTAGAAGAGGAAACTGCAAAGTATATTATTGATCCACATATAGATAACCTTAAAGAAAAGTATAAAGAGTATGAAAAGGTAAATTTATATCTAGATAATATGAGGAAAGATATATTAGAGTATGTTTATTTATTTTATATGAGTGAAGAAGAATTAAAAGATAAATATGATAAAGAACATTTTATAAAATATAAAGTAAATTTATTTGTAGACAATGGTGGAGATAAAGAAAACGAATCAGCACCAATAATCACAGAAATAAATCCTAGTGTATCTAATTTATTTGGAAAAGCAGAATATGATTATAATAATGGAAGTATAAAAACTGATTTTACAAAACTTATACCAGGGGCCATACATAAAGCTAATGGAGGATATCTAGTATTATACACAGATCAACTGCTTAGATATGGGTTATCTTGGGATATTCTAAAGAAAACGATTCAAACTAGAAAAATAAGTATAGATACGCAAACATCTATAACTCCAGAAAGCATACCTATAGATGTAAAGGTAATTCTTATAGGTGATAATTATATGTATAATCTTTTATATCATTATGATAAAGATTTTAGTAAGTATTTTAAGATATTAGTGGATTTTGATAATGAAATGGATGAAAGTGAAATTAATAGAGATGGAATAGCTAGATTTATAGCATTACAATGTGAAAAAAATAAATTAAAACATTTTACCTATGAAGCAGTAGAAGAAGTTATAAAGTTTTCTATAAGACTATCAGGTGATAGTTTTAAAATATCTACTCAGTTTAACAAAATACTAGAGATTATAATTGAAGGTGATGCTTATGCCACAATTAGAAATGCAGAGTTTGTAGATAAAGATGATGTAAAAAAAGCAATAAATGAAAGAAGGAAAAGACTTAGCAGGATAGAAAGTAAAATGGATGAATCCTTAGAAAATGGATTTACTTTAATAGAAACAGAGGGGTGTAGAGTAGGAGTTATAAATGGGCTCTCTGTACTAAATATGGGTGAATATTCATTTGGTAGACCATCTAGAATAACAGTAACTACTAGCCCTGGAAATAAAGGCATAGTAAATATAGAGAGAGAAGTAAACATGAGTGGTCCAATTCATAATAAAGGCGTATTAATATTAGGTGGATATCTATCTGAAAACTTTGCAACGGACTTTTTATTATCTCTAAATGCATATATATGCTTTGAACAAAACTATGGTGGAATAGATGGTGACAGTGCTACAGGAGCAGAATTATATGCACTTATATCTTCTATAAGTAAAATTCCTTTAAAGCAAAATATTGCAGTTACTGGTTCTATGAACCAAAAAGGGGAAATACAAGTTGTAGGAGGAATAACTGAAAAAGTAGAGGGATTTTATTATACTTGTAAGAAAAAAGGATTAAGTGGAGAACAAGGAGTTATAATACCTAAGAATAATAGAAGAAATTTAGTTTTATGTGATGAAGTTAGTGATGCTATAAGAGACAATAAATTTAAAATATATGAAGTAGAAAATGTAAAAGAAGCTATAGAGATTTTAACGGATATGAGTTTTGAAGATGTTAAGAAAAAAACAATAGAAAGGCTTAAAGAATTTAGCAATATAAATAAGAAGTTAAAAGACTAGTTTTATTATAAATTTCATGGGTAAGATATAAAAGGAAGTAAAATTATTTAAAATTTTACTTCCTTTTATAGAATATCAAAATACTACAGTATATAAAATTAACATATAGATTTAAATTTTATATAGAGATTAATAATTAAAATTTTACACATATATATAAAAATAATATAAATAATAAATAATATACAAGATAATGAGGGAGTCTAAGATGAAAAATATAAATAAGATATTAGATATATTAGAAGAAACTTATCCTGATGCTAAATGTGAATTAAATTATACTACGCCATTTGAACTTTTGATTGCTACAATACTATCAGCTCAATGTACAGATGTTAGAGTAAATAAGGTAACAGAAGAGATGTTTAAAAAATATAATACTCCAGAAGCTTTTGCTAAATTAAGCATAGAAGAAATTAGTGAAGAAATAAAAAGTTGTGGATTATACAAAAGCAAAGCTCAAAAAATAAAAGAAACATCAATTAAAATTTGTGAACTTTATAATGGACAAGTTCCAGATAGCCTAGATGAATTAATTAAGTTGCCTGGAGTGGGAAGAAAAACAGCTAATGTTGTACTTAGTAATGCTTTTGGACAAGATGCTTTAGCTATAGATACTCATGTATTTAGAGTTGCTAATAGAATAGGTATGGTAAATACGACAACTCCAGAAAAAACAGAATTTCCATTAATGAAAGTTATACCTAAGAAAAGATGGTCTCATTCTCATCATTTATTAATTTTTCATGGAAGAAGAATATGCAAGGCAAGAAAGCCAGAGTGTGAAATATGTCCTATACAAAAGTATTGTAAGTACTATAAAGAAAATAAATAGGACCTCTTGTTTTAAATACAAGAGGTTTTTATGTTTTTATGAAGAATTAAATTAGAAGACTGCATTATTGTTATAAACGTAATTTCTGTTATAATATAATTTAGAATATTAGAGTTTTAAGTGATAAGGCATAATAAAATTGAACGTACTTTAATATAGGTAAGTATAGTTGTTATTTAAATAAGTAAGGAGGGAAAATATGTCATTAAATATAGTTTTAGTAGAGCCAGAGATACCTCAAAATACTGGAAACATAATAAGAACATGTGCAGCAACAGGCACAAACTTACACTTAGTTAAACCTTTAGGATTTTCTCTAGAAGATAAGTATTTAAAAAGAAGCGGACTTGACTATTGGGATATAGCCAATATAAAGTATTATGATAGCTTTGAAGAAGTTGTAGAAAAAAACCCTGAAGGTAAGTTTTTCTTCGCAACTACTAAAGTCAATCAAGCTCACTCAGATGTTGATTATGTAGATAATTCATTTATAGTTTTTGGAAAAGAAACAAAAGGATTACCAAAAGAATTAATAGAAGCTAACTTAGAAACATGTATAAGAATACCAATGTTAGACATTGAGAAAGCAAGGTCGTTAAATTTATCTAACTCAGTTGCTATAGTTGTTTATGAAGCATTAAGACAATTAGATTATCCAAAAATGAGATAATAAACTAACCTTACTATAAAGTAATAAGGGGGAAGTACATGAAAGATATAAAAATAATATGTGATAGTTTATCAGATATACCTAATGAATTAATAGAAAAATATGATATAGAAGTAGTACCATTAACTGTAATCTTAAATGAAAAAGAATATAAAGATGGTGTAGATATATCAAATGATGAATTTTATAAAACTCTTAGGGAAGAGAATGTATATCCAAAAACATCTCAAGCTACATATGCTCAATTTAAAGAAGTATTTGAAAAATACGTTAATCAAGGAAAAAGAGTACTATATATAGCAGGTTCATCAGTTGCAACAGGAACTTATCAAAGTGCTGTTATGGCTAAAAATGATACAGATGGAGAAATATATACATATGATTCTCAAGCATTTTCTTATGTTATAGGAATATTAGTAGTTGAAGCTGCAAGAATGGCATCAGAAGGATATGATATAGATGAGATAATGAAAGCCATAGAAGAGTTAAGAGATAAGACTTATGTTTTATTCTCAGTAGATACGTTAGAATATCTACAAAAAGGTGGAAGAATATCTTCAACTAAAGCGGCTATAGGAAGTATATTAAATATTAAGCCGATATTAGATATAAAAAATGGTTTAGTTGCTCCAGTTTGCCAAGTTAGAGGCAAAAAGAATGTCATATCTAAGATGATAGAATTAGTAAAAGATAATTGTGGAGAAAATCTACAAGAACAAACAATATGTATTGGATACAGTGATGATTTTAAAGAAAGAGAAAGATTAACTGAAGCTGTTAAAGCTGAATTTAATCCAAAAGATATACTATATTTCCAAATAGGATCTTGTGTTGGTTCTCATGCAGGTCCAGGATTAACTGGAATAGTATGCATTAAAAATAAATAGTGTAACATAAAAAAGAGTCTTAAGCTTAAGACTCTTTTTTTATTTTTCTACTTATAATGACTTAATAAAATAAAATGGCTTAAAACTAATAGTTTGAAATTAAATAATAATATTTTCTGTAAAGTGATATATAAATTATATTTTACATATATATTTAATTAATAAATGAATTATTATGTTTAAAATAAGTCTTAAACACAAATTTTTAAGAAAAATAATATAATTTGCCATAAAAATAAATTTTTATGTAGAAAAAGTTTTTAAAATAGTGTACAATATAAATAAATAGTACACTATATTTAAAATTGGGAGGAAATACATGAAACTTAAAAAGTTATTAACTTTAGGGTTAACTGTAGTTATGAGCGCTAGTATGTTAGTTGGATGCTCATCTAGCGAGAATGCAGACTCTTCAGAGGCTGCTGAGGGGAATGAAAAAGTAATTAGAGTAGGTATGGTTACTGATGTTGGTGGAGTAAATGATGAATCATTCAACCAATCTGCATGGGCAGGTCTTGAGAAAGCTAAGAAAGAGTACGGGGACAAAATAGAAGTTAAGTACTTAGAATCTAAACAAGATGCTGACTATGTTCCAAATATAGAAACATTTGTAGATCAAGATATGGATTTAATAATAGGAGTAGGATTTAAATTAGCAGATGCTATAGAAGAAGCAGCTAAAAATTATCCAGAAAATCAATTTGCTCTTATAGATGCTGCTTATGAAAAGCAACCAAAAAACGTTACATCTTTATTATTTGAAGATAACGTATCAGCTTATTTAACAGGATTAATAGCTGGTAAAATGACTGAAACTAATAAAGTTGGTTTCATAGGTGGTGTAGAAGGAGAAGTTATAGATAGATTTGATTACGGATATAGAGCAGGTGTTAAAGCTGCTAATCCAGATGCGAAGGTAGTGGTTCAATATGCAAACAGCTTTACTGATTCAGCATTAGGAAAGTCTATAGCTAATCAAATGCACAAAGATAATGTAGATATCATATTCTCTGCTGCAGGTGCTGCAGGTATAGGAGCTATAGAAGCAGCTAAAGAAAATAATAAAAAAGCTATAGGTGTTGACCAAGACCAAAACAAGTTAGCTCCAAACAATGTAATAACTTCAGCTATGAAGAATATAGATGTTGCAGTATTTAACTTAGTTAAGTCTATGATGGATGGAACTTATAAAGGTGGACAAGTTATAGTAAACACACTAGACATGGATGGAGTTGGAATAGCTCCAACTAGTGATAAGAATGTTCCACCAGATGTTTTAGAATATGTTCAAAAAGAAGCAGAAAAAATAAAATCTGGTGAAATAAAAGTTCCACAAAATGAAAAAGAATATAAAGAATTAAATAAATAACATCAAAGGCTATCCTGTAAGAATAGGATAGCCTTTAATATTTAAAAATAAATTATATATAAATTGGAAAGAATAAAACTATGTAATAAATCGTATTTTCCATACAATTAGATAAATATGATGTATAAATAAGTTTTAATTTATATATAATGTACAACAAAAAGCGATAAAAAATGACTTTTTTATCAAAAATGGTTAAAATAGTTTGTTATATATACGATATTTTAGTATAATAAAAATACTAGAAATTTAAATTAAGGAGGGTAAGAAAGAGCGATGAATAATAGTAATGTTAACTACAGTCAAAAAGTTGTAGAAATGAAAAATGTAACAAAAAAATTCGGAAACTTTGTCGCAAATGATAATATAAATTTGACTGTACATAAAGGGGAAGTACATGCTCTTTTAGGTGAAAATGGAGCGGGTAAATCTACTTTAATGAACATATTATATGGATTATACCAACCAACATCAGGAGAAATATACATAAATGGTAAATTAGTTGAAATGGATAATCCAAATGTTGCTATCGCAAATGGTATAGGGATGGTTCATCAACATTTCATGTTAGTACAACCATTTACAGTAGCTCAGAACATAATATTAGGTACTGAGCCTACAAAAGGACTTGGAGCTGTAGATATAAACAAGGCTATTGATGATGTAAAAGCTATATCTGAAAAATATGGCCTATATGTTGATCCAAATGCAAAGATAGAAGATATATCAGTTGGTATGCAACAAAGAGTAGAAATACTAAAAGCATTATATAGAGGTGCAGAAATATTAATACTAGATGAACCAACAGCAGTTTTAACGCCACAAGAAATACAAGAACTTATACAAATAATAAGAAACTTAACAAAAGAAGGTAAGTCAGTAATAATAATAACTCATAAATTAAAAGAGATAAAAGCAGCTGCAGACCACTGTACAATAATTAGAAGAGGTAAATATATAGATACAGTAAAAGTATCAGATGTTACAGAAGATGATTTAGCAGCTATGATGGTTGGTAGAGAAGTTAACTTTAAAGTAGATAAAAAGGAAGCTAAGCCAAGTAATGTTGTTTTAGAGATAAATAACTTAACTGTTAAAGACAATAGAAAAATATCAGTAGTAGATGAATTATCGTTAGAAGTAAAAGCTGGTGAAATATTAGGGATAGCTGGTATAGATGGAAATGGGCAATCAGAATTAGTTGAGGCTTTAACAGGCCTTAGAAAAGCTGAATCTGGAAGTATAAAAATAAATGGAAAAGAATTATTAAATAAAAATCCAAAAGAAATGTTTAACAATGGTATTAAAAATATACCAGAAGATAGACATAAGAGAGGATTAATACTAGACTTCACAGTAGCAGAAAATACAGTTTTACAAAACTATAAAGATAAGAGATTCTCTAAAAATGGAATATTAAATAAAGCTGCAATAGAAAAATATGCAGATGAAATAATAGAAAGATTTGACGTAAGACCTACAGATCATACTGTTAAATCAAGAGCTTTATCTGGAGGTAACCAACAAAAGGTTATAATAGGTAGAGAGGTTGACAATATAGAGGTAGCAAGAGCCACTACTAAAGAGGCACAATTATTAATAGCAACTCAACCAACAAGAGGATTAGATGTTGGAGCTATAGAGTTCGTTCATCAAGCATTAGTTAAACAAAGAGATGAAGGAAATGCAGTACTATTAGTATCATTAGAACTAGATGAAGTTATGAATGTATCAGACAGAATAGCTGTAATATATGAAGGAAAAATAGTTGGAATCGTCGATGCAAAAGATGCAGATGAAAATACATTAGGATTAATGATGGCTGGAGGTGAAGATAATGAGTAGTAAGGTAAATAAGAAAAAACTATCTTTAGCTGATAATACTATTTTATTTTCTATTATCTCGATAGTTCTAGGACTATTAGTAGGAGCAATAGCATTAATAATAGCAGGGTTTAATCCAATAGAAGCTTATTCAGCTATGATAGATGGTGTATTTGGAAAACCAAAGTTTATAGCTTGGGCTATAATAAGATCAACGCCACTTATATTAACAGGTCTATCTATTGCATTTGCATTTAGAACAGGACTATTCAACATAGGAGCTGAAGGGCAATTTATAGTAGGTTCTTTAGTAGCAACTATCGTAGGAGCTGGGGTACAATTACCAGCAATAATACACGTACCACTTACTCTTTTAGCAGCAGCATTGGCTGGAGCTGTTTGGGGGGGATTTGCTGGTTGGTTAAAATCTAAGTTTGGAATAAATGAAGTTATATCAACTATAATGCTTAACTGGATAGCATTTTACTTAAGTAACTATATGATAAAAAATACTTGGTTAGCTAGACCAAACAGTGAAGCATCAATTAGTATACATGACTCGGCTAGCATAGGTATAAGTTGGTTAAATGGATTAGTAGGACCAGCTACTAAAGTTAACTGGGGTATAGTTATATCAATAATACTTGTTTTAATAATAGCATTCATATTATTTAAAACTACTTTAGGTTTTGAATTAAGAGGAGTTGGATACAACAAATTTGGTGCTGAATATGCAGGTATAAATGTTAACTCAGCAATATTAAAATCAATGGCAATAGCAGGTTTACTTGCTGGTATAGCTGGAGCTATACAAGTTATGGGTGTATCAAATAACATAACAATATTAGCAGCTCAAGAAGGTTATGGATTTGATGGTATAGCAGTTGCTTTAATTGCAAATAGTAATCCAATTGGAGTTATATTCTCAGGATTATTATTCGGAGGGCTTAAGTATGGATCAACTAAGATGCAAGCTATAGGGGCTCCTTCAGAAGTAGTAAATATAGTTATAGGATCTATAGTATTCTTTATAGCATTAAGTAGTGTATTAAGAAACTTATATATAAAAATGAGAGATAAAAAAAATAAAGGGGGAATTGCATAATGGAAGATTTAGCTTTAATCATTAGTACCACTTTAATGTACTCTACGCCCCTTATATTTGCAGCATTAGGTGGAGTATTTTCAGAGAATTCAGGTATAGTTAATATAGGACTAGAAGGAATGATGACAATAGGAGCATTCTCAGCAGCAGCAGCAGGTGTTCTTATAGGAAATCCTTGGATAGCATTTTTAATTGGTGGATTAGCAGGTGGACTATTTGCTTTAATACATGCATTTGCAACAATAACTTGTAATGCAGACCACACAATATCAGGGGTTGCAATAAACTTATTAGCTCCTGGGGTAGCATTATTTACATCTAAGATAATGTTTGATGGTGCAACAATGACACCAACAATACCAATGGAAAATAAAATACCAAGACCTTTACATGGTTTATTTGAAACAGGAAGTATATTAGATACAATATTTAATTCATATGCAACAGTATTTTTAGCATTTATATTAGTTGCAGTAGTTTATTATGTACTATATAAAACTAAATTTGGTTTAAGAGTTAGAGCAGTTGGAGAACATCCAGGTGCAGCAGATACATTAGGTATAAGTGTTGCTAAAACAAGATATGCAGCAGTTATAATATCTGGTATATTAGCAGGTTTAGGGGGAGCATCAATGAGTTTAGCTGTTGTTTCTTCATTCAGACCTACATTAATATCAGGTCAAGGATATATAGCATTAGCAGCAGTTATATTTGGTAAGTGGAGACCTCAATGGGCAATGGTAGCTTGTCTATTATTTGGATTCTCTACAGCATTATCAGTATTCTTTGGTAATCCGTCATTACCATTTAGCATAAATGAAAACTTATTATCTATGATACCATATGTTGTAACATTAATAGTTTTAGTTATCTTCGTTAAGAGTTCTAAAGCACCAGCTGCACTTGGTAACCCTTATAAAAAAGGTGAAAGATAATCAAAAAAATGATAGCTTAAAGCTATCATTTTTTTTTAAAATTAATATAATATGAATTAAAAATATAAAAACACATATAATAAAATCTATAAGATATATTGATATAAACAACTATCTTGAAATAATTATCTAGGTTCCTCTTAAATCAAGAAAGGATCACAAGTTAGGTATGAAGACAATAAAAGTGAGTTTATTATCAGAAGAAAAACTTTATGCTAAAAATATTTTTTCTAAAAGCAAGAATATATCAGAGGATAATGAAATTGTAGAAATTGAACTTGATATTAATGAGAATAACAAATCTACTATAAATGGGATATCTAGTATAGTAATGAAAATTATAAGAGATAAAATATTAAAAGACCATATAGATAAGGAATATAGTAATATTTATCCAGATGAAAAAGATGAAATATATATATATTCTTTAGAAATATTAAAAAATAAGGAACCATTTATAGAAGAATCCATACGGCAAAAGCTGCTAGATTATATAAGGACAAATGACTACATAAATTTAGATGGATTTGTTAATTTTAGGATGAAAAATTTTAAAAAATACATATTAGCTGTAACAGATAGGGCAGTAGAAGAATACATAATTAAAAAGGACCAAGATGAATTTATAAAGGTTCTTAAATATTTTATAGAAATTCAAGATGATAAAATTGACTTAGTGAAAGTGCATATAAAAGACGAAGATACTTTTCTTATATATGATAAAAATGGCAATAGAATAAATGAAATGAATAATGAAGATATTGTAAATATGGTTATAGAAGAAAACTTAAATTCAGAAGATTTTTTAATAAGCACTTTACTAAGTTTATGCCCTAAGAAAATAGAAATACTAGATACATTAAAAAATAATATATCTAAAGAAATGATAAATACCATAAAATCTATATTTGGAGATAAGGTTAGTATAGTATATCAAAATTAAAGAATATAGATAATTCTTCTTAACTAATGTAAGTTATGTTAATATTATACAATAATTAAATAGCTTTATTTATTAAATAAAAAAGCTTATAATTATGTAAGATATGGACAGAATTAATATTAGTAAGGAGATTGCAAAATGGATAATTTATTAAAAGTTTTAATACTTGCGATTATAGGGGGCGTAATAGGATATATTACTAATATAATAGCAATAAAGTTAATATTTAGGCCTATTAATCCAATAAAAATACCTATAATTAATACAGAAATAATCGGTATAATACCAAAAAGAAGAAGTGAAATAGCAACTAATATAGGTGAGATTATACAAGATGAATTTCTATCTATTGATGAAATACTTAATCAAGTTATTACAGATGAAGATAAGGATAAAATAGCAGAGTATATACAAATTAAAATAAAAAGTATATTAAATGAAAAAATGTCATTTGCACCAAGTTCAATAAAAAATCTTATACAATCTTATGTATCAGATATGATAGAAGAAGAAATAAAAAATAGTATAGATGATTTAAGTAGTGAAATGATAAATAAGGCTAGTAAAAGAATAAATATCCAGCAAATGATAGAAGATAAGATTAATGAACTTGACTTATATGAATTAGAAGAAATAATTCTTAAAGTTGCTAAAAATGAATTAAAGCATATAGAGATCTTAGGATTTGTATTAGGTTTTGCAATAGGAATAGTGCAAGGAATAATAATAGTAATTCTATAATATTATGGTTGATAGAACTATTACTATCTGATATAATGATACTAACTTAATAGAAATTGCGATGAAAAGGACAAGTAAAATAGAAACAATTTCCAGAGAAGATGAGTCACCGGCTGAAAGCTCGTCTAAATATGTCTATTTGAAAACTACCTTGGAGCAGAATTTAGTAGCATATGTGAAAGTATTCGGTTGACTACCTTATAGTCGTCTTAAGAGGGTGTATTATATACATCAACTTGGGTGGAACCGCGAATTTATACTCGTCCCAAATATATATATTTGGGTCGAGTTTTTTTAATTTCATGAAATAATAAAAATGATTTAGGTAATTATATTTAGATATCAGTATATCTAAATAAATAGGAAATAAATTAAAAAAATAATAGAGGAGGTAACAAAAATGGTTAAAGTAACTTTAAAAGATGGTTCAGTAAAAGAATTTGAACAAGGTATCTCTATCATGGATGTAGCAAAATCTATAAGTGAAGGCTTAGCTAGAGCTATAGTAGCAGCATCTGTAAATGGAGAAGTAGTAGGTTTAGACTATAAAATAAATGAAGATTGTGAATTAAACTTATTTAAATTTGATGATGTAGAAGGAAAAGATGTATTTAGACATACATCAGCTCATATGTTAGCTCAAGCTATAAAGAGATTATATCCAGAAGCTAAGCTTGCAATAGGACCAAGTATAGAAAATGGATTCTACTATGATATAGACTTAGAGCACAGATTATCAGCCGAAGATTTAGAAAAAATAGAGAAAGAAATGAAGAAGATAGCTAAAGAAGATTTAGCTATAGAAAGATTTGAATTACCAAGAGAAGAAGCTTTAGCTTGGGCTAAAGAAAATGGTGAAGATTATAAAGTAGAGCTTATATCAGAGTTACCAGAAGGGGAAGTAATATCTTTCTATAAGCAAGGGGACTTTACTGATTTATGTAGAGGGCCACATTTACCATCAACTAAGAAGGTAAAATCAGTTAAGTTATTAAATGTAACAGGAGCTTACTGGCGTGGAGATGAAAAGAACAAAATGCTTCAAAGAGTATACGGAATATCTTTCGAAAAGAATAAAGATTTAGAAGAATACCTACACATGTTAGAAGAAGCTAAAAAGAGAGACCATAGAAAATTAGGTAAAGAATTAGAATTATTCTTCATACCAGAAGAAGGTCCAGGATTCCCATTATTCCTACCAAAAGGTATGGAACTTAAAAATGCATTATTAAACTTCTGGAGAGAAGTTCATAGAAAAGATAACTATGTAGAAATAGAAACTCCAATAATATTAAACAGACAATTATGGGAAACTTCAGGTCACTGGTTCCACTACAAAGAAAATATGTATACTGTGGGTATAGATGAGCAAGATTTCGCTATAAAACCAATGAACTGTCCGGGAGGAATGTTATTCTACAACTTCAAGCCACATTCATACAGAGATTTCCCTATGAGAGTTGCTGAATTAGGTAGAGTTCATAGACATGAATTATCTGGAGCATTACATGGACTTATGAGAGTTAGAGCATTTACTCAAGATGATGCACATATATTCATGTTACCAGAACAAATAAAAGATGAAATAAAAGGTGTAGTTTCATTAATAGATAGTGTTTATAAGGTATTTGGATTCGAATATCATATGGAGTTATCTACTAGACCAGAATCTTCTATAGGAACTGATGAAGAGTGGGAAGTAGCTGAAAATGGATTAAGAGAAGCTTTAGAAGAGTTAAATTTACCATATAAGTTAAATCCAGGAGATGGAGCATTCTACGGACCTAAGATAGACTTCCACTTAAGAGATTGTTTAGGAAGAACTTGGCAATGTGGAACAATACAATTAGATATGCAATTACCTCAAAGATTTGATATAACTTATATAGGTCAAGATGGTGAAAAGCATAGACCAGTAATGATACACAGAGTTGCATTCGGAAGTATAGAAAGATTTATAGGTATATTAATAGAGCACTATGCTGGTAAATTCCCAGTTTGGTTAGCTCCAACTCAAGTTAAGATATTACCTATATCAGATAAATACAATGATTATGCTAAGGAAGTTAAAAAAGCTTTATTTGACAAAGGTATAAGAGTTGAAATAGATGATAGAGCAGAAAAAACAGGATTCAAGATAAGAGAAGCTCAGCTTCAAAAAGTACCTTACATGTTAATAGTAGGAGAAAAAGAAGAAGCTGATAAGAAAGTATCTGTTAGATCAAGAGATAATGGAGAAATAGGAAGCTTAGACTTAAATGAATTCTTAGAAACTATATTAAAAGAAATAGAAGAAAGAACTAATATAGAGTTAGCTTAATAAAGAAAAAGGGTATTAATAAAATTTTATTAATACCCTTTTTGATTAATTTATAAATTGTTTAGTTATCAAAGACTTTAATTCTTCATGAGTCATAGTTTCATTATCAAATAAATGTTTAGAAACTACATGTAGATCATTTATGTTATCCTTTAAAAGATTTAAAGTTTCATTGTAACAATTTTGAACAATATTATTGGCTTCTTTTTGAACTTGTTCAGACATAAATGTTTTTACATTTCCATCTATAGTCATAAACCCTAAGTTACTCATACCATACTCACAAACCATTTGATTTGCTATATCTGTTACCTTTTTTAAGTCATCTTTTGCACCTGTTGATTTATGATTAAAAATTATCTCTTCAGATGCTTTACCTGCTAATAAGATTTTCATTTTACCAATTAATTCTTCTTTTGTGTATATATATCTATCTTCATCAGGTAATTGGAGAACATACCCTAATGCTTGCCCTCTAGGTATTATTGATATTTTTTGTATAGGGCAAATTCCAAGTATATTGCTAACAATAGCATGTCCTGCTTCATGATAAGATACTATTTGTTTTTCCTTTTCTATTAACTTAGAGTTTTTAGACTCAAGTCCTGCAATAACTCTCTCAAGTGCTTTATCAAAGTGATCAGTTGTTATAACATCACTTTTATCTCTAACAGCAAATATAGCAGCTTCATTAGCTATATTTGAGAGATGAGCACCATTAAATCCGTGAGTTTTTTTAGCAAGCAATTCTAAATCTACAGATGGATCAAGAGGTTTATTGTTTGTATGAACTTTTAATATTTCATATCTAGTATGATAGTTAGGAGCCCCTATGTGTATATGTCTGTCAAATCTTCCAGGTCTAAGAAGAGCTTCATCTAAAAGATCAAGTCTATTAGTCGCTCCTATTATTATGACATTTGAGTCTTTAGTGAATCCATCCATTTCAACCAATAATTGATTTAGTGTTTGATCTTTTTCGTTATTACTTTCAAGATGTCTTTTTGCTCCAATAGCATCTATTTCATCTATAAAAATGATGCTAGGAGATTCTTTTCTAGCTTTTTCAAAAAGTGTTCTTACACGTTTAGCACCTACACCAACGTATTTTTCAACAAACTCAGAACCAGTAACATTGAAAAAAGATGAATTTGTCTCACCAGCTACAGCAGATGCAAGTAATGTTTTACCTGTACCAGGAGGTCCATAAAATAATACTCCTTTTGGTATTTTAGCACCCATTTTTTTGTATTTATCGGGAGACTTCATAAAATCTACTATTTCAAACAACTCTTCTTTTACTTCATCTAAACCAGCTACATCACAAAATGTAGTTTTAGGCTTAGTTGAAGCAGAGTCTTCCTTAGGAGATTCTTTTTCAAGTTTAGTTTGAGCAAATACAGGTACTGGTTTGTTAATCTTTTTAAAGAAATTGTCTAACATTTTCATAGTCATACACCTCAGATAAAAAATTATTTATTGGTTTTATAATTTCTAACAAACCAAAAATCATCGAAAAATCATTTATTTATATTTAAGTATAACCAAAACTTTGTTTAATCATTACTAAGAATATAAATTTTAGGTTAGTTATACATATTATGAGAATCAAAAATTAAAAAAATAATAAAAAAATAGTTGCAAATAATATTTAAAAGTGATATATTATATAGAGTAATTAATAACAAAAGCAAGTAGAAGTCCGCTTCTCACCTTTCGACTTAGGTTGTCTGGTAAATATAAGTTCAAAACTTTAAATATATTATTTTTATATATTTAAGTTTATATAAATTTGTTGACTTATATGGCGGGTGATTATATCATTCGCCTTTTATTTTATATAAAAAATTTGGAGGTGTCCTACCATTAGCAAGGAATTAGCAATCAACGAACAAATAAGAGAGAAAGAAATAAGAGTTCTTTCACATGATGGAGAACAATTAGGAATAATGTCAGCTAGAGAAGCTCAATTAATAGCTAACGAAAGAAACTTAGACTTAGTTATGATATCACCTAATGCACAACCACCGGTATGCAGAATAATGGATTATGGTAAGTATAAGTACGAACAAGCTAGAAAAGAAAAGGAGTCTAAGAAAAAACAGAAAGTTGTAACTGTTAAAGAAGTAAGACTTAGACCAGGTATAGAATCAAATGATTTAAATACTAAGGCTAACAACGCTATAAAGTTCCTTAAAAAAGGAGATAAAGTTAAGGTTGAGCTAAGATTTAGAGGTAGAGAATTAGGACATAAAGATCTTGGAAAAGAAGTAATGCTTAAGTTTATAGATATAGTAAAAGAGTTTGGAGAACCAGCAAAGCCACCAAAATTTGAGGGCAATAACATGGTTGTAATCATAGATCCAAAAAAATAGATGATAAACTGAGAGGAGGAAATAAAAATGCCTAAAATGAAAACTCATAGAGGAGCTGCTAAAAGATTCAAAAAAACTGGAAGTGGAAAATTAAAGAGAGCTAAAGCTTTCAGAAGACATATATTAACTAAGAAAGCTGCTAAAACTAAGATGCAATTAAGAAAAGCAGGAATAGTTAGTGAAGGTGATGCTAGAAGAATAGCACAATTATTACCATACTAAAAATCGGATTAAATTAAAATAGAAATTTTAAAAGAGAAAAACAAAGGAGGTCACAGAGATGGCAAGAGTTAAAAAAGCAATGAACGCTCGTAAAAAGCATAAGAAAATATTAAAGCTTGCAAAAGGATTCAGAGGATCTAGAAGCAAGTTATACAGACCAGCTAATACATTCGTAATGAAGGCGTTAAAGAACGCATATATAGGAAGAAAGTTAAAGAAGAGAGACTTCAGAAAACTTTGGATACAAAGAATAAATGCTGGAACTAGAGCTCATGGATTATCATACTCAAGATTCATGAACGGATTAAAATTAGCAGGTGTTGAAGTTAACAGAAAGATGTTATCTGAAATGGCTATAAACGATCCTCAAGGATTCGCTAAATTAGTAGAAGTTGCTAAGTCAAAATTAGCTTAATTAAATAGTTAAGTTTATAAAAAGCCTTTGAATAAAATTCAAAGGCTTTTTTTATATCCATAAAATTATAGATTTTATACTCTATAAAAAATAAAAAATTATATAATCTGAATACGTTTTGTTAAAAATATGTAAAGGAAGCCTATAAATTGTGAATATTTTAAATAGGCTAATTTACATATCCTTTATTGTTTTTATATAGGTTTTGGAATATAATATAGTAATAATTGAAAAGAAGCATGTGTCTAATGAGAAAAAACTTATTAGCTATAAAGTGAGAAGGAGGCATAAATATAGATGAACACCATATTTAAGCGATTTTTTGCTCTTATAAATAAAATGCAGCCAACTCAAGTAATGGTATTAGGGTTTGCTAGTGTTATATTAATTGGAGCGCTTCTACTAAATCTGCCTATAGCAACACAAAGCGGAGAAAGCATCGGATTTATAGATGCCTTATTTACTTCAACATCAGCTGTATGTGTAACAGGTTTAATAATGGCAGATACAGCAACTTATTGGAATGGGTTTGGACACGTAGTAATAATACTACTTATTCAAATTGGTGGTTTAGGATTTATGACAATAACCACGCTATTTGCACTTATAACCAAAAAAAGAATAAATCTAAAAGAAAGACTATTAATTCAAGAGTCTTTGAATCAATTTGATTTATCAGGATTAGTTAAGTTAACAAGGTATGTATTATTAATGACATTTACCATAGAAGGTATAGGAGCATTAATTTTATCAACAGTATTTATACCTCAATTTGGAATATTAAAAGGAACTTGGTATAGTATATTCCATGCTATCTCAGCTTTTTGTAATGCAGGATTTGATTTAATGGGGCCAGTTTCAGGTAAATTTACATCATTAACATACTATGTAAATAACTTTACAGTAAGTGTTACAATTTCATTACTTATAATATTTGGGGGATTAGGATTCCCTGTAATTTTAGATATAATAAAAAATAGAAAATTATCTAAACTAAATTTACATTCTAAAATAGTATTAATTACAACAGTGGCATTAATATTAGTAGGTACGTCACTTATTTTAGTATTAGAATACAACAATCCTAAAACAATAGGAAAGTTAGGATTTGGTGGAAAAGTGCTTGCATCGTTCTTCCAATCGGTAACAACTAGAACAGCAGGATTCAACACAGTCAATTTAACAGCAATGCATGAGAATAGTTTATTTATAATGATAATACTAATGTTTATTGGTGCAGCTCCTGCATCTACAGGTGGTGGTGTAAAGGTTACGACTATAGCTACTTTAGTTCTAACTGTTAAATCATTTATACTTGGAAAAGAAGACATAGAAGTAGGGGAAAGAAGAATTGGAACATCAATAGTTAGAAAATCATTAGGAATATTTCTTATAGGTATAATCGTTGTTTTATCTGGAACTATAATTATAACTATAACTGACCCAAGCTTTAGCTTAATAGAAGCAGGTTTTGAAGTAGTATCAGCATTTGCTACAGTTGGATTAAGTCTAGGTGGAAGTCCTAATTTAAGTACATTAGGAAAGATATTTATAATGCTATTTATGTTTATGGGAAGAGTTGGATCTCTTACAATATTTATGGCGATAATGTCTAGAAAAACAAAGAAAAATCCTCCTATAAGATATCCTGAAGGGAAGATAATAGTTGGATAATATAACCTTTACTTATAGTAAAGAAAAATTTAAGTGTGGAGAGGACGAAGGAAATGAAGCAATATATAGTTATAGGTTGTGGAAGATTTGGAGCATCAGTTGCTACAACTATGCATCTTTTAGGTCATCAAGTAATGGCTATAGATAAAAGTGAAGAAATTATACAAAATATAGCAGATAAAGTAACTCATGCTGCTATAGTAGATGTAACAGATGAGCAATCATTAAGATCTTTAGGGCTAGGTAACTTTGATGTTGCAATAGTTGCCATCGGTTCGGATATAAGAGCATCTATAATGGCTACACTTATAGCAAAAGAAATGGGTGTACCTCATATAGTATGTAAGGCAAAAGATGAGCTACAAGCTAAAGTTCAATATAAAATAGGAGCAGATAGAGTAGTATTCCCAGAAAGAGATATGGGTGTTAGAGTTGCACATAACTTAGTTTCTGATAATATACTAGATCATATAGAATTAGATCCAGATTACTCAATAGTAGAGATAGTAACACCAAATAGTTGGGTAGGAAAGACTTTGGTTGAATTAAACTTAAGAGCTAGGTTTGAGATAACTGTATTAGCTATAAAAACAGGTAAGAGCATAAATGTTACTCCAGCTCCAGATGAAGAATTAAAAGCAGGTAGTATTTTAGTTGTAATAGGTCAAAATAGCCATATAAGTAATATAGCATCAGAAAATGAAGAATTTATTAGGAGAAAGTAATAATGCCTACAATAATAACAGCTAAAGACAATAATAAAGTAAAATATACGAAATCACTACTTAAAACTAAAAATAGAAATAAAGAATCTAAATTTATAATAGAGGGATATAGAATATTAACTCTTGCAATAGAATGTAAGGCTAGTCTAGATTATGTATTTATAAATGAAGATTTTGAAAATAAAGAAGAACATCTTAAATTTTTAGATACTCTAAAAACTAATAATATAAAAATTTATAAAACTACTAACAAAATATTCAATGAATTAATAGATACGGAAAACACTCAAGGAATTTTAGGAGTAGTAAACTTTAAACAAAGAAATATAGAAGATTATTTAAAAGATGAGCATAAATTTGTATTAATATTAGATAGAATACAGGATCCAGGTAATATGGGGACAATAATAAGAACAGCAGATGCTGCAGGCGTAGATGCAATAATTGCATTAAAAGGATGTGTAGATATATACAATCCAAAGGTTATAAGATCTACTATGGGTTCTATATTTGATATGAATATAATACATGCTACTCAAGAAGAAGCTCTAAGAATTTTAAAATTAAAGAATTTTGATATAGTATCAAGCTATTTAAATACAAACAATTACTACAACACAGTTGAATATAATTACAAGACAGCTTTAGTAATAGGGAATGAGGCCAATGGAATAAATGATGAACTAGTATCAAAATCTGATATGTTGGTCAAAATACCTATATATGGTAATGCAGAATCATTAAATGCAGCTATAAGCTCTGCAATATTAATGTACGAAATAAAGAAATACTTAGTGTAACACCTTGTAAACATTATACATAGTATGATATAATTAAACGCAAAAACAATATTATCAAATACTATGAAAGAGAAAAGTATTTTGAATTAACTTAGTACAGAGATAAGTACCGTAGGCTGTGAGTACTTTCTAAGTATTCAAAAGAAGTTCCCTCTGGAGTATTAAAGCTGAAATTACAGTAGGCTTTAACGTTAAAACGCGTTAAGTTTATTAGAGGTGGTTTAATAATTTATTAATTATTAAGCTACTAGGGTGGTACCGCGAATAATAGTCTTTCGTCCCTAGATAGGGATGAAGGACTTTTTTTATACAAAAAACTGCGAAAGGGTGAATTAATATAATGCAAGAAAAATTACTTAATTTACAAGAAGCTGCATTAAATGAAATTAAAGATACTTCTAGTATAGAAGCTGTTGAAAGTTTAAGAGTAAAGTACATGGGTAAAAAAGGTGAGATAACATCAATCCTAAAAGAAATGGGTAAATTATCAGCAGAAGAAAGACCTGTAATAGGTAAAGTTGCTAATGAAGTTAGAGCGGCTATAGAAGGTGCTATATCTTCAAAGAAAGAAGAGTTAAAGTTAGCAGAAAAACAAAGAAAATTAGCAGAAGAAGTTATAGATGTAACTATGCCATCAAGACCAGTTAAAGTTGGTAAAAAGCATCCAATATCTCAAATAATAGATGAAGTAAATGAAATATTTATAGGAATGGGATTCTCTATAGCAGAAGGTCCAGAAGTTGAAACTATAGAAAATAACTTTGATGCATTAAATGCACCAAAAGATCATCCATCTAGAGATATGAGTGATACTTTCTATATAAATGAAGAGTTATTACTTAGAACTCAAACTTCACCAGTTCAAGTTAGAACAATGAAGAGTCAAGAGTTACCAATAAAAATAATATCTCCAGGAAGATGTTTCAGATTTGATGCTCCAGATGCTACACATTCACCAATGTTCCATCAAGTTGAAGGGCTTGTAGTTGGTAAAGATGTAACAATGGCACAATTAAAAGGAACTTTAGATATGTTCGTTAAGAAGTTATTTGGTGAGCATACAAAAACTAAGTTTAGACCACACAACTTCCCATTCACAGAGCCGAGTGCAGAAGTAGACGTTACTTGCTTTAAATGTGAAGGAGCAGGATGTCCAATGTGTAAAGGTGAAGGTTGGATAGAAATACTAGGAGCAGGTATGGTTCATCCAAATGTACTTAGAAACTGTGGAATAGATCCAGAAATTTATAGTGGATTTGCGTTTGGTATGGGACTTGATAGAATAACAATGCTTAAGTATGAAATAGATGATATAAGACTATTATTTGAAAATGATATGAGATTTTTAAATCAATTTTAATTAGGAGGATTTAAGATGTTAGTACCTTTAAAATGGTTAAGAGATTACGTTGATATAGATTTAGATACACAAGAATTCGCTGATATGATGACTATGACAGGATCAAAAGTTGAGAAAGTAGAGTTCTTTGGAAAAGAAACAAATGGAGTTGAAGTATGTAAAATACTTGAAATAGAACAACATCCAGATGCAGATAGATTAAAAGTAACAAAAGTTGAAGTAGCTGATGGACAAATACTTCAAATAGTAACTAATGCAACTAACATAAAAGTAGGAGACTATGTACCAGTTGCTAGAATAGGTGCAGTATTACCTGGAGATTTCAAAATAAAGAAAGGTAAGTTAAGAGGAGTATTATCAGAAGGGATGTTCTGTGGTGCAGAGGAATTAACTATACCTTCTCAATACGTTGAAGAACATAAAAAAGATGGGATATATATATTAGACCATGAAGAATCTTTTGAATTAGGAAAAGATGTTAGAGAAGTTTTAGGAATAAACGATGCATTAATAGAATTTGAAATAACTTCTAATAGACCAGATTGTAGATCTATAATAGGGCTTGCAAGAGAGGCTGCTGTTACCGTAGGAAAAGAATTAAAATTCCCAGAAATAAAAGTAAATGGTTCTGATGAAGAAATGCAATTTGAAATAGATATTCAAACAGATTTATGTAAGAGATATTGTGGAAAAGTTGTAAAAGACGTTAAAGTTGGGCCATCTCCATACTGGATGCAAAGAAGACTTATAGAAGCTGGAATGAGACCAATAAACAACATAGTAGATATAACTAACTATGTTATGTTAGAGCTAGGTCAACCACTTCACGCATTTGACTTAGAAGATATAAAATACAATAAAATGACAGTTAAATTAGCTGAGCAAGGTGAAAAGTTTACTACATTAGATGGTGTTGAAAGAGAATTAACATCAGATATGTTAGTTATAGGAAATGAAGAAAAAACTTTAGACTTAGCGGGAATAATGGGTGGAGAAAATTCTGAGGTTAAAGATACAACTACATCAATATTCCTTGAAGGTGCAAGCTTTGCAAAAGAAAGTATAAGAGCTACATCTAAAAAATTAGGACTTAGAACAGAAGCTTCATCAAGATTCGAAAAAGGTATAGATGTTAATTTAGCAGAGACTGCTGTAAATAGAGCTTGTCAATTAATAGAAGAATTAGGATGTGGTAGAGTTCTTAACGGAATGCTTGACTACTATCCAGTAAAAGAAGAAGTTCAAAAGATAACTGTTAACCCTGTGAGAATAAACAAATTATTAGGTGTTAACGTACCAATGGACCAATTCATAAGCATATTAGAAAGATTAGAGTTTAAATGTAACCTAATATCTTCTGAAAAATTAGAATTAGAAGTTCCAAGCTTTAGACTAGATATAGCTGAAGATGCAGATATATTAGAAGAAATAGCTAGAATATACGGATATGAAAATATACCAACAGCTACTTTAGAAGGAAATGCTACAGCAGGTGTAAAAACTGATAAACAAAAGTTCACAGATAAGATAGTATCTAGTTCAATAGCAGCAGGCTTAAATGAAATATTAACATATTCATTTGTAAGCCCAAGAGGTGTTGATAGAATAAATTTATCATCTGAAGACTCTAGAAGAAACTTTGTAAAACTAATGAATCCATTAGGTGAGGAAACTTCAGTTATGAGAACTACACTAATACCTAATATGTTAGAAGTATTATCTACAAATGTAGCTCATAAAGTTGAAGAAGTATCAGCATTTGAATGTGGAAATACATTTACACCACAAGAAGGATTACCAGTAGAAACGAAGAAATATTGTATAGGAATGTATGGAAAAGATGTAGATTTCTTCTCTATAAAAGGTGTTGTAGAAAGTGTACTAAATAATGTAGGGTTCAAAGGATATGAAATAGAACCAGAAAAAACTAACCCAACATTCCATCCAGGAAGATGTGCTAAAGTTATGTTTAATGGAGAATGCATAGGTACATTTGGAGAATTACATCCAGACGTAATAGAAAATTATAACTTAGGACAAAGAGTTTATGTTTGTGAAATGAATGTAGAATCTGTATTTGAAAATACATCAACAGAAAAAACTTATACTCCATTACCTAAGTATCCATCTACATCAAGAGATATAGCTTTATTAGTTAAGGATGAAGTATATGTTAAAGAAATAGAAGATATAATAAAAGCTAATGCAGGTGGATTAGTTGAAAGCTACAAATTATTTGACGTATATAAAGGTGCTCAAATAGAAGAAGGATACAAGTCTATAGCATACTCTATAACATATAGAAGTATAGAGAAAACTTTAACTGATGAAGATGTGGCAAAAGTACACGATAAAATATTAAATGAGTTAAGTGAAAAATTAGGTGCAACACTAAGATCTAACTAATACAAGGGGGATATTAGTATGAACAAAGTTACCGTTAAGATACATGGTGCAGAGTATCCTATGGTTGGAGAAAAATCTGAAAAACATATGATAAGTGTAGCAGCATTTGTAGATACAGAAATGAATAAAATAGGTGAGGCTAATAAAAGATTAAGCTCATCTCAAGTAGCTATATTAGCAGCTATAAATATAACAGATGAATTGTTTGATTGTGCAGATGCACTAGAAAAAGTAGAAAAAGAAAATGAAGAATTAAAGAAAAAAGTTGGAAATAGTGGGGAAGAATATAAGCTTGAAATAAAAGAGCTTGAATACCACTTAGAAAACAAAGATAAAGAAAATAAGAACCATATATCTAAGATAGAAGAACTTAATAAGTTAATAGAGGAACAAAAGAAAGAAATAGAGCAACTAAAAAATGGCACTAATTTATCTAAACAAGAAGTTGAAGATTTAAAAAATGAAATAAAAGAGCTTAAATCATCTGTTGAAATGGCAGAAGAAAAAGCTAATGTTGCAGAACAACTTTCTTCTAAATTCCAAAATGATGCATATAAATTACAATTAGAAAAAATTGAAATAGAAAATGAATTAAAATATCTTAGAGCAATGAAATAAGTTTACTTATATTTAAAATTAAACCTTCAGGGGGACCTGAAGGTTTTAATTTTAAAACTTAGGGACATTATAAATATAGAAAAAATATTACGTATAGGAGGAGAAGTATGAAAGACATAGAATTATTAGCACCCGTTGGTTCCTTTGAAGCGTTAAAAGCAGCTGTTCAAAATGGTGCAAATGCAGTTTATCTAGGAGGAAAAGAATTTAGTGCTAGAGCATCAGCAAATAATTTTGATAGAGAAGAATTAAGAGAAGCAGTAAAATATGCTCACATAAGAGGAGTACAAGTTTTTGTAACGGCTAATACATTAATAAAACAAAATGAAATAGAAGATTTTTTAAAGTACGCTAAATATCTATACGACATAGATGTAGATGCAGTTATACTTCAAGATATAGGTATAGCTAGAATTATTAAAAAGGAGTTACCTGATTTTGAAATACATGCAAGTACACAAATGGTAGCACATTCTTTAGAAGATGTTAGATATCTAGAAAAAGCTGGATTTGATAGAGTAGTACTAGCAAGAGAAGTTAAAGTAGATGAAATAAAATATATATGTGATAACTGTAAAGCAGATATAGAAGTATTTGTTCATGGAGCACTGTGTGTATGCTATTCTGGACAATGTTTAATGAGTTCTATGATAGGTAACAGATCAGGAAATAGAGGAAGATGTGCCCAACCATGTAGACAAAGATATGAACTTTTAGATGTTTATACTGGAGAAGTAGTAAATAGCAATGGAGACTATTTATTAAGTCCAAGAGATTTAAGCACAATAGAAGAAATAGATAAAATAATAGATGCAGGAGTTCATTCTCTTAAGATAGAAGGTCGTATGAAAAGACCTGAGTATGTAGCTACTGTTATAGAGAGTTATAGAAAAACTATAGATGAATACTTACAAACTAAAAAAGTGAATGTTTCAGATGAAACAATAAGTGATTTATACACTATATTTAATAGAAAATTTACAAAAGGACTTATTTTAGGAGAAGTTGGCGCAGATGTAATGAATTCACAACTTCCAAACAATCAAGGATTATATGTAGGTAAGGTATTAGATTACAATAAAAAAGCTAAAAGATTAAAGATAAGACTTGAAAATACACTTAAAAAAGGCGATGGAATAAATCTTGGTGGTGGAACTATAGGAAGAATTATCAAAAATGGTGAGATAGATACTATAGGATATAAAGGAGAGATAATAGAACTCGATTTTATAGGTGAAGCTAAAAGAAACCAAATAGTATTTAAAACATCAGATAGCGAACTTATGGATAGAGTACAAGCTACATTTACTCAAGATAAAGAATTTGTTAAAAACATGATAGATTCATATATAAGTGTTAAGCTAGATAAAAAACCAATACTTACATTAGCTGATAAAAAAGGAAATACTGCCACAATAGAAGGAGATAAAGTAGTTGAAAAGGCTATGAAAGTAGCTTTAAGTGAGGAAAAAATAGAAACTCAGCTTAGGAAATTAGGTAATACTCCTTATGAAATGGATAGTGTAAATATAGAATTAGATGATAACGTAAGTTTACCAATAAGTATACTAAATCAGATGAGAAGAGATTGTATAGAACTTTTAGACAAAGAAAGGGTTAAGATAAAAAATAGAGATTTTAAAAATAGAAGATTATCATATAATCCAATTAAATTTAATCGAGATACGGTAAGTAATTTATCTGTTAAAGTTAAAAATTTAGAACAATTACAAAGTGCACTTGAGTGCGGTATAGATAAAATATATTATGAAGATACTAAAACATTAGAAGAAGCTATAAAAGCTGGACTAAAATATAATATAAATGTTATATATTCAGCTCCTAGAATAATAAGAGGCAAGGAATACAAGCAATTAGAAAAAGCTAAAAATATAGGAGTAAATTCTATACAAGTAGGTATATGGGGAGCTATAGATTATTTTAAAGGTAAAGAGCTAAATATAGATTACTACTTAAATGCATTCAATAGTGAAACTATAAATTACTTTAAAGAAATAGGTGCAACTAATCTTTGTATATCTCAGGAATTAAACATAAATGAAATAAGAGAAACAATAAAATATACAGATATTAATATAGAATCTGTGGTTTATGGATATACTACACTTATGATAACAGAATACTGTCCAATGGGAGTAGTAGTTCGAGATTGCAAAAAAGATAAAAGAGTTGCTAAATGTAGCCAAAGCACATATGCACTAAGAAACTCTAAAGGGGAAGAGTTTAGATTATCACAAGATCTATTCTGTAGAACAACTATATATAATACAAATGTTACTTGTATGTTAGATAACTTATACGAACTAAATGAAATAGGTATAAATACATTTAGATTAGATTTTACATTAGAAGATAGTCAAACTGTTAAGAAGGTAATAGAGGCATATCAAGAAGTATTAAGTAACAACTACAAATTAGGAAGTAAAGCTACAAAACTTTATAATGAATTAGATGCTAAAGGTGTAAGTGCAGGTCATTATTACAAGGGAGTAGAATAAATTAAATTTGTATAGTAAGTATATGTATTATCAACAATATCAAATATATTTACTTAAAAAATTATAATAGATTTAATATTTATATAGGAGGTATTGGGAAATGAGAGAACAAGCAGTAGGATTAGTAAATAAATATTTAAAATCTGAACATCTAATAAAGCACTCATATGCAGTAGAAGCTGTAATGAAAGCTTTAGGAAATAAACTAGAACCAGAAAAATCTGATGACTGGGCATTAGCAGGATTACTACATGATTTAGATTCAGATATGTTAGATTATAAAAATAATCCAGAAGAATCTAAATTGCATGGGATCAAAACTATCGAATTACTTAAAAATGAAGGTTTTGGAAATGATTACATATATCAAGCAATAAAAGCTCATAATGAAGATAATGGAACAAAAAGAATAAGCACAATTGATAAAGCTATATATGCAGCAGATCCAATAACTGGATTTATAACAGCCATAGCTTTAGTTTATCCAGATAAGAAATTATCTAGTGTAAAAGTAAAGTCTATAACTAAGCGTATGAAAGAACTTAAATTTGCAGCAGGAGCAAACAGGGATGCAATGAGAAGCATAGAAGAATTAGGCATTCCATTTGCTGAATTTGCACAACTATCACTAGAGGCAATGCAAGGAATAAGTGATGAGCTAGGACTATAGAGATATAATATACATAAATTGACTATAATTAATAAATATGATAATATTATCAACAGTATAAAAGTTGAATAATGCTCTGGGTATTAGTATCCAGAGCATTTTTAAATATATATAATATAAAGTTTAGTATAAATTAAATTTAGTAAATTCGTATAACTTAGCCAATATAAAATATTTTTATTATGTATGGCTAATATAGATTTGCATAAAATTTATTAATTTAACTTTTGTATATATAAAATAAACTTGAAAGAGAGACGGATATTATGAGCAGAAAAAAAGTTTTTAATGGTAAAAGATTAAAAATAGCTAGAATGTATAGAGGAAAAACTATAGATATGCTAGCTAAAGAAATAAATATAAATAAAAAAGATATAATTGCTTTTGAAGAGGAAAAGTACAAGCCAACTCCAGAAAATGAAATGAAATTAGCAAATGCTTTAAGGTTTCCAAAAGAATACTTCTTCCAAATGGATAACATTAAAGTTGTAGTTGATAGTACTCATATAAAGCCAGAATCGAGAATACCTAGAGTAGAAGAAATTTCATACAAAGAAAAGTTAGTAATGGCACATAAAATATTATCTTTTATAGAAGGATATATACAATTCCCAGAAATGAACATACCAACTAACTTAAATAGAAACGATGATATAGAGACATTAGCAACAAAAGTAAGAAGACATTTTGAATTAGGTGATGGACCTATAGGAAATGTGTTAAGCGTGTTAGAGTATAATGGGATAATAGTAACAGACACTAATGTAAATACAAAAGGAGCACTAGCGTTTACGCAAAAACAAACAACTGATAAAAATACTAGATATATAGTATCTTTAGGAAATGATAAAAAATCAGCGACTACAAGAAACTATGACTTAGCTTATGAATTAGCATACATGGTTAGTGTTGAAGCGGGGATACAAGCTAAAAAATTCTCAAAAGATGAATTTGCGTGTGCATTTTTATTGCCAGAAGAAACATTCTTACCAGATTTAAAAGATGTTAATGAGATAGAGGATTTTGTAGAATTAAAAGCAAAATGGATAGTTCCAATATGGGCTATGATATTAAGAGGATACCAGCTAGGCGTTATTAATTATAAGAAATATATGTACTTAATGAACCAAATGGATAAGCAAGGTTGGAGCAAGAAGGAACCATTAGATGCTAATATAAAAGCAACAAGTCCAGTTTTACTTAGAAAATCTGTGGATATGATACTTGAAAGTGGTATTATGAGTGGTGCTACTTTAGTGGATAACTTAGCAAGTTGTGGATTAAGTCTTTATCCTGATGAAATAGAGTCATTATTAGGATTAAAAGAAGGAAAATTAGCACCTAAAGTTAAGAGGGATAATGTAACAAAGGTTAATTTTAAAAATAAAAAATAATACAAAAAGAGTAACAAAGGCTAAGTTATAATAAGCATTTGTTACTCTTTTAAATTGTAATAATTTATTAAATAATATCTAATAGCATATTAGTTACATAACTAAATGAAATTTAAAGGCGTCTTACAGGAATTGTAATTTTAGTTATATAATCTTTTGAAGTATAAGAAGTTAAACTATCTAATATACAATACTCAAAGGATGGACCTATTATTTCGTAATTATTTTTAACTATAGTATCTATTAAATTATCATATGTTTTTCCAATCTCACAATATTCACCTTTGTGCAAGGTTACAGCATAAATACTTTTAGTTTTTTCAATAACATCTTTACTTTTAAAGTGTTTATAAAGAGGCAAAAAAACGTAAGAAGCCGATGTGTATTGTTTTGAAAATAAATTTTCGCGTGAAATAATAGTACCTAACTGATAGTTGTAGGGATAATTTTTTTCATTGGCAGTTTTAAGCAATTTCTTAAGAGCTATGTCTGTTTGTAAAAGTTGAAAAGGAAAATCAACTTTTTCAATAACAAGATATTCTAAATCCATTTCACTAAATAAGATTTCATTTTCTTGGAGGTCTAAATTTTCTATTATATCTATTTTATTTTCTAACCTTTTTATAGTTTTTTGTATACTTTTCAATTGTTGATTTAATTTAAGTTTCTGATTTTTTAAAAGGGCTAAAGCTTTATTATCATCTCTTTTGATTAAAAAATTCTTTATATCTTTTATAGAGATTCCAATTTCTCTTAAAAGCAATATACTATCTAATACTTCTAATTGGTCAGAAGTATAGTATCTATGTCCATTATTTTTATCTACAATATTAGGCTTGAATAAATCAATATTATCATAATAAATCAATGTTTGTTTACTTATACCATGTAGTTTAGCGAGCTCTCCAACTGTAAACTTCATATTCATAATATCACCCCAAATATTTATATTTTTATTGGAATTTTTGTATTGACAATATAGTTACTATATCCTTCACAATTATTAATGTCAAGAAATATAAATAGTAAAAAAGAAAGGAAATTAAATGGAAGCTGTATTTTCAAAAAAGCAAAGTTATAAAGAATTTTTAAGGTATTTATTGCCTTCAATTACAACAATGATATTTTTATCATTTTATACAACTATAGATGGATTTTTTGTATCTAGATTTGTAAATTCAGATGCATTAGCATCAATAAATATTGTTATACCAATAACATGTATTGTATTTGGTATAGCAGTAATGTTAGCAACGGGTTCAGGAGCCTTAGTTGGTATAAAAATGGGGGAAAAAGATGAAGAAGGAGCAAATCAACTATTTTCTTTTATAACATTAGTATTATTAGTTATAGGAATAGTATTTACTATATTAAGTACAATATTTCTAGAACCAATTTTAATGTTTTTAGGGACAACAGAAAGATTACTACCTTATGCAAAAACTTATGGATTAGTAACTGTATTAATGACTATTCCTATGATGTTTAAGCTATATTTTGAATATTATGCTCGGGTAGATGGTAGCCCCAAAGTAGCACTTATTATGTCTAGTTTAGGTTTAATTCTTAATATAGTTTTTGATTTTTTATTTATAGTTATATTTAATATGGGAATCTTAGGAGCTGGGCTAGGAACATACATATCAATAACTATATCAGGAATAATAGGATTAATATACTTTGTTGGAAGTAAATCTAATTTAACGTTTATAAAACCTAAGGCTAACTTTATAGCCTTATTTAATTCTTGTTATAATGGAAGCTCTGAGATGTTTACAGAATTATCAACAGGTATAACTACATTTTTATTTAATAAAAGTATATTAGTATTTAGTGGAGAAAATGGTATAGCAGCAATGTCTATTATAATCTACATGTATTACTTCTTTATAGCGGTGTACTTTGGAATCGCAGTTGGAATATCTCCAATGATTAGTTATAATTTTGGAGCTAAAAATAAAGAAAAAGTAAAAGAAAGTTTAAAACATAGCTTTGTAACTATCGGATGGAGTTCGATTGTTATATTTATAATATCAATGTTTTTAGGAAAAGACATAATAGGATTATTTACAAAAGATATAGAAGTATACAATATAGCAACTGAGGGTATAAAGCTATTTTCATATGGATTTTTATTAATTGGAATTAATATATTTATGTCGGGTTATTTTACTGCTATAGGAAATGGTCATATATCTGCAATAATATCTGGATTTAGGTCGCTTATATTTGTTGTAGCAACAATAGTTATATTACCTAAAATTATAGGTGTAAATGGTATATGGTTAGCTATACCGATAGCAGAATTTTTAACTATATTTTTCTCTATTACATTTTACAAGAAAAAAGGAATTGATATTTTTTAGTTATAAAGTGTAAATTATATTGATTTAAACAATTTAATAAATTATAAAAAAGATAGTAATCAATTACTATCTTTTTTGTTAAATAAAATATCTTAAAATAATAGTAGAAAATTAGAATATTTTTTTAACAAATATTTAACACAAAAAACATATACAAAGTATAGAATTTTATGTTATTTTAAACTTAAGGATAAGAAATCTAACCTAACATAAAAGAATAAATTTAACATAAAATAATTATATAACAACAGTAAGATAAAAAATAAAGTTTTTAAATATAATTCCAGTATTATTTAAAATCCTGCCTATAAAAATTCTAAAACCTTAAATTAAAATTCACTAAACTTAATTAATTATAATAAAGGAGGTAATAATTATTTGATAAACTTAATGATTATGTGTTCATTAGTTCTATTAATATGTATAACATCAAGTAAAATTTTATATAAATTTGGAGTCCCAATTCTTCTAATTTTTATAGGATTAGGAATGTTGACTGGATCTGATGGTATTGTTGGAATATATTTTGATAACTATGAATTAACAAGACAGATATGTTCTATAGGATTAGTTTTTATAATGTTCTATGGAGGATTTGGTACTAGTTGGGATATGGCAAAACCAGTTGCTGTTCCATCAATACTTCTATCAACAGTAGGTGTTGTTATAACTGCTGGTTTAACAGGAATATTTTGCTTTAAGGTATTTGATACTTCTTTATTAGAAGGATTACTTATAGGATCGATAGTTGCATCTACAGATGCGGCATCAGTTTTCGCAATATTACGTTCTCAAAAGTTAAACTTAAAGGGATCTATTGCTTCAATATTAGAGATTGAAAGTGGAAGCAATGACCCTTTAGCATATATGTTGACTATAATTATTTTAGGATTAATGGCAGATAAAGGATATGATACCATAATACCAATGCTTTTAAATCAAGTTGTAGTTGGAATTTTATCGGCTGTTTTATTAGGTAAGCTTACAATTTATTTATTAAGAAATACCAAGTTTGAAATAGATGGATTTTATCCTATATTTGTTATGGGAATAGCAGTACTATCTTATGCTTTAAGTGAGCATTTTGGTGGAAATGGATATTTATCTGTATATATGACTGGTATTATGATAGGTAACAGTAAGATACCACATAAAAAAAGTATGTTCCAATTTTTTGATGGAATTTCATGGATTATGCAAATAATGTTATTTTTCATATTAGGACTGCTATCATTCCCATCGCAAATACCTTCTGTAATGATAAAAGGTATTTCTATATCTATATTTATGATTTGTATAGCAAGACCAATAGCAATTTTTAGCATACTAAGTTGGTTTAAAATTCCTTTAAAGCAACAAGCTTTTGTATCTTGGGTAGGTCTTAGAGGTGCTGCTTCAATAGTTTTTGCAATATATGCAGTAACTTATGGAGTTCCTGTTGAAAGTGATATTTTCCATATAGTATTTTTTGTTGCTTTGTTCTCTGTTGCGATACAAGGTACACTTTTACCTACAGTAGCTAAAAAGCTCGACTTAATTGATGATAAGTCTCCAGTATTAAAGACATTCAATGATTACAGGGAAGAGATAGGTACAAATTTATTAGAAATAACGGTTCAAAATAATAGTGGCATTGCAAATAAAGCTATAATGGATTCAAATATACCAGAGGATATACTTATCGTAATGATAAAGCGTAACAAGGAAGTATTGATTCCAAATGGATCTACTCAAATTCTTCCTCAAGATGTGTTAGTTATAGCTGGAAATGATTTTGAGGTATTGAATGACTTATTATGTAAAAGCAATTAATATTTATGTATATAAGTAAATTTATGCTACAGGATATATTTAAATATCGTTCGAAAAATAGTTTTTTGTTAATATAGGGAAAGAATTTTAGGATTATATTTAAATTCTTTATTAAATAATAAATAATTTGATAGGGGTATATGCCCCTATTTTTTTGCTCGTAATAAATTTTTATTAATAGAAAAAGAGATTTAAAATGTAATATAAGTATAATCTATTGTATCCTATGTATATTTATTTGATTATCAAATGTATTAGGAATTATAATAAAATTAAATAAACTACCAAACGAAAAATATTGCAATACTAATAAAATAAGGGGGATGTGTTATGAAAAAAATAAAAATGCTATTATTAGTATTTTTAACAGGAGTTGTACTAGGGGGATGTACTACTTCAAAGTTAAGTGATGTTTATGATGAAGAAGTTTTAAAAAAAGATGTTCAAGGAATAGTTAATATGCTTTGCGATGAAGAATATGATAAAGTTGTAGATAAAATGAGCGATAATTTGAAAGCTAAAATAAGTGCAGAGCAATTAAAAGAATCATTACAACCTATGATAGATAAACTAGGTAAATTTAAATCTATTAACAAAGAAGAATTAATAGGTAATGAAGATTTAGTTACTGTAGTAGAAGTTGTGGAATTTGATAATGGGAAAGCACAGTTTACAATCACTTATAATGAAGATATGAAGCTAGAGGGGTTATATATGAAGTAATGTATATAAAAGATATATAAGTTGGCTTTAACATGTTAACTTATATATCTTTACTTATATAAGGGGGTATATTATGTTTTCTAATAAATATGAAAAGATAGTCTTTGGGATAATGATAGTTGTAATTATAGGTTTAATTATATTTTTTAATATAGACTATAGTCCTCATAAAATGCATTTTGAAGAAGATAAAATAAGGATAAAAATAGATAACATATATATAAAGGATATTAAAGCAGTAGAGCTATTAGATGACATTCCTATAGGAAATAAAATAAAAGGCACTAGCACAGAAACATATTTAAGGGGAACTTTCCAAATAGACGGAGATGAAAAGGGGAAGCTATATGTGTATCGTAATAGCAAACCATATATAAAAATCACAACAAGTAATAAAACCTTAATATACAATGATAAAGATAGTAATAAAACAATAGAAACATATAATCAATTAATAAAAAAGTATAATTTAAAAAGTAGCACAAATTCGGTTAAATGCAACAATTTTAAGTCTAGCCAAACAAGCTATACTCAAAAAGATGATATAGTAATAGCTATATCAATAATGCCTGCAGTTTTAATTTTTGTAGGAATAGGAATATATTCATTTAAAAGAAAAACTCCTATGCACTTTTGGGCAGGGACTACAGTTAAATCAGAAGAAATAAGTAATATAAAAGCATATAATAGGGCAAATGGAATTATGTGGATTTCATATGGATTATCATTTTTATTGATACCATTACTTGGCTCTATGGTAGGAAGTATAGTTATTGCTATACTATCTCCATTTATGATAGTAGGAATGGTACTTTGTTATAGATGTATTTATAATAAATATAAGGTTAAATAGATTAAAAACGAAAGATGAGGAATTGAAACAAAAGGGGAAATTTATGGGATATATAAAATCATATACTAATTTGAGTAATATAGAAAAGAATGAAGTTTATAAATTCATAAAAGTTAAGGAAAATTCAGTTAATTTATTAGAAGAATTGGATGATAAATTTAATATAAAAATATATGAATATGGTGAAGGTGCATTATTTTATTTTGAGGAAAATAAAGTAGTGGCGAGTATATGCGTAGTTTTAGAAGTAGCAAAAATATTAAAAAGTGCATATATTCACCAAATAAAATGTGCTAAGGATATAACAGATAAAGTTGAAATAATAAGAAAACTAGTAGAAGAATCTGTTAACATATCTAAAGCAAAAGGAGCGACGGATATAAGATTAGGAATAAATAAACAAGAAATATCTAATGAAGAGATAAATAAACTAAACTTTAAAATAGAATACAATTCTTTTGAAATGGTATTAAAGGATAGGTGTAAGAGGAATAAATTATTGAAGCTAAAAAGTTTAAATGAAGAAAATAAGTTAAGGTATATAGATATTTATAATGATTCATTTAGTGATATGCCACATGGTACAGTAACAAATATTGACACTGTAAACAAAAATATAGAAAAAAGTAAAAATGATAATAATAGATATTTTATAGTATTAGATGAAGAAGATAATGAAATCGGATTTATAGAAATTATTATTGAAAGTGACAAGGGATTATTTGATATTGGATTATGTAAAAAATATAGAGGCAAGGGGTATGGAAAGAGAATAATAGAAACAGCAATACAGTTTTTAGCAGAGAGACAAGTTAAAGAAATTGCGCTTATAGTCATAGAACAAAATAAAATAGCCTATGAAATGTACAAAAAAAGAGGATTTGAAGTAAGTCAGATAATGGGCGGATGGGTTATATTGTAATTAATTTTATTAATAAATTTATAAAATTTTTATAAAGCAGAGTTTTGTTAATGTGAAACTCTGCTTTAATTTCGTGTAAATAATAAAAAATTTTGAACTAAGTTGATAGGATTTTTATATAGATTACGTATTAGTTAGTATAAAAGCTTTTATAAAAGAGGGTAAGGAGGAATTATTTTGCAAGATGAATTGATTATTAAGTATATAAGGAAAAGGAAAGAAGAAGGAATGGAGATGTTAATAGATAGTTATAGGGGTCTAATAACATCAGTAATTAGAAGACATTTAGGTGTACTTATAAATTATGAGGAAGAGTGTGTAAGTGATGTACTTTTATCTATATGGGATAGTATAAAAAGTTTTGATAAAAGCAAGAATGATTTTAAAAACTGGGTATGTGCAATATCAAAATATAAAGCGATAGATTATAAAAGAAAGTATATATCAAAAATTGAAACTACTGATATAAGTCAAGAATTATATTACATAGATACTGATTTAATGAAAGCTGAAATTGAGGAAGAAATAAAAGAGATACTAAGTCATTTAAATGATAAAGATAGGGAACTTTTTATAAAACACTATTTAGAAGGTGAAAGTTTGGAGAGTATAGCAGTGAAAAATAACGCAAAGGTGTCTAATTTATATAATCGTTTATCCAGAGGGCGAAAAAGAATTAGGGAAAGTATATCTAAATAGGGAGGTTAAGTATGAAGGACGATTTTGAAATATTAAATGATGTAAAAATGAATGTAGATGATTATGAAGAAGTAAAGTTTGATAATAATGATGAGCTTAAAAATAAAATGAAAATAAAAATTAGAAATAGAAATAAGAATAAAAGATTTAAAAGAGGTATAGTAGCAGCTTCATTATTAGCAATTTTAAGTAGTGGTATTATTCTAGATAATAATATATGGGCAGACATAGAAAGATTTTGGTATTCATTAGGTGATATTGTAAATATGAAAAAAGAAGAACTTGAAGATTATAAGTACAATATAAATAAGGTAGCGATAGATAAAAATGTAAAGATTTCACTTAAAGATGTAATTTTAGATAATGGAAGCTTGATACTAAACTTAAATGTTGATTACAGCAAATTTAATCCATTCAAAGATTTCACAGAGAAGCAACAGAAAGAGTGGTCATTTGATAAATGGGGAAGAGAGGAAACACTATTAACGGTAGGAGAAATAAACAATATATATATAGATGGAGTTAAGTATGAAGGTCAATCTTGGGCAATAGGAGATCATTATCAAAAAAAAGAAAAATCAGTAGATGTTGTTATGGAACAAGGAATAGATATGACTATTAAAGAAGGCAACGACATTAATTCTGAACGAGTTAAAAAAGATGAATTTCCTTATGTTATAAACAAAGATAAAATATATAATTTCAAAATTCAAATTAAAAAACTTCATCTTGAACAAGATTGGGAATCTCAATATAAATCTTATGATGAGGTTAAAAAAGCTGGTGGTCCACATTCTGGGATTATAAGAGGAAACTGGGAGTTTAATATAGACATAAAGGGAGAGGATTTAATAGATAAATCTAAATCATATTCAATAGATGAAGTTATAGAATTTTCATTAAATAATAAAGTAGCTAGCATAGAATTTAGTGAAGTAATAGCTTCGCCTCTATCTGTAGAAATAAAGTATAAGTTTCTAGGAATAAATAATGTTGATTTTGATCGTATAAGATTAAAAGTAAAAGATGAAAATAATAAGGAAATAATTCCAGATGGGATGAATGTAAATAATGGAACGCATGAAGTAGTTGAGAAATATAAAAATACATCTAATAATTATAGCGAATTAAAAATCGTACCAACTATTGTAGATGATAAATATAATGTTAAGGAAGTTCTTGAAGATAAAGCTATAAAGGTAAAATTAGATTAAACATAAAATAAGTAGGGCAAATTCCCTACTTATTTTATGTTTAACAAGAAACTAATCTTAGTTATGTTCATTCATTGATTTTAATATAGCAACTAAGTATTCCCAAGTACGAGTAGTTGAAGATATACTTAAATGCTCATTTGGTGTATGAACTTCAAACATGTTAGGTCCAAAAGATATAGCTTGTGCATGAGGCATTTTGTCTAATAATAATCCACATTCAAGACCAGCATGTAAAGCTTTTATAATAGGCTTTTTACCATTTAATTTTTCATAAGTATGGACACATATATCTTCTAATTTAGAACCTTTAGCATATTCCCATGCTGGGTAATCACTTTCTAAAGTAAATTCTCCACCTAAAGTTTGAGATAATAAGTTCATTTTATTAGTTATATTTTCTTTTAAAGAAGTAACTGAACTTCTAACAGCACATTCAAAAGTTACTTCATTTTCAAGAGTTCTAACAACACCTAAGTTAGTAGAACTTTCAACAAGTCCTTCTATATCCATACTCATAGTTTGGATTCCATTAGGTATTAAGTTTAAAGTTCTTATTACATTATTTTTACAATCATTAGTAAGAACCTTTTCAACAGTAGTTTCTTTACATTCTACAACTATGTCAGGATCAGAAGAAGCAAATTCATGTCTGAAAGTGTTTTCCATTTCTTTTATACATGCCATAGCTTTTTCTACATCATTCTTATCAACTACTATAACAGCTTCGCACTCACGAGGTATAGCATTGTTTTTAGAACCACCTTCAACTTTTGCTAAGTCAAAGTCAACACATAATGAGTTTAAAAGTCTTCCCATTAATATATTAGAGTTAGCTCTTTGTTTTATTATATCCATTCCTGAGTGTCCACCAAGAAGTCCTTTTATATCAACTAGTAGAGCTTGTTTGTTAGCATCTACATTGGTAAACTCAGCATTTAATTTAGAGTGAGCAGTAACCCCACCAGCACAACTTACAAGTAAGAAACCTTCTTCTTCTGAATCAAGGTTTATTATGTATTGTCCTTTAAGATTAGAACCGTCAAGAGCCATAGCTCCACTCATTCCAGCCTCTTCATCTGAAGTTATTAAAACTTCTATTTGAGGATGTGCTAAATCATTAGATGCAAGTACAGCCATACCCATAGCAACAGCTATACCGTTATCAGCACCAAGAGTAGTTCCTGTAGCATATATCATGTCATCTTCTATTCTTAATTTTATTGGGTCTTTAGTAAAGTCATGTTCTGTGTTTTTATTTTTTTCACAAACCATATCCATATGACCTTGAAGTATAACACCTGGACAGTTTTCATATCCTTTTGTAGCAGGTTTTCTTATTATGATATTTAACGCATCATCTTGGATAGTTTCTAAGCCTAAGTCTTCACCAAATTTTTTTAGATAATCACTTATAGCTTTTTCATTTCCAGAACCACGAGGTATCTGAGATATCTCTTCAAAATAATTAAAAACAAGCTCTGGATTTAAACCTTTTAATACGTTTTCCATAAGTATTCACTCCTTTTAGATGAAATTAAATATTTAAGTATATGCTAAGTAAAAAGCATGAAACTTAAATAATATAATTATATTATAACACTAAATCTAATATATTCCAAAATAAATAGTTAGTTTTGAAACTAATAAGTTTATATATATAGCAAAATACAGTTTTTATCCTATTATAAACAACTATATTTATGTATAATATTAGTTAGCTATACAAATAGTATAATACAAATATACATAAAATAAACGTAATTATATAGATATAGATTCAAGGAGGAAATAATGAATTCAAAAGCACTAAAGGTTTTAGAATTTGATAAAATAATAGACCTATTGAAAAGCAAAGCATCATCTTCATTAGGTATGAGATACATAGAAAAACTAACACCAAGTTCTGACTTTAATGAAGTTAAGTCAAGATTAGAGGAAACAAGTGAGGCACAAGCCATACTTATAAAAAGAGGTTTTGTTGGATTACAGGGAATATACGATATAGAAGATAAGGTAAAGAGAGCAAGTGTAGGGGCAGCATTAGACCCAGGTAGCTTACTAATGATAGGAAATACTTTAAGAGTAGCTAGAATGCTTAGTAATAATTTAGCATCTAGTGAAGAAGAAGATTTTAACTACCCAATAATACAATCCCTATCAAATTCTTTATACACATATAGAGATTTAGAAGAAGAAATTTTCAATGCAATAATAAGTGAGGTAGAAATATCTGATAATGCATCTAGTGAGCTTAGAAATATAAGAAGAAGAATAGTACAAAAGAATCAATCTATAAGATCTAAGTTAAACTCAATAATATCTTCAACTACATATCAAAAGTACTTACAAGATGCAATTATATCTGTAAGAGGAGATAGATTTGTTGTGCCAGTAAAAGCTGAATATAGATCACAAGTAGCTGGTATTGTCCATGATCAATCATCATCTGGAGCAACATTATTTATAGAGCCTATGAGTATAGTTGATATGAATAATGAATTAAGGCAATTAAGACTTCAAGAAAAAGAAGAGATAGAAAAAATATTAGCAGAATTATCTTCTAAGGTAGGAGAAATAAGTAATGAACTATTAGCTAACCAAGAGATATTAGGAAGATTAGACTTTGCTTTTGCTAAGGGAAAATTATCTATACAAATGAGAGGTATAGAACCTACTTTAAATGAAGATAAATTTATAAATATAAAAAAGGGAAGACATCCATTACTAGATAAAGATACTGTTGTTCCAAACTCAATTTATTTAGGGAGAGAATTCCATACATTACTTATAACAGGACCTAATACAGGTGGTAAAACTGTAACTATCAAAACTGTTGGTTTATTTGCACTTATGAATCAAAGTGGACTTCACATACCTGCTGATTTTGGAAGTAGTATGTGTGTATATGATAATGTATTTGCAGATATTGGTGATGAGCAAAGTATAGAGCAAAGCTTATCTACATTTTCATCTCATATGACAAATATAGTATCTATATTAAAAGAAGTAACAGAAGACTCTTTAGTAATATTTGACGAGCTTGGAGCTGGAACTGACCCAATAGAAGGAGCGGCTCTTGCAATAGCTATACTTGAAGATGTAAAAAGCATTGGAGCTAAATGTATAGCTACAACACACTATAGTGAATTAAAGAACTATGCACTTACTAAAGAAGGTGTTGAAAATGCAGCTGTTGATTTTGACTTAGAAACTTTAAGTCCTACGTATAGATTACTTATAGGTGTTCCAGGGAAATCAAATGCCTTTGAGATTTCTAGAAAGTTAGGGCTAAGTGATTATGTAATAAGTAGAGCTAGAGAGTTTATAGATAGTGATAATATAGCAATAGAAGATGTGCTTCAAAATGTAGAGAAAAATAGAATTAAAGCTGAAGAAGATAGAGAAGAAGCCGAAAAATTAAAGTCAGAAATAGAAAAACTAAAGGCTGAGTACGATGAAAAGCTTGCGAAAATGAGTGAACAAAAAGAAAAGATAATGGAAAGATCAAGACAAGAAGCCTTTAGAATAACAAGACAAGCAAAAGAAGAAGTAGATTTAATAGTAAAAGAACTTAGAGAACTAGAAAAAGAAAGAGCATCTAAAGAAAAGAATCAAAGGATAGAGGCGCTTAGAAAAGAAATATCTAGTTCAATGGGAAGTCTTCAACCAACTGTTAAGAGCATGATTGTTCCTAAAGTATCAAGTAAAGAAGTAAAAGACTTAAAAGTTGGGGAAGAAGTAAAAGTTATAACTTTAAATCAACAAGGTAGCGTTGTTTCAGTTGATAACAATAAAAAAGAAGCTGTTGTTCAAATAGGAATAATGAAGATGAATCTACCGTTTAAGTCTCTTCAAAAAGTTAAAAAAGACCATAAAACAACAATCACTAAATCAACAAGAAGTATAATAAAAGCTAAATCAGGAAGAGTAAAAAGCGAAGTAGATTTAAGAGGTATGAATTTAGAAGAGGCTATAATGGAAGTTGAAAAATATTTAGATGATGCTTATGTAGCTGGCCTTGAAATGGTAACTGTTATACATGGCGTAGGAACTGGAGTATTAAAATCTGGACTACAAGATGTCTTAAAGAGAAATAGACATGTTAAGTCTCAAAGAGCTGGACAATATGGAGAAGGTGGAGCTGGAGTTACTATCGTAAATCTAAAATAAAAAATGATTTGTTCACTATATCGTTAGATGTTTAAAATATATAATTTTGCGATATAGCAAATTTTTTATAAAAGTAATATATATAAGGTGGTACAATATGATTTTAGTATCAGCATGCTTACTTGGAATAAATTGTAAGTACAATGGAGAAAATAATAAAAATGAAAATGTAAAAAAGTTCTTAGAAGGTAAAGAGTTTATAATAGTATGTCCAGAACAATTAGGAGGAATGAGTACACCAAGAGAACCTTCAGAAATAGTTAAATTAGATGGATATGATGTTATAAAAGGAAAAGCAAGTGTAATTAATAAGCAAAGATTGGATGTAACTAAAAAGTTTAGAAATGGAGCAGATGAAGCTTTAAAAATAGCTAAATTATATAACTGCAAAGAGGCTATATTAAAAGATGGAAGTCCATCTTGTGGTTCAAGTTATATATATGATGGAAGTTTTGCAGGTAAAAAGAAGGATGGATTAGGAGTTACTGCTGCCTTATTAATAGAAAATGGAATAAAAGTAATAAGTGAAAAAGAACTATAAGTAAAGTAAATTTTTATTTTAAATTTAAATGGAATAATTAACTTATACAAAATTGTATTATAAATAAGAATATTGCTAAAATATAGTTAATAAATAAACCAAATAACTTGAAAAAACTCATAAATTGATTTACCATAAAATAATAAGAATATGAGAGGAGAAATATAATGCAAGATTTTAAGATAGAAATAGCAAACTGCTTAAAAGAAAACATAGAAGATTTAACATTAGAAGAAATAGTTGGTCTTATAGAAGTACCACCAAACAAAGAAATGGGAGATTATGCATTTCCTTGCTTTAAATTAGCAAAAGTATTTAGAAAAGCTCCAAATATGATAGCGGCAGAATTAGCAGAAAAAATAGAAGCTAAAGGAGCAATATCTAAGGTATTACCTTTAGGAGGATATGTTAACTTCTTCGTTGACAAATCTCAATTAGCTAAAAATGTTATAAATGATGTTTTAACTCAAAAAGAAAAGTACGGACACAGTGATTTAGGAAAGGATAAGACAGTTGTAATAGACTTCTCATCTCCAAATATCGCTAAGCCATTCCATATAGGGCATATAAGAACTACTGTTATAGGAAATTCTTTATACAAAATATATGATTCTCAAGGATACAATACAGTAAGAATAAATCACTTAGGAGACTACGGAACTCAATTTGGTAAGTTAATAGTAGCTTTCAAATTATGGGGTAGTAAAGAAGCTGTAGAAGCCAACCCAATACCAGAATTATTAAAATTATACATACAATTCCATGATGAAGCTGAAAAGCACCCAGAGATGGAAGATGAGGCAAGAGCTTGGTTCACTAAATTAGAAAATGGAGATGCTGAAGCTAAAGCATTATGGCAATGGTTCAGAGATGAAAGTTTAAAAGAATTTGCTAGAGTTTATGACTTATTAGATATAGAGTTTGATTCATATAATGGAGAAAGTTTCTACTCTGACAAAATGGACTCAGTAATAGAAACTATAAAAGAAAAAGGATTATTAAAAGAATCTCAAGGAACAAATGTTGTTGAGTTAGAAGAATTCAATATGCCACCAGCTCTTATAACTAAAAATGATGGTTCAACATTATACATGACTAGAGACTTAGCAGCTGCAGTTTATAGAAAGAATAATTATGATTTCGACAAGTGTATATATGTAGTTGGTTCTCAACAAAGCTTACATTTCCAACAATTATTCAAAGTTCTAGAATTAGTTGGATTTGAATGGGCTAAAGATATGGTACATGTACCATTTGGTATGGTTGCTTTAGAAAATGGAACAATGTCTACAAGAAAAGGTAGAGTAGTATTCTTAGAAGACGTATTAAAGCAAGCTATAGAAAAAACAAAAGAAACAATGTTAGCTAAAAATCCTAATGCATTAAATGTTGATGAAATAGCTAAGCAAGTAGGTGTTGGAGCTGTTGTGTTCCAAGAGCTATCTAACAGCAGAATAAAAGATTATACATTCTCATGGGAAAGAACTTTAAGCTTTGATGGAGAAACTGGACCATACGTTCAATATACTCATGCAAGATGTTGTGCAGTTTTAAGAAAAGCTAATGAAGAAATAACTACAGATATAAATTATGAATTATTAAATGATGAAGATAGTTCAGAAGTATTAAAGGTTATAGCATCTTTCAACAAGTCTATACTTAATGCTTTAAGAAAGAATGAACCACACATAATAACTAGATTTGTATTAGATTTAGCACAAGCATTCAATAAATTCTACCATGACAATGCCATATTAGTTGAAGATGTTGAATTAAGAAAAGCAAGACTTGCTTTAGTTGCTGCTACTAGACAAACAATAGAGAATGCTCTTAAGTTATTAGGTATGCATGCACCAGAAAGAATGTAATTATAATATTGATTAAAAATTAATATTATAATTTAGATATAATATACAGTGGTAGCTAAAACTATTGGTTCTAGTTACCACTATAATATTTTCTAATATATTTATTTTAAATTTATGTAAAAATATAATTAGTAATAATTTATATAGTTTATTAAATATAATTAAGTTTTAAAATGGCAGTGAAAAACTGTCTCTTTTTTTTGGTTAGTCAAAGCAAAGTATATTAAGTATAATAGATGATAACAATAAAGTAATATAGAGTTTCATATGAGAAAGGTTAAGAGTATGATAGCTAATACTACAATAGAAAATAATATAAAAAATGCATATATATCAGCATTTGAAATGAATGACAAATCATTAAAAGATTTAATAATAATAAATACAAAATGTCTTATTGATGATAAAATACAGAGATATGTATATATAGATAGCAATAGACTAAGAGATGAATTAATATACTATAAATTTTATGGAGAGAAGTTAAGTAGTAAAAATATAATAAATATATTACTTCCAGTAATACTTTCAAACACAAACGCAGATAAAAGTGAAGAAGTTGTTATTGATTTAGTGAGTAAGTATATAAGGTTTCTTAAAATAGAAGAAAATACATATGAGTATATATTAAGTGCTATTTGCTATAATATTATAATCCATAAATTAATAGAAAATAAAAATGTAGAATATGAAGAATTATTGCAAAGTGCAAAAGAAAAAATTATAGGATTTACAATGGAATTAGATAAATCTCAAGTAGTTAAGTTTCAAATGGAACGAATTAAAGCAATACAAATAATAGACAAGTATATAGATTTAAAAGTATATGAATACGAAGAAGATAAAGTATTAATAAATATGTTAAATGTATTGTATGATATATATATTGAAGATAGGGAAATAAGTGATAATGGAATATTAAGTATAAAAAAATCTATACTATCTATACTAAACTTCGAAGAGAATTTAAATATAAACAATATAGACTTCACCTTATCAATGGCTGAATATGTAATTAAACTAAGAAAATATATAATTAACAAAAAGATTTATAATAATCGTGTAGATCCAAGATCCCTAATTAAATTAGAAGTAGGGGAAATTACTATAGATCCGATATTTAATCAAATTGAAATTATAAAAAAAGATTTTAAAAATGATATTCTTGAGATAGGAGTCAAAGCTAAATCAGGAATATATAATCTTAAATTTAAAAAATCTTAGTTAGTATTTTCTAGGTAATTAACAAAATCTTCTTCGCTAGTATCAGTTAAAAAGCATAGTTCTTTTATTATACTGTTTCTTAAATCTATAAATTCATTAAGTCCAGTATTTTCATTTGTATACTCTAAGGCTTTTATAATAAGCAATAAGTCCCTTTTTGATAAGGCATTGATAGATACTTGATCGATTAATTCCATAAAAAACTTCCTTTCTAAATTAGATATAATTATGATACTATTATTCTACAAAAAGGTTTAAAAAACCTTCTATTAAAGAAAAAAATGATAATATACTACATATAGTATTTTAACCTAAAATGTACAGAAAATCATAGCATAAATGAAAAAAGAGGTGAAATAATTGAAAATTTTATTAACAACGTTAAATTCAAAATTTATACATACAAATTTAGCAATAAGATATTTAAAAGAGTTTGTAAAAGACTTAGTAGAAGTAGATTTAAAAGAATATACAATAAATAATGATTTAGATTATATATTAAAAGATATACACAAACATGATTATGATGTAATACTATTTTCAACTTATATATGGAACGTAAACGATATAGTTAGATTATGCCATAATATAAAGAAAGTAAAGCCAAGTATAAAGATAGCTCTAGGTGGGCCAGAGGTAACTTATGATAGCGAAAGCTTTATGGAAAAGCACTCATTTGTAGACTATATACTTTATGGAGAGGGAGAATTAGTTTTTAGAGATTTGGTAATGTATCTAAAAGGACAAAAATCTTTAGAAGATGTAGAAGGTATAGTTTATAGAAATAACGATGAGATAGTTGTAACTAAACCTAAGGAATTATTACAAAATCTAGATGAAATACCTAGTCCTTATGATCATTTAAATCCAGCAGAATATGAAAATAGAATTGTTTACTATGAAACATCTAGAGGGTGTCCTTTTAATTGCCAATACTGCTTATCTTCAACACTTGAAGGATTAAGATATTTTAGTATAGATAGAGTAAAAAAAGATTTAAAGGCATTAATAGATGCAAGGGTATCTCAAATAAAGTTTATAGACAGAACTTTCAATGCTAACAAGAAGTTTGCACAAGAAATAATGAATTTCCTTATGGAAAATGACAATGGTTATACAACATATCATTTTGAAGTCACAGCACACTTATTAGATGAGGAAACACTAAACTTCTTAAAAGATTGCAAAGAAGGGTTATTCCAATTTGAAATAGGAGTACAAAGCACAAATCAGAAAACTCTTGATGCAGTTGGAAGAAGAGATGATTTTGAAAAATTATCTTATGCAGTTAAAAAAGTAGCATCGTATAGAAATATACATCAACATTTAGATTTAATAGCGGGACTTCCATATGAAGATTATGCAAGCTTTGAAAATTCATTTAATGATGTATTTAATTTAGGTATAGAGCATATACAATTAGGGTTCTTAAAGATGATAAAAGGAACTGGTATAAGAAATACTGCAAAAGAACATGGATATAGATACAAAGATTATACACCATATGAAGTATTATATAATGATTATATAAGTTATAGCGAAATGATAAAGTTAAAAGATATAGAAGAAATACTAGAAAGATACTATAACTCTAAAAACTTTGTATTGTCAATGAGATACATAATACATAATTATTATGAGCAAAGTCCATTTAAATTCTTTGAAGAATTTGCAACTTACTTTGATGAAAATGGGTATTTTGATGTAGCACAAGGTAAGAATCAATTATATAAAATATTATTAGATTTCTACAACGATAAGATAAATGATAAAAATGAATTATTTAATGATATATTAAAGTATGATTATATATCATTAGGTAAAACTTCAAATTTACTTCAAATATTCAATAAAGAAGATGTAGAAGATTTTAAAAATAGATGTCATATGTTCTTACAAAATGAAGATAACATATTAAAATATATACCACAGTTTGAAAATAAACCAGCTAAGCATATAATAAAATATGTTCATTTTGAACCATTTAGATTCGATATATTAAAGTTAAAAGAAGATATACATGCTAATATAAAAGAGACCAAAAATATAGTTTTATTTGTCTATGATGATGATAACAAAGTTTTTGAAAAGTCAAAGTCATATAGTGTTAACATATAATATATTATATTAAATGCTAATTAATACATATTGGTATTATATATTATGAAAACATATCAAATAAATTTTTAATGGGTATAAACATTAATAGATTAAAAATTATTATGTGAAGTTACAAAGGAGGAAAAAATGAAGTTTAAAATAGAGAAGTATTTATTAAAGAAAACAGAAGAATTATCTTTTATAACTATAAAACATGGTGGAGAATTTAACTTAGAAGGTTACACTATACCTAAGGGTGGATTAGATGTACCTATAAAAAATGAGGTATTAGTTAAAGGAATAAAAGAAAAGACAGCACAAGATAAGATAAATACAATGTCTATAGCCGATGCTATGATATATATAATGGGTATTGATAGCCAATTTAAGTATAATGAAGAATACAGAAAGTTTCTAGATGCCTTTAGCAAAAAAGTAAATATAAATATAAAAGAATATATGGGCTATATGTCTAAAAAATACTTTGATATTGGTGAGATAACTGACTCATTAATATATTTAAAAGCCATGATAAGTATGTATCCAAATGACATAGATGGATTATATCATTATTCAATAGTTTGCCAAGAATTAGCAAAGCAGTATCAAAAAGATATGGATAAGGAAGCTATGAATAAGTTTTTATTAGAAGCTTTAGAAAAGTTAGAAATGGTTATACAATTAGATGAAAATTTTGCTTTAGCTTACTATCATTTAGGATATCATTACTACAATCAAGGTCAATATTTAAAAGCTAGAGTTATATGGGAAGAAGCACAAAAATTAGGGTTAGATGCAGACTTAATGGCAGAGGTTCAAGAAAATATAGGAAAGATGGACTTTAAAGTTCAATATGAAGAAGGTTATAATTTAGTATTCCAAGGAAAATGTGAAGAAGGACTAGAAAAATTATTACCTCTTGAACAAGATCATCCTGATTGGTGGAACTTATTATTTATGATAGGATTAGCTTATAAAAATATGGGTGAATTTGAAGAAGCTAAGAAATATTTTGAAAAAATACTTATAACTAAACCACATCAAGTAGATACAATGGTTGAACTAGGCCTTTGTGAAGCTAGTATGTTCAATATAGATAAAGCTATAGAACACTTTGAACAAGCAGCTAAAATAAAAGAAGATCCAGAAATATTATGCAATTTAGGGATGGCATATCTAAACAAAGGTGATATAGATGATGCTATATATTATATAGAAAGAGCTTATGAATTAGATCCACAAGATGAAATTACAGTGGCATGTTTAAGAGAACTTGATAAATATAGATAAAAAATAAGTTAAAATTTACTATAAAAAAATCTAAAATTGACTTTAACTAAATTAAAGGGTATAATAAGTCACTGAGATTATATAATTATATTCAAAAGTTAAAATTAGGAGCGAAGAAGTATACCTTGTATATGGGCACTTGAGGTATATGGAGTTAATAGTGCAACCGACTATTCAGATAATATTTAAATATTATTCGAATAGTCTTTTTTATTTTAAGATACAAGTTTATTGATAAAACATTAATGAAAATCAAATGAAAGTTAACAATTTTATATAGCATAAATGCGCACAAATTAAAATAATTAAAAGGACATAAATACATATAAGCTAAAAATAGGAATG